>NZ_JBMVFA010000002.1:0-527263 GCF_049543595.1 Kitasatospora sp. NPDC094028 | reverse complement strand
GTCACGGTCGAAACCACCCGAGCGACGGTCGTCGCCGCCACGGCCACCGAAACCACCCGAACGACGGTCGTCACGGTCACGGCCCTGGAAACCACCGCGGTCACGGTCGAAACCACCCGAGCGACGGTCGTCGCCGCCACGGCCACCGAAACCACCCGAACGACGGTCGTCACGGTCACGGCCCTGGAAACCACCCGAACGGCGGTCGTCCCGGTCGCGGTCACGGCCGAAGGCCGGACGCTCGCCGCGCGCCTCGCGGTACGACGGCGCGCGCTCCTCGGACTGCTGCGCCGGAACGACGGCGGCGGGGGCCTCGGCGGCGGCCGGGGTCTCGGCCGCGGTCTCGGCGTCCGCCTCGGCGGCCGGCTCCTCGTCCTCGATGCCCAGCTCGGCCCGCTCGCGCGCCGCACGGGCGGCGAGGCGGTCGGCCTCCTCGCGCAGCTCGGTGGCGCGACGCTGCGCGCGCTCCAGCTGGCGGGTCATGTCGGCGAGCTCACGCTCGGCGGCACCGGCGATGTTGGCGGCGCTCTCCGCCTGGACCTCGGTCAGCGAACGGGCGCCGGTGATCTTGGCGACCTCGGCGTCGAAGGCGTGGTCCAGGATGTGGCGGCTGGCGTCGACGCCCGCGTCCTCCATCAGGCGGAAGACGCCGCGGCGCTGGTGCGGCAGCACCAGGGTGACGACGGCGCCGGAGCGGCCGGCGCGCGCGGTGCGGCCCGAGCGGTGCAGGTAGTCCTTGTGGTCGCCGGCCGGGTCCACGTTGAGGACCAGGTCGATGCCGTCGACGTGGATGCCGCGGGCGGCGACGTCGGTGGCGACGACGACGTTGACGTAGCCGTCCTTGAAGTCGCCGAGGACGCGGGTGCGGGCGCCCTGGGTCATGCCGCCGTGCAGCGCGTCGGCCTTCACGCCGGCCTCGATCAGCTGCTCGGCGACGCGGTCGGCGCCCATCTGGGTGCGGACGAAGATGATCGTGCGGCCCTTGCGGGCGGCGATCGCGTTGGTGATCGGCGCCTTGTCCTTGGGCTTCACCACGAGGATGTGGTGGGTCATGGTGGTGACGGCGCCGGCCGACGGGTCGACCTCGTGGGTGACCGGGTTCTTCAGGTACCGCTTCACCAGGGTGTCGATCTCGTTCTCCAGGGTGGCGGAGAACAGCAGGCGCTGGCCGCCGGCCGGCACCTGGTCGAGGATCTCGGTGACCTCGGGCAGGAAGCCCATGTCGGCCATCTGGTCGGCCTCGTCGAGGACGACGGTCCGGACGTCGTCCAGCTTGGCGGAGCCGCGGTTCAGCAGGTCGCGCAGACGGCCGGGGGTGGCGACCAGGATGTCGACGCCGCGCTCCAGCGCGTAGATCTGGTTCGACATCGAGGTGCCGCCGCAGACGACCTTGAGGCGCAGGCCGAGCACCGAGCCGAAGGGCTCCAGGGCGTCGGCGACCTGCATGGCCAGCTCGCGGGTCGGGACCAGGATCAGGCCGCGCGGGTGCTTGGCGCGGGTGCGCTCGCCGTCGGCGAGGCGGGTCAGCAGCGGGAGACCGAAGCTGAGGGTCTTGCCGGAGCCGGTGCGGCCACGGCCCAGCACGTCCTTGCCGGCCAGCGCGTCCGGGATGGTCGCGGCCTGGATCGGGAACGGGGTGGTGACGCCACGCTTGGCGAGGGCGCGGACGACGTCGTCGTGCAGGCCCAGGTCGCCGAAGGTGATGGTGGGCTCCGCGGCCTCGGCGGCGGTGTCCTCCGCGGTCTCCTCGGCGGTGTCCGAGGCGGCCTCGGCGGCGAACTCCTCGGCCTCGGCGATCAGCTCGGTGGTGTCGGTGGTGTCGGTGACATCGGCGGCAGCCTCGTTCGCGGGCATGGCGAAGCGGGCGTCGTCAACGAGAGACATGCAAAACCTTCCGGAAGTGGCACGCGCCAAAGTCCGGGGTTCTGTTTCACAACCGCCTCTATGCGGTCAGCCACGGATCGCCGGAACGCGCCAAGGGCGCCAGATGGGATTAGGGCGCCAGTCAAATGAATCAAACGAACGATCTACCACCATAGACGACCCTCGGGATCGGAGGCAAATGCCCTGGCCAGCCCCCTAATGGGCACCCGCGCGGGGGCTCGGGGCCGGGGAACCGGAGCCACCGGCGGACGGCTCCGCGGACGGCGGCGCGGTGCCGGCGGGCGGGGTGTGCTCGGGCTCGGGGGTGCCCGAGGGGCGGCTGCTCGGGGTGGCCGAGGGCGTGCCGCCGGTGCCGCCGGTGCCGCCGCCCGAGCGGCCGTCCCCGGTGCCGCCCGCACCGCCGGCCCCGGACGCCCCGCCGGACCCGGTCGAGGTGCCGCCGCCGGGGTGCGGCGCGGGGCTGGCGTTCGCGCCGCCCGCAGTACCGTTTCCGCCCGGCGCGCCGTCCGGGCTGCCCGCCCCCGGCACCGGGACCACCCCGGCCACCACGCCGTTCGCGCCCGGCGCGGCCTCCAGCTGCGCGCTGGCCGCGGCGCCGCCCGGCGCGCTCTCCGCCTGCAGGCCGCCCTGGTGCTCCGCGCGCCCGGCCGTACCGCCGGGGCGCCCGGCCCCCGGCGAGGCCGAGGGGCCACTCGTCGCCCCCGGCTTGCCCGCCGGGCCGACCTGCCCGACCGGCGCCACGCCGTGCCTCTCCTCGGCCGCCGAACCGACCGACATGCACCCGGTCAGCCCCAGCCCGGCCACCGCCAGCACCGCCGCCGCCCGCACCACCCGCACCGCACGCACCGAAGCCACCGCGTTCCCTCTCCACCGCCCCGCCCGGGCCGCTCCTGCCGCGCGGCCGCTTCCGGTGCCCAACGCGCGCCCACCCCGGCGGGACACGGCCGGTGCGTCCGGGGAAGCGGCGGGATCGACGGAAATCGACGGACATCAACGGAAACGGCGGGATCGACGAAAGCGGCGGGCGGCCGGGCGGCCGGGGCGGGCCGCTCAGCCCCAGAGCGCCGAGGCCAGCCCCGCCCCCGCGTACACCGCCGTCAGGCCGGCCGCCAGGCTGCCCGCGACGTTCGCCAGGGCGTACCGCCCGGCGCCGGACTCGGCCAGCCGCAGCGTCTCGTACGAGAACGTCGAGTACGTCGTCAGCGCCCCGCAGAAGCCCGTCCCGACCAGCAGTTGGACGTGCGAGGAGGCCGCCCCGGCGGTCACCGCGCCCGCCACCAGCCCGAGCACCAGGCAGCCGAACACGTTCACCGTGAAGGTCCCCCACGGGAACACCGAGTCGTGCCGGGACTGCACCGCCCGGTCGGTCAGGTACCGCAGCGGCGCGCCGACCACCGCGCCCGCCACCACCAGCAGCCAGTTCACTCCGCGCCCCCGGCCCCGGGCGGTCCCCCGGCCCCCGGCGATCCGCCGGCGCCGCCGCCCCGGCCCGCGTACCGGACCACCTCGCACCGGTCGAGCAGCACCAGCCCCTCCGCGACCAGTTCCTCCAGCTGCGGCAGGAACGCCCGCACCCGCTCCTCCTCGTCCACGACCAGCACCGCCACCGGCAGGTCCTCGCTCAGCGACAGCAGCCGCGCCGTGTGCACCAGCGAGGAGGCGCCGAAGCCCTCGATCCCCCGGAACACGCTCGCCCCGGCCAGGCCGGCCGCCCGCGCCCGGTGCACGATCTCGCTGTACAGCGGGCGGTGGTGCCAGGTGTCGCTCTCGCCCACCAGCACCGTCAGCCGCAGCGCCGGGCCGCTCAGCCGGCTCACCGGGCCGCGCCTTCCGCGGCCCTGGCCGGGCGGTGGATCAGACGCCTGGTCAGCACCGCCGCCGTCCACACCGCGCCCATCGCGGCGGCCAGGGTCAGCCCGAGGTAGGCCAGCCCGGGCCCGAGCCGGCCGGCCTCCAGCAGCCGCCGGATGTCCACGGCGTACGTCGAGAAGGTGGTGAAGCCGCCCAGCACGCCGGTGCCGAAGAACGGCCGCAGCAGCGGGTGCGCCGGGCGCCCCTCGGTGACGGCCACCAGGAAGACCCCGATCACCGCGCAGCCGACCGCGTTGATCAGCAGCGTCGTCCACGGAAAGGCCGTCGGCCCGGTCTCCCAGCCCAGCCCGGCCGCGTACCGCGCCACCGCGCCGATCGCCCCGCCCACCGCGACCACCGCCACGGCCGGCCCCTGCCCGCGCAGCACCGGCGGGCGCACCGGGCTCGCCGGGCGGTCGGCGGCACCCTTCACGGGGTCCTCCACCGCGTCCTCCGAGGTCGTCATAGGCCCATCAAACACCGGCCCCCACTGCCTGGCACACCGTCATCCCAGACCCGACAATGATCCGGTGGAGATGACCCGGGACGAGTTCGAGACACTGGTCAGCGACGCCCTCGACCAGATCCCCCCGCAGCTCGCGGCCATGATGGACAACGTCGCGGTCTTCGTCGAGGACGAACCCGACCCCGGCGACCCGGAGCTCCTCGGCCTCTACGAGGGCACCCCGCTCACCGAGCGCGGCGAGTGGTACGCCGGCGTCCTGCCCGACCGCATCCTGATCTACCGCGGCCCCACCCTGCGCCACTGCGAGACCCGCGAGCAGGTGGTCGAGGAGGTCCGCACCACGGTCATCCACGAGGTCGCCCACCACTTCGGCTTCGACGACCACGAGCTCGACGAGCTCGGCTGGTCCTGACCCGGGCGCCCCGCCGGACGCCCCCGCCCCGCGGGCCCGGCTCCCGACCGGCCGAAACCCGTTTTGGCGATCCGCCCGGCATCCCATATGCTTCTCGACGTCCCCGAGACGCCGGAAACGGCGGGACAGGCCGCAAGCCCTCATCGTCTAGTGGCCCAGGACGCCGCCCTTTCAAGGCGGTAGCACGGGTTCGAATCCCGTTGGGGGCACGCAGTACCAAGGCAGTACCGTAGTACAGTGCAGTGCCGCAAGACCTTGGTGGTTCGCCACTACAAGGTCCCGTGGAGCAGTTGGTTAGCTCGCCACCCTGTCAAGGTGGAGGTCGCGGGTTCAAGTCCCGTCGGGATCGCTCGTCTCGCAAGAGACGGTGCAGTACGGCCAGGTAGCTCAGTTGGTACGAGCGTCCGCCTGAAAAGCGGAAGGTCGCCGGTTCGACCCCGGCCCTGGCCACCACAGGAAGGCCTCGCAGAGTTCGCTCTGCGGGGCCTTTCGCGTTCCCCGCAGCGTTCCCGTGCCGAGCTCCGCCCCCGAGACCCCGAGACCCGGAGACCCGGAGACCCGAGGGCCCGGGGCCCCGAGGGCACCCCGAAGCGCCCATATGATCTGGTGATCATCCATATGGGTGCTTAACGCCGCCGGCCCGACCCACCGTCGAACCGGCCCGCGCACCCGTCAGCTGATTCGGGGGAATCACCATGGCCGACGCGGTCACCGTCGATCCACAGGCGCTCACCGCCTCCTCAGGGGTGGCGAAGACCCTCGCCGAGGACGTCGACAAACCCGTGAAGGACGCGCTCACCTCGGCCACCACCGCCTCCGGCCAGCTCACCGGCTGGTCGATCGCCGCGGGCCTCGGCAAGCTCGGCACCGACTGGGCCGCCCCGCTCGACGCGCTCAAGAAGCGGCTCACCGACACCAGCACCAACCTGCAGACCAACGCCACCGCCCACGCGCACAACGAGCAGGCGACCGCGGACGGCTGGAAGCAGCCCGCGAAGGCGGCGCAGTGAGCAGCGCCTACGAACTGCTGGTCGCCTTCGACCCGCACGGGCTGCGCGACGCCGCGAAGGCGTGGAAGGCGCTCGCCCACACCATGGAGAGCACGGCCACCCGGCACCGCAACCAGGTGAACGGCCCGCTGCGCCGGGGGTGGAAGGGCGCGGACGCGGAAGCCGCCTTCCCGTTCATGGACCTGACCGAGCAGCGGCTCGGCATCGTCCGGGTCGAGGCGGAGGCCGCCGCACTGGCCCTGAACACCGTCGCGGACCGGATGTACCAGGCGCAGACCAACCTGACGAACGCCGTGCACCGCGCCCAGGACGCCAAGCTGACGGTGTCCGCCGAGGGGGTCGTCGACCTCCCGCCGGAGGGCCCGGGCGAGCACAACGACCCGGACGCGCAGGCCGCCCGCCGCAGCCTCGCCGAGCTGCGGACCGGCTTCCAGCAGCGGATCGACAACGCCATCAAGGACGCCCAGACGGCCAGCGACCAGGGCAACAAGGCCCTCGGCCACCTCGGCGCCGACATCCTCGGCGAGCAGCGGGGCAAGGGCGCCGTGGCCGAGACCCGCACCGACGTCGCCGACGTCATGAAGGACCTCGGGCTGGTCGACCCGTACGTCCCGGACGGCAAGGACCCGCAGAAGAACGCCGACTGGTGGAAGAGCCTCACGCCCGACCAGCAGGAGAGCTACCTCGCCCTGGACGCGGCGAAGATCGGGAACCTGGACGGCCTTCCGGCGACCGTCCGCGACGAGGCCAACCGCCTGGTCCTCGACCAGAAGCTGGACGCCCTGGAGGCCGGGACGCCCGCTTCCTTCGGCCTCGACCAGGGCGCGTTCGACAAGCGCAAGGCCGCACTGACCGAGATCAGGAAGAAGATGGAGGAGAACGCCGACGCGAAGGACGAGCAGCACCAGCTGTTCCTGCTCGCGCTCGAACCCGAGGCGTTCGGGGGCGACGGGCGCGCGATCGTGGCGACCGGCAACCCCGACAAGGCGACCCACACCTCCGTGTTCGTGCCCGGGACGAACACCGACTTCAACGGCGTGCCCGGCCAGATCGACCGGATCCGGCAGCTGCAGGGCTACGGCAAGCAGTACGCCAAGGAGGGCGAGACCGTCTCGGTGGTCTCCTACCTCGGCTACGACGCCCCGGAGAGCCTGCCGGGGGCGTCCAACCCGATGCGCGGGCTCGACGGCGCCGAGGACATGCGCCGCTTCTCCAACGGCCTGCGGGTGGCGCACGGCGATCCGCGGACCCACCTCAGCTACATCGCGCACAGCTACGGCAGCTTCGCCGTGGGCGTCGCCGACAGCGGGGGGAGCCACGGCCTGGACGCCGACGACATCGTCACCCTCGGCAGCCCGGGCATGGGCGTGCTCACCGCCGAGCAGCTGAACGTCAACCCCGACCACCTCTGGATCGGCGAGGCCTCCGACGACCCGACCCGTCTGGTCGGCGGCTTCTCGCTCGGCCCCAGCCCGCACATCGCGGGATTCGGCGGGAACAACATCCACATCGACACGTCCGGGCACGGCGGCTACTGGGACGAGGGCTCGGACAGCCTGAAGAACCAGGGCCGGATCATCGCCGGGAAGCCGCCCCACACCACCTGGAAGGAGGACCCGCTCTGGGGTTCGATCCCCCACTGAACCGCCGGCCGGAAAGAGACCCCATGCGCAACCCGACCACCCGTCCACCGCTCACCGGCACCCGGCTGAAGCAGCTGCTGGCAACGGCGCTGATGGCCACGACCCTCGGAGCCTGCATGTCCAGCCCCACCACCGGCCCCGGAACCGGGAAGAACGACCCGCTGCCCGTCAAGTCCCGCCAGGAGACGCTGGACTGGGCGAAGCAACTCACCGAGCACCTGGCCCAGTCCGCCGGGATCCGGATCAACGACGAGCCCGCCGATCCGGTCTTCACCTCCTGCGTCGGCCGCAACGGCGAGTCGGCGTCCGACGACCGCTACCAGCTGATCTACGGCGTCCACAGCACCGTCCCGGACGCCCGGCACGACGACGTGGTCCGCAAGGTCCGCGACCGGCTCACCGGCGAGGGCCTCACGATCACCGAGTACCAGGAGAGCCACGGCGGCGCGGAGCCGGACTCCACCGTCAGCGCCCGGCACCCCAACAGCCGGTACGTCGTGGACGTCGCCAGCACCGCGGGCCACGACCGCATGGTCCTGAGCGTCACCACGCCGTGCCTGATGCCGCCGTCCGCCCCGCCCGCCCCCACCACCACGCCCTGACCGGTCCGGGGGCGGGTCGCCCCCGGACCCGGCCGTCAGGAAGCGGTGAGCAGCTTGCGGACGTGGTCCGCGGCCTCGGCGAGCGGGACGGCCGTGGTCCCGCCGGTGGCGCGGGCGGTGATCTCGACGGTGCCCTCGGCGAGACCGCGGGCGCCGACCGTGATCCGGTACGGGATGCCGATCAGCTCGGCGTCGCGGAACTTCACGCCGGGGCGCTCGTCCCGGTCGTCCAGCAGGGCGTCGACCCGCTCGGCGCGCAGCTGCCGGTAGAGGGCCTCGGCGGCCTCGGCCACCGCCGGGTCCTTGCCGCCGAGGACGGTGACGACCGCCTCGAAGGGGGCGACCGCGACCGGCCAGACGATGCCCTTGTCGTCGTGGTGGGTCTCCACGACGGCGGCCAGGGCCCGTTCGACGCCGATGCCGTAGCTGCCCATGACCGGGGCGACCCGCTCGCCGTCCGGGCCGAGCACCGAGACGCCCAGGGCCTCGGTGTACTTGCGGCCGATCTTGAAGATGTGGCCCACCTCGATGGTGACCAGCACCTCCAGCGGCGCGCCGCACCGCGGGCAGGCCTCCCCGGCGGTCACCTCGCGCAGGTCCGCCCACCGCGCCACCGCGAGGTCCCGCTCGACGGACACGCCGCGCAGGTGGACGCCGTCCGTGTTGGCGCCGGTGGTCAGGTCGGTGCGGCCGCGCAGGGCCTCGTCGGCGAGGACGGGCAGCCCGGTGACGCCGACCGCGCCCAGGCTGCCGGGCGAGGCGCCGAGCGCCGCCCGGATCTCCTCGGGGGTGGCGGGCCGCAGGTTCCTGGCGCCCAGGGTGTCGACGAGCTTCTGCTCGGCCAGGGCGTGGTCGCCGCGCAGCAGGACGAGGGTGAGCCGCCCGTCGACCACGTACACCAGCGTCTTGACCTGCCGCTCGGCCGGGACGCCGTACAGCCGGGCCAACTCCTCGATGGTGCGGGCGTCGGGGGTGTCGAAGCGTTCGGGGGCGTCCGGGCCGGGGCCGTCCGCGACGGCGGGCAGGGCCGAGGTCGCCTTCTCGGTGTTCGCCGCGTAGTCGCAGCCCGGGCAGCGCACCACCCGGTCCTCGCCGGCCTCGGCCGCGCTCATGAACTCCACCGACTCGCTGCCGCCCATGACGCCGCTGGACGCGTGGACGGCGACGGCGGGCAGCCCGAGCCGGGCGAAGATCCGCTCGTAGGCGGCCCGGTGCAGCCGGAAGGCCCGGTCCAGGCCGGCCTCGTCGAGGTCGAAGCTGTACGAGTCCTTCATGGTGAACTCGCGCACCCGCAGCAGCCCGGCCTTCGGACGGGGCTCGTCGCGGAACTTGGTCTGGAACTGGAACCACATCTGCGGCAGGTCGCGGTACGAGCGCAGCTCCTGCGCCAGCACGGTGAAGATCTCCTCGTGCGTCACGCCGAGCACCAGGTCCGCGCCCTTGCGGTCCCGGAGCCGGAACATCTCCTCGCCGATGACCTCGGAGCGGCCGCTGCGCTCCCAGATCTCCGCCGGGTGCACGGTGGGCAGGACGAACTCCTGGGTGCCGATCGCGGCCATCTCCTCGCGGATGACGTCCATGATCTTCGCCCGCACCCGCACGGCCAGCGGCAGCAGCGAGTAGTGGCCGGCCATCAGCTGCCGGACGAACCCTCCCCGCACCAGCAGGCGGTGACTCACCGCGTCCGCGTCCGCCGGGTCCTGCCGGAGGGTGGGCACGTACAGCTGGGACCAGCGCATGGTCGGGGACCGTCCTCTCGGGCAGGCAGCAGGACGTCACGGCCGCACTCGCGCCGGCCGCGCGTCGGGAGCCGCAGTCTAGTGACGCGGGCCGGCCCGGCTCCTCCGCTTTTCAGCCACCCCGGCGACGAGTCGACCGCCGCTCAGGGGGTCCGGACGTAGCCGGTGCCGGTGCCCCCCAACACCGCGCCGTCCTTGTCGTAGTAGGTGATGGTCTTGACGTCAGCGTCGGCCTTCTTGGCGAGGGCGGCCCAGCGGGTCTGGTACTCCTGGACCACGACCGTGGTCGCCTCGGTGCTGCCGCCGGTCGCCCAGTCGACCACGACCCTGGTGGCTTTGAACGGGACCGAGACGATCACCGCGGGTGAGTCGCCCATCTTGCTGCCCTTGATGCCGAGTACCCCGGGAAGGCTGACGGTGTAGCCGGATTCGGCCGGAGACGGGACCGGGCACACGAAGTCATCGGCCTGCCGCTTGCCGTCCAGGGTGACGTAGACATTGGCCAGGTCCTGGCCCGGGATCCAGCCCTGCTCGGCCTCCGCGTCGGTCGGTTGCGGCAGCTGCGGGTTGGCGGCGTGCCGGGCCTCCCAGATCAGCCGGGCCTGCTTGCCGGCGGCCTCCTTGGTGGGGGTCGCGGGCCAGAGGGCGACCCAGGCCTGCCAGGTCCGGCCGTTCGAGGCGCCGTCATTGATCTTGACCCGGATCGGGTCGTACGGGTCCCGCCCGCCCGGGACCGGCGTGGTCGGGACCGCCGTCCCGGAGGCCGAAGCGGCCGCGCCGACCGGCGCGCCCGACCCCCGTACGGGCGCGCCGATCACCGTCCCCACCGCGCCGACCGCCACGACCAGCGCCGCGGCCGCCCCCGCGGTCGCCAGCCGCCGGCGCCGCAGCCGGCGCCGCCCGCCGGCGATCAGCCGGTCGTAGGGCACCTCCCCCGGGTCGACGCTGTCGGCCAGTTCGCCCAGCTCGTACACCGTGGCCGCCTCGTCCGGCCCTCTCTCCGACGCGTTGCTCATCGTTCGCCTCCGATTCCGATCAGTCCGTTGTGCGAGGAGGCCTTCCGGAGTTTGGCCAGGCCGCGTGCGGTCTGGCTCTTGACCGTGCCGACCGAGCAGCCCATGGCCTCGGCGGTCTGGGTCTCGCTGAGGTCCTCCCAGTAGCGGAGGACGACGGCCTCGCGCTGGCGCCGCGGCAGGCCGGCGAGCGCGCCGAGGAGCACGGTCCGGTCGTCAAGGTCGGCACCGGCCGGCGCGGGCCGGTCGGGGACGGCGGTGACGAGGTTCTCGGGCGGTCTGCGCCGGAACCGCCGCGCGTGTTCGTTGATCAGGACGCGGCGTACGTACGCGTAGGGGTCGTCGGCCGAGCGCACCCGGCCCCAGGCGACGTACGCCCGTTCCAGCGCCTGCTGGACCAGGTCCTCGGCGCCGTGCCGATCCCCCGCGAGCAGGTACGCCGTCCGGAACAGCCGCGACCACGTGCTGCCGGCGAACGCGCGGAACTCGTCGTCCCGTGCGGTCTTCTGGGCTCCCATGAACACCTCCTCAACCCCCCTGAGCCCAGCGGGGCCGTGGACCGTTGCCTGCCGTTCGCGATTCGCCTCCCCCGGCTGTGACACTGGAGGGGCTCGAAAACCGAGGTGCGCGCCGCCGTGCCTCCTTGCGAACCTAGAGGGATGCCCGCAGTGAGTTCTCCCGCAGTCCAGTCCGCCGACGTCCCCGCCGCCGGGCCCGGCATCGGTGAGCTGGCCGCCCGCCTGCCCGACCTGACCCTGCGCGACCAGGTGCGGATCGGGCGCCGGTTGGAGGGTGCCCGCAAGGTCCGCAAACCGGAGGCCCGGCAGAAGATCGCCACCGAGATCGCCGCCGACATCGAGCGCGCCGAGCTGCTGGTCGAGCGGCGCCGCGCCGCCGTCCCGAGGATCGGCTATCCCGCCGAGCTGCCGGTCAGCCAGAAGAAGGACGAGATCCTGGCGGCGATCCGGGACCACCAGGTGGTGATCGTCGCGGGCGAGACCGGCTCCGGCAAGACCACCCAGATCCCGAAGATCTGTCTGGAGCTGGGCCGCGGCGTGCGCGGCCTGGTCGGCCACACCCAGCCGCGCCGGATCGCCGCCCGCACGGTGGCGGACCGGGTCGCCGAGGAGCTGAACACCCCGCTCGGCGAGGCGGTCGGCTGGAAGGTCCGGTTCACCGACCAGGTCGGCCCGGACACCCTGGTCAAGCTGATGACGGACGGCATCCTGCTCGCGGAGATCCAGACGGACCGCGAGCTGCGCCAGTACGACACCCTGATCATCGACGAGGCGCACGAGCGCAGCCTCAACATCGACTTCCTGCTCGGCTACCTCAAGCAGCTGCTCCCCCGCCGCCCCGACCTCAAGGTCGTGATCACCTCCGCGACCATCGACCCGGAGCGCTTCGCCGAGCACTTCGGCGACGCCCCGATCGTCGAGGTCTCCGGGCGGACGTACCCCGTGGAGGTCCGCTACCGGCCGATGGTCGACGAGAGCGACGAGGACGCCGACGAGGTAGACCGCGACCGCGACCAGGTCCAGGCGATCTGCGACGCCGCCGAGGAGCTGCAGGCCGAGGGCCCGGGCGACATCCTGGTCTTCCTCTCCGGCGAGCGGGAGATCCGCGACACGGCCGACGCGCTCGGCCGGCTGAAGCTGAAGAACACCGAGGTCCTGCCGCTGTACGCCCGGCTCAGCTCGGCCGAGCAGCACAAGGTGTTCCAGCGCTCCCACTCGCGCCGGATCGTGCTGGCCACCAACGTCGCCGAGACCTCGCTGACCGTTCCCGGCATCAAGTACGTGATCGACCCGGGCACCGCCCGGATCTCCCGCTACAGCCACCGCACCAAGGTGCAGCGGCTGCCGATCGAGGCGATCAGCCAGGCCAGCGCCAACCAGCGCAAGGGCCGCTGCGGCCGCACCTCGGACGGCATCTGCATCCGGCTGTACTCGGAGGAGGACTTCCTCGCCCGCCCCGAGTTCACCGACGCCGAGATCCTGCGCACCAACCTGGCCTCGGTGATCCTGCAGATGACCGCGGCGGGCCTCGGCGACATCGCCGCCTTCCCGTTCCTGGACCCGCCGGACTCGCGCAACATCAAGGACGGCGTGCACCTGCTGCACGAGCTGGGCGCGCTGAACCCGGACGAGAAGGACCCGCGCCAGCGGCTGACCCCGCTCGGCCGCAAGCTCGCCCAGCTCCCGGTGGACCCGCGGATGGCCCGCATGGTGCTGGAGGCGGACCGGAACGGCTGCGTGCGCGACGTCATGGTGATCGCCGCCGCGCTCTCCATCCAGGACCCGCGCGAGCGCCCGGCCGAGAAGCGCCAGGCCGCCGACGACCGGCACCGCCGGTTCACCTCGGAGACCTCGGACTTCCTGTCCTTCCTGGCGATGTGGCGCTACGTCCGGGAGCAGCAGCGGGAGTTGTCCTCCTCGGCGTTCCGCCGGATGTGCAAGGCGGAGTTCCTGAACTACCTGCGGATACGGGAGTGGCAGGACATCTACACCCAACTCCGCACGGTGGCGAAGCAGTTGGGCGTCACCATCGAGGAGCCTCATCCCGACGCCGAGCCGGACGCGGACCGGATCCACCAGTCCCTGCTGGCCGGCCTGCTGTCCCACATCGGCCTGTTCGACGCGGAGAAGCGCGAGTACGGCGGCGCGCGCGGCGCCCGCTTCGCGGTCTTCCCGGGCTCCGGCCTGTTCAAGAAGCCGCCGCGCTGGGTGATGTCGGCCGAGCTGGTGGAGACGTCCCGGCTCTGGGCCCGGATCAACGCCAAGATCGAGCCCGAGTGGGTGGAGCCGCTGGCCGGCCACCTGATCAAGCGCAGCTACAGCGAGCCGCACTGGGAGAAGAAGGCCGGCGCCGTGCTGGCCTACGAGAAGGTGACCCTCTACGGGATGCCGGTCGTCGCCCAGCGCAAGGTCAACTACGGGAAGATCGACGCGGAGCTCTGCCGCGAGCTGTTCATCCGCAACGCGCTGGTCGAGGGCGACTGGGAGACCCACCACCGGTTCTTCGCCGAGAACCGCAAGCTGCTCGGCGAGGTCGAGGAGCTGGAGAACCGGGCCCGCCGCCGGGACATCATGGTCGACGACCAGACCCTGTTCGACTTCTACGACGCCCGGCTGCCCGACGACATCGTCTCCACCCGGCACTTCGACGCCTGGTGGAAGAAGGCCCGGCACGACCAGCCGGACCTGCTGAACTTCGAGAAGTCGATGCTGATCAACGACGCCGCGGGGGGCGTCACCGAGGCCGACTACCCGGACCACTGGCAGCAGGGCAAGCTGCGCTTCAAGCTGACGTACCAGTTCGAGCCGGGCAGCGACGCGGACGGCGTGACCGTCCACATCCCGCTGCCGGTGCTCAACCAGGTGACCGCGGAGGGCTTCGACTGGCAGATCCCCGGCCTGCGGGAGGAGCTGGTCACGGCGTACATCAAGTCGCTGCCGAAGGCGATCCGCCGCAACTTCGTGCCGGCGCCGGACTTCGCCAAGGCCGCGCTGCGCGGGGTGAAGGACCGCCAGGAGCCCCTCCTGCCGGCCCTGGAGCACGCGCTGAAGCGGCTGACGGCCGTCACCGTGCCGCCGGAGGCCTGGGACGACGAACGGGTGCCGGAGCACCTCAAGGTGACCTTCCGGGTGGTGGACGGGCGCCGCAAGCTCGCCGAGTCCAAGGACCTGGAGGAGCTGCGGCTGCGGCTCAAGCCGAAGCTGAAGGAGACGCTGTCCTCGGCGGCCTCCGGCCAGGGCATCGAGCAGAGCGGGCTGACCGCGTGGCCGGCTTCGCTGCCGGTGCTGCAGCGCACCTTCGAGCAGCGCTCGCGCGGCCACTCGCTGCGCGCCTACCCGGCGCTGGTGGACGAGGGCGCCGCGGTCGGCGTCAAGCTGTTCGACACCCCGGAGGCCCAGGCGCGGGCGATGTGGGAGGGGACGCGGCGGCTGCTGATGCTGACCACCACGTCCCCCGCCAAGTCGATCCAGGGGCGGCTGGGCAACCAGGCGAAGCTGGCGCTCTCGCACAGCCCGCACGGCTCGATCACGGCCCTGTTCGAGGACGTCGTCTCGGCCGCGACGGACCGGCTGATGGCGCTGAACGGCGGCCCGGCCTGGGACGAGGAGGCGTTCGGCAAGCTGCACGACAAGGTGCGCGCGGACCTCTACGACCTGTCCGCGGACACCACGCTGAAGACGGCCACCGCGCTGATCGCCTTCCACAAGGCCTCGACCCGGCTGAAGTCGGTGAGCAGCCCGGTGCTGCTGAACGCGGTGAACGACGTCCGGCTGCACCTGGCCTCGCTGGTGCACCCGGGCTTCGTGACGGCCACCGGCTGGCAGCGGCTGCCCGACCTCAAGCGTTACCTGCTGGCGGTCGACCGCCGGCTGGAGGCCCTGCCCAACCACCCGCAGCGGGACGCCCAGCAGTTGCTGAAGGTCCAGCAGGTGCAGCAGGCCTACGGGGAGCTGCTGGCGGCCGTGCCGGCCGGGCAGCAGCCCTCCGAGGAGGTGCGGGCGATCCGCTGGATGATCGAGGAGCTGCGGGTCAGCTTCTTCGCCCAGGGGCTGGGCACGCCGAGCCCGGTCTCGGAGAAGCGGATCACGAAGGCGATGGAGGCGGCCCGGGCGGCCCTCTGACCCGGGCGGCCGACCCGGCCCGGCCCCTGAGCTGCGGGGGCGTGGCGGGCCTTCAGGAGCCAGTTCGACCTGGAGGCCCACCATGGGCTACAGTCTGTCTTGTTCGCAGCGCGGCAAGCGAGTGAACGAGATCAGAACAATCTGGTCCCGTGGAGCAGTTGGTTAGCTCGCCACCCTGTCAAGGTGGAGGTCGCGGGTTCAAGTCCCGTCGGGATCGCCGCAAGGCGAGAGGCCCGGAACCGTCAAGGTTCCGGGCCTCTCGCGTTTCACCGGTCGGCCTCTTTACCCCGAACCAGGTCCAGACCACAAGTGATCATGCGCGTGACGGTCGTCACCCGCACCCCCTCGAAAACCGGCCCTTCACACCCTTCTCAAGAGCCGGTTAATTTAATATGTAAAATTGTACAGCTATTCACTGTAAATCCCCCCCGCATCATGGATGTCGAACCGTTATCCGGAGTTCAGCATTCCGACAACTTAGGCAAGCCTTAAAGGTATGACAAAAGGGGCCGCTTACCGGACCCGGCGGAGTCCGGTAAGCGGCCCCTTTTCAGAGCCTTTGGCCGATCAGGCCTCGGTGCGCTGGGCGGGAATCCCGGCCAGCAGTGCGCGCACCTCCGCCTCGCGGTAGCGGCGGTGGCCGCCGAGCGTGCGGATCGACGTCAGCTTGCCCGCCTTGGCCCAGCGGGTGACCGTCTTCGGGTCAACGCGGAACATGGTGGCAACCTCTGCCGGCGTCAGCAGGGGCTCGGCATCAGGGGTACGAGCGGTCATGAGCGGCCTCCTCGGGAGAACCGAACCAGGGCGGTTCTATCCTTCAAATTCTGCACCTTGGCCCGCGATGCCCGAAATGGCATAGACGGGCCGAGTCGGTTATAGGACGAACGGCTTGTCCTGGTGTCTACAACTACACCATCCGTCCAGCCCTATCGACCAAACCGCCAAAATTGACCCCTCACGGGTTCAAGGCAGACGGATGGCGATGGACCACCCCATAACGGACAGTCACACGGCAGTGACGTCCGGTTACAAGGGGACCAGACCCTCCGTTTCCCCGCAAAGCACGCATCGACTCCAGAACCACCCAAAAGTGGGCACGCTCGCGTGGAGTTGGGCTGGTTGTCCCATTTTTGCACATAGGGGTGAGTTCGCGTCAACGGTGAGTAGTGTCACGTTCGACAGGTATTGACCCGAACCAGGACCTTGGTCAGCCGGGCCGGAGGACGTAGGACCCTTACAGTCATACACGGCTGTTCGGACGTCAGTTCGCGTACCGGAGCGCCAGCACCCGCCGCCAGCGCACCGTCAGTTCCCCGTACACGCGCAGCGCCTCCGCGGTGTCCCCCGCCCGCAGCGCGCGCAGCCCCTCCTCCAGCTCCCCCGCCGAGCGGTCCGCCGACAGCCGCTCCGGCCCCAGCAGGTGCACCAGCCCCCCGTAGTCCAGCTCCACCAGCGAGCGCGGGTGGAACTCCTCCAGCCACCGCCCGACCTGCTCCGCCCCGTGCACCAGCTCCCCGTCCGGAACCTCCTCGCGCAGCGCCCGGTACGCCCGCGCCACCCGCCGCCGCGCCTGTGCCATCGGCACCAGGTAGAACAGCGCCGCCGCCCGGGCCCGCTCCCCATCCTGCCCGGTCCCCCGGCCCGCCTCCTGCCCGGCCTCCTGACCGGCCTCCTGCCCGGCCGGGACGAAGCAGCGGTCCTCGTCGCCGAACGGCAGGAACCAGCGCACCGGCACCTCCCACCGGCTGGTCAGGATCCACGGCCGGGCGTCCGGGTGCTCGGCCCGCCAGCGCTCCCGGGCCGCCTCCGCGGCCGCCCGGGTCGCCGGCGGCAGCGCGGTGTCCAGCAGCGCCACCGGCGCCCCCGCCCGCAGCTCGTCCAGCGCCTGCCAGTTGCGCAGCCTGGTGGCCCACGGGCAGACGTAGAGGACGCCGTCCACCACCCGCAGGTACGCCCGGCCGCTCTCCCGCTCCGGCAGCGCCCGGGGCGTGCGCGCGGCCAGCTCCGCCAGCGCCTCCCGCTGCTCCTCCAGCATCGCCGCCGCCACCGGCCGCTCCGCCGCCCCGGCGTCCGGCCCGTGCTCCGCGGCGTACGCCTGCCAGTGCCCGCGCTCGGGCTCCGGGTAGGCCGCCAGCGGCTCGTAGACCCGCAGGTGGGCGGCGTAGGGCGGCTGTACGGAAGTGCGTACGACGGTCACGTCCTGCATGGTCGCACGGGCCGTGCGGGCCCGGGAGGGCGCGCCCCGGAACCGTTCGCGCCCGGACCCTCCGACCGCCTCCCGTCTCAGTACTCGGACAACCAGCCCAAGCTCGGACAAGAGGGCCGATCCGCGGCCCCCGCGCGACTACTCTTCGCCTTAGGCGCCCGCACCACAGCAGCGGGCCTTCGATACTGGAGTCACCACAGTGACCGACGTACAGACCCCCGCCACGCACTCCGCATCCGGCGTGCTCAGCAGGATCTTCCGTACCGAGCAGGACGGTGCCCTCGGCGACGGCCACGAGCAGGTCGTCCTCTGCCACGACCGCGCCTCCGGACTCAAGGCGATCATCGCCATCCACTCCACCGCCCTGGGCCCGGCCCTCGGCGGCACCCGCTTCTTCCCGTACGCCTCCGAGGAGGCGGCGCTGGAGGACGCGCTGAACCTGTCCCGCGGGATGTCCTACAAGAACGCGCTGGCCGGGCTCGACCTCGGCGGCGGCAAGGCCGTCATCATCGGCGACCCGAACAAGGACAAGAACGAGGCGATGCTCCGGGCCTACGGCCGCTTCGTCGAGTCCCTGCGCGGCCGCTACATCACCGCCTGCGACGTGGGCACCTACGTGCAGGACATGGACGTCATCGCGCGCGAGACCTCGTTCGTGACGGGTCGCTCGCCCGAGCACGGCGGCGCCGGCGACTCGTCCATCCTGACCGCCTTCGGCGTCTTCCAGGGCATGCGCGCCAGCGCCCAGGCCCGCTGGGGCCAGCCGACCCTGCGCGGCAAGCGGGTCGGCGTCGCGGGCGTCGGCAAGGTCGGCCACTACCTGGTCGGCCACCTGGTCGCGGACGGCGCCACCGTCGTCGTCACCGACCCCTTCGAGGCCGCCGTCAACCGGGTGCGCGCCGCCCACCCCGAGGTGGAGGTCGTCGCCGACACCGCCGCCCTGCTCCAGGCCAAGCTGGACGTCTACGCCCCCTGCGCCCTCGGCGGCGCGCTGACCGACGACACGGTCGCCGCGCTGGGCGAGTTCGGCACCTCCGTCGTCTGCGGCGCGGCCAACAACCAGCTGGCCCACCCGGGCGTCGAGAAGGACCTCGCCGACCGCGGCATCCTCTACGCGCCGGACTACCTGGTGAACTCCGGCGGCGTGATCCAGGTCGCCGACGAGATCGACGGCTTCAACTTCGAGCGGGCCAAGAACAAGGCCACCAAGATCTTCGACACCACCCTGGAGATCTTCACCCGGGCCGCCGCCGACGACGTCCCGCCGGCCGTCGCCGCCGACCGCCTGGCCGAGAAGCGCATGCGCGAGATCAGCGCGCTGCGCACCGTCCTGCTGCCGGGCGCCCGCCGGGGCTGACCGAGGGGCCGTGACGCGCGGGAGGCCCCCCAATGGCCTCCCGCGCATCACGATGTGGAACCGGATTCTCACTTCTCCGCCCGAACGGGTGATCCGAGGTCCCCCCAGGGGGGATAATCAGTCCTGGAACGACGGACCTCAGATACCTCTGGACAGCGCGCAAACTGCCGCAAAACCTCCCCTGACCTGGGAAGACCTGGTCGAGGGTGCGGTCGGTGCGCGCCACGTCACACCGACGACGTACCGTCCAGCGGCGGAAACAGGTACCGTTAATGCTCCAAGGGACGGCTTCTCCACTTCGGGCAGGCCGGTCCTGATCATGAACACGTGTCAGACTCGGGGCCGTGAGCCCCATCGTTGAGGGGGTCGACCCATGGGGCGCGGCCGGGCCAAGGCCAAGCAGACGAAGGTCGCCCGCGAGCTGAAGTACAACAGCGGCGGGTTCGACGCTAACCGTCTGTCCAACGAGCTGGGCGTATCGCCGTCCACCGCTCCGATCGAGCCTGAGCCGATCGAGGAGGAGGAGGACGACGACCCGTACGCGGAGTACGCCGCCCGCTACGCCGACCTCGACGACGAGGACGACAACGAGCCGGGCGCCGGGTCCTCGCAGGCCTCCCGCCGCTCGTAACCCGCAGCTTCACCGGACCGGTCCGGGCGCCCTGGGCGCCGGGCCGGTCTTCGGCGTTCCCGCGCGCGCCCGGCACCGCGCGCCCCCGGCCGGCCGCCGGCCGCGCCCCTGACGTGCGTGAGGGCCCCTCCGGCAGACCGGAGGGGCCCTCACCTCGTCCGCGGGCGGATCAGCCCGCCGTGAAGCCCTCGTAGGCGTTGTAGAGCGCCGCACCGCCGTCGTGCTCGTCCGTGCGCTCGACGATGTCGCCGAGCAGCCAGGACTCGACGCCGCGGTCCTCCAGGATCGACAGCACGACGTCCACCGAGTGCGGCGGGACGACGGCGACCATGCCGACACCCATGTTGAGCGTCTTCTCGATCTCCAGGGTGGCCACCTTGCCGACCTCGGCGACGGTCCGGAAGACCGGCAGCGGGGTCCAGGTGCCGCGGTCCAGGCGGGCGTGCAGGCCGGCCGGGATGACCCGGGCCAGGTTGGCCGCCAGGCCGCCGCCGGTGACGTGCGAGAAGGCGTGCACCTCGGTGGCGCGGGCGAGCGCCAGGCAGTCCAGCGAGTAGATCCGGGTCGGCTCCAGCAGCTCCTCGCCGAGGGTGCGGCCGAACTCCTCGACCTTGCGGTCCAGCGACCAGCCGGCCTGGTTCAGCAGCACGTGGCGGACCAGCGAGTAGCCGTTGGAGTGCAGGCCCGAGGCGGCCATCGCGATGACCACGTCGCCCGCCCGCACGCGGTCGGCGCCGAGCAGCGCGTCGGCCTCCACCACGCCGGTGCCGGCGCCCGCGACGTCGTACTCGTCCGGGCCCAGCAGGCCGGGGTGCTCGGCGGTCTCGCCGCCGACCAGGGCGCAGCCGGCCAGCGCGCAGCCCTCGGCGATGCCCTTGACGATCGCGGCGACCCGCTCCGGGACGACCTTGCCGACGCAGATGTAGTCGGTCATGAACAGCGGCTCGGCGCCGCACACCACGAGGTCGTCCACGACCATGCCGACCAGGTCGTGGCCGATGGTGTCGTGCTTGTCCATGGCGGCCGCGATGGCCACCTTGGTCCCCACGCCGTCGGTGGCCGACGCCAGCAGCGGCCGCTCGTAGTTCTTGAACGCGGACGCGTCGAAGAGGCCGGCGAAACCGCCGAGACCGCCGACCACCTCGGGGCGGTTGGCCTTCTTCACCCACTGCTTCATGAGCTCGACGGCGCGGTCGCCCGCCTCGATGTCGACACCGGCGGCGGCGTAGGTGGCGCCGTTCTGGTTGGTGGTCACTGCGTGCGGCCCTCTCGGGTCAGGGGGTTTCGAGTCCTGCGGGGTGCAACAGGTGCGGGGTGGAACAGCGGTGGGGCCCCGGTTCGCGGGACCCCACCGTGCGAACGCCTACGGCCGGCGCAGCGCGTCGGCCGCGCCCGCCCCGCCGAGCAGCGACTGGACGCCGTCCAGGTCGCTGCCGCTGGTCGGCTTGCCGCGGACGGCCGGCGCCTGCTGGCCGCCCTTGATCTCGGCCTCCAGCAGGAGCTTGCCGAGCAGCGCCGGGTCCGGCAGCTCCATCGGGTACTCGCCGTCGAAGCAGGCCCGGCAGAGCTTGTCCTTGGGCTGCTTGGTGGCCTCGATCATGCCGTCGATCGAGATGTAGGAGAGCGAGTCCGCGCCGAGGGTGCGGCCGATCTCCTCGATGGTCATGCCGTTGGCGATCAGCTCCGCGCGGGTGGCGAAGTCGATGCCGAAGAAGCAGGGCCACTTGACCGGCGGCGAGGAGATCCGGATGTGCACCTCGGCGGCGCCCGCCTCGCGCAGCATCTTCACCAGCGCGCGCTGGGTGTTGCCGCGCACGATCGAGTCGTCCACGACCACCAGGCGCTTGCCGGCGATGACCTCGCGCAGCGGGTTGAGCTTGAGCCGGATGCCGAGCTGGCGGATGGTCTGGCTGGGCTGGATGAAGGTGCGGCCCACGTAGGCGTTCTTCACCAGGCCGGAGCCGTACGGGATGCCGCTGGCCTCGGCGTAGCCGATCGCGGCGGGGGTGCCGGACTCGGGCGTGGCTATCACCAGGTCGGCCTCGACCGGGGCCTCCTTCGCCAGGCGGCGGCCCATCTCCACGCGGGAGAGGTGCACGTTGCGGCCGGCGATGGAGGTGTCGGGGCGGGCCAGGTAGACGTACTCGAAGACGCAGCCCTTGGGCTTGGCCTCGGCGAAGCGCGAGGTGCGCATGCCGTTCTCGTCGATGGCGATGAGCTCGCCGGGCTCGACCTCGCGGATGAAGGAGGCGCCGCAGATGTCGAGCGCCGCCGTCTCGGAGGCGACCACCCAGCCGCGCTCCAGCCGGCCGAGCACCAGCGGGCGGATGCCCTGCGGGTCGCGGGCGGCGTAGAGGGTGTGCTCGTCCATGAAGACGAGCGAGAAGGCGCCCTTGACCTTGGGCAGCACGACCTTGGCCGTCTCCTCGATGGAGAGGTCCGGGTGGCCGGCCAGCAGGGCGGTCACCAGGTCGGTGTCGTTGGTCGCGGCCGTCCGGCCGGAGCGGGAGACGTGCTCCTCGCCCGGCAGTTCGGCGACCATGGCCGCCAGTTCGGCGGTGTTCACCAGGTTTCCGTTGTGCCCGAGGGCCAGCGAACCGTGCACGGTCGCGCGGAAGGTCGGCTGGGCGTTCTCCCAGACCGAGGACCCGGTGGTCGAGTAGCGGGCGTGTCCGACGGCGATATGCCCGTGCAACGACCCCAGCGAGGCCTCGTCGAAGACCTGGGAGACGAGTCCCATGTCCTTGAAGACGAGAATCTGGGAGCCGTTGCTCACTGCGATGCCCGCGGATTCCTGACCGCGGTGCTGCAGGGCGTAAAGGCCGAAGAACGTGAGCTTGGCGACCTCCTCGCCGGGAGCCCAGACACCGAAGACGCCGCAAGCGTCCTGGGGGCCCTTCTCGCCGGGAAGAAGATCGTGGTTGAGTCTTCCGTCACCACGTGGCACGTCTTCGAGTCTAGGGCAGTCGAAACAGCCTTTCGGAACGCGGGACCGCCGGTCAGGGGCGTGATCGACGAGTAACGCGCGTAGACAAAACCCCTTACCGGGTGGGGAATTCGGGTGGGGGGAATTCCGGCGGGCGGCGGTTGGCCTTGCGGTTCGCGCCTGTTGGGGATTCGGGGACGATCGGGGGCGCCCGCCGGCGCGGTCGCGAAAGTGAGCCTGCTCACCCGGGGTTCACCCGGCGGTCATCCGGCGGCGGCCCCGCTACCCGGCGGGCAGCAGCAGGCCCCAGGCACCCGGGTGGGCCGTCCAGGTGCGGGCGCGGACCTGGCCGACCGGGTGGCCGTCCGCCGCGTAGTCGAAGCCCCGGCCGACCACCGAGACGCTCGCCGCCCGGGCCCGGACCAGCCCGCCGGGCGCGCGGACCACGACCTCCAGCAGGCCGTCGACCGCCCCGGCCACGGCGGCGGCGCCCGCCGCGGTGTCCGCCGCCCGGTCCGCCGCGGTCTCCGCGGGCGCGGCCGGCTCGGATCCCGGCAGGGTCAGCTGGACCAGCCGGACCGGCCGGTGGACGTCCGCGAGCAACCGCCCGTCCGCCTCGACCCGGACCCGGGAGCCGGGCTCGACGGCCTCCGCGGTGAGTGTCGTCCCCTGCTCGGCCGCAGCCAGTTTCGCCCATAGCGAACGCCAGCCACTCGGACGGCCCACCAGCCGGCGGACTCCGCCGCAGGTGATCCGCACTCCGCCCAGGGCCACCCCGCCCCCGTCGTCCACCAGCAGGTCCAGCCTGCGCGGCACCCCCGACAGCACCGCCCGCGCGGCCCGCACCGGCTCCCCCGGCACGCCGAACGCGCGGGCCACCACCGACTCCTCGGCGCGGCCGACCGGAATCATCCCCACCGGATCGACGCCCAGCTCACGCTGCCGGTGCAGCGCCTGCAACACCCGCCGCAGCGCCAGGTCGGACCCGATCACCACCGGTCGCCGCCGGCCCCGGTGCGAAAGCACCCGGTCGAGTTCGGCCGGGCCCTCCGGACAGGCCAGCTTCACGTCCGTCCCCCCGCACAGCACGTCCCTCGCGATCCGCACGGACTCGCCGTCCGCCCGCCGGGCCGCCGGGTCGAGGAGCAGCAGGATCGGTTCGGGGCCGCCGTTCACAGGCGTGGACAGGGACGACACGACCGGTCCTTCCTCAGGTAATCTCTCGGTGCAAGAGCCCCTTGCGCTACTGCGCCAGGGGCTTCGTCTATCTCGGGGCAGACTGCGGCCTACGCAGGATGCCCCAACCGGAAGGGGTGTACGCCTGTGCCGGCACTCGTGCTCGTTGGCGCTCAGTGGGGGGACGAGGGCAAGGGGAAGGCCACCGACCTCCTCGGCGGCTCCGTCGACTACGTCGTCCGCTACCAGGGCGGCAACAACGCCGGTCACACGGTGGTCATCGGCGACCAGAAGTACGCCCTGCACCTGCTCCCCTCCGGCATCCTCAGCCCGAACGTGACGCCGGTGATCGGCAACGGCGTCGTGATCGACCCGGGCGTGCTGCTCTCCGAGCTCAGCGGGCTGAACGAGCGCGGCATCGACACCTCCAAGCTGCTGATCTCGGGCAACGCCCACCTGATCACGCCGTACCACCGCACCCTGGACAAGGTCACCGAGCGCTTCCTCGGCAAGCGCAAGATCGGCACCACCGGCCGCGGCATCGGCCCCGCCTACGCGGACAAGATCAACCGCATCGGCATCCGGGTCCAGGACCTGTTCGACGAGTCGATCCTGCGCCAGAAGATCGAGGCGGCGCTGCACGACAAGAACCAGATCCTGGTCAAGCTGTACAACCGCCGCGCCATGCCGGCCGACCTGGTGGTCGAGGAGTACCTGGGCTACGCGGAGAAGATCAAGCCCTTCCTCGCCGACACCACCCTCGTCCTGGACGAGGCGCTCAAGGCGAACAAGGTCGTCCTGCTGGAGGGCGGCCAGGGCACCCTGCTCGACGTCGACCACGGCACGTACCCCTTCGTGACCTCCTCGAACCCGACCTCGGGCGGCGCCTGCACCGGCGCCGGCATCGGCCCCACCAAGATCGACCGGGTCATCGGCATCCTGAAGGCCTACACCACCCGCGTCGGCTCCGGCCCGTTCCCGACCGAGCTGCTCGACGAGGACGGCGAGGCGCTGCGCCGGATCGGTGGCGAGCGCGGTGTCACCACCGGCCGCGACCGCCGCTGCGGCTGGTTCGACGCCGTGATCGCGCGCTACGCGACCCGGGTCAACGGCCTCACCGACTTCTTCCTCACCAAGCTCGACGTGCTGACCGGCTGGGAGCAGATCCCGGTCTGCGTCGCGTACGAGATCGACGGCCGGCGGGTCGACGAACTCCCCTACAACCAGTCGGACTTCCACCACGCGAAGCCGATCTACGAGACGCTGCCGGGCTGGAGCGAGGACATCAGCAAGGCGAAGACCTTCGCCGACCTGCCGAAGAACGCCCAGGCGTACGTCAAGGCCCTGGAGGAGATGTCCGGCGCGCCGATCTCGGCGATCGGCGTCGGCCCCGGCCGTGACGAGACGATCCAGATCAACTCGTTCATCTGATCCGACAGTCGAAGCGAAGGCCCGGTGGGACACTCCCGCCGGGCCTTCGTTCCGTCCAGCGCTCGACCCATTGAACTAGTTCATAAATCCCTTGCCTCTAGTTCAATGCGGGGCTACGTTCGGATCATGACCGCGAAGCTGCCCTCCCCCACCACCCTCACCGGCCGCCACATCCGCCTGGAGCCGCTGGACCGCCGCCACCTCGCCGACCTCTGGGCCACCGTGGGCCCCGAGCCCGAGGTCTGGCGCTGGACCATGAACGTCCCGCCCGCCTCGGAGCAGGAGCTCGGCCGGATCGTCGACGCCCGGATCGCGGAGGCCGCCGAGGGTGACTGCGTGTACTTCGCCGCCGTCGACCTCGCGAGCGGCCGGGCCGTGGGCATGACCGGCTACCACGACTACAGCGCGCGGGACGAGTCCGTGGAGATCGGCGGCACCCTGTACGCCCGCGAGGTCTGGCGCACGGCGGTCAACACCGAGGCCAAGCTGCTGATGCTGACCCACGCCTTCGAGGACCTGGGCATGGGCCGCGTCTTCTGGAAGACCGACGCCCTCAACGAACGCTCCCGCACCGCGATCCTGCGCCTCGGCGCCCGGTTCGAGGGCGTCCTGCGCCGCCACCGGCTGCGCCCCACCGGCAGCTGGCGGGACAGCGCCTACTTCTCGATGCTCGCCGACGAATGGCCGGCCGCCAAGTCCCGCCTCACCGAACGCCTTTCGCGCGGCTGAGGGAAGGTCAGGCCGGCGGGAGGGCGGTCAGGGTTTCTTCAGCCGGACGAAAAACAGGGTCACCTGTCCGGTGCGACGACGTCGCCGAGTTCCCCGGGGGCGGGTTGGCGGGGGATGAACACGCGCTTCGCGGGACGCGGAAGTCGGGGTTGGCTGTTGACCAGCCAGACCAACCAGCCGACGAAAAGGACGGCGAGCAGGAGCGCGGACAATCCGGCGACCAGCACGGCATTCACCTGATCACGGAATTGCGGGGTCGGCGGGGAAAGCGGAGCGGCAAGGGAGGGAGCACGGCTGTCTCCGGTCGGCGAATGTCGGCGACTGTTCATCCGGCAACAAGTCAGTGAGTGACACGGACGACCTTAGAGTCACGGTGCCAGAGTTGCTACTGAGGGGATGGACGTTCACTCCATCGTGGGGTATCCCCCATTTCGGTGGCTAAGGGCGGGTATGCACGTCACACTTCACCGGAAGCATCGACCGCGAGCCGCGACCCGGAGAAGAGAGACATGCCACCCCGCTTGTCGCCGACCGTGCGCCAGAAGCGCCTTGGGATCGAGCTGCGCAGGATGCGCGAACGCGTGGGCGTGACGCCCAAGATCCTGGCCGCCACGATCGGCACCGACCTCCCGAAGATCTCCCAGATGGAGAACGGGAAGTCGGGCATCAGCGCCGAGCGGCTGCGGATCTGGGCGCGCATCTGCGAGTGCCCCGAGGGCCCGTACCTCGACGCGCTGCTCGCGATGACGCAGGACCGGCGCAAGTACTGGTGGGACAGCTACCGGGGCCGCCTGCCCGGCGGGCTCGTCGACATCGCGGAGATGGAGCACCACGCGGAGTCGCTGTCCATCTTCAACACCACCTTCGTCCCCGGCCTGCTGCAGACCGCGGCGTACGCCGGCGCGGTGTTCGAGCGACTCCCCCCGCAGGCCAGGCAGGACGCGGAGGTCAGGAAGGCATTCCGGATTCGGCGCCAGCAGCTGCTCACCGACCATCCGAAGCCGTACTGCGCGATCCTCCACGAATCCGCGCTGCGCATGCAGTTCGGCGGTCCGGACGTGCTGCGCGACCAGTTGGAGAGCCTGCTGGAGAATTCCGAACGGCCCGGGCTGGAGATCCGGGTGATCCCGTTCAGCGTCCCCACCTATCCGGGTTCCGGGGAGAGCAGCCTCTATCTCGCCCGGGGGCCGGTACCGGAGCTCGACACCGTGCAGATCGACCTCTCCAGCGGTCCGAAGTTCGTACACGGCCACACCGAATTGCGCACCTACCGGCGGATCAAGGAGGGGACGGCGGCGATCGCCCTCGGGCCGTGGGAGTCACGGGACTTCATCCGGACCATACTGAAAGACTTCTCATGACCAGGTCGCGCAAGTCGAGATGGCGCAAGTCGTCGTCGAGCGGCGAGAGCAGCGAATGCGTCGAGGTCAGAGCCGTCGCCGGATGGGTGGAGATCCGCGAGTCGGACCTGCCCGGGGTGGTGGTGCGCACGACCCCGCGCAAGTGGGCGGCGTTCGTGCTCGGAGTGAAGGCCGGCGAGTTCGACCGCTACGGCGACCCCAGCCGGCTGTGAAATCCCCCTGGTGCCCCGGCCCGCCGCAGTAGGCTGGGCAGCCCACAGTGGACCTACGCCTGGCAGCGCACTCCGGCTGGGTTGCGCGTGCCGGAGAAACCGGAGCATCCGAGGATGGCTCGGCACCTGATCACCAGCGCCCTTCCGTACATCAACGGGATCAAGCACCTGGGCAACATGGTCGGGTCGATGCTCCCGGCGGACGTCTACTCCCGCTACCTGCGCCAGCGCGGCCACGAGGTGCTGTTCATCTGCGCCACCGACGAGCACGGCACCCCCGCCGAGCTGGCCGCGCAGGAGGCCGGACTGCCCGTCGCCGAGTTCTGCGCCCGGGCGCACGACGCGCAGAAGGCGGTCTACGACGGCTTCGGCCTCTCCTTCGACCACTTCGGCCGCAGTTCCTCGCCGCAGAACCGCGAGATCACCCAGGAGATCGCCCGCGAGCTGCAGCGCAACGGCTTCATCGAGGCGCGCTCGATCCGCCAGGTGTACTCCCACGCGGACGGGCGCTTCCTGCCGGACCGCTACATCGTCGGCACCTGCCCGCACTGCGGCTACGACAAGGCGCGCGGCGACCAGTGCGAGAACTGCACCCGGGTGCTGGACCCGACCGACCTGCTGGAGCCGCGCTCGGCCATCAGCGGCAGCGCCGACCTGGAGGTCCGGGAGACCACGCACCTGTTCCTGCTCCAGTCCGAGCTCACCGGGGAGGTCGAGGCCTGGGTCGACGCGCACGGCGACGACTGGCCGGTGCTGGCCTCCTCGATCGCCCGCAAGTGGCTGACCGAGGGCCTGCAGGATCGCGCGATCACCCGCGACCTGGAGTGGGGCGTCCCGGTGCCGGCCGACGTCTGGCCCGAACTGGCCGCCGAGGGCAAGGTGTTCTACGTCTGGTTCGACGCCCCGATCGAGTACATCGGCGCCACCAAGGAGTGGGCGGACGCCGCCCCGGACGGGCAGACCCGGGACTGGCGGTCCTGGTGGTACGAGGCCGACGAGACCGTCCGGTACACCGAGTTCATGGGCAAGGACAACGTCCCGTTCCACACCGTGATGTTCCCGGCCACCCTCCTCGGCTCGCGCCGCCCGTGGAAGAAGGTCGACTACGTCAAGGCCTTCAACTGGCTGACGTACTACGGCGGGAAGTTCTCCACCAGCCAGAAGCGCGGCATCTTCAGCGACGTCGCGCTGGAACTGCTGCCCGCCGACTACTGGCGCTACTTCATGATGGCGCACGCGCCCGAGTCGGACGACTCCAGCTTCACCTGGGACCTCTTCGCCTCGGTCGTCAACAAGGACCTCGCCGACACCCTCGGCAACTTCGTCAACCGGGTGCTCTCCTTCAGCCGCAAGCGCTTCGGCGACGCCGTCCCGGCCGGGCGCCCGGCGGGCGCGGCCGAGCACCGGCTCGGCGACCAGGTCGCCGCGCTGCTCGCCGAGTACGAGGCCCAGCTGGACGGGCTCAACTTCCGCAAGGCCGCGCAGGCGCTGCGCGCGCTGTGGAGCGCGGGCAACGTCTACCTGGAGGAGAAGGCGCCCTGGCTGCAGGTGAAGACCGACCCGGAGGGGGCGGCGCTGACCCTGCGCACGGCGATGAACCTGATCCACCTGTACGCGGTGGTGTCCGAGCCGTTCGTCCCGACCGCCGCGGCCGCGATGCGCGCGGCCTTCGCGCTGCCCGGGGACACCGGCACCTGGGTCGGCGAGGAGCGGGCCCGGGCGCTGGACGCGGTGCCCGCCGGGACGGCGTTCACCGTGCCGCCGGTGCTGTTCGCCAAGATCACCGACGAGGACCTGGCGGCCTGGACGGCCCGCTTCGGCGGCACCGAGGGCTGACCGGCCCGGGGAGGTGCGGGCCGGGCAGGTGCGGGCCGGGCGCCTGGTACCAGGCGGGCAGCGGGTGGCGGGGCGCCAGGTGACGGGGTGGCAGGTACCCCGGGGGGCTCACCCCGCCGGGCGCGGCGCCGTCTCCTCGGCCACCCAGGCCAGGTAGCCGGGGCCGCCGGCCACCACCGGCACCGCGACCAGCTCCGGCGTCTCGTAGGAGTGCCGCTCGGCGAGGAACGCGCCCAGCCCGTCGACCAGGGCGGCCCGGGTCTTGAGGTCGATCCGCCACTCCTCGGCGTCCCGCACCTCGCCCTCCCACCAGTACACCGACCGCACCGGGTACACCTGGGCGCAGGCCGCCAGCCGCTCCCGCACCACGGCGGCGGCCAGCTCCCGGGCCCGCTCCTCGCTCTCGTGGGTGGTGGTCACCACGACGACGCCCTGCTCCGCTGCTGCGCTCATGGCCCGACGCTATCCCGGGGAGCCCGGCCGGTCAGGCCTTGCGCGCGGTGTGCACCGTCATCGCCGACAGGTAGAAGGCGTCCGGGCGGTGCAGGATGCCGGTGGGCGCGTCCTCGTCGAGCAGGGCCGCCAGGGTGGCGCGGTCCTCCGGGTCGAGGTGGTCGGCCAACTGGTCCCGGCGGCGGGCGAGCTGGGTGTGCAGGTAGGCGCGGAACGGCCGGGCCAGCGGCGCCGGGTGCTCGACCAGGAACGTCCGGGTGCCGCTCGGGGCCAGCCCGGCCCGCTCCAGCATCGCCGGCCAGTCCTCCACCTCCGCGACGGCGCCGGGCAGTTCGGCGCGCATGGCGCTGAAGCCGTCCTCGTGCGCCGCGTCCATCCGGGACTGGAAGCCGGGCCGGCCGAGGCCGAAGTCGCGGGGCAGGTAGCGCGCCGGCAGCCCGCTCTCGGCGACGGCGAGCAGGCCGCCGGGCCGGAGCACGCCGGCGAGCGAGGCGAGCGCGGCCTGCTGGTCGCCGAGGTGGTGGATCGCGTTGCCGGACCACACCAGGTCGGCCTCGCCCAGCGTGTCGAACTCGGCGGGCAGGTCGGCCTGTTGGACACCCAGCCGGCCGCCCGGGCGGGCCCGGGCGCGCTCCAGCAGGGCCGCCGACCGGTCGACGGCGACCACCTCGGCCGCCGGGAACGCCTCGGCGAGCAGCCCGGCGATCACCCCGGGGCCGCTGCCGACGTCCAGCACCCGGCGCACCGCGCCCGCCGCGCCGCCGTCCGCGTGCAGGCCGGCCAGCCAGTGCGCGGCCTCGGCGACGGCGCCGGCCCGCAGCTCCGCCTCCCGCTCCAGGTGCGCGGCGAGGGCGTCCCAGTCGAAGTCGGCGGCGGGGACGCCGTGGCCGTGGTGGTGGCCGTGGTGGCCGTGGTGGTGCTCGCCGTGCTGGTGCGTGGACATGCGGGTTCCTTTCGGGCAGTGGTCACTACGGATGGTTTCGCCGACGAGCTTCCCGTTCCCGATCGCCTCACTCATGGCGCTCACCTCCACCGCCAGGCTGCGGCCACCCGCGCCGGACCGGCAAGCTTTGTTGCTGCCTCGGCAAATCGGGTGGCCGCGGCGGCTACCCGGCCGTCCGCCGCCAGTACGAGCGAGTGGCCACCGCCAGCGCCAGCCCGAACCCCGTGAAGGCCACCGCCCCGACCCAGCCGATCTGCAGCATCGCCGAGGTACTGGCGAGCTCGCCGCTGCCGAAGTCGGTCCGCCGGACCTGGAACACCCCGGTCGTGCACAGCGCCAGGTAGCCGCTCATGCCCAGCCCGTACGGCACCAGCGTGGCCGCGCCCATCAGCGCCGGGGTGAGCGGGAGCCAGCGCGGGACCCGGCGGCCGCTCAGCAGCACCGTCCAGCGCGGGAAGACCTGCCCCCACGGGCGGACCAGGCCCCACAGCAGGAACACCCCCACCGCCGCCAGCAGCGCCGTGCCGTCCAGCCCCCAGCGCTCCAGGGTGAGCCAGATCCCCGAGGAGCCGTTGCGCACGTACCCGTCGTACATCTCGTCGCCGCCGAGCCCGGCGAAGCTGCCGCCGAAGGCCCAGGTCAGCTTCATCACGACGTACGGCAGGAACGCCGTGGTGCCGAGCCAGCAGGCGAACTGGACGTTCGCGGGGGCCGCTTCGGCGGCCACCTCCCGGCGCGCACCGGCCGTGGCACCGGGACGACGGGCGGCGGCCGCCAGCAGCAGCGCACCCGCCGCGCCGAGCACGTGCTGCACCGCCCCGGGCACACTGTCCACCGCCTGCCCGAACAGCAGCGCCAGCACGTCCATCAGCAGGCCCCAGGCCCCGACCGCGGCCAGCCCGCACAGCGCCCACAGCAGCCCTCGCGGCGGCCGGCCCCGCACCACCGCGACACCGGCACCGACCGCCACCGCGCCCACCGCGGCCGGCAGCCACCCCGCCCAGGACGCGCCGAACAGCGCCGTCCCGGTCAGCGCGCAACCCGTTCCGAAACCGGCGAAGCCGACACCCCAGCCGGCCACCGCCCACCCAGTCCTCTTCATGGCCCCAGGCTCGCCCGCCGCGCCGCGGCCGTGATCCCCCACCACGGGGATCCCCGTCCCCCGGCGGGGGGATCACGGCGGGGGCGGCCGATGGCCCCGGAGCGCACGCCGACGCCCCACCGCACGGCCCGGGCCGGCAGAACCGACCGCTACCCCCGCGGGGCCGCGTAGCAGTGGACCCGGACGGTGCGGCCGGAGGGCCAGTGCTGCTCGACGGTGCCGAGGCGGGTCCAGCCGAGCCGGTGGTAGAGCGCGACGGCGGCGGTGTCGGTGTCGAGGACGTCGAGGACGGGGTGCAGGCCGAGCGCCCGCGCGTGCGCGACGGCGCCCGCCAGCAGCTGCTCGCCGATCCGCCGGCCGCGCGCCGCGCGAGCCACGTAGAAGCGGCCGATCACGGCGGTCAACTCCGGTCGCCCGCCGGTGCGGTGGCTCCACAGTCCGGGGGCGGCGTCGCCGGGGGCGCTGCGGCCCAGGCCGACGTGGCCGGCGAGCCGGCCGTCCGTCTCGGCGACCCAGGCGGCGAGCAGGCCGTCCGGGGTGAGCCAGTCGGCAGGGCGGTCGGGCCAGTCGGCGGGGTAGCGGTCGACGGCGTGGACGTCGCCCAACACCCGGACGCAGTCGGCGAGATCGGCGAGTCGGCGCCGCCGGACGGTCGCCACCTCCCCGGCCCGCCGAGAGCCGGACGCGACGACGTTGGCGCGTTCTTCAAGGTCAGCCATGCCGGTACGTTACCGGCCGGGCCCCGCGGCCACAGCGGGTCCGGCGAGGTCCGGCGAGGTCGGGCGAGCAGCAGCACCACGCCAAGGGCGCCGTAGGCCGCGGCCGCGCCGAGCCCGTGCAGGATGTCGTTCGTGGGTGTTCCAGCCCCCCCGGTCCGTTCACCGTGCCCGACCGGAACGGTCACGGGCCGGCAGAAGATCCCCCGCCCGGTCGGGTGACGGGCCGGGAAGCGGAACGTCCCCTCCGGGTCAGTGCTCCTCGTGCACCAGGTGGTCGACGCAGGCCGCGACGGCCAGCAGCAGCCCGGTGTCCGCGCCGTCCGCGATCTCCACGCCGTACGTGTCGCGGACCCGGAACCACTTGCGGGAGATCCGGGCGAGGTCGTCGCCGTGCTGGTTCTCGATCCGGTAGTCCTTGTCGATCAGGTCGCCGCGGATCCTCAGCTCTCCGCCGGACGCCAGCTCCACCAGGTACTTGTCCCGGAACGGGGTGAACAGCTTCTCCCGGACGGTGGCCACCACCTCGCCGTCCGCGTCCTCGATCTTCATCGCGTCCCGGACGGTGAGCATCTTCTCCTTCACCACCGCGACCACCCGGCCGTGCGCGTCCTTCAGCTCGAAGGTGTGCCGCAGCCGCAGCACCTTGCCGTCCACCAGATAGGCCTTGTGGCCCCGGTCGTCCTCGATCCAGTAGTCGTCGCCGACCGCGAACAGCTTCTCCCTGACCAGGTAGCGCACCGCGGGGCCTCCTCCGTGTCGATGATGTCGATGATGTCGATGGCGTTGATGGTGTCGATGATGTCGATGGCGTCGACGGTGTTCTCGGCGTGCGGCCCCATTCGACCCGATGCACCCACCCGCCACGAAGCGACACCGCCGGGCCGCGTTGAATACCGCCATGCGACCCGACCTCACCGCCACGCTGCACAGCGCGCGCCTCGACCTGCCGCCGATCGGCCCCGAGCACGCCGAGGCGATGGCCGCCGCGCTCGCCGACCCGGCCCTGCACGCCTTCACCGGCGGCCGCCCGGCCACCGCCGACGAGCTGCGCGCCCGCTACACCCGGCTCGCCGCCGGCTCCCCCGACCCGGCCGAGGCCTGGGGCAACTGGGTGCTGCGGCTGCGCGCGGACGGCGCGGCGGCGGGCTACGTCCAGGCCACCGTCCGCGCCGGGGCCGCCGAACTCGCCTGGGTGGTCGGCACCCCCTGGCAGGGCCGCGGCCTGGCCGCCGAGGCCGCCCGCGCCCTGCTGGCCCACCTCGCCGCCGGCGGCGTCACCACGGCCGTCGCGCACATCCACCCCGAGCACCACGCCTCCGCGGCCGTGGCCCGCGCCCTCGGCCTGCACCCGACGCCGCACACCCAGGACGGCGAGGTCCGCTGGGAGGCCGCCCTCACCCCGGAAACGGCCGCCTGACCGGCCCTCCCGGTCAGGCCCCGACCTGGTGCTCCACCCGCTGCCGGAGGTACTCGTCCGGGTGCGCGCGGGCGATCGCCACCGCCGTCTCCACCAGCCCGTGCAGCTCGGCGGGGTGGGCCGAGGCCCGCAGCCGCAGCCCGGGCAGCAGGCAGCGCCGGACGTCGAGGTCCTCGTTGGCCACGAACTCCCGCAGCGCCGCCTCGTCCCACTCGCGCACCAGGACGGCCCCGTCCTCCGCCGCCAGCTGGCCGTGGACGGACGTCACCCCGGGAAGGTCCTGCTCCAGCGCCGTCCAGTACCAGGCCCGCGCGGCGCCGGCCTTCTCCCGGTCGCTGCCGGTCCGCAGCCGGTCGAGCAGCGCGGCGCGCACCCGCCCGTACCCGAAGGCGTTCAGCGCCGGCTCGACGAACTGCCGGTTGAAGCTCGGGTTCGGGTCGAGCACCGCCGCCCGCACCAGCACCCCGAAGGCCTCCTCGGAGAGCACCAGCCCCCGCTCGCAGGCCTCGCGCAGCGCCCCGCGCACCCGGTGCCCCCACGGCGGCCCGCCGTCCGCCGCCGCGTCCTCCTCGGGGGCGACGTCCAGCCCGAGCACCCGGACCACCTCGGCCAGGCACTCCGGGAACGTCTGCTCCCCGCCCGCCGGCCGCCCCGGCAGCGCCATGAATCCCTGCCCGCTCCCGCCCGATCCCATCGGTCCTCCCCCGCTCGCCGGTCCTGCCCGGAATGCTTCCACAGCGCATGCGGTTGGATGGGGGCATGGCTTCTCGTGCACGTGTACGCGCCCCCGAGCTGGTCGGCGCCGGCGGATGGCTCAACACCGGCGGCAAGGACCTGGCCCTCGCCGACTTCCGGGGCAAGATCACCATCCTGGACTTCTGGAAGTCCTACACAATGTAGGGATCTCCAGAGGGGGCGTACGTGCACCACCACACCCTGTGTGACCTGTACCTTCGGCTGTCCTTGGACCGGGACGGCAAGACGGCGATCGAACGGCAGGAAGCCGACTGCCGCGCATGGGCCGAGCGCAACGGCCTGACGGTCCGCAAGGTCCACATCGACCGGGGGCGCTCCGGCTTCAAGGACGTTGAGCGCAAAGGCTTCGACTCCGCCCTTGCCGCCGTCACGGCGGGCGTCGTCGGGACGCTGATCGTGTGGAAGCTCGACCGCCTGTCCCGCAAGGGCATCGGCCAGGTCGGCAAGGTCCTGGACGACATCGAGAAGGCGGGCGGCCGTCTGGTCTCCGTCGTGGACGGTCTCGACACCTCGAACGACTCGGCCCGCATGGTCGTCGCCATGCTCGCCGAACTCGCCCGCTCCGAGTCGAAGAACCTCGGTACCCGCGTGGCCCACGCGAAGCGGCACCTGCGCCGACAGGGCCAGTGGATCGGCGGACAGCCCCCGTACGGGCTGCTGGTCGACCCCGCCACGAAGAAGCTGGTGCACGACCCCGAGACGGCCGACTATGCCCGCCTCATCGCCGATGACGTGCTGGCCGGCAAGTCCCTCGTGCAGGTCGCCCGCCTGCTCAACGAGTACGACATCCCCTCGGCCCGGGGCGGCCAGTGGAACGCCGCGAGCATCATGAACCTGGTCAAGTCGCCTGCCTTCGCCGGACTCATGCCCGAGACCGAAACCATCGAAGCCGAGGACGGCAGCCGGAAGTTCACCAGCCGCGTGTTCCCCTACCGAGACCCCGAGACGCTGGACACCGTCAACATCGGCGAAGGGATCATCACGGTCGGCGAGCGCGAGCGGATCATCCGGCAACTCGAATCCCGGACCCGCGTCCACGCAGGCAAGCGGATGCCGAAGCCGAACGGCACGGCACTGCTCACCAGCCTGATCTTCTGCGACGTGCCCGGGTGCGGTCGTCGGATGCACAAGGTCGGCAACAGCTACCAGTGCATGGCCCGCCGGGCGGGCAACCAGTGCCCCGGAGCCAGCGCCATGGCCGACCGGGTGGACGACTACGTGTCCGAGCGGTTCCTCTCTCTACTCCCCGCCCTCGATCTGGATGACCCCTTGCTCGTGGCGATCGCCGACCGGTGGATGAAGCGGACTGATCCCGAGACCTTCGCCAAGCGGGACGCGATTTCCTCAGAGATCACCGACCAGGAAGCCCGGTTGGCCGATCTGGAGGATGCTCGCTACGTCCGGGGCGAGTTCGACCGCCCCGGCGCGCTCGACCGCTACGACCGCCTCGCCGCCCGGCTCCAGAGCCGCATCGACGGCCTGCACGCCGATCTCGCCAATATCCCGCTCCCCGCCGTCGACATCACTCCACTCCTGGACAGCGAGATGCTGTACCCCGCTTGGGAGGCTTCGACGCAGGATGAGAAGCGGGACCGCCTGTCCCTGGCCATAGACGGCGTGTTCATCAGCAAGGGCGAACGCGGGAAGCGCTTCGTCCCGGAGCAGCGAGTCCGTATCAAGTGGGCCGCGATCACGGAGTAGCCGCTCTCTGCGGCCCTCTCAGCCCCGCCTGGTCCGGTGGTGATCAGGTGGGGCTTCTTCATGCCCGCTGGCGGCCATGTCGACGCTTGCGCCCGGGCGGCGTGGGTGACGTGGTGACGGAATGGCGGGTGATCCAGGTTTTCTCTAGAACGCGTGTACTTAGAGAAACCAGAACCGACCGTCATTCCGTCACCACGTCACCCGTGCTGCGCTGCCTCCCGCCGCCGACCAGGCGGGCGCCCCCTCCCACTCCCGCCCCAGCGCGGCAGGGAGGGGAATCTTTCGCATGGCTGATCGGACGGTTTGCGCGGAGGTCACCCTCCGCCGCCGGTCATCACGGTGCGTCGTCATCCTTGGGCCGAATGTCACCCTCAGTGCATGCGTGGGGCGAAAGTGCCAGAACTACACCCCTTTTCCTCTTTACTTCTACTCGCGTTAGAGGGTTTAGAAAATATGGGTAAGTACGGCACTTTGGACCCTTGGGCGAGGAAAGGGAAGGGAGGGGGCGGCCCCCGGGGCGCGCATCTCCTCGACCGCTGAGGTGCTGGGCGTCTCGATCCGTACGGGTCTGGCTATCTGCGGTCGGCTCGACTCTTCGACGCATGGCCGAAGCGCTCGTGACGTTGGGTCACCATTGCAGGCCGTCTCGAAAACGATGGTTTGTGCGACGACCAGCGAACGGCCCGCCGGAAGTCGATCCGGCGTTCAAAACCCGTCTCAAAACCTTCGGAGAGCCCTTGATGTTATGAGACGAGTTATGAGACGCTCGGGTCATGACGAAGAACGCTGGACATCTGATCGGCTACGCCCGAGTCTCCACCGACGACCAGGAGGCACAGCTCCAGCATGACGCGCTGACCGAAGCCGGCTGCGCCCGGATCTTCACGGACAAGGCCAGCGGGAAGAACACTGACCGTCCGGAGCTTGCCGCCGTGCTCGACTACCTGCGCCCCGGCGACACGCTCTGCGTGTGGAAGCTGGACCGCTTCGCTCGGTCGCTGATCGACCTGGTGACCATGGTGGACGCACTGTCGGCGCGGGGGATCGGCTTCAAGGTCCTGACGGGGGCGCTCGCCAGTATCGACCCGAACACCCCGGACGGCCGCCTCATGCTCCAAGTGGTCGGCGCGATGGCGGAGTTCGAGCGCAGCTTGATCAAGGAGCGCACCCGCGCCGGCCTGGAGGCCGCCAGGGCGCAGGGACGGACAGGCGGACGGCCGAACGTGCTGGACGCTGACAAGCTCGCTGCGGCCCATGCGCGCCGGGCGAAGGGTGAGAGCGTGACCGTGATTGCCAAGGCGCTGGGAGTCAGCCGGGCGACCCTGTATCGGGCGCTCAGCATCGAGTAGCGAGCAGCGGAGCAGCAAGCGAGAGGGCGCCCGGGAGGGTGCCCTCTCTCGTTGACGTGCTGGGCTCAACCCCGGCTTGCCTGCCACGAGTTGAATCCGCCCGGCTGGTCATCCGGCGGGATCAGGTCGCGCAGCTTCGTGATCGTCTCCCGCCCGCCCTTGAGAGGCCGGACGAACACGCCGAAGGTGTGCACCGACATGACCTTGACCGCCTGGCCCGAACGCCGGTCGTAGGCCGTCTGCTCAGCCTGCGGTTCCCACTGCTCAACCACGGTCAGCCACCCATCGTGAGGCGTCGGTGAAGCTGTAGAAGATCACCGGATCACCCTCGGGCCCGGCCACGGTGCGGCCGGGATCATCGCCGTCGACGACGCTCCAGACATCGACGAGGACTCCACTCTGCGGGGGCATGGGTACAACTCTGTGGCAGGTCTCGGCCCGCATCTCTGCTGACATGTCGGCTCCACTCACTGTCCGGGTCTGTCCTCCACTGGTGTAGCGGCCCGTTCGGGCGAGAACAGTGGCCAAAGCGGGGACATCCTGCCCGGCTCGGCGGTAGCGTCTGAGAACGCCCAAATGTCCCGGGGGAGCCCCTTGAACACTGCCCTGCACCGCGCTATGGGGGACGCCCGGGTGAGCGTCCGACAGTTGGCCACCCGCGTGGGGGTGACACCTAAGACGGTGGAACGATGGCTGACGGATGAGGCGTTGGTCCCTCACGCTCGGAACAGGGTCGACGCGAGCGAAGCGCTAGGGGTGAGTGAAGCGATGCTGTGGCCGAACATCGTACGGACGACCCTGAAGACCGGCGCTGACCGGGAGATCGTCGCTGTCTACCCCTACCGCTCCGCCTGCACATCGGCAGCGTGGGGGCAGTTGATCAGTGACGCCAGGGATGATCTGTTCTTCGCGGGCTTCACGAACTACTTCCTCTGGCTGGAGCAGCCCAACTTTCTGAGCACGCTGCGCGCCAAGGCCAAGGCCGGCTGTCAAGTGCGGTTCCTTCTGGGCGATCCGGACGGCGAGACCACGGCGCAGAGGGAACGGGTCGAGGACGTCGCCCTGACCGTCTCGACCCGCATCCGGATCACCCTGGAGAACCTGGCCAAGCTGCGCGACGTAGAGGGCGTGGAGGCCCGCTACAGCGCCGCTGACGACGCGACCAACCACGTCGGCCTGTCCGTGTTCCGGTTCGACGCACAAGCCCTTGTAACGCCTCACCTCGCCCGCTTCGCCGGACACGACTCACCGATGATGCACCTCCGCCGACAGCAGGACGGCGGAATGTTCGACCGGTTCGCGGCACACGCGGAAGAACTGTGGGAGCGCGGCGCGTCCGTACCGGTAGCTTGACGAACGACAGCGAACGAGAGCACTGGCGCTGCTGGGCGCAGCCGTCACCGGGTGCCCGTACGAGAGGGGAGGGCCAGCATGTTTGGGAACGTCGCCGGGATGCGGCCCGAGATAGCCGCACAGTTGACCGCGCTGGTGGAGGAGTGTCGCCCCGTGCTCTCACGTGAGGGCATGGGTGCGGTACAGGCCCTACTGGTGGAGCGTGGGACGAGCATCGTTCCGGCGGTCGCCGTCACAAAGGCTCTGCTCGGGTGGGAGGACACTCCGCTCTTGGTCGCCCGCGAGATCGTGGAGACCAGCGCCGCCCGCATGCCGATCCTCTGAACCGAGACGCCCGGAATACGGACACCGCTCGTGAGGTTTGATTGGGGCATGGCTTCTCGTGCACGTGTCCGCGCCCCCGAGCTGGTCGGCGCCGGTGGATGGCTCAACACAGGCGGCAAGGAACTCAAGCTTGCCGACCTGCGAGGTAAGTGTGTCGTACTAGACTTCTGGACCTTCTGCTGCATCAACTGCCTGCACGTCCTGGACGAGCTGCGGGAGTTGGAGGAGAAGCACCGCGACACCGTGGTGATCGTCGGGGTGCACTCGCCGAAGTTCGTCCACGAGGCCGACCACCAGGCCGTGGTGGACGCGGTGGCCCGGTACGAGGTGCACCACCCGGTGCTGGACGACCCGGCGCTGGCGACCTGGAAGCAGTACGCGGTGCGCGCCTGGCCGACGCTGGTGGTGATCGACCCGGAGGGCTACGTGGTGGCCCAGCACGCCGGCGAGGGCCACGCGCACGCGATCGCCCGGCTGGTGGAGGAGCTGGAGGCGGAGCACGCCGCCAAGGGCACGCTGCGGCGCGGCGACGGCCCGTACGTGCCGCCGGAGCCAGCCGCGGGGGACCTGAAGTTCCCGGGCAAGGCCGTGCGGCTGCCGGGCGGCGGCTTCCTGGTCGCGGACTCCGGCCACCACAGCCTGGTGGAGCTGGCCGAGGACGGCGAGACGGTGCTGCGCCGGATCGGTGACGGGCAGCGCGGCCTGGTGGACGGCACCCGCCCGCGGTTCAGCGAGCCACAGGGGCTGGCGCTGCTGCCGGAGGGCCACCCGTACGACGTGGTCGTCGCCGACACCGTGAACCACGCCCTGCGCGGCGTCCGGCTGGCGGACGGCCACGTGACGACGCTGGCCGGCACCGGCCGCCAGTGGTGGCAGGGCTCGGCCACCGAGGGCCCGGCCGGGGAGGTGGACCTGTCCTCGCCGTGGGACGTCGCCTGGTTCGACGGCGAGGTGTGGATCGCGATGGCCGGCGTGCACCAGCTGTGGGCGTACGACCCGGCGGCCGGCACGGTCCGTGTCGCGGCCGGCACCACCAACGAGGGCCTGGTCGACGGGCCCGCCGCCGAGGCCTGGTTCGCCCAGCCGTCCGGCCTGGCGGTCTCGCCGGACGGCGGGACGCTGTGGGTGGCCGACTCCGAGACCTCGGCGCTGCGCAAGGTTTCACGTGGAACCAAGGAGGTCGCAACTGCGGTCGGCACCGGCCTGTTCGACTTCGGCCACCGGGACGGCGCGGCCGACCAGGCCCTGTTCCAGCACCCGCTGGGCGTCACCGTCCTGCCGGACGGCTCGGTCGCGGTCAGCGACACCTACAACCACGCGCTGCGCCGCTTCGACCCGGCGACCGGCGAGGTCAGCACCCTGGCCACCGACCTGCGCGAGCCCTCCGGGGCGGTGCTGGCGGACGGCGACCTGGTGGTCGTCGAGTCGGCCCGGCACCGGCTGACCAGGCTGCGGCTGCCGGAGGAGGCGGTGCGGGTCGAGTCGGTGGCGCACCGCACCCAGCGCGCGGCCACCGAGGTCGCGCCGGGCGCGTTCCGGCTGGACGTGGTGTTCTCGGCGCCGAACGGCCAGAAGCTGGACGAGCGTTACGGCCCGTCCACCCGCCTGCTGGTCAGCTCGACGCCGCCGGAGCTGCTGGTCTCCGGCGCGGGCGCGGACAGCGCGCTCTCCCGCGAGCTGGTGCTCTCCGCGGACGTCGCCGAGGGCGTGCTGCACGTCTCGGCGATGGCGGCCTCCTGCGACGACGACCCGGCGGTCGAGTACCCGGCCTGCCACGTGCACCAGCAGGACTGGGGCGTGCCGGTGAAGCTGGTCGCCGACGGCGCCCGCCGCCTGCCGCTGGTGCTCGCCGGTATGGAGTAGGACCCGGGAACGCGGAAGGGGGCCCGGCGGAGAACCGCCGGGCCCCTTCGTCGTGCGTCCGGGGGGGTGTCAGCCCTCCAGGAACGCCTTGAGCGCGCTGGCCAGCAGGTGCGGGTCCTCGGCCCCGCACAGCTCGCGCGCCGAGTGCATGGACAGCGCCGCGATGCCGCAGTCCACGGTCTTGATGCCGAGGCGCGCCGCCGTGATCGGGCCGATCGTGGTGCCGCAGGCGACGGCGTTGTTGGAGACGAAGGTCTGCCACGGCACGCCCGCCTTCTCGCAGGCGGCCGCGAACACCGCCCGGCCGACGCCGTCGGTCGCGTAGCGGTTGTTGACGTTGACCTTGAGGATCGGCCCGCCGTTGGGCACCGGGTGGTGGCCCGGCTCGTGCCGCTCGGGGTAGTTCGGGTGGACGGCGTGGCCCATGTCCGAGGAGAGGCAGACGGTGCCGGCGAGCGCCCGGGCGCGGTCCTCCGGGGTGCCGCCGCGGGCGTGGATCGTCCGGTCGAGGACGTTGCCGAGCAGCGGGCTCTGCGCGCCGGTGTCGGACTCGCTGCCGGTCTCCTCGTGGTCGAAGGCGGCGAGCACCGGGATGTACGGCAGCCCGGCGGCGCCCTCGGCGGTGGCGACGGCGGCGAGCGCGGCGGTGCCGGCGTGGACGGAGAGCAGGTTGTCCAGGCGGGGGGCGGCCAGCAGTTCGCGGTCGCGGCCCAGGTAGGAGGCCGGCTGGATGTCGTGGGTCATGAGGTCCCAGCCGACGACGTCCTCGGCAGCCAGCCCGGCCCGCTCGGCGACGTAGGCGATCAGCGAGCCCTCGTCGACCGCGCCGAGGCCCCAGATCGGGGTGAGGTGGCGCTGGCGGTCGAGCTTCATCCCGTCGTTGACGGAGCGGTCCAGGTGGATCGCGAGCTGCGGCACTCGCAGCAGCGGCTCGTCCAGCTGGACGAGCCGCGCGCTGCCGTCCTTGAGCGCCAGTCTGCCGGAGAGGCCGAGGTCCCGGTCGAGCCAGGTGTTCAGCGGGACGCCGCCGTAGATCTCCACCGCGACCTGCCGCCAGCCGGCCGAGCCGGTGTCCGGGACGGGCTTGACCCGCAGGTTGGGCGAGTCGGTGTGGGTGCCGACGACGCGGAACGGGGTCTCCGGGCCCGCGCCCTCCGGCAGGTACCAGGCGATCAGCGCGCCGCCCCGGATCAGGTAGCGCCCGCCGGGGGCGGCGTCCCAGGCCTCGGTCTCGGCGACCTTCCGGAAGCCCGCCTTCTCCAGCCGCTCGGCGGCGCTCGCGACCGCGTGGTACGGAGATGGAGAGGTCCCGAGGAACGCGATCAGATCGTCACTGTGCGTACGGTCGAAGAAGGCCTGCTGGGCGGCGGTCGACATGCTGCTCCTGGGTCGAGGGAGGGCCGGAGCCGGATCGGGGAATCGGCTTCGTGTGTCGAGCATATGCCCGTACACGGACAGGACTTCGGGGACCGCCGCAAAGGATGCAGAACACGGACACAACGCCGACCGGTCCGGTACACCGGTCGAGCTCGTCACCCTGCGTCATCGAGGCGCGAAAACACCGAAGGACCCGGTGGCAGCCGGGCCCTTCGGTGTGAGGGTTTTCGTCAGGCGGTCCGCATCACGGAGGCCGGAGGAGGGGTGCAGGCCTTAGAAGGCCTCCTCCGCCAGGTCCATGATCTCGTTGTCGATACCCTCGGCGATCGCCCGCTGCGGGGCGACGGTCGGGAGGACGTTCTTGGCGAAGAAGCGGGCGGCCGCGACCTTGCCCTGGTAGAACGGCACGTCCTTCTCGGAGGCGCCGGCCTCCAGCTTGGCCAGGGCCACCGCGGCCTGGCGCAGCAGCAGCCAGCCGATGACGACGTCACCGGAGACCATCAGCAGGCGGGTGGTGTTGAGGCCCACCTTGTACATGTTCTTGACGTCCTGCTCGACCGAGGTGAGGTCGGCCAGCAGCTTGCCGACGATCGCCTCCAGGTCGCCGGCCGCCTTGGCGAGCAGCTCGCGCTCGGTGGCCAGGGCGTCGCCGCCCTCGGCCGAGCCGAGGAACTTCTGGATCTGCTCGGACAGCGCGGTCAGCGCCTGGCCGCCGTCCTTGACGATCTTGCGGAAGAAGAAGTCCTGGCCCTGGATCGCCGTGGTGCCCTCGTAGAGGGTGTCGATCTTGGCGTCGCGGATGTACTGCTCGAGCGGGTACTCCTGCAGGTAGCCGGAGCCGCCGAAGGTCTGCAGGGACTGCGCGAGCTGCTCGTAGGAGCGCTCCGAGCCGTAGCCCTTGACGATCGGCAGGAGCAGGTCGTTCAGGCGCTCGGCGGCCTCGTCGCGCTCGCCGCGCAGCTTGGCGACCGCCATGTCGTCCTGGACGGACGCGGTGAACAGGACCAGCGCGCGCATGCCCTCGGCGTAGGCCTTCTGGGTCATCAGCGAGCGGCGCACGTCGGGGTGGTGGGTGATGGTGACGCGCGGGGCGGTCTTGTCCAGGAACTGCGAGATGTCGGCGCCCTGCACGCGCTCCTTGGCGTACTCCAGCGCGTTCAGGTAGCCGGTGGAGAGGGTGGCGATGGCCTTCGTGCCGACCATCATGCGGGCGAACTCGATGATCTTGAACATCTGGCGGATGCCGTCGATCTTCTCGCCCAGCAGCCAGCCCTTGGCCGGGTGCTTGGCGCCGAAGGTCATCTCGCAGGTGTTCGAGGCCTTGAGGCCCATCTTGTGCTCGACGTTGGTGGCGTAGACGCCGTTGCGCTCGCCCAGCTCGCCGGTCTCCCAGTCGAAGTCGAACTTCGGGACGACGAACAGGCCCAGGCCCTTGGTGCCCGGCTTGCCGCCCTCGGGGCGGGCCAGCACCATGTGGATGATGTTCTCGGACATGTCGTGCTCGCCCGAGGTGATGAAGCGCTTCACGCCCTCGATGTGCCAGGAGCCGTCCTCCTGCTGGACGGCCTTGGTGCGGCCGGCGCCCACGTCGGAGCCCGCGTCGGGCTCGGTGAGGACCATGGTCGAGCCCCAGAGGCCGTCGGTCATCCGCTGGGCGATCTTCAGCTGCTCCTCGGTGCCCTCCTCGGCGATGACGCCGGCGAAGGCCGGGCCGGAGGAGTACATCCAGATGGCCGGGTTGGAGCCCAGGATCTGCTCGGCGAAGGCCCAGATCAGGGAGTTCGGGGTGACCGTGCCGCCGATCGACTCCGGGATGCCCAGACGCCACCACTCGGCGTCCATGAAGGTCTGGTAGCTCTTCTTGAACGCGGCCGGGATCGGCGCGGTGTTGGTCTCCGGGTCGAAGACCGGCGGGTTGCGGTCGGTGTCGGCGTAGGACGCGGCGAGGTCGTTCTCGGCGAGGCGCGAGATCTCGCTCAGGATGTTCTTCGCGGTCTCGACGTCCATGTCCTCGAACGGACCGGTGCCGTACACCTGGTCGCGGCCGAACACCTCGAAGAGGTTGAACTCCACGTCCCGCAGGTTGGACTTGTAGTGACCCATGGCCGTTTTCTCCGGTTCGTCGCTTGCGGGAGACCGCCGCATCTCGGGCGCCCCGTACCCACCAGTAGGCATCATGATGCTACCCAGCGGTAACTTCAGCAAGCCCCCGGCGGTGAATCCGCTATGAACGTGGTCACGTCCCACAAGGCGGGACGACCACCTCTTGTCAGGATCGACGCCAGCGCGGGAGGGTGCGCTCCCGCTAGCCTGTCCGTGTGTACGGATATGACCAGAACGCATACCCGGGAGACCCCTACCAGCAGCAGGCGGGTCCGCAGCCGGGCATGAACGGCATGCCCGGACCGGACGCCTACGGCGCCCAGGCGCAGGCGTCGCAGCAGTCCCTGTACCCGGAACCGTCCCCGCCCTCGCTCGCGGACGCGGTCCGGGCGTTCACCACCGGCTCGATGGCGGTCGAGGACTTCCAGGCGATCTTCATCACCTCCAAGGTCCACTGCCCGCGCGGCGACCGCCCCGGCTTCCTGGCGCTGCACAACACGCCGACGCCGGTGATCCCGATGTTCAGCTCGCTCAAGGAGCTGCGCCGCTACGCGGGCAAGGACTCCAAGCACTTCACCGTCACCGGCGCCGAGGTCCTGGACCTGCTGCCGACCGGCTACGGCTTCGCGCTGGACATGGAGGGCGAGCACCGGATGGTGTTCGACGCGAAGGCGGTCGAGCAGATGGTCGACTTCACCATGCGCCGGATGTACGGCTGACCCATCCTTGGGGAGGAGCCCCGCGCTTCCCCGTGCCCGGATAGTTCAATTTTCAACTTGCCTGTTGTTGAGGATTGAACTATCCTCGTCCACGTAGGCCAGAGGACCCCCCCCCGAAGGAGGCCGACATGCCCGCCGTGACCGTTGAGAACCCGTTGACCCTGCCCCGCGTCGCCACCCCCGACCCGGCCGCCGCGACCGCCCGTCCGGCGCTCACCGTGGCCACCGCCCCCGAGGGCTTCGAGGGCGAGGGCTTCCCCGTCCGCCGCGCCTTCGCCAAGATCAACACGAAGTACCTCGACCCGTTCATCATGATGGACCAGATGGGCGAGGTGGACTACGCGGCCGGCGAGCCGAAGGGCACCCCCTGGCACCCGCACCGCGGCTTCGAGACGGTCACCTACATCATTGACGGAACGTTCATCCACCAGGACTCGCACGGCGGCGGCGGCACCATCACCGACGGCGACACCCAGTGGATGACGGCCGGCTCCGGCCTGCTGCACATCGAGACCCCGCCGGAGTCGCTGGTCATGTCCGGCGGCCTGTTCCACGGCCTCCAGCTGTGGGTCAACCTGCCCGCCTCGGACAAGATGATCGCCCCCAAGTACCAGGACATCCGCGGCGGCAGCGTCAAGCTGCTCACCTCCGAGGACGGCGGCGCGCTGCTCCGGGTGATCGCGGGCGAGCTGGACGGCCACCAGGGCCCCGGCGTCACCCACACGCCGATCACCATGATCCACGCGACCCTCAGCCCCGGTGCCTCGGTGACCCTGCCCTGGCGCTCCGACTTCAACGCCCTCGCCTACGGCCTGGCCGGCAGCGGCTCGGCCGGCGCCGAACGCCGCCCGTTCCACATGGGCCAGGCCGTCGTCTTCGGCGACGGCGACTCCCTCACCATCCGCGCCGACGAGAAGCAGCCCGACTCCCGCAGCGCCAACTTCGAGGTCGTGCTGCTCGGCGGCCTGCCGATCCGCGAGCCCGTCGCCTGGTACGGCCCGTTCGTGATGAACAGCCACCGCGAACTCCAGCAGGCCATGGAGGACTTCCAGGCCGGCCGGCTCGGCACCATCCCGACCGACGCCCGGTAGCCCGTTCCGATCCCCCGACGCCTCCGCCGTCGCGCGCCGCTACAGCAGCGCGTAGACGGCGGAGGCGTCGTCGTGCGCCTTGCCCCGCGGCCAGCGCTCGCAGCCCGCGTCCGCCCGTTCCACCGCGCGCACCTGGGCGATCAGCTCGCCCGGGCCCGCCTCGTCCAGCAGCCGCAGCACGTCCGCCCAACTGCCCAGCCCGAAGCGCTCGGTGTAGCGCGAGGCGCCGTCGGTGAGGGCGGCCAGGGCGCGCAGCCGGTCGATCCGCACGAAGCCGGTCTCGGCGTGGCCGGCGGCCCGCGGGCTGGCCGCGGCGATCCACGGGCCCTCGCCCCGGTTGCGGGCGGCGCGCACGGCCAGCGCGTACTCCAGGTGCAGCGCGGCCCGCTCGGCCGTGCCGGGGACGGTCGACCACACCTGCCGGCGCAGCCCCTCGCCGTCCGGGAAGCGCTGGTTGTCCCCGATCACCTTCGGCGGGCCGTCCTTGAACTCCAACACCAGCAGGGAGTCGCCGAGCACCAGGTACTCCAGCGACTCCCCGTGCCGTCTGGCGGCGACCACCATGGCGGCGGGCGTGTTCGGGTGGCCGAGGTCGCAGCGGCCGCCGTGCAGCGCGGCCGTCTCGACGATCGCGTCGGCCAGGCACTCGGCGATCGAGCGGTCCACCCGGTCGGTCAGCCGGGCGAGCAGGTGCACGCCCAACCTCCGGACGTACCAGGCCGTTCCGTGCCGGCACCCGGACGCCAGGCCGGCCGGCGAACTCGCGCCGTCCAGCAGGACCAACGCCTCCGGCGAGGCCGCCGCGAAGTCCTCGCTCTCGCGGTCGGGCCGCCGTGCTTCCCCTGCGAGCTGTAGCTGCATCCCGACAGTGTGGACGCCGCCCCGGCCCCGCGCCCAGACCCGTGCGCCGGTGTGGCGCGGGACGGCTCCCGGTGTCCGGTGGCAGGCGGGGCGATTCGGCCATACCGTCGGATAACGACTGGACGATTCGGCCAATTCGGGTCGTACGGGTTTGGGATCACCTTTCGAGTGCCCGTGCGGCCCGGGACTGACGAGGAGCGGATCATGTTCTGGCAGTTCATCGTGGTGCTGGCCGCCTCGCTCGGCTTCCCGATCGCCGCGCTGCTCTTCCTGATCGGCGGGCCGCGCTTCCCCGACGAGCCGCGCGGCCCGGAGCGGCCCCCGGCCGAGAGCTAGGCCTACGGCCGCCAGGCCGGGTCGCGGCCGAGCAGGGCCAGGGCCCGGTCGAACCGGCCGACACCGCCGCCGGGTTCGAGACCCGGGCGGAAGGCGCGGCCCGGCGCCCGGGCCTCCGGCGTGTCCGGGACGGCCTCGGCCACCGCCAGCAGGACGGCGGCCAGCTCCTCCTCGCGCTCCACCGCCGCGACCAGCCCGTCCGCGCGGCCGAGCACGGCGGCGACGTCCCAGCCGTGCACCAGGGTGTCGAGCAGGTGGAAGCCGACCGCGTCGCGCAGCGGGAAGGGGCCGCCGTCGCGGATCTCGGGCAGCCAGAGCGGCCGGTCGGCGGCGGCCGCCGCCCGGAAGGCGGCGGTGAGTTCGGCGCCGGTGCGGCGGAAGTCGCCCGCCACGTCGGCGCCGACCGGGGCGTCCGCGAACAGCGCGAGGTCCGGCCCGGCGCCGCGGCCCGCCGCCGCGAAGCCCTGGTGCTGGCCGAGGACGTGCTCCAGCAGCCCGCGCAGCGTCCAGCCGGCGCAGGGGGTCGGCAGGTCCAGTTGCCCGGGCCGCACGGAGTCCACCACCTCGGCGGCCAACTCCAGTGACCTCGCGTGCAGTTCGATGATCCTCATGCGACGTTCGCCTCCAGCCCGGCGGAGCGGGGACCGATCACCAGGTCGATGACGGTCGGTTCGGTGACGGTCGGTTCGGGGACGATCCGGCGGTGGCCGAGCCCCGTTCGGGTGGCGGCCCGCCAGTGGATGTCCCGTTCCGCCGGGCGCACCCGGCCGCGCCGCGGCGGGCGCCGGAACGGTTCGAAGGCGGCCCGCCCGGCGAGGGCCGGGGCGGGCCGGGCGGTGGGGTCGAGGGCGGTGCGGATCTGTGCTCGGGCCGGGTCCATCGGGTCTCCCATCCCTGTCGGCGCCGGTGCCCCTGTCGGCGTCCTCGTCGGCTTCGGCGTCCCTGGCGCGAGATATTAGCACGATCGTTCGTTCATTCTTCTGGATGGATCCCGGCCGGACGGCTCCGCCCACGCACTACCCTGGGCGGGCACCCACAGCGAGAAGGGACGGGGCGGACCATGGCCGGACCGACCACCGACAGACGGCTCCTGCGCGGCGAGGAGACCCGCCGGGCCGTGCTGCGCCGCGCCGTCGAGATCGCCTCCGTCGAAGGCCTGGAGGCGCTCTCCATCGGCCGCCTCGCCACCGACCTCGGGCTCAGCAAGAGCGGCGTCTTCGCCGGCTTCGGTTCCAAGGAGGAGCTGCAGCTCGCCACCATCCGGGCCGCCCGCCGGATCTTCACCGACGCCGTCCTCGTCCCCGTCGCCGACACCCCGCCCGGCCTCGCCAAGACCCGCGCCCTGTGCGAGGGCTGGCTCGCCTACTCGCGGGCCCGGGTGTTCCCCGGCGGCTGCTTCTTCTTCGAGGTCACCGCCGAGTTCGACGCCCGCCCCGGCGCCGTCCGCGACGCCCTCGCCGACAGCGCCCGCACCTGGCACCGGATCGTCGAGGACACCCTCGCCGAGGCCCGCACGGCCGGCGCCCTGCGCCCCGACACCGACCTCGGCGACCTCGCCTTCGCCCTGGTCGCCCTCCTCGAAACGGCCAACTCCCAGGCCGTGCTGAACGAGGAGGACACCCCGTACCAGCGGGCCGGCCGCGTCCTGCTGCGCCTGCTGCGCGCCGACGCCACCGACCCGGCCGACCCGGCGCTGGCCTAGGGCCCGTCCTAGGAGCCGGTCAACACCCTTTCGAGAAGCGCCGCTTGGGCCAGCAGGCGCTCGTCGCCGCCCGCCGCGCCGACCAGTTGCAGACCCAGCGGCAGCCCGGCCGCCGTCCGCCCGGCCGGCAGGCTCAGCGCGGGCAGGCCGAGGAAGCTCCACGGCAGCGACATCACCGCGTCGCCGGTGCTGTGCAGGCCCTCCGGCGCCCCACCGGTCGCGGACGGCGCCAGCCACACGTCCACCCCGGCCGCGGCCGTCGCCGCCGCCACCCGCCGGCCCAGCCGCTCCCGGGCCGCCAGCGCGGCCGCCCGGTCCTCCGCCGCGACCCCCTGGCCGACCCGGATGCCCGCCGCCGTCTCCGGCCGGTACAGGCCGCCGAACCGGGCGAACCAGTCGGCGTGGGCGCGGGCCAGCTCGAAGCGGTTGACCGTCCGCAACTGCCGGGCGATCTCCGCGAGATCGGGGAACAGCGGCACCCGGCGCACCGCGAGCCCGGCCGCCGCCAGCCGCGCCACCCACTCCTCGAAGGCCCGCAGCGCCGCCGGCTCGGCCCGCTCCAGGTACGGCCCGTCCGGCACGCCCAGCACCGGTTCGGGCGCCGGCCCGGAGTCCGCCAGCCAGCCGTCGCAGAGCAGCCCGGCGGCCAGCGCCGCGCCCGCCACGTCGGCGGTGAACACGCCCAGGGTGTCGAGGCTCGGCGCGTTCGGCACCACCCCCGCGACCGGGATCCGCCCGTACGTCGGCCGGAAGCCCACCACCCCGCAGTACGCCGCCGGCCGGACCACCGAGCCCACCGTCTGGGTGCCCACCGCCAACGGCACCAGCCCCGCCGCGACCGCCGCCGCCGACCCGCTGCTGGACCCGCCCGGGGTGTGCCCGGGGTGGTGCGGATTGCGGGTCGGCCCGGGGGCGCTCGCGGCGAACTCCGCCGTCACCGTCTTGCCCCCGACCAGCGCCCCCGCCGCCCGCAGCCGGTCCACCACCACGGCCTGCGGCCCGGCCAGCACGCCCGGCGGCAGCGCCGACCCGGCGTGCGTCGGCAGCCCGTCCACGTGCACGATGTCCTTGACCCCCACCACCACCCCGTACAGCGGCGGCCGCCCGGCCGGCTCCGGGTACCGCGCCGACAACTCCCGGGCCTGCGCACGCAGCCGCCCGTGCCGCCCCGGCTCCGGCACGAACGCGTGGATCAGCGGGTCGACCCGCTCGACCCGCGCGCAGAACCGGTCCACGTACCCGGCCAGGCCGGTCCGCCCGGCCCGCAGCCCGGCCGCCTCACGGCCCAACGGGCGCGGCCGGACGAGGGGTTCCTCCATGCCGACCACGGTGGCCCCGGCCCCGCCTACGGATGCTCGGCCGCCAGGTACGGCTGCTCGCGCAGGAAGTACGCCCCGCAGGTGTGGCAGCACAGCTCCGGGGTCCGCCCCCAGTCCACCGCCTCCCGGACCGGCCCGTCCACGGCCAGCTCCCGACCGCACATCGCCACGCTGTCGTCGCCCCGGACCATGTGCCACAGCCGCACACCGCCCGACACCCCCTCGGCCCCGAACTCCGCTCGCATCTGGTGCCTCATGCCCCCCATCGTCCGGCCGCCCACCACCCCCGGCAACCGGGACGGCCCGTGGCCGCACCCCGCCGGAGGGCCGCCGCCGCGGGCCGGTACAGTGCGCGGGCGCGACCGGTCCCGGCACTCTCCGCCGACCGCCAAGTCGCCCCACATCAGCCGCAATCCACCCGAATCCGGAGTCTTCTCCCGTGCGCTCTTCCCGCCTCACGGCCGCGTCCGCGCTGGTCGCCCTCGCCCTCGGCACCACGATGGGCGCCACCACCGCGAGCGCGGTCGGGATCCCCGCCACCCCGACCCTCCCCGCCACCCCGCCCCCCACCGGCACCGCGACCGCCCCGGCCCCCGCGACCCCGAGTGCCACCGCGACCGCTCCCGGCACCCCGGCACCGACCGGCACCGCCACGAACCGGCCGATCCCGGCCCCCACCAGCGGGCCGGACAACCGCTGCCACGGCGGCGTCTACCAGAGCAACCTGCTCAAGGTCACCGGCACCGGCCTGTACGGCACCACCCTGGTCAAGGGCGGCCCGGCGGCCGAGATCACCCTGACCTGGGAGAACAAGAGCGGCGTCGACCTGCCCGTCGTCCACAACGGCCTCTACGTCACCGACGAGTTCGACGCCCCGCGCCCGGTCGACTGGAACGCCGAGTTCTTCGACGTCCAGCTGGACACCGGCTCCGGCTGGAAGCCCGTGAAGCTCGACGACCGGGCTTTCCGGGCGCCCGAGTTCAAGCTGGCCAAGGGCGAGAAGATCACCTACAAGGTCCGGATCGCCGCCACCGCCAAGGCCCCGACCGGTCGCTACGGCGCGAACTACGAAGCGGGCTCGGACGCCTTCGACAACGAGAAGGTCCCCACCCCGGCCAACGACAAGGCGCAGGCCTGCACGCAGTTCCTCGACGACTACGAGGGCCGGTTCCAGGTCGCCGAGGCCGGTGCCGCGACGACCCCGGCCGCCGCCCCCGCCACGGTCTCCGCCTCGCCGTCCGCCGGCCCGCACCTGGCCGAGACCGGTGCCGGCTCCAGCACCCTGCCGCTCGCCCTCGGCGGCGCGGCCGTCCTCGCCGCGGGCGCCGGCACGCTGTTCGTGCTCCGCCGCCGCAAGGCCGGCGCGCACAGCTGACCGTTCCACGGATGAACCCGAGGGGGGCGGACAACCGTTCGCACCCCTCGGTTGTCTGGCAACCGGAGACGTGTACCCCGACCGACCGCTGGAGCCCGCCGATGCGTTCCCCCCGCCTGCCCGCCGCCTGCGCCGTCCTCGTGCTCACGGCCGGCACGGCTGCCCTCGGCGCGGCCCCCGCCCTCGCCGACGACGCCTCGCCCACCGCGACGCCGTCCGCCACCGCGACCGCGCCCGCCGCCCCCACGGCGGGCGCCACCCCCGCGGACACCCCGTCGGCCGCGCCGACCGCCCCCGGCTCGCCCTGGCCGGCGGACTGCCCCGAGGGGCCGATGGCCTCCCCCATGCCCGTCACCGGGAGCAGCGGGACGGCGGGGGAACTCACCGTCACCTTCGACAACGTCAGCACCGCGGCGATCCACGAACTGACCACCACCCTGGCCCTCGCGGACGGCGGCAGCGCCCTCGCCGTCGAGCTCCGCGCGCCCGGCGGCGACTGGAAACCGCTCACCCTCTCCGGCGCCCCCGTCGACGCCGGCCACTACCAGCTCGCCCAGGGCCACAAGCTCACCCTCCGGCTGCGGACCACCGCGCCCGGCGGCCACCGCCTCACCGTCACCGCGAAGTCCGAGCTCCTCCCGAGCGGCTCCGCCCCGGCGAAGAAGTACACCTGCCCCCAGCTCACCGGCAGCTACACCGGCACCCTCACCGGCGCCACCCGCACCCCGGCCCCGGCGTCCACCCCCACCCACCCGGGCCCCAGCCGCCTCGCCGACACCGGCGCCGGCACCGCCTCCCGCCCCCTCGCCCTCGCCGGCACCGCCACCCTCCTGCTCGGCACCGCCCTCCTCCTCGCCACCCGCCGCCGCTCGACCCACGACTGACCGGGGAGCGGGAAGTCAGGACGCGGCCCGCAGCAGCGCGCCGTCCTGCCACTTGAGGATCTTGTCGAAGCTGACGATGGCGCCGCGGAGGGGGTGGTTGCGGAGCTGGACGTGGTCGGTGAGGGCGTGGATCAGGAAGAGGCCGCGGCCCGATTCGGCGGTGAGGTCGGGGAGGGTGTCGAGGTCGACGGGGCGGAGGGTGGGGGCGGTGGGGCGGTGCGGGAGGACGTGGGTGTCGTACGGGTGACCGTCACGGCGGGGGCGGTGGGCGGTGAGGACGCGGGCCGGGACGGTGGCGCGGCCGCGGCGGGGGCGGTGGGCCGCCGCGCGAGGGGGGCGGCCGGGCGCGGCGGCCGCGGGGCGGCGGACGAGCGGGGCGGCCGGGGCGGCGGCGGCCGGGAGGCCGGGGCCGGAGTCGGTGACCTCGATCCGGAGGCGGTCGCCGCTGATCGCGGCGGTGACCTGGAAGCCGTCGTCGGGGCGTCCGCAGGCGCCGTGTTCGACGGCGTTGGCGCAGGCCTCGCTGAGGGCGACGCCGAGGTCGTGGGCGATCTGCGGGTCGACGCCGGCCGTCGCCATGGCGCCGAGCAGGATGCGGCGGGCCAGCGGGACGCTGGCCGGGTCGCGCTTGAGGTGCAGAGTCCACCGGATGTCCACGGGAGGTCCCTCCTGGCTGCGGCTCCACATACAACTCTGTATCTCCGGGTGATGATGCGGTGAACCGTGTGGTGGGGGCGCTACCGCCCGTTCGGCGGATGGACTGGGAACGGGGACTGTGCCGAAGGGCGCATTCGTCCCCCTCCACGCCGCGGCCGAACGGGGCATTCGTAGGGATTTCCCACCCTGCCCGTGGCGGCGGGGTACGCGATGAGATGATGGCCCGGCCATGACTGCCCCCGCCGCCGCCCCGTTCCCGGGCGCCCCTGCCCCGGCCCAGCCGGTGGGGGCCGCCGCCTGGGACCTGCGGCTTGCCCGGGCGGTGCCGTTCGCGCTGGTGTGCACGCTGATCGCGGCCGCCGGGCACGCCCTGGTGGGCGGCGGGAACGTGCCGCCGGTGGCGCTGGCGACGGGGTTCGCCGCGGTGCTGCTGCTCGCGGTGGCGCTGGGCGGGCGGGAGCGTTCGCTGCCGGCCATCGCCGGGGCGCTGGGCGCCGGGCAGCTCGGCCTGCACTGCCTGTTCCACGGGCTCCACGGTCTCGGCGGCGGTTCCGCCATGTCCGGCATGCACCACGGTGCGCTGACGGTGCAGGGCGTGGCCGGCCGGCTGATCTGCAACGAGGCCCATCCCGGCACGCTGGCCGGTCTGCCGGGCGGTCCGTCCGCCGAGCAGCTGGTGACCTCGGCCGGTCTGGATCCGCACGCCTTCGCCGCCGCGCCGTGGTGGCAGGGCGGGGTGCTGGGCATGACGCCGTCGATGCTGGCCGGGCACCTGGCGGCCGCGCTGGTGGCGGGCTGGTGGCTGCGGCGCGGCGAGGCGGCGCTGTGGCGGCTGGTGCGGGTGGCCGCGTCGGCGGCCCGGGAGCACTGGGCGGCGCCGCTGCGTTCGGCACTGGCGCTGGTGGTCGCGCTGCTGCGCGGCCTGTTCGGCGTGGCCGGTCCGGCCCGCCGGTTCGGGGCCCGGGGCGGGGAGTCCGCGCTGCCGGGTGGCGCGGTGCTGCGGCACAGCGTGGTGCGGCGCGGTCCGCCGCTCGGGGTGTTCGCGTACTGATCCGGTGTTTCCCGGGGCCGTGAGGTGGCCCGGGGCCGGCTCGTGCGCGGTGTGCCGGCCGTCCCGTGGAAGTACGAAGTACGGGGACGGCCCGAGGTTCGACCCCCCACTCGTCCCCACGCGCGGCCCCGCCGAGGCCCGGCCGCCGTAGAGCTCCGATCGGAGACCCCGCATCATGCGTTCCTCTTCCTCCCGCCGTCTCGCCGCCGTCGCCCTGACCGCCGCCGCCTCCGTGGTGGCGCTGGCCGGCCCGGCGTTCGCGCACGTCACCGTGAACCCGGGCAAGGCCGTGCAGGGCGGCTACACGGCCGTCGACTTCCGGGTGCCGAACGAGAACGACGCCGCCGGCACCGTGAAGGTGGAGGTCAACCTGCCGCTGGACCACCCGCTGGCCTCCGTCCGGACGATGCCGCTGCCGGGTTGGACCGCCGCCGTCGAGAAGTCGAAGCTGGACAAGCCGATCAAGGTGCACGGCAGCGACGTCAACGAGGCCGCCTCCAAGATCATCTGGACCGCCGACGCGGGCACCAAGATCGCCCCCGGCCAGTTCCAGGAGTTCCGGGTCTCGCTCGGCCCGCTGCCGACCGACGCCGACAGCATGGTGTTCAAGGCGCTGCAGACCTACGACAACGGCGACGTCGTCCGCTGGATCGACGAGGCCAAGGACGGCCAGCCCGAGCCGGCCCACCCGGCGCCCGTCCTGAAGCTCACCAAGGCCGCCGCCGGCGAGGACGGCCACGGCGTCACCGCCTCCCCGGCCGCGGGCGCCCACGGCGACAGCTCGGACCACGCCGAGGCCTCGGACGGCGACAAGAAGTCCAGCGACTCCACCGCCCGGGTGCTCGGCGTCGTCGGCATCGTGGTCGGTGTGATCGGCACCGGGGTCGGCATCGCCGGCCTGCGCCGCAAGAGCGGCGGCGCCGCCTCCTGACCCGCACGCCGGCGGGGCCGCCGCACCCGTGAACCGGGCGCGGCCCCGCCGGCGGTCCATCGCGCACGATCGGATCTCGCATGCCCCGCACCACCCGCCCGAACGGCACCGCCCGCACCGCCCGGCTGGCCGGCGCCGCCGCCCTCGCGCTGGCCGCCGCCCTGACCCTCTCCGCCTGCGGGTCCTCCGGCGACGGCCGGTCCGCCGCCAAGGTCACCCAGCAGAAGGAGGACACCCCGTACCAGGGCACCAAGCTCGCCAAGAACTTCGACAAGCCCGACCTCCAGCTGACCGACACCTCCGGCCAGCCCTTCGACCTGCGGCAGAAGACCAACGGCCGCAGCACGCTGCTGTTCTTCGGCTACACCAGCTGCCCGGACGTCTGCCCGACCACCATGGCCGACATCGGCCTGGCGATGAAGGCGCTCCCCGCCGAGGAGCGCAAGAAGATCGACGTCGTCTTCGTCTCCACCGACCCGCAGCGCGACACCCCCAAGGTGCTGCGCACCTGGCTGGACTCGATGGGCAGCGACTTCATAGGCCTGACCGGTGACCTGGCGAAGGTGAAGGCCGCCGCCAAGTCGCTCGGCATCATGATTGAGGACCCGGTGGTCAACGCGGACGGCACCGTCACCTCCACCCACGGCGCGCAGGTGCTGGCCTTCCTCCCCTCGGACGACAAGGCGCACGTGCTCTACATGAGCGGCACCGAGGAGAAGACCTACGAGCACGACCTGCCGCTGATCGCCCAGGGGGTCAAGGCATGACGGCGGCGACGGGCACCCGGCGGTTCCGGCGGGCGGCGCTCACCGGCGCGGTGCTGGCGACGGTCCTGGGCGGCGGCGCCATCCTGGCCGCCTGCGGCTCCGGCGGCGAGGGCGGCGGGGGCGCCGCCGCGGGCGACGCGGGGCCGGCGAAGCTGAGCGTCGCCGACTCCTACATCCCGCTGCCCCCGACCGGCGGGATGGGCGCCGGCTACCTGACCGTCCGCAACGACGGCGGGCCGGACCAACTGGTCAAGGTGAGCAGCCCGGGCGCGGAGTCGGTCACCATGCACCGCTCGACCGCGTCCAGCATGGAGCAGGTGCAGAGCCTGGACGTGCCCGCGCACGGCGCGCTGCAGCTCGCCCGCGGCGGCACCCACCTGATGATCATGGGCTGGCAGAAGGCCCCCGCCCTCGGCGACGAGGTGGAACTCGACCTGACCTTCGCCAAGTCCGGCACCATCGCGGTCAAGGTGCCGGTGAAGGAACTCACCTACCGCCCCGGCCAGAGTTAGAGGACCCGCCAGCATGGAGAAGGCCGCCCGCCGCCGGATCGCCCACCGCCGCCTGACCGGACTGCTCGGGGTGCTCGGCGCGCTGCTCGCGCTGATGCTCGCCGGGGCCGGCCCCGCCGCCGCGCACGCCACCCTGGAATCCACCGACCCGAAGCAGAACTCGGTGGTCGCCGCCGCCCCGCAGGCCGTCACGCTGACCTTCAGCGAGGAGGTCTCGCTGTCGGGCGACTCCGTCCGGGTGCTCGACCCGGCCGGGAAGGCCGTCGACGCCGGCAACCCCGCGCACGCGGACGGCCGGGGCAACACCGCCCGGGTCGGGCTGAACACCGGGCTCGCCAACGGCACGTACACCGTCGCCTGGCGGGCCGTCTCGGCGGACTCGCACCCGGTCGGCGGGGCGTTCACCTTCTCCATCGGCGCGCCCTCGGACACCTCGGTCTCCGCCACCGCCCTGCAGGGCGCCGACGCGGACGGCCTGGTCGCCGCGCTGTACGGCACCGGCCGCACCGTCGCGTACGCGGCGTTCGCGCTGCTGGCCGGGGTGGCCGCCTTCGTGCTGATCTGCTGGCCGGGCGGGACGGCCCGGCGGCCGGTGCAGCGGCTGCTGATGACCGGCTGGACGGCGCTGCTGGTCTCCACCGTCGCGGTGCTGCTGCTGCGCGGCCCGTACGAGCGCGGCTCGGGGGTCGGCAAGGCCTTCGACCTGTCGCTGGTGCGCGCCACCCTGGACGAGCGGATCGGCACCGCGCTGGCCGCCCGGCTGCTGCTGCTCGCCGCGAGCGGGGTGTTCCTGTCGCTGCTGGTCGGCCAGTTGGGGCAGCCGCCCCGGCCGGCACCTGCTCAGGACCCGGCCGACGCCGAGGACACGGCGGAGCCCGCGGACGAGGACGCCGAGGCGGCGGAGCTGCGCGAGCTGGAGCGGCGGGCCGCCGAGCGGCCGCAGCGCGAGGCCCGGCTCGGCCTCGGCGTCGCCGGGGCGGTGCTGGCCGTCGCCCTCTCGGCGACCTGGGTCGGCGCCGACCACGCCTCGGTGGGCATCCAGGTCGCGCTGGCGCTGCCGTTCGGCATGCTGCACCTGATCGCGATGGCGCTCTGGCTGGGCGGCCTGGCCGCGCTGCTGGTCGCGCTGCGCGAGGGCGTCGGGGCCGAGGTGGTGGACCGCTTCTCGAAGATCGCCTTCGGCGCGGTCGCCGTGCTGGTCGTCACCGGCGTCTACCAGTCCTGGCGCGGCCTGGGCAGCTGGGGCGCGCTGACCGGCACCGAGTACGGGCGGCTGCTGCTGGTGAAGACCGGCTGCGTGGCGGCCATGCTCGGCGTCGCCTGGATCTCCCGCTCCTGGCTGTCCCGGCTGCGCTCGGCCCCCGACGAGGCGGCCGAGGTCCGGCCGGTCGAGGCCGAGCGGGCCGAGCTGCCCGAGCCGGTCGCGGTCGCCGCGCACGGCGAGGACCCGGCCCGGCAGGCGCAGCTGGCCCGGCAGCGGGCCGCCCGGGAGAGCGCCGGGCGCGAGCGCGGGCTGACCCCGACCCGGGCCGGGCTGCGCCGCTCGGTGCTGGTGGAGGCGCTGGTCGCGGTGGCGGTGCTGGCGGTCACCACGATGCTCACCAACTCCCCGCCCGGGCGGGTGGCGGGCGAGATCGAGGCGGCCGGGGCCGCGGCTCCGCCGGCCAGCCCGAACGCTGCGGGCGGCGCCCCGCAGACCGAGCCGGGCCGCACGGTGGAGCTGAAGCTCCCGTACGACACCAAGGGCCGCACCCCGAACGCCAAGGGCACCGCGACCGTCAGCCTGAACCCGGCCCGGACCGGCTCCAACGAGGTGAAGCTCGCGCTGGACGGCGCGGACGGGCAGCCGGTGGAGGTGCCCGAGGTGCAGCTGGCCTTCACCCTGCCGGACCGCGACCTCGGCCCGCTGCCGGTCACGCTCACCGCGGCCGGCACCGGACGCTGGACGGGCACCACGCAGCTGCCGCTGGCCGGCACCTGGGTCGTCTCGGTGCAGGTCCGCTCCTCCGACATCGACCAGACCACCCCCACCCAGCAGTTCAAGATCGGCTGACGCGATGGACGAGGACACCACCGGCACCGCCATCGGGCGGGCCGGCTTCACCCGGCGGGCGCTGCTCGGCACCGCCGGCGCCGGGCTGCTGGCCGGCGCCGGCGCGGGCGTGGCGGTCGCCTACGCCGGTACCGGCGGCGAGGACGAGCCGGCGGGCGGCGTCCTCGGCGCGGCCCGGGTGCCGTTCCACGGGGAACACCAGGCCGGGATCCTGGAGCCGCAGCAGGCCAGGGTCCAGCTGGCCGCCTTCGACCTGGTCGACGGCGTCGGCAAGGACGGGCTGCGCACCCTGTTCCAGCGCTGGTCCCGGGCGGCCGAGCGGCTGACCGCCGGAGAGCCGGCCGAGGAGTTCGACAACCAGGTCGCGCTCGACGCCGGGCCCTGCTCGCTCACCCTCACCCTCGGCGTCGGCACCCCGCTGTTCGACAAGGCCGGGCTGGCCGACCGCCGCCCGGCGGCGCTCGACCCGCTGCCCGCCTTCCCCGGCGACGCGCTGGACGCGGCCCGCAGCGACGGCGACCTGTTCGTGCAGATCGGCGCCGACGACGCCCTGGTCGCGGTGCACGCGCTGCGGGTGCTGGAGCGGCTGGCGGCCGGGACGGCGTCGCTGCGCTGGCAGTCGGCCGGCTTCGCCCGCACCCCGGGCGCCACCGCGCGGCCGATGACCGGCCGCAACCTGATGGGCCAGATCGACGGCACCAACAACCCCAAGCCGGGCGAGGACGGCTTCGCCGCCAAGGTGTTCTGCACCGCCGGGGGCGACCAGCCAAACTGGCTGGCCGGCGGCTCGTACCTGGTGTTCCGCCGGATCCGGATGCTGCTGGACCACTGGGAGGCGCTGCCGGTGGACCGGCAGGAGCGGGTGATCGGACGGCGCAAGGCGGACGGCGCCCCGCTCGGCGCGCCCGCCGGCGCCGGCGAGCACACCCCGGTGGACCTCGCGGCGCAGGGTTCGGACGGGGCGCTGGCGATCCCCGCCGACGCGCACATCCGGGTCGCCGCCCCGGCCGCCAACGGCGGTGCGGCGATGCTGCGGCGCGGGTTCTCGTACCACGACGGGCCGGCGGCGGACGGCTCGCCGGACGCCGGGCTGCTCTTCCTCGCCTTCCAGGCCGATCCGCGCCGCGGCTTCACCCCGGTGCAGCGCAAGCTGTCCCGGGGCGACGGGCTCTCCCGCTTCCTGCGGCACGAGGCGAGCGGGCTGTACGCGGTGCTGCCGGGGGCGCCGGCGGGCGGGTACCTGGGGCAGCAGCTCATCGGGGACTAGCACAGTCGTCCGGCGGCTGTCCCGTCCGTTGGGACACCGCTCTGGCCCGCGCGCGGAATCGTTAGGGTGACTGCGCGGGCACCGTCCCGCACCTGTCTTCCCTGCTGCCACCGGAGGCGTCATGTCGGCCACCCGCTACACCTATCTCGGCCCGGCCGGCACCTTCACCGAGGCGGCGCTGCACACCCTGCCCGAGGCGGCGACCCGGGAGCTGGTGCCGCTGTCCTCGGTGGCGCTGGCGCTGGAGGCGGTGCGCGGCGGGGAGGCGTCCGGGGCGTTCGTGCCGATCGAGAACTCCGTCGAGGGCGCGGTCACCGCGACCAACGACGAACTCGCCTCCGGCGCACCGCTGATGATCTACCGCGAGGTGCTGCTGCCGATCACCTTCGCGCTGCTGGTGCGCCCGGGCACCGAGCTGGCCGGGATCAAGACGGTGACCAGCCACCCGGTGGCCCAGCCGCAGGTGCGCCGCTGGCTGGCGGCCAACCTGCCGGACGCGGTCTGGGAGTCGGCGGCCTCCAACGCGGACGGCGCCCGGCTGGTCGCCGAGGGGCGCTACGACGCGGCGTTCGCGGGCGAGTTCGCGGCGCCGATCTACGGGCTGGACCCGCTGGTCAAGGACATCGCGGACGCGCGGAGCGCGACCACCCGGTTCGTCCTGGTCGGCCGCCCGGGGCGGATCTCCTCGGCGACCGGCGCGGACAAGACCTCGATGGTGGTCTGGCTGCCTGACGACCACCCGGGCGCGCTGCTGGAGCTGCTCCAGGAGTTCGCGGTGCGCGGGGTCAACCTGATGCGGATCGAGTCCCGGCCGACCGGCGAGGGCCTGGGCAACTACTGCTTCCTGATCGACTGCGAGGGGCACCTGTCCGAGCGGCGGGTGGGCGAGGCGATGATGGGCCTCAAGCGGATCTGCCCGCAGGTGCGCTTCCTCGGCTCCTATCCGCGCGCCGACCGGCAGCCGTCGACCAGCCGGCGGCCCGGGACCTCGGACCCGGATTTCACCGCGGCCTCGGACTGGCTCTCCCGCTGCCTGGACGGGCGCGCGGACGCCTGATCGACACCTGGCGTCTTTCCGGCCTTTTCCGACTGTTTTCGATCGCCTCGATCGGGGCGGGCGGGTGACCGCACCGTCGTCCACAGGGCCCGCCGGACCCGGGGCCCGCTGTCCACAGGGCCGTCCACTGTCCACAGCCGGAAGTTATCCACAGGCCTGGGGATGAGTCGACAAACCGGTATAGCCATTACCCAGAACCGGTCGGACCATCGGTTTGCGTCTCAGATATGACTTATCGGACCAGAGTCACTCGGTTGCCTGCAAATCACCCGTGCGAGTGCTTCAATTCCCTCGCTCGAGTAGGTCCATTGGGGTTTGAAACCTCAATTCCCTGGTTCGGCCTGGCGGAGGGTGATCTTCCCCTTCGATCCACAGTCCCGGCCGCCGCCCTGTGGATAACCCGGATCCACCGGTTTCCCCACAGGGGTTATCCACAGGCGGGGCCGAGTTATCCCCAGGGGAAAACCGGTACCGGTGGAGAAGCGGCCGCCCGGTACGCTAGGCCCTGTGATTGACCTTCGCCTGCTCCGTGAGGACCCTGACCGAGTGCGCGCCTCGCAGCGCGTCCGTGGCGAGGACGTCGACATCGTCGACGCCCTCCTCTCCGCCGACGAGCGGCGCCGGTCCTCGGGCAGTCGCTTCGACGAACTGCGCAACGAGCAGCGGGTGCTCGGCAAGCAGGTCGCCCAGGCCAAGGGCGACGAGAAGGCCGCCCTGCTGCAGCGCACCAAGGACCTGGCCGCCGAGGTCAAGGCCGCCGACGCCGAACAGGGCGCCGCCAAGGAGGAGGCCGACCGCCTGCTCCGCTCGCTGGCGAACCTCATCGACCCGGCCGCCCCGGTCGGCGGCGAGGAGGACTTCGTCACGCTGGAGGAGATCGGCACCCCGCGCGACTTCGCCGCCGAGGGCTTCGAGCCCCGCGACCACGTCGAGCTGGGGCAGATCCTCGGCGCGATCGACACCGAGCGCGGCGCCAAGGTCGCCGGCGCCCGCTCCTACTACCTGACCGGCGTCGGCGCGCTGCTGGAGCTCGGCCTCGTCAACATGGCGATCGCCCAGGCCACCGCGGCCGGCTTCGTCCCGATGATCACCCCGACCCTGGTCCGCCCGGCCGCCATGGACGGCACCGGGTTCCTCGGCCAGGCCGCCGAGAACGTCTACCACCTCGCCGAGGACGACCGGTACCTGGTCGGCACCAGCGAGGTGCCGCTCGCGGCGTACCACATGGACGAGATCATCGACGCCGAGAAGCTGCCGCTGCGCTACGCCGGCTACTCGTCCTGCTTCCGCCGCGAGGCCGGCACCTACGGCAAGGACACCCGCGGCATCATCCGCGTCCACCAGTTCGAGAAGGTGGAGATGTTCGTCTACACCACTCCCGAGGACGCGGAGAACGAGCACCGCCGGCTGCTCCAGTGGGAGAAGGACTTCCTCAACGCCCTGGAGCTGCCCTACCGGGTGATCGACGTCGCCTCCGGCGACCTCGGCGCCTCGGCCGCGCGCAAGTTCGACATCGAGGCGTGGATCCCCACCCAGGGCAAATACCGCGAGGTCACCTCGACCTCCAACACCACCGAGTACCAGGCCCGCCGGCTGTCGATCCGGATGCGCGAGGAGGGCAAGACCCGCCCGCTCGCCACCCTGAACGGCACTCTGGTCGCCATCCCGCGCACCATCGTGGCGATCCTGGAGAACCACCAGCAGGCGGACGGCTCGGTCGTCGTGCCCGAGGCGCTGCGGCCGTTCCTCGGCGGGCGGACCGTCCTCGAACCGGTCAAGTGACCGCGCCCGTGCCGTCAGCCAGACCCGCACCACCCGCATGACCCGCAACTCCCGGGAGACGTACGGCCCATGAGCACCGCCAGCCCCAGCCCCGTCTCCCCGGACGACGCGATCGAGGTCGGTGGCGACCTGCCCTACCGGCTGGTCGCCACCGACCTCGACGGCACGCTGCTCACCAGTGCCGAGACCGTCTCCGAGCGCACCCGCGCCGCCCTGGCCGCGGCCACCGCCGCGGGCGCGCTGCACATCGTCGTCACCGGCCGCTCCGCCGTCTGGGCCCGGCCGGTGTTCGACGAGATCGGCTACACCGGGATAGCGGTCTGCGGCCAGGGCGCCCAGGTCTACGACGCCGGCGCGCACAAGCTGCTCACCTCGCTCACCCTGGACCGCCGGCTCGCCGCGCTCGCGATCGAGAAGATCGAGGCCGAGACCGGGGCGCTCGCCGTCGCCTCCAACCAGGACGGCCTGGACGGGCAGGTGCTGGCCGGGCCCGGGTACGAGCTGCTGATCGGCTCGGACCTGCCGGTCGTCCGGGTCGAGCGCGGCGAACTGCTCGCCTCCCCGGTCAGCAAGCTCTACATCCAGCACCCGGGCCTCACCGACGACGCCCTCGCCGAGGCCGCCCGCAGCGCGGCCGGCGGCCTGGTCGGCGTGGTGATGGCCGGCGCGGGCGTGGTGGAGCTGCTGCCGCTCGGCCTGTCCAAGGCCACCGGACTCGCCGTGGCCGCCCGCCGGCTGGGCGTGCGGGGCGCCGACACCATCGCCTTCGGCGACATGCCCAACGACGTCCCGATGTTCGGCTGGGCCGCGCACGGCGTCGCCATGGCCAACGCGCACGAGGAGCTGCTGGCCGTCGCGGACGAGGTCACCGCGAGCAACGACGAGGACGGCGTCGCGGTCGTCCTGGAGCGGCTGTACCCGACGCGGTAGGGCGCAGGGCGCCGCGCCGCCGATCGTTGAGCGGGGCTCCACGATCGTGGAGCAGAAGTGCATTGATACCCCCCTGCGGTATGCAGCAGGATCGGTGGTGCCGACAGACCGCCGATCCACCCGTGGAGGAGAGCCCCATGTACGTCACCCGCGACCGTGCCCTGACCGCCCCCGCCGAGGACACCGCCGCCGTCGTCGCGGAACTGCGCGACCGCGCGGAGATCACCGACGCGCTCTACCGCTTCGGCCTCGGGCAGGACCTGAAGGACAAGGAGCTGTTCGCCTCGGCCTTCGCCGCCGACGCCGAGCTGGACTTCCGCCCCGCCGCCGCCAAGTGGGGCGCCGAGCCGCCGCTGATGACCGGGCGGGACTTCATCGTCGACACCATCCTGGCGATGTTCGCCGGCCGGGTCGACACCACCCACCAGGTCACCAACCCGCGGATCACCGTGGACGGCGACACCGCCCGCCTCACCGCCCTGGTGGAGGCGCAGCACCTGCTCGTCGCCGACCCGGCCACCCACGCGCTGCTGAAGAACCCCTACGCCGTGGAGCTGGTCCGCGACGGCGACCGCTGGGTGATCCGGCGGATGCGCATCGACAACACCTGGTTCACCGGGAACCCGACCGCGATCTTCGGCTGATCCTCGGGGCCCTGAACCGCCGGGGGGTGGCCCGAGGGAGGGCGGGCGACACCCCGGGGGCCAGTTGTAGGATGACCGGGCAAGCAGTTGTAGGATGACCGATGACCGACGAGTGGTGTACGAAGGGAGGCCCGGCATGAGCGGCGAGAACAACCTGCAGGCGGCCGGGCGGCGCTCCCTGGTCGACACCGCGATCGACCAACTGCGCGCGCAGGTGGTCGACGGGACCTGGCCGGTCGGGTCGCAGATCCCGACCGAGCACGAGCTCGCCGAGCGGCTGCAGGTCGGCCGGAACACCGTGCGGGAGGCGATCCGGGTGCTGGTGCACGCCGGCATGCTGGTCTCCCGGCAGGGCGAGGGGACGTTCGTCCGCTCCACCAGCGACCCGGCCGCCGTGCTGCGCGGCGTCCAGCGCTCCGGCATCCGGGACGTGCTGGAGGTCCGCGCGGCGCTGGAGGCCGAGGGCGCCCGGCTGGCCGCGCTGCGGCACACCCCCGAGGACATCCGGCGGATGCGGGCCGCGCTGGCCCGCGAGGCCGAGGTCTTCGCGAAGCACCCGGAGCGGGCCGGCCGCGAGGCCACCGTCGAGCACGACCTGGAGTTCCACACCGCCGTCGTCGAGGCCGCGCACAACCCGGCGCTGACCGAGGTGTACCGCTACTTCGGCGCCTCCGTGCGCGAGTCGATGACCGCCGCGTTCGGCGACCACGAGATGCCCGAGGCGGTCGTGGCCACCCACGAGGCCCTGGTCGACGCGATCGAGAGCGGCGACCCGGACCGGGCCGAGACGGCGTGTCGCGCGCTGCTCGCCGAGCCCACCGCGGCCGTCGAGCAGCTGCTCGCGGCCATCGCGGCCCGGAAGTAGGACGGCGCGAGCCTCCCGCCTCCCCGCCCGCCCTCCCCTTGATCTCGGAAAGAACAGCACACCCATGGCCGTCACCCGTGCCCAGCAGCCGGTCGTCCCCGCTCCCGTCCGGCTGCCCGTCCGTTCCCGGCTGGCCCACCCGGCCCTGCTGCTGGCCGGCATCCTGCTGGTCGCCCTGAACATGCGCGCCTGCCTGGCCGCCATCTCGCCGATGGTCGCCGAGATCCAGCGCACCTTCGGCCTGTCCGCCACCGCGAGCGGGCTGATCACCACGGTGCCGGTGCTGTTCCAGGGCGTCGGCGCGCCGCTCACCCCCCGGCTGACCCGCCGGTTCGGCGCCGAGCGGGTGGTGCTGGGCGCGGTGCTGCTGCTGGGCGCGGGCGTGCTGCTGCGGGTGCTGCCCTCGGTGTACGCGCTGTACTTCGGCTGCATGGTGATCGGGGTGGCCATCGCGGTGCTGAACGTGTCGATGCCCGGCCTGGTCAAGCGGGAGTTCCCGGACCGCGCGGCCACCATGACCGGCGTCTACAGCACCACCATGCTGATCGGCGCGACCTTCGCCGCCGCCATGTCCGTCCCGCTGGAGCACGCGCTCGGCGGCGGCTGGCGGGCCTCGCTCAGCGCCTGGTCGCTGCTCGCGCTGGTCGCGGCGGTGGCCTGGCTGCCGCAGGTGCTGCGCTCCCGGCAGGAGCGGGCGGCGGCGGCCGGCGCGGCCGCCCCCGCCGCGGCGCGGCCCGGCCGGGCGATCGAGGGGCTGTGGAAGACCCCGATGGCCTGGCAGATCAGCCTGTTCATGGGGATCTCGTCGCTGCTGGTGTACATCGTGGTCGCCTGGATGCCGACCATCCTGGCCGACCACGGCATGGAGCGCGGCAAGGCCGGCCTGGTCTTCGCCTTCTCCAACCTGCTGCAGGGCGTCGGCGCCTTCCTGGTGCCGCTGATGGCCGGCCGGATGACCCGCCAGCGCGGCCTGGCGGTGTCGATGGCCGCGCTGAACGGGATCGGCATCGCCCTGCTGCTGGCCGCGCCGGTCTCCGGCGCCTGGGTGGCCGCGGCCGTCCTCGGCATCGCGCAGGGCGGTTCGCTGGGCCTGGGCCTGGCGTTCATCGTGCTGCGGACCGGCAGCGCGGCCGGCGCCGCCCAGCTGGGCGGGATGTCGCAGGCGATCGGCTACGTGGTCGCGGCGGCGGGCCCGGTCGGCGCCGGTGCGCTGCACCAGCTCACCGGCGGCTGGTCGGCCACCCTCCTGGTGATGCTGGTGCTGTCCGCGGTGGTCGCCGTGGCGGGCTGGGGCGCGGGGCGCAACCGGACGCTCTGAGCGTCGGGCCGGGGGGCTACTCCTCCGTGGAGAGGGTCAGCCCGGCCAGCTTGACCGAGGCCAGCACCGTCGAGGCGACGGTGACGATCAGCAGCAGCGGGACGGCCGTGCCGAGCGAGACGGCGGAGCCGATCACCGACTCCCCGGCGACCGACTCGGCCACCGCCCGTCCCCACTGCTGGATGCTCAGCGTCCGGGCGCCGTCGACGTAGTTGCCGACCAGCGCCTCCCAGACCAGCGCGTACCCCAGCCCAGCCACCACCGCGTGCCGGGTGATCACGCCGAGCAGCAGGAACAGCGCGCTGTACGCGGCCCCGGCGACCAGTACCGCCACGGTGTAGCCGAGCGCCAGGCCGTCCTTGGTGCCGTACAGCAGCAGGCCGGCGAACAGGGTCGGGACGGCGGCGAACGCCCAGGTCGTGCCGATCGCGACGACCAGCTTGGTGGTGATGATCCGCCAGCGCGGCAGCGGCTTGGCGAGCAGGTAGACGATCGAGCCGTCGTCGATCTCCGTGGCGATCACCCCGGTGCCGACCACCAGCCCGAGGATCGGCACCAGGGTGCCGAGGTCGAGGTCGCCGAGGATCTTGACGGTCAGGCTCTGCTCGTCGCCGTGCGCGGCGGCGGCGATGGCGGAGACCGCCAGCAGCAGCGCGGGGACCACCAGCAGCAGCAGGCCGCGGCGGCGGCCCAGCAGGCCGCGCACGGTCAGCCTGGCGACGGTCGGGTTCATGGTCGGTCGGCCCCTTCCCGGGTCCAGTGGTCGGAGTCGGCGGTGCGGCCGGTGCGGCCGGAGTCGGCGGTGCGGCCGGTGCGGCCGGAGTCGGCGGTGCGGTCAGCGCGGCCGGAGTCGGCGGTGCGGTCGGCGCGGATCGGGCGGGTCATGCGGAGACCAGGTAGGAGAAGACGCTCTCCAGCGACTCGTCCGCCGGGGAGACGGTGTACAGCCGGATGCCGGCCTCCCGGGCGACCCTGGGCAGCAGGGTGGTGAAGGCCTGGAAGTTCACCGCCTGGACGCGCAGCGCGCGCTCCCGCTCGTCCACCTCGATGCCCGTGGTGGAGCCGTCCGCGATGAGCGCGGCGGCGAGCCGGCGGTCGTCGCTGGAGCGGACCAGGTAGCGGTGCGGCCGGTCGGTCATCAGCCGGCGGATCCGGCGGAAGTCGCCGGAGGCGGCGTGCCGGCCGGCGACCACGACCTCGATGTGCCGGGCGAGCTGCTCGACCTCCTCCAGGATGTGCGAGGAGAACAGCACCGTCCGGCCGTCCGCGCCGAAGCGGCGCAGCAGGTCCATCAGGTGCAGCCGCTGGCGGGGGTCCATGCCGTTGAAGGGCTCGTCCAGCAGCAGTACGGCCGGGTCGTGGACGAGCGCGGAGGCCATCTTGACCCGCTGCTTCATGCCCTTGGAGTAGGTGCCGGTGCGGCGGTCCTTGGCCTCGGCCATCTCGACCAGGTCGAGGGCCTTGCGGGCGGCGGCGCCCGGGTGGGTGAGGCCGTGCAGTTCGGCGTTGGCGAGCACGAACTCCCAGCCGGTCAGGTGGTCGTACATCGCCTCGCGTTCCGGGACGAGGCCGATCTGCCGGTACACCTGCTGGTTGCGCCAGATCGGGGCGCCGTCCAGGGTGACCGAGCCGCCGGAGGGGGCGAGGAAGCCGCTCATCATGTGGATGAGCGTCGACTTGCCCGCGCCGTTGGGGCCGAGCAGGCCGGTGATGCCCGGGCCGATCGCCATGGTGACGTCGTTGACCGCGACCACGTTCCCGAACCAGCGGGAGACCGCGTCGATGGTGATGGTGGCCATGCCGCCCTCTCTCAGATCCTCTTGTAGCGGCGCAGCAGCAGCCGGTACGAGCCGACCACCAGGACCACCGCGACGAGCGCGAACACCGCCACTCCGACACCGCCCGGCGCGTGCTGGCGGTCGAGGCCACCGCCGAGGTCGAACAGTTCGTTGACCAGGCTCTCCACCAGGCCGTCCGGCGAGATCAGCGCCGCCCACTGCGCGGCGTCGGCGGAGTCGGTGCCCCGGGTGATGCCGACCGCGACCGTGGCCACCACCGCGCTGACCGTCAGGTAGCCCATGATGGCGGCCACCCCGAAGCCCCGGCGCGGCGTGGATCCGGCGATCGCCAGCGCGACCGAGGTCGGCACCAGCGCGTACAGCACGGCCGCGACCAGCCCGTAGAGGGCCTGCTCGGTGTTGTCCGCGAAGTCCATCCCGCCGAGCAGCGCGCCCGCGTACAGCACCACCAATGGGACGGCCATCAGCAGGAACTGGGCGCAGAACATGGCGGCGAACTTGGCCCGCACGTAGTCGGTGCGGGTGATCGGGCGGGAGAAGTACAGCGGCACGGTGTGGTGGCGCAGGTCCCGGGAGAGCAGTACCGGCGCCTGCGCGGCCAGGAAGATCCAGACCAGCATGCTGACCTTGGAGAGGAAGCCCGCGTAGCCGACCCCCAGGTCGGAGAACTGCGCGGCGAGCGCGAGCGCCACCACGATCACGGCGGGCAGCGTGACCGCGCCGAGCACCAGCATCGGCAGCACCTTGGACTTGCCGGAGCGGCCGAGGCCGTACGCGGCGCGCAGGCTCTGGGTGAAGAGCGCGCGGGTGGCGTAGCCGCGGCCGAGGCGGGGGCCCCGGTAGCCGCGGTAACCGATGTCGTGGATGACGCCGGTGTCGGCGGGCCGGGCCTCAGGAGGCAGCGACATCGTCCGTACCTCCCCTGCTGAAGTCCTGTGCGTCGGTGAAGAGTTCGGCGACCCGGTGCCGGCGCTGCTCCAACCTGACCAGGCCGAGGCCGAGTTCGGCGACGGTGTCGCGGATGGTGTCGTAGGTGCCCTCGCCGGCCAGCCGGACCAGCAGCAGGTGCGAGCCCTCCGCCTGGACGGACAGGCCGGCGGCGGCGAGCCGGCCGCGGACCTCCTCGCCCGGGGCGAGGGTGTGGTCCTCCGGGTGGTCGGTGACCTCGACGGCGAGGACGGCCGTCGCCTCGGTGAACGAGGCGGTGGAGGAGGAGCGCAGCAGCCTGCCGCCGTCGATGACGACCAGGTGGTCGCAGGTGCGCTCCAGCTCGCCGAGCAGGTGGGTGGTGACCAGCACCGAGATGCCGAAGTCGCTGTGCACGCGGCGGATCAGCGCCAGCATCTCGTCCCGGCCGGCCGGGTCGAGGCCGTTGGTCGGCTCGTCCAGCAGCACCAGCTTCGGGTCGTGCACCAGCGCCTGGGCGAGCTTGACCCGCTGCTTCATGCCGGTCGAGTACCCGCCCATCGGCCGGTACCGCTCCTCGTACAGGCCGACGTGCCGCAGGGTGTCGGCGGTGCGCTCGCGGGCGGCGGTGGCGGGCAGGCCGGACATCCGGGCCATGTGCACCACGAACTCGGTGGCGGATACGTCCGGCGGCAGGCAGTCGTGCTCGGGCATGTAGCCGACCTGCTCGCGGATCTCCGGCCCCTGGGTGGCGACGTCCAGGCCCAGCACCTCGCCGCGGCCGGACGTCGCCGGGGCGAGCCCGAGCAGGATCTTGATCAGGGTTGACTTGCCGGCCCCGTTGGCCCCGACCAGCCCGACCACCCCGGGCCTCACCTCGACGGTGAGCGCGTCGAGGGCGGTGACCCGGGGGTACCTCTTGGTGAGGCCATCGGTCTTGATGACAGCTGTGGACACGCCCTCAACGTAACGGCCGTGCGCCGCAGGGGGCATGAGCTGGAAAGACGAGGCCCGCTAGTGCCCCGGTATGACGTCGGGCCGGTTCCCCCTTAGGGGCTGAACCGGCCCGGCGTCACGTCCGTAGCCGGTCAGGAGCTCGGACGCTCCCACATCTCGGTGACCTTGCCGGAGGCGTCGAACGCCACCTTGTAGTCGCCGCTGGAGCAGGGGTAGAAGCCCTTCTGGTTCCCCGGCGTGGCGATGCACTCGTTGATGTGCTTCGCCAGGTCGGCCGCGTTGACGTCCTTCGGCGGGGCGACGACCGACTTGAGGTGGCCCTTGACCGTGGGCGCGAACTGCGCGGTCTTGTCGGCGCCCACCGGCTCGAGGGCGACGTCGTCGACGCCGCAGGCGTCCTTGGTCTCCTTGTAGACCAGGGCGGTCGCGCTGGTGCCCTTCTCCACGATGACCCACTTCTGCCCGGCGGGCAGCGGGGCGCTGGTGCAGAAGCCCTCCGGCTCCCCGCTGGCCCCGGCGGACGGCTTGCCGGACGCCTTGCCGGTGGGCTTGCCCGCGGGCGCGGCCGGGCTGGTCGGAGCGGCCGGGGCCGCGGTGGCGGCGGTGGTGGGCGCGCTGCCCTGGCCCTGGTCGGACGAGTCGTCCGGCCCGCAGGCGGCCAGGCCGAACGCGGCGGCGACGACCAGGGCGGCGGCGAGTGATCTCCTGGAAACAGGCATGGCGAAGCAACCCCCGATTTTTCAACACATGATCAGATTCGCTGTGCGGCCGACAGACTAGCGCGTCCCCACGACACCCGCCCCGCGCCCCTCGCCGGACCCCCGGCGCACGGGCCGGACGCCCGGCGGACGGTTTGTCAAGCCGAACGGCGCCGGCCGGACACGCCCGGTAGCTTGACCGCGTGCGAGCCGGAGCGGGCCCGCACGGCCGGAGGGGATGTTCTGCGTGCGAGTCGTATCGGTCATCAACTACAAGGGCGGGGTCGGCAAGACCACCCTCACCGCGAACATCGGGGCGGAGCTGGCCTTCCGGGGGAAGAAGGTCCTCCTCATCGACCTCGACCCGCAGGCGAGCCTGACGTTCTCGCTCGTGCGGCCCGAGTACTGGCAGCAGAACCTGGAGGCCGAGAAGACGATCAAGAAGTGGTACGAGTCGTTCGACTCCAGCGCCCCGCTGAGCCTTTCCTCGCTCATGACGCGGGCGCCGCGCGTCCCGGACCACGGGAACGGCGGGATCCTGCGGTTCATCCCGTCGCACCTCGGCCTCATCAACGTCGACCTGGAACTGGCCACCGAACTCGGGGGAGCCTCCCTGAAGCAGTCCAAGATGAACTACCTGCGCGTGCACCGCCGCCTCGCCGAAGGCCTGAAGGAGGACGCGTTCGGCGAGTTCGACGTCATCCTCATCGACTGCCCGCCGAACTTCAACGTGGTGACGAAGAACGCGATCGTCGCGAGCGACAGCGTCCTGATCCCGGCCAAGGCCGACTACCTCTCGACGCTCGGGATCGACTACCTCCAGCGGAGCGTGCGCGAGCTCGTCGGCGACTACAACGAGTACGCGCAGCTCGAATCGGGGACCGACGACACCCGGGCGATAGACCCGCAGATCCTCGGCGTCGTCTTCACGATGATGCAGTTCTACGGCGGCCAGCCGATCTCCGCCCTGCGCCCGTACATGCGCCAGACCGCGGCCCTCGGGGTCCCGGTGTTCGACAACCTCCTCCGGGAGGGGAAATCGCTGTTCGCCGGCTCTCCGAGCAGCGGCCGGCCGCTGGTGCTGCGGGCGGGAAGGACGGCGGCCGAGAAGCAGTTGGTCAGGGAACTCGAAGAACTGGTTTCGGAATTCATGCTCAAGCTGGGGATGTGAGGCTGTGGAACCGTCCGCGGAGCGGTCGAGCAGGGTGCTCGAACAGGTGGGGGCCTTCCTGCAGTCCCTGTCGCCCGAACAGGTCGAGGACCTGCTGGCCGGGCGGGCCCGGATCGCCCTGGTCAAGCGACCGGCGCCGCGCGAGACCAAACCGCCCTCCGGCGCCCCGGGCGTCGATCTCGATCGGCTGCGGGCGGAACTCTCCGCCGCGACCTCGCGGGAAGCCGGGGAGGAACACCTCGAAAGCCGGAAGCTCACCCGCACCGATCTGCAGGCGCTCGCCCGCGCGCTGGACATTCCGGTGCGCAAGGGCGACAACATGAGCGCCATCAAGGAGGGAATCGTCGAGGCCACCATCGGCTACCGGCTGCGGTCGGGGGCGATCCGTGGAAATCCCCCCGCCGAGGACGAGCCGAAATCCTAGGGGCCCTGGGGTCGTCCCCGTCGGACCGGTGCCGGGAACCCGGCACCGGTCCGCGTAGGGTCGGCGGCATGCGACTGAGTACGGTGATCCTTCCCATCCACCGGTGGGCCGAGGGGCAGAAGATCTGGCGGCGGGCCGAGGACCTCGGGTTCCACGCCGCGTACACCTACGACCACCTGTCCTGGCGGTCGTTCCGGGACGAGCCGTGGTTCGGGTCCGTGCCGACGCTGACGGCGGCGGCGTGCGCGACCGAGCGGCTGCGGCTGGGGACGCTGGTGACCTCGGTCAAGCCTCGTTCACCTATCGCAGCCTGGCCTCGCAAGAGTGCACTCCCGCCTGTTCGACGAGGAGCTCGTCCAGGGGCAGCCCTGCTCCTCAGGCACTCCCGGATGTGGGCCAGTGTTTCGGAGGGACCGTGGAGGGATCCACGATCCGCAGTCGGCTCTGATGTGACGGGTCGATCGAAGTGAGGGATATCAGAAGTTGGCCCGTTGCGCGTTCGAGTTCGGTCAGCGCATGTGGCAGGCCAGCGCAGACGGTGGCGACAGCCGCGCCCAGACCCACGAGGCCACCGTGCTTGTGATTGTGGCGGTACTCAATCCTGTGCAGCCCCGATTCGGCGATAGCCGCGACCTCCAGTGGGCGAGCCATCTGCTTGGTGTCGTTGGTGATCACGACCTGGAAGCCGGCTGAGGCAGCCCGCCTGTAGAGGTCGATGTCCTTGGTGCCTGCCCAGCCGACGATCTCTGCCACGTGCTGAAGCTCGTGTTGCTTCAGTAGCAATCGAGCCATATGAGCCAACGGCAAGGGGACATTCTCGTCGAGCAGGATCCTCAAGAGGCGGCCTGCCGGGGGCCCTCGTCCGAGTAACTGTCGACGTAGTCGGTGAAGTCGGCCGCATCACGAGCTGCTTCGGGGGTGACGCCGGGGTAGAAGTCCCTGATTGACTCCGGTCGGACGCCATCCCTCAGAAGAGCTGCGACCTCCGAAGCGGGGATCCGCGTTCCTTCGATCACCGGCTCACCCCCCCGGACCAGGGGATCGACGGACAGATGATTCCTGGGACGCAGCAGGTTCGGGATCTGTCGGCCGTTTCGGTAGAACGGCCGGAGGACATCGACCATCTCGTGGATGACCACGTTGCCTCGCTTGCGCACGAGGTCGACGGCGTGGTCCGGATCTGCCAGATAGATCGTGCCGTCGCCAGCTACGAGCCGGTAGCTGGACAGATGCTCGCGTTCGTCAAGATCGTCGCGCAAGGTGCCCAGAGCACGGCGGATCTTCTGGAGCGACGCTTCCTCCCGCAGCCTCACGCAGATGCGGAGCGCGACGACATCCCGGAATGAGTAGAGGATCGGCCGGGAGGCGGAGATCTCCGGCACGAGGACGGCACCACGCGGGCCTGTGGCCCCGCGCCAGTGAGACAGCTGGCGCAGGGTGGCGCCGGACAGCGCAGCGGCGAGCTTCGGCTCGTAAGACACGGCGGCACCTCCCATAGCTCACACGGCGGCGTACGGAACCGTACTTCATGGTCTCTTACAGCCGGCACGCCCGCCAGGAATTCACCCGAATGGGGAATCGCCAGAGGCCGAAGCTCCGTCGGTCGCGCCCGAGGAGGTCGGGGGGCTGATCACCGAAAGCCGGCGCGGTTGCGGGTGGCCGGGTCGACCCGGCACACGCCGTGTCCTGGTGAACCTCTGCCGACGACCGCCAGCAGCGAGTTCGCGGAGGCGCTCACCGATCACGGAAACGCCCGGGCGGGGCTCCTGCTCGTAGTACCAGGATTTGCGCCGGCGCAGCAGCTCCTCGCCGTGCTCGGTCCAGGTGAACCCGGGCTTCCGCAGCAGTTTCCGGAACACTGCGTCGACGGTCTCCGGGTGGGCGGCGGCCAGGCGGCGGAGCGGCAGCGGTGCAATCGACTCCTCGCGCAGGTACACGCGCAGCAGGTCCTGGTGCTGCCTGCGGCCAGGGAGGGCCGGGTCGGCGAAGAGGTCCCGAAGCGTCCCGTAGTCGGCGTAGAAGTTGAGGCCGTCGACCTCGTCGTAGATGACGCCGAGTGTCTCCGAGCCTGCAAGTTCTCGGGGCAGCTCGAAGACCGGGAAATCAAGGCCGGGCAGCCGACTGCTCCGGGCCCGGACAGGCTGCTCGGCGACAGCCTGCCGGTGCCGGTAGTAGGCGTTGAGCCGGTCCTCGGCTTCGACAGGGGGAAGGACCAGTTCGTCGCTGCCGAAGAACTCGATGAACGCGGCCCGGTCCCGGCGCATCGACTCCCATCCCCGCTCGATCTTCTCGGGGTTGCGGAAGATCAGTTCGGGTCGGCTGGTGGCCAGTTGGAGTGCGGCGCGGGCGATCTCGGTGGAACTGGACCTCGGGTACGACGACATCGACCCGGAGACCAGCCACACCCCGTCCGCCGAGTGGACGGGAACCAGGCAGGCGAGGAGGAAGCCTCCCTTGGACACTCCGCGGAAGGCCGCCCGCCCGACGTTCGAGTACGTGCGGTACGTCCTCGGTCCGTACCACGACACCCACGCGGGTCCCTCTCGATCGTGAGGGTTCCGACGCTCAGTGCGCCCAGTAGTAGCGGTACGCCTCGACCCACTCCGCTCCGTCCGGAGCCGGATCCGGCAACGGAAGGTCCAGCAGCCCGATCGTCTGCCGGAACTCACCGCGGGTGCACAGGGCGACGATCCTTCCGTCCCGTGAGAGGTCGACGCCGCGCACGGTCACCTCGACGCCCAGCACCGACGTGCTGAACGGCATCGTCAGGTTCTCCTCGACGGCGGCGAACAGCGCCGACACCTCCTCGTGCTCGTCGTAGGTGTCGACCGTCGCCTCATCGACCAGCGCGGCCAGTTCTCGCCTGCTGAGCGTGCCCATGGTGCCACGCTAGCGGACCTGTTCACCGCTGGGTTGCGAGCGGTCCGAAGCCCCGCCGACTTGCGCGCGTATCGTCACAGCATGCGCTTGAGTACCGTTATCCTCCCCATCCACCGGTGGGCCGAGGGGCAGAAGATCTGGCGGCGGGCCGAGGACCTCGGGTTCCACGCCGCGTACACCTACGACCACCTGTCCTGGCGGTCGTTCCGGGACGAGCCGTGGTTCGGGTCCGTGCCGACGCTGACGGCGGCGGCGTGCGCGACCGAGCGGCTGCGGCTGGGGACGCTGGTGACCTCGGTCAAGCCTCGTTCACCTATCGCATGCTGAGCAGCCGGACTGCTCGCCGCCGGCCTTTGAGCGCTCGGGACATCAACTCAGCTGTGTGAAGCCCTCAACAGGGTTCTGGAAAGACGGCGAACCCCCGTGTTGCCGGAGCCGATCCCCAGGCTCACCCAGCCACCCGGCATCGGCAACCGTCAGCAACTCGAAACCATGAGCGGCCGCCCGTGGGCGAAGCCGCCAGGCGCTGCACACGTCGCGGATTAAATGACCCTTCGTGTGAGCGCCCAGCACCCGGATACCCAAAGCCATTCATTCAGGGCTGACCGAGTTCGACTGCCCACGCCTCGGGGCCGTCGTAGCGGAATGCGATCAGTGCGGTAACAGGCCAGCTCTCGTGCACGCCACGGACCAGTCCGGCTCGGCTCGGCACGGTGAACGCCTGGATGCCTCGACCGAAGTCGATGGTTCCTGAGGCCCGGCTCTTGATCTGGGAGACGCGGCCCTCGAGACGGGTCAGATGGGCGGGCGGTGGCTCTCCCTCTCGGCGGTTCCACTGCTTCAGGTCCTTGTGGGAGACCAGGCGGCCCAGTTGCTGCCCCTCTCCCAGCCACTCGTAGGCGGTCGAATGGCGGTTGGCGAAGCCGGTGGCGCGGTCCCGGCACCTGTTCAACTTCGAGCGGTACTCCTCGATGGCCGAGTCCTGACCTTCGAGAACGCGCAGACAAGCAAGCACGTAGTCGTAGAACAGGGCATCCCGGGTGGACTCAGTCCGGGCCCAGGTGGTCACGTAGTCGGCCGCGCGGTCCAGGGGGGCCGGCAGGAACCTCGCTGCCTGCAGCCACTCGCGCAGACTCGTGAAGTCGCGCGGGTTGTCCACGAGGTTCTCATTCAGCAGCTCGACCGCCTGACTCACGTCGCGTGCCGGAGCAGCGCGCCACGATCCGGCGCGCTGCCGGTACGCACGGGCCAGTCGGCGTCGCACCGGCGGCTTGTACGTGTCGGCCCGGGAGAGGAGGTTACGCCAGCCCTGCAGCAGCGCCTGGTAGTTGTCGTAGAGCTTTTGCAGTTCGGCCTCCGCCTCCTCCGCCCGGTGGGACAGCCGGTCCGAGCCGCGGATCTCCAGCACTGCGTCGAGGGCGTTCTCGGCCTGCTCCAGTAGCGCCCGGTAGGCGCCGGAAGTCTGCCGGGCCAGGAACTCCGAGTAGGTGGTCGCCTTGGACTGGGTGAACCCGAATTCGATGACCTTGATGCACATCTGAGCCAGGGCGATGTGACCGAACTCGCTGGAGTCATCCAGTTCCGTGGCCTTGTCAAAGGAGGCCCGGGCGGACTCTACGAGCTCCAGGATCTGACGCTCGCGGGTCCTGACGTCCTCGTGCGAGTGGGTCCGGTTCTCGATCACGGACCTGATCTCGTTGCGGAAGACCATGCCCCGCATGTGATGCAGCAGCGGGTCGCTCGGAGCCAGCACGATGGCCTTGTCCACCGCGTTCAGGGCCCCCTGGAAGTCCCTGGAGTCGTAGGAGAGCAGGCGGCCGTAGTGGCCCCAGTAGTGCGATTCGTTCGGGAACGTCTGCACTAGGGCGTGCATCACCTGCTTGCGCCCAGGCACGGTCATCTGCTGGAGCAGCTCGGTGTAGGTGCCGGTCCGCTGGAACTCCACCGGCTCCCGGGCATCCCGCATGATGAAGAGGCGGTCCAGGAGGATCTTCATGTCGTCCGGGAGACGGTTCTGGAACACCCGGCCGGCTTGGATGATGATCGTTTCACACCAGCCCGGCAGCGCAGCCTTCCAGTCTTCCGGGCCGGTGGTCGCACCGGGCGGCGTCAGCAACTGACGCAGCACCTCCTCGGCTATCAGACTGTGCGACAGCCGCCACATGCCGTCGCTCTCCTCGATCAGCAGCGGCAGCAAGCGCTCGCCGACGTGCAGACGGAGATCCACATCATCGGCCGGCGCCACTCCGAGCAGGTCCGTGAACAGGTCGGAGGGCACCGGAACACCACTGAATCGGTGAGCCAGGGCAAGCAGTATGCAGATCTCCCGGTCGACGTCCGAGGCCTGATCAAGGAACGGGGCGACGTACCCGGGCAGCCCCTCGAACTCCTTGTTGAACGCGGTCAAGGCAAAGAAGAACGGAACGCTGTGATCGGACTCCTCGGCGACCAGCTCGAGAAGGGCTTCCTCCCGGTCTGGCACCAGATCGGTGAAGTGTCGGGCCATGTCGAATCGGTCGTCCCGTTTCATCGCCCCAACCCGCAGGCTACGCTGAGGCGAGGTCTGGACGACGCCATGGCCAGCGGAACTCCGGCGCGCGGTGATCAACATGACGACCGGCACACTGCTCGCCCGCAGCAGCTCGTACAGCCGCTCCTGGGATGACTCAGATAGGAGCTCCAGCAGGAGAAGGACAGGGCTTCCAGTCTCGGACGACAGGTCAGCCGCCAGCTGGGAGAGGACTGCTTCGTCCTGGCTTCCACGGGCGACGACCGTGGGGAACTCGTCCTTGAGAGTCCAGGCCACCCGGCGAGCGATGGTCGTGCCACCGGCGCCAGGGCTGTGGGCAAGCATCACCCGCAGAGTGTCCCGCTGCTCCAGACCGGCGCGTACCTGGCTGGTGAACTCCTCAGTGATCGCCCGTGGCAGGTCGAGGTGAAGATCTAGCTCGAACCACGAGATGGGGCGGCCCCGGTAGAAGGCGCCCACCTCGAACTCGCCTGCCTCCGACTCCACCCCGAGCTCGGAGTGCAGCAGTACCGCCGTGTCCTCGAATCGCGACAGCAGCCCATCTGGGACCTCCATGAAACCCTTCTCGGCGGGCACCCTGGGCCGGCGGCTCTGCGGCTCAACCGACGAGGGCTTGGGCAATGCTTCTAGGAGGTTGACGGGTTCACACGCGAGCAGTTCGGCATCGTACTCGGCAAGGCTGCCCTCGCCGGTGCCCGAGATCGAGAGAATCCTCGCCCGGTCCTCGAAAATGTCGATGCAGGTCTCGACCAAAGCCCGCTCAGCGCTGCCGCCCTCGCCGAAGCAGACGACCGTCGCCGGCCTCCCCGAGTGACGGTTAAGCGCTTCGAGCGATTCCCGCACGAACGGCAGATACGTCGAACGCCAGCGACGCAGGGCAGTGGTCGGGGAGACTGGATCCGCCCCGCGGATCCCCGCTGCCGCGATCCAGTTGGTGCTGTTGCGGCCGAACATCGTGTCCTGGCCACGCAACTGGAGCCGGTGGATTCGGCCCCGGCCCGCGGAGGTAGCCGCCTTCCAGCCGCCGTCGACATCGGTGTCTGGGTTGAGCTCAACAACCAGGTTCCATCCGAGCTCGGCGAACTTCTGGAGGGCTTCCTCTCCAAAGGCGGCCGAATCGATGATGGCGATGGTCGTACGGCGGACGTTCCAGCGATCGCACACCTCGACTAGCCGGTCGACCGCGGCCGAGACCTCTGGAGCCGCCTCGACGGCTTGGGTGAGGCCACAGCGGGGAGCTGTTGCCGTGGGCGCGTGCAGGCCGTGCACAGAGAAGAATCTGCCCAAGGAACTGCAGGCCAACTGGTAGCACCACGCCCGCTCCTGAGATCCGACTGTCGCGTCGCGGGTCGCGAAGAGCAGTGCGTTCCCCGCCAGCGACAGCAGGTACTGGTCCTGCCAGTCGTCCGGCATCGAGAGCTGCTTGGCGTACACCTCACCGGCCTCGGCGATGTCGTTCGAGAGGTTGCCCAGTCCCACAACGTGGAGCACAGCATCGGCGTCCGCCTCGGGATCGACCAGAAACTCAGCTAGGACGCCGCGTTGGCGTTCAGTCAGCTCCGGCAACTCTCGGAGAATGAGAGCGAGCGTCAGATGGGTGAGGTCTCGGGAAAGTGGCGCATCAGCCCGGTATCCGGAGAGGTCGATCAGCCGGTACGCAGCGGCGTCCACGACTGGCGACATCGGCAGCAGAATGTTGTCGGCGTGGAGATCACCATGAGCTCGGCCGAGGATCGCGAGCACGTGGTCGCTGTCCAGCCCGTCCCAGACAGGGCGCTCCAGCCAGGCGACGACGTTCGGTACGGCCGCACTGGTTGTGAAGGTGACCCAGAGCGGCGCCTGTTCGTCCACGGGCTCATAGGCCAGCTGCCCGGCCAGCTTCGCGACCGGGCCGTTCTTGTCCATCCGGGTGCCCACATGGTCCAGAACAAAGTCTCGCGCTGCCATGCGCCGGATATCTGTTGGCTGGGGGTTCCAATCGTTGAGGATCGAACGCGCCACGACACTGACGATTTCCGGCAGTTCGCGACCGCGCAGGGTGGCCGAGAGCGGCCGCACGTCGCGGATGCTACCGCCGGCGATCTCCTGGAACATCACCTTGGTGCCACCTGGGACGCTGACGGGTTCCACGGGCTGCTTGACCAGATGCCGGTCAGCGAATCCCTCGGGGGCGTCCTTGAGCGCATCGGCGTGCCGGCCAGGCTCCCGGCCGGTGGTCGCGCCCGGAGGGCACACCTTCATGACGACCTTGCCGTTGAAGACCGGACCGGTCAGCGCGACTGCCGCCAGGACCGCACTGCTCTTGCCGGGGGTGAGCCACCGGTCGAACACGATCCGCGTGCCGTGCTCCTGCTGCCACTTCTCAAGCTCGGATGCGATCACCTCGCCGAGCTCGGCCTGCTTTAAGGCCGCCGTCAGCGCCAACTCTTGCTTCTCTGCGGGCACTTCCGGCATGCCTCATCCTTCCACCGCACGTGTTCGTCCACACTAGTGCTTCGGCGGGAGACAATGGGCCTTCCGGCATCGCCGATCTACGACGAGGACGTCCGCTGGCAACTCGGACAACCAAGGGGCGAGGTCATGTGTCGGAGCACGGCGACCTCCCCATCCACCGGTAGGGCGAGGGGCAGAGAATCTGGTGGCGTCCCAAGAACATCGGCTTCCGCGCCGCGTGCACCTACTGCCACCTGAGGTGGCGGTCGTTCCTGGACGGGCCGGAGGTTCGGGTCGGTCCCAACGCAGACCGCCGCAGCGGATGTGACGCAGAGTATGCGATTGGACGCGCCCGTGGCCGGTCAAGCCTTTCCGCCTATCGCATGCTGGCCGGCGGAAACGCATATCTCCACTCGCTTGCCAGCGCTCTGACCGCTACCTGATCCTCCCCGCGATTTCAGACAGTCGTTGCGCTGCGTACCCGCTTCCGGCTTTCGCTGCGACTTCGTAGAGGCTCTCCGCACCTGCGATGTCGCCTTCCCTGAAACGGCAATCGGCGCGCATAGCCAGCCAGTCACGGCGATCCTGCTTGTCCAACGCCTCGTAGAGCGCCATCGCCGAGTGGACTCGACCATTTTGCTCCCGAAATGTGCCGAGTTCGAACAGTGGCGTCAGGACACCCATTCTGACCCATTCTCTAGCAAGACGCTCAGCAGCCTCGAAGCGCCCTTGGCGCTCGTAGCACACGAGCAGAGCTCCCATGGAGATGACGTCGGCGCACGCTACCGCCGCTTCGTACAGCCGAATCGCGTTCTTGCCACTGCCAGCTCGAGCAGCACGGTAGGCCAGGGCTCGCAGCAGAGATGCGTCACCGAACTTTGCCAACTGGCGACCCGCAGCCTCTGCGCGGTCAAGGAGGCCCGCGTCAGCCATCTCGAAGCCAGCCCATCGGAGCGCCGACGCATAACACTGTTCCAGTCCCGCAAGCGCAAGGCGCTCGGCCCGGTCAACGAGCCCAGCCTCGTAGTGGTGGCGCACCAGCCAATGCAGATCCTCCCCGTAGCCCCAGCGTGCTGCCGCGATAAAGAGCTCCTCAGCTCTAGCCACCCCTCGAGTGCGGGCCGAGTTAGACAAAGCACGCAGTACCACTCGAGAAGGGCTGTGTCGGGCCGCTGCAGTCCAAAGTGACATGGGCGGTTCGATCACAGGACGCACTTGCCTGTCGTGATCTTGGATGGCATCCGCCAGTTGATATCCGGAATCAGCCTGTGAAGCGTCTCCAGGGCGTGGTCGGTACTGTTCAAGCGGGCCAGGCAGGCCACGCTGAGGCTTCGTAAGATCGATCAGGGCAGCTTCGAACCAATGTTCCTCGGTGGTGCTCCAGTCGGCCGCCGAAAGGTACCCTTCGGCTGCACAGCTCAAGAACTCAGCGCTGAAGAGCCGTTGATGGCCTAGCCGACGTGCGTCGAGGGCGGCGTAAAGTACTGCCCGCGCCGGTGGGTCAGCCTGGCGATAGCGGCGAAGCAGAAGTGGCACACCAGCCAAGTACTGGGTGATTCGCCCATCGGGGGCGTGCCTTTCAGCGGCAATGAGGCGAGGATCGCTACGCAGAACCGAGGCGACATCCATGAGTTCGCTGCGCGAGAAGGCATTGGGAACTCGGACGTCCTGAGCAAGCTCCATCAGCACTTTCACGCGAGCATGGCTGCCATGCTCGCCCTCTGAGTCATCTGTGACGGCCTTCCAGAACCGGGGCCACATCGTTCCCACGATCAGTACTGGGCCGGTGTCAGCCTCCGTGAGGAGGTCGAGCAATCCATCAGCGATCTGCGTCGCCAGCTCCTCGTTACCGAGTAAGTACCTCTGTGCTTCGTTCAACCAGATGATGGTTTCGGGCGGCAGGGCTCCGCGGGTGAGGATTTCAAGGAGTGCCTTGGCAGGGTCAGCTCCCTGGGGCTGCCATAGATACCAGCTCGGCAGTTCGGCTCGCACTGCCTCCCAGCACGTACGCGTCTTGCCGGTGGAGGAGTCCCCGACAAGCATGATCAGGGTGCTCTCGTGTACGGCTTGGCGAACAGCCGCTCGTACTGTTGTGTCGAGAGCAGGCCGGCGGAGATAGGGCGGCAAGACCGCCAGTTCGTTCCGAGGACTCCCCGTGCTCAGTGCCTGATGCACCTCCAAGCCCAACGCGTCGCGCTCCTGCAGGCTCGAAACCACACGGCCTAGTCTCACCGACATCGGGGTCACCGCGTGAACGCCAACGGCGTCGGATGTTGCGGGCCGACTTTGTGGGCGCCCACCGCGTCGCAGTTGTCGAGATCGCCATGCCTGGGCATGCAACTGTTCCCAGGCGACCGGTCCGGTCCTACGCCCCAGCCGGTGTGCCCGCGCCTCCAACTCGCTGATGAGCTTCAGGACTGCCTGGCCGTCACGCGGCACTGATTCGCCGTGCAACCAGTCGCTGAGCGACGAGCTGGTTACGGCAACCACAGGTCGCTGCCGCTTGCCCCAGCGGGTCAGCTCCGCATACGTAGGAGACCCTGCAGCCTCGAACAAAGTTCGAAGCGCGGAGCTAAACCTCGATACCGGCTCGTCCGACACCACACCTCCGCGTTTCCGGACCATCACCGGAACATAGTCCACCGCCTTCCCGCCAGGCGTGTCGTCTCCGCTGGGAGCACCGGAACTCGCCGGAAACCCTCCGGACGACATCTCCTGTTTCCCCGGCCCAGCAGACAGCTGGCCAGCGATCGAGATAGGTGACACGCATGTTCGGGGCTTTGGACGCCATGGTCAGCCACGCGCTACCCGGTGCAGCAGCAGCGGCTCTGCTCTATGCCGCGACCGTTGCACTGACTGCTTCGGCATCAGTGCTGGCTCGTGACGCACAGCGACGTAAGGACGCTCGTGCCACCCTCAGCGTCCTTCTCCGGCGAAGGCCAGAGGAGAACTCCCGGAAGCCGCGCAGCTGAAGAGGGCAATTGTCAGACTGATCTGCGTTGATGCGGCCGGGTCCATCTACCCGGCCGCATCTGTTTGGGAGTGGAGACCAACCCGGAACAGCTCACGCCAGCTGGGCGAGGCCCTCGGTGGCGATCTCCTCGAAGATGGCGAGGTCGTTCTCGAAGATCGAGTCCGGGATCGGCCAGTGGATCACGAGCTCGGTGATGCCCAGCTCCCGGTACTTCCCGGCCCAGTCCACGAAGGCGCCGAGCGACTGCAGCGGCTTCTCCGCCGTGGAGCCCTGGAGCAGCATCTTCTCCAGCGTCGCCACGTCCCGGCCCTTCGCCTCGCAGGCCGCCGTCAGCTTCCCGATCTGCTGGGCGATCACCCCGGGCGCCTGCTCCACCGGCACGTCCGCCGGGCCACGCGGGTCGCCGTACGTCACCCAGCCCTGCCCGTACTCGGCGGCCAGCCTCAGCCCGCGCGGGCCGGTCGCGGCGACGTAGAACGGCACCCGCGGGGTCTGCACGCAGCCGGGGATGTTCCGGGCCTCGACCGCCGAGTAGTAGGTACCCTCACGCGTCGTGCTGTCGTTGCGCAGCAGCTCGTCCAGCAGCGGCAGGAACTCGCCGAACCGGTCCGCCCGCTCCTTCGGCGACCAGGCCTCCTGGCCCATCGCCGTCGCGTCGAAGCCGGTGCCGCCGGCACCGATGCCGAGCGTCAGCCGCCCGCCGGACACGTCGTCCAGCGTGACCAGCTCCTTCGCCAGCGTCACCGGGTGGCGGAAGTTTGGCGACGTTACGAGCGTCCCAAGCCGAAGGCGCTCAGTCGCAGTCGCGGCGGCTGTCAGCGTCGGGATCGACCCGAACCACGGTTCGTCGCGGAAGGACCGCCAGGAGAGGTGGTCGTAGGTGTACGCGGCGTGGAAGCCGAGTTCCTCGGCCCGCCGCCAGATCTTCTGCCCCTCGCTCCACCGGTAGATGGGGAGGATCACGGTACTCAGACGCATGTCTCGACCCTAGCGGGACGGGCCGACTTCCCCGGCGCTGGCCGTTCAAGGCATCCAAGGCCTTCCAATGCCCCAATCCAAGGGGAGTCGCAAGGATAGCCACGGCAGCGGGTCGGCACCTCGCGAGCTGACGGCGCCAGGCACGCGCTGAGACTACTCGGCGTTCCTGGCTGCCTCGCCTCTCGCCTGCGCCGACAAGCCGAACCCTCTCTCAACGCCAAACCGCGCGACGAAGGGCAACCATAGGGCGCCAGCCGGTGCCAGCTTGTCGAGTGGCTGCGGGAGCCCCGCCGTGGTCAGCCCCCATGCGAGCGGCAGTGAGATGAGCCAGACACCGATGAACCACAGGCGCTCCCAATCGCGGGCCGGTGTCACATCGGCAAGTTGCTCTTCTGGAAGGAGGGCTCCGAACCGCAACTTCGTACAGTTGTCCGCCAGCGTGATCAGCATCCCGCGCAACTCACCCAGCGCCATGTCTGGGCTGACATCAAGCTGATCCGCCACCTCTCGCAGCCCGCCGATCACGCGAGTGGCGTGGTTCTTCAAGCGCTCCCGGCGACGGCGACCCTCCAGCCAGTCACTCAGGCCGAAAGGGCGGTCGCGCGGGGCCAACAACGCACGCTCAAGCTTGCGGCAGTACAGACGAAGAAGTCCGAGCGATGACAGCCGAATGCTCGGGGTCCTCAGGGCAATGTCGCATGCGACGAGTGCATCCACCGCAGCTTCCACCGGACCGTAGGCATAGCCGTACATGGCCCGAGATGGGTGGCGCTGCTCGACGAAGCGGAGTGCTAGATGCCTCGCGATGACGATCGTAGGTACGTAGGTGGCCAACATGATCAGTGCCGACGTCCGTTTGTCCGTCCAGTGGTACCCGAGCCACGACACGAAGATGACCGCATCCAAGCCGAGGGCTGCGATGACCGTTCCCAGCATGATTGCGCGCCGTCGTGCCCGGCGAGCACTGGCCGCCTTTGCCGCTGCTTCTGCAATGCGGTCCTCATCGTCCCGTCCCAGGCCTGCCGCCTCGACAGCCCGTCGCAAGGCTGCGACTTCCGCAGGACTGAGTGCCTGCTGGTCCGGAACTGGTGTGGCGCGCCGAAGCAGCAATAGGCCGTTGCTCAACAGATCCCCCTCGCCGTGGTACCGGGCATCGAGAATCTCGATCAACAGGGCTGGGATGCAAGCAAAACGGCGCATCCGAGCAGGGTTTCTCGACTACTTCGGCCGCTCCGTGGCGCTCTGCGCTCGGCTGGTCCGACGGGGCCAGCTCGGCTTCTGGCCGATCGCGATGGCGCAGGCGGCCGCCGTCCAGATCCGGGCAAGCTCCATGCCGTCGGCCCTGCGATCAGCAGAGCACATCAGAGCGATGATCCCGATGAGACCGGCGAAGAGGACGAGCAGTACCGCTGGAACGGCCCGCAGCGGCAGGGCTAAGGCGCGGGCGAAGGACGATGCGTCGATCATGCGATCACCTGGCCAGGGCGGGGCTGGCCCCGAACTCGGCGACCCAGGCTCGGGCCGCGTGTTCCTTGGTGCTGATCACGATCTCGGCGTATCTGGTTCCGTCTGGGCTCGGTAGCTCCAGCTCGTGCCACACGCTCTCGGATACGGCCAGCACCAGGACCGATGCGCTGGCGGTCAGCACACCGCGCAGCTCAGGGCCGTCGAGCAGGCGGAATGCATGGCTCACGTGACGGCCAACGTAGCCGTGATCGTCTCGGAAGACGTCACCGCTGTGCAGTGCCGCGCGGAGCCGGATCTGGGCGGCTGGGCGTGAAGTGCCGTTGTACTCGTGGATGGCGGTGGCCAGCGCCGGGACCACCGTGTCGGCGAGGGTGTGGAGCCCTGCGGATTCGTCGATCACGGCCATGATGCCGTCGCCGCGGTCAAGCAGGTCGTAACTCTCCGCGCCCAGACCGCCGACGGCCAAGGCCCGGCCAAGCGCCTCGTACAGGCCCTGCCGCATCGCGAGGCAGGCGGTGTCCGTGCGGCCTGTCTGGTTGAAGCCGGCGATGTCCAGGCCGAAGAAGATCTTGCGCGCATGCTCGATCAAGCGGTCACGCCCCCGAGAGTGGTATTCCTCAGCGTTCCGACTGAGTCAGAATACCACTTTGACGGTCACTCAACCGCCTTGGCGCGCAACGCTTCCATGTCCTGGATGACGATCTGCCGCCGCTCGGTGGTCACGACGCCCTCGTCTCGCAGCAGCCGCAGAGTCCTCACGACCGCCTCGCGGGACGCGCCCGCCCATCCGGCCAGGTCTTGCTGGGAAAGGGGCAGCCGCACGGCACCCGTCGCCTCGTCGACCACTCCGATCTGCGGCGCGAGAGCCACCAGGCGCGCGGCGACCCGCTGGGCAACGGTGTGGGTGGCCAGTTCCAGTCGGCCTTGGTCGGCTTCACGGAGCCGCTCGGTGACGATCCCGAGCACGGCGGCAGCAGCCTCGGGGTGCTCACCAACCAGGGCTCGGAAATCCTCAGCCGAGATGGCGAGGGCCGTCACGTCAGTCAACGCGATCACCGATGCCGACCTCGGCGTGCCGTTGAGGGCGGCTTGCTCACCGATGATCTCTGGCGCCTCTCGCAGGCCGAGAACGATCTCAGTGTCATCCGCGTTCCGGGTCACCACCTTGGCGATTCCAGCACGCAACATCACCACGTGGTTCGAGAGATCGCCCTCCTGGATGATCGTCTGGCCTGCACGGAACCGGACTGCGGAGCCCACGCCTCCCTTGGAGACGAGTCCTTCCAGGACCTCGGCCCTCGCGAGGGCGCTCGCATCAGACATGGACACTTCCTTCTCGACTCGGGCGGGCTCGCCCACAACGTAGAACACTTTCGGTGGCCGTGGAATGACGGGAATTCATCCTGCTCCCGCCGCTATCCCGGGTGTGCCGAGGTACGAGGTCGGCTTGCTCAACGAGGTGAGAGTCGCCGCGGACAAAGGATCTCGGTGGAGCTCAGATGGCGGCAGCGGGCGCGAGGCGACTGGCACCCAAGGCGGCCCTCGCGGCGTTCATCGCCTCCCGGACGCGGGCAGCTCCCTCGGCGGCGATGGCCGCCCCGTGGGGGGCTTCGGCCCGGCGCCCGCCAGGGCCTGCACACGCCCTGCAGATCCCCGTTCGAGGCACCGGGTCGTGGCACTTGGCGCATTCGGCGTACCGGGCCGCTGCGGGCCGCATCTCGGTCTGTTCAGGCGGCATCTTGCGCTCGAGGCGGTAGCGGAGCACCGCGACCGCCGAGTGCATCGGGGCCGGCAAGCCCGGCAGCAGCGCCTGGGCGAGGTCGGCTTGGGTCGCGCCGCGCTCCAGCCACTGCGCGACGAGGGGTGCGAGTTCCTCGGCTTCGGCCTGGCCGACCCGCAGGCGCGGCTCGGGGCGAATCACCCGGAACAGCGTGGCGACTGCATCGCGGACCTGTTCGTCCGGCAGCGCCACGGGCTGCTCGTCGGCTTCCTCGTCGAGGTCCTCCGCCCGCCCTCCCGTTCTCACCGGCGGCTCGTCGGCGGGGGCCGGCTCGCCAGCCTGCTGGGCAGGGAAGGAGGTTTCTTTCGCCAGGTTCTTTACAAGGACGTCAGCACCGCCGGTGGTCGCTTCACCGGAGACCGGACGGGTGGTACCCGGCAGCGCCAGCTGCGGGGTGTCGTAGACGTGGGTCTCGGTGATGATCGTGCCGTCTGACATGCGGATCTTCTCGACCCGATAGAAGCCGGCCTCGGTCAGCTCCTTCAGGGCCTTGCGGATCGCACCACGCCCCTGAGGGCTAGTGTCGGCCATGTGTCGACCGTCCTCTCGCCAGCCGTTCGGGCGGGAGAGGAGGTCCGCGAGCAGGCCGCGGGCGGTGTAGGACAGCCGCCGGTACTGCAGGACGCAGTTGGGCAGCACGGTGAAGTTACGTACGTGTTCGGTACGATGGACTCGCATCGGGAGTTCGCGCTCCTGGTGCCGGACCCCGGGATGTTCGCGCATCGCCGGGGTCGCCTATTTTCGGTTGGATCACGGACCGTACCACAACGACCAGGCGCACAAGGCGCGTTCACGCCACCAGCCTTGATCACATTCAAGGCGCGTCGTTGGTGGAGCCGTGTGCGGTGGCCAGTGCGGGTCCTCGGGGGCTGGCGTCGGCCGACTCGAACTTTCCGCCGACGATCACCCAGTGCGGGTCGATGTCGGGGCGAATACGCTCGATCCCGAATCACCGGCAGCGTGGTCACTGGGGTTATATACGCAGCTCAGAGATAGTGCTGGAGATGCTGGTGGTCACTGCTCGGCGGGACCTGCTGCCGACAAAACGTGCGTCTGGTGTCCTGCGGCCTTCCCTGTCTCGTCTCTCCGCATGGCGGTCATGGAGAGCTCGGCGAGGCGCGGTAGGAAGGCGACGTCCAGCTGTTCGACTGGGTGCAGCAGGCCGCGCTCGCAGGTCTCCGCGGTCCAGACTGTGCAGCTGGATCCCGAGTAGGCCGTGTTGATGCCGATCTCGCCCTTCGGGATGGTGCCGTTGAACGGTGTCGGGATGCCTTCGGTGTTCCAGTAGTTCCATGCTTCAAGGGCCTTGGCCTGCTCGAAGGCGAGGTAGAGCTGCGGGTAGCGGGAGAAGATCCGCATCTCGCGGAAGACGAGTTGCCCCAGCAGCTGCGGCGCAGTCGCGGCGACAGTGTCGAAGTCGGCTTCTCGGAAGGTGAAGGAGGCCGCGTCCTGGCCGGGCGCGAGTGCCACGCTGGCGAACAGGTGTGACAGGCGCCTCCTGGCGAAACTGGCTACCCCGGAGGTCAGGCCTGGCTCGATCTGCCCGACGAGCTGGAGGAGGCGTTCGTGTCCCGGGTTGAAGCGGGCCAGGTCGAAGAGCTGGTCCATGCCCTGGACCGCGGAGAATGCCAGCCTCTTGTAGAGGCGGTTGTTCATCTCTCCGAGCTGGGCGTACGCCATGGTCTCGGGGGCCATGGAGTTGAGCATCAGATACTCGGACAACACCTCGAAGTAGAGGTAGCCCAGGAACGGGAAGGCCGGCACGGTGGCGGCGAGCTGGTCGATGAACTTGGCTTCTGGCGCCGGCTTCCCAGCGGCGTTGGCGAGGAGGGTGTCGAGGAAGGGTGCCGCTGCACGGAGCCGCTTCATCACCACCCGACGGAGCTGGGCGTCCTCGGGCCCGGTGAGGAAGCTGCGGTGGGTGAGGTAGGTGCGCAAGTGGATGGCGCCCAACCGGAGGTAATCGATGCCCTTGGGTGGGACGGGGGCGTCGGGGGTGATCTCGAAGATCAGGGCGCGGGTGTGCTTCTTGGTCTCCAGGAGGTAGGAGCCGAGGTTGTGGGGGCGCAGGCCGGCGGGCTCGGGGGTGAGGGGCGCGCAGTAGAGGGCCGCGACCAGGCAGCCGGTGGAGGCGTAGAGGTGTCCGCTGGCGCGGATCGCGTTCAGGGCCACGGTGGTGTGCATCAGGTGGATGGGGCGCCCGGCGGCCAGAGTCTTGGTCATGGAGTTTCCGCTCAGCAGCCAACCGTTGGGCGTTTCGCGTTCGAGGTGGTGGCGCCAGTCGGCTTCGGTCTCGGCGAGACCGGACGGGCCAGGTCGGGTGGTGCTGCTGGTGTGGTCCGTGTGGGCGTTGTCCCACTCGTGGTGCATGGATGACCTCCTACTGCCGAGGGTTGAGGATCTGGCTGGCGTGGATGAGTGCCCCACGGTTGGTGGCGCCGTCGAGCCGAGCCTGTTCGCTTCGGACGACCAGGTCGAAGGCGACGGGGTGGAGCCAATCCGGGATGGCGATGCGCAGATGGGAGGGGTCGGGCCACCAGCGGATGAGGGGAAGCCGGTAGCGGTCCAGGCAGTCGGCCGCCTTTAGTAGATCGACCAGGTGAAGTGAGCTCCGGTAAGCGAGGTTCTGCTGCGAGGTGAAGCCCGCGTAAGGAAGGTCGTGGAGGCCGATCGCTGTGGCTGCCCGTTCGGCCAGGTCCGGCGGCAGTTGGCGGCCGAGCATGGTGGCCGTCACTGTGTGCTGGTTGCGGGTGAACCAGGCTGCTGCCCGCTGGCCGTGCCCTGGATCATCGCGGTCGTCTCGCCGCCGGCAGTCGTGGACCGCCGCTGCGGCGCACAGGGCCGCGGTGTGATCGCGGTCGAGCCCGCACTCCTGGGCGAGCAGACCGGCGAGCAGGGAGACGCGGGCGTTGTGCCGGATGCCGTGGATGGAGTCGACGAGCTGGGCCTCCGCGAACCAGGTGACGTCCGGTACCAGCATGAGCGGCGGATGTGGCAGGGTGGGCGGCGCGGCTGAGGCTTCGGGCCGGTTCCTGGCGATCCAGGCGAGTGTGTCCTGGTCCATGACCTGATGGGCGGGAAGGCTCCAGTTCTCGGCGAGTTCTCTGAGCGACGCGGCACCAGGCTTCGGCGTTCGTGAGGTCATCTCTGGTTCCTCGAAGGGAAGAGGTTCGGTGGGCGTCAAGCTGGGCGTGGCGGTCCTGACCATGGGCACGCGGCCGAAGGAACTGGCCGAGCTGCTGGCCTCGGTGGAGATGCAGACGGTCAAGGCCGCGAAGGTCGTGGTGGTCGGCAACGGGTGCGTGCTGCCGGAGCTGCCGGCGTGGGTGGAGAGCGTCCAGCTGGCGGAGAATCTCGGGGTGACCGGCGGCCGGAATGTCGCCTTGGAGCACCTGCGGGACGTGGACGTCGTGATCGACCTGGACGACGACGGCCTGCTGGTCGCGGACGACGTCCTGGCCCGGATCACCGCCCTGTACGAGGCGGAGCCCCGGCTGGGCATCGTGAGCTTCCGGATTGCGGACGAGACCGGCCTCACCCAGCGGCGCCACGTTCCCCGGCTTCGGGCTGGTGACCCGATGCAGGGTGGTGAGGTGACCAGCTTCCTCGGCGGCGGCCACGCGCTGTCGTCGAAGATGCTGGAGCAGGTCGGCGACTGGCCGGACTCCTTCTTCTTCGCGCACGAGGAGACCGACATGGCGTGGCGGGCGCTGGATGCCGGCTGGCGGGTGCTGTACGTCCCGGAGCTGCTACTGCAGCACCCGCGGACCAGCCCGACCCGGCACTCCTTCTTTTACCGGGTGAACGCCCGCAACCGGGTCTACCTTGCCCGCCGGCACCTTCCGGCCCTGCTGGTGCCGGTCTACCTCGGTGTGTGGGTGGCGCTCACCGTCGCCCGCACCCGGGACATGGCCGGGCTGAAGGCGTGGTTCGCTGGCTTCGCCGAGGGCTGGCGCACACCGTGCGGCCGTCGCAAGCCGATGCGCTGGCGCACAGTGTGGACCATGACCCGCCTGGGGCGCCCACCGATCATCTAGGCTGCCGCCGCCTGTTGCATCCAGTCAGGGATGGCGTCAGGGGTGGCCCTGAGCCAGGCCACGTATCGTGCGACGCCCTCCTCAACGGTGATGCTCGGCCTCCAGCCCAGCGCATCCTCCATCCGCTGGACGGAGGCGTACCCGCCCTCGGGGTCGCCGGGCGGCATCGGCGTCTCGACCAGCCGGATGTCCGGATGGTGGCTGCGGACCAGCTCGGCAACCTGCCGGATCGAAGTGCCGGTTCCGGTACCGATGTTGACGGTCGCGTTGTGTGCGCGGGGCGCGACCAGCGCGTACAGGGTGCCGGTGGCGATGTCGTCCACGTGGACCAGATCGCGGATCTGGTGGCCGCCGCCATTGAGGTGCAACGGAAGCCCGAGAGCGGCCCGCATGGCGAACCAGGCGACCACCCACGAGTGGCTGTTCTCCTTGACGACCTGCGGCTCGCCGTAGACGGAGAAGTACCGCACTACGGCGTACGAGGTGCCGCCGCCGAGCACGGCGGCGGTCTGGTACTCGCCCCAGACCTTGCTGTTCCCGTACACCGAGACCGGGGAGACGGCCGCGCCTTCGGTGAACTGCGCGGGCACGTGATCGTGCACGGGTTCCGGCGAGGTGCCATTGCCGTAGACGCTGGCGGAGGAGACGAACACCATCCTCTGCACCTGGTCCGAGGCGGCCACGGCGTCGAGCACGCGCTGGGTGCCGATGATGTTGGTGTCGATGGCGTCCAGGGGGCGGCGCGTGCAGGCGGCGACGTCGGCCAGGGCGGCAGCGTGGATCACGTAGTCACAGCCGGAGATCGCCTCGCTCATCAGCTCCGGGTCGGCGATGTCGCCGACGATGAAGTCCGGCTCGGTGGTGTTGATGCCGAACCGGTCGCGGTAGACCTCGGGCGGGTAGGCATCGAGCCTGCACACCGAGATGGGGCGGGCACCGAGCTGGCGGAGCTGGGACGTGATGCGGCTGCCGATGAGGCCGCCCGCTCCGGTGACCAGCACGGTCTTTCCTGAAAGCTGTTCGAGGGACAAGGGAGCTCCTTTGCTCGGTGGTTGATCAGCCCTCGCGGTGCTGCGGGCACCGGCAGATGGGCCAGGACGCGGATGGGTGGTAGGCCGCCGGGTCGGGCTCCGAGTCGACGATGACGACTCCGGAGTCGTCGTAACGGGTGCCGTCGGCCGAGACCCTGAAGGTGCGGATGTACAAGCCCTGGCGCCGTTCGGCGGGGAGCTTGAAGTCCGGGGAGTTCTCGTTTCTCACGCCGTCGACTCCCGGTACTGCTTGCGGCGACGTCGTCCAAGGGCGAGCTGACGCAAGACCTGGGCACGCCTTCGGGCGCGTTCCCGGTCCGGAACGATGACCGCAGTCCGGTCGCCGGCCGCCTGGATGCAGAGGTCCACGGTGTTCACGTCGTGCCCCCGGACCTGATGCTCCTGGTCACGTCGCAGGGCCACGGGCTCCCGCACCGTACGCACTGGCCGTTCTCGCTGCGGTGCTCGTCCAGCAGCATCCGGTTGTTGGTGGCCATGGTGCTCTCGGCCGTCGAGCTCGTAGACCGGCGCGAGGCCGACGAGTTGGGATCCACCAGCGTGGAGGGGCCGTTGAGGCTCCACGGGTGCGGTGTACGGTCGGCAGTCGTCATCAGCCTCTCCGGGTTCGCGAACTGGCGCGGCTGCCCGTCGGCGTCGAGGGACGCAACGACGGAGCTGCCGCAGACGGCCGCGCCGCGGGCTCCCTGCCGGTGTCGGCTGCACCCTGCGGAGCGGCATGTCAGTTAGTGAACCGCCCAACCGTTACCAGGAGTACGGTGTTGGACACGCAATGCGGTTTAAGCGGTTTAACGGCCAGTCAGGTAGGTGGGCGTTGGCGTCGGCGAGGGAACCGAACGAGAAGCTGCGGGCGGTCATCGACGAGACGAAGCTCTCGGGTGATGCGATCGCGCGCCTGGTCAAGCGGGTTGCGGCCGAGCACGACGAGTTTCCGGAGACCAACAAGTCGAGCATCACGCACTGGAAGAACGGGGGCCAGCCGTCCGGGAACGTCGGGCTGTTCCTGGCCGAGGCGTTGGGTCGTGCGCTGGGCGGCCGGGTGGTGACCCTGGAAGAGATCGGCCTGATCGCCCCCTTACTCCAAGTTCCCGACTGGGACGCCGATACGCTGAGCGCGCTGGCCGAACTCGGGAGAACCGACGTGGACGTGGAACGCAGGCGGGCGCTGGGGGTGGCGGTCTACTCGGTGGCCGCCCTCTCGCTACCCGGCGAGGACTGGTGGAGCCGCATGTCCGAGCGGGGCAGCGCGCGCAGCTCGGCCGCAACGCGACGGGTCGGCCCCGGAGACCTCGCCGCCGTCCGGGACATGACCACTCTGTTCTCCCAGGTGGACCAACGGCGTGGCGGTGCCCACGCCTGGACGTCCGTGGTGCAGTACCTGACCACCGACGTCACCGCCTACCTGTGCGGCAAGTTCACCGACGAGCGCGTTCGCCGCGACCTCTTCTCCTCAGCCAGCGAACTCGCCTACCTGGCAGGCTGGATGGCGTTCGACAGCGGTCGACACGCGACCGCGCAGCGGTACTTCACCGAGGCCGTGAAACTGGCGGCCGAGGCCGACGATGCACCCATGGCCGGCCATGTGCTGCGGGCGATGGCGCACCAGGCGATCGACCTCGGACACCACCAGCAAGCGCTGGCCTTGGCCGCCGCGTCCGTCGACGGCGCCCGGTACGAGCTCGCCTCCCCACGTGAGCGTGCCCTCCTGGGCGTCGTCCACGCCCGGAGCCTGGCCGCTGCCGGGCGCAAGAACTCCGCCGCCAAGGCGCTACTGCGGGCCGAGGACGATCTGTCCGCCGCCAGCGATGGCATCGAGGAGCCGGACCGGGTGTTCTTCTTCGGCGAGGCCAGCCTGGCTCACGAGACCGCGTGTGCCCTGCGCGACATAGGAGACCTCGATGGCTCCGTCCGCGAGTTCCACCACAGCGTCCGCACCCGCAAGACGACGAAGTTCACCCGCACCCACGCGGTGACGCTGGGATATCTCGGCTCTGTGTACGCGCAGATGAACAACATCGACCGGGCTTGTGCCACTTGGTCGCAGGCACTCGATGCCATGGACGGCGTACGGTCCGGCCGCACCCGGCAGGCCGCTGCCGATATGCGCACCCTGCTGTCCCCTTACCGGCGGCGCGGCGCTTCGTCGGTCAGCGAGATCGACGCGCGCGCCGCCGCGTACCTGTCCGAAACAGCCTGATGAGGAGCCACTGATGGCAGACCGTGAGACGTTCGAGGTCGAGGCACTCGGCCATGTGGTCGGCGGCCGGATCGAACCCACTGACGACTTCTGGGGTGGCACCCGGGCGATCATCCGGCTCGACGGGTCCCTCTTCACGCCCGACGCGACCAAGGGCCTGGAGGACTTCTCGCACCTGGAGGTCGCCTTCCGCTTCCACCTCACCGACCCGACCGATCTGAACCTCGGAGCCCGCCGGCCGCGGGACAACCCGGACTGGCCGGAGGTCGGGATCTTCGGGCACCGCAACATGCGGCGCCTGAACTGGCTCGGGGTCTCGCGCTGCCGCCTGATCAAGGTCGACGGTCTGGACCTCCACGTCGAAGACCTCGACGCCGTGGACGGTACCCCAGTCCTGGACGTGAAGCCGTGGTTCGCCGAGATGGGGCCGCGCGGAGAGCACCGCCAGGCCGACTGGACCACCATCATGCTCCGCGACTACTACGCACCAGCAGTGAGCGACTGACCCGGGGCGAGGTTCACCAAAGCTGCAGGCCGTCACTGAGCAGTGGCGGCCTGTAGCTTTGGGCAGGTCGTTCCCAGGTGGTGCCTGCGACCTCACACCGGGCCATCGGAGCGGCGCCCCGTCGTGAGGTCGGCCGGGGTGGGCTCAGCGGGTTCGGCGCTGAGGTGCGGTGGCCAGTGCGGTGGGCGGGGTTGCCGGGCTGGCCGGGCCGGTGGGAGCGGGCCGCTGGCCGGGAGAGATCGCCGTGGCTGCGCGTACGCGGGCGGCTTCGGCGGTGGGGTTGGGGGCAGGGTTGCGGCTGGTGTGCTGGATGCGGCCGAGGAGGACCTTGGCGGGCAGGCGGGCCGTGGTGAGTTCGCGCCGGGCGGCGGCCTCCTGGAGGAGTTGGCGGGGTTGGTGGCCGAGGGCCTTGGCGTCAGCGAGGACGGTGGCGAGGGCAGGCCAGTTGGGGTCGGCAAGGATCCGCGTCGCATGGTCGGGGACAGCGGAGCGGACGGCCCCGGCAAGGGTGTTGGTGATCTCCTTGCTCGGCTGACGGTGGGCGAGGGCGGCGAGGTGGTCGGCGGCGGCCTGGTCGTAGGCGGTCTGCAGGTGCTGGACGGCCTGCTGCGCGGCCTGAGCCTGCTGCTGGTGGCCACGCGCCTCGTGCCATCGGCTCGTGAGGATCGCCGCCCAGACAAGGGCCGCGACCATCACGGTGAGGGTGTTTCCGTCAGGCCCGTCGCCCGCGTGGATGATGTCGCGGGCGGCTTGGCGAAGGTCGGCGGCGGCCTGGTGGTCGGCGCGGATCTGGGAGCGCTGGGCGCGGACGAATGCCCTTGTGGCGGATCGCAGTTCGGCCCGCAGTTCCTGCGGGGCGGTCTGGGCGGTGGCGTTGATGATGTCGCCCAGCGCGGTGATCTGCGCCTGCGCCAGCGCACTGTCCCCGCCGGTTGCACCGGTGTCGTCGGTGAGGTGCTGGTGGAGAGTGTCGAGGGCGTCGGTGGTGCGCTGCCAGCAGGTGGTGGGCCGGTTGCGCCGGGCCGACGGGTGCTCCTCCGGGGTGCCGGTGGCGAGGCGGGCTCGGAGCTTGGGCAGGGAGAGGTCAGGTGCGAGCTTGCCGCCGGGGATGTAGATCTGCTCGTCGGCCTTGTTCACGTCGCCGGGGCGGCCGACCGAGTAGCCCTGGAGGTCTCCGGAGGGCAGGCGGCGGACCTTGACTTGGACGCCGTCGGCCTGCAGGTAGGCGAGGAGTTCCTCGACGCTCGCGGCGTGGGGGATGGCGTCGCGGATACGTTCCTGCAACCAGACGCGGCTGGTCTGCTGCCAGCCGAGGCGGTCGGCCTTGTGCATCTCGGCCTGGGTGGGACGGCGTTCGCCGGTCCGGTCGCCAGCGGGGACCTGGTAGAGACCGAGTTCGGTTTCGATGGCGCGGGCTTCGGCCTGGGCGCGCTTGCCGCTGTTGTGGAGCTTGGGGCGGCGGCCGTCCTCGCGGACGGTGGTGGCAAGGATGTGGATGTGGTCGTCCGCGTGGCGGACGGCGATCCAGCGGCAGCCGTGCGGATCGCGGTCGGGGGCGATGCCGGCGGCGTGGACGATGCGGCGGGCGATCTCGCCCCACTCGGCGTCGGACAGGTAGCGGTCGGTCTTGGCGGCGCGGACGGGGCAGTGCCAGACGTGGTCGGTGACCTTGCGGCCGAAGCCGCTGTTGCGCAGGTTGACCGGCTCGTCGAGGATCCGGGCGAGCTGGGTGAGGGTCGCGGCCGGGTCGCGGCCGGGGTCGGCCAGGCCGAGCGGGCTGAACGAGGCGACGATGTGCGGGTCGATGTGCTCGTCGTGGCGGCCTGGCCCGTACAGGTAGGCGAGCAGGCCGCGGGTGTTGTGGCCGGGGTCCTTGACGGAGGGGATCACGCGCTTGCACCTCCTTCGGGGCTGGCGGTGGGTATGAGCAGGGCTTCGGCGATGTCGCGGAGCAGGTCTTCCAGGCGGATCAGGCGCTCGCGGCTGTCGGGTTCGAGGCGGTCGTCGCGGTGGAGCACGTGGACCATCTGGTTGATGTTGTTGCCGACGGCGTTGATCTCCTGGCGGACCTCTGCCCGGAACTGCTGCAGGGCGAGGCGGTCGGTGTGCAGGGGCAGATCGACGGTGAACTCGCCCCGGATGAACGCCAGGGAGATGTCGCCGACGTATCCGGAGATCGTGTTCCCGTATCCGTGGCGGTCGGCGGCATCGAGCAGCTCGGCGTGCTCCGGCCGGGTGTATCCGACCGGTCCGACCTTCTTGGTTCGCCGGGTGCCGTTGGACTTCCGGATCTTCCCCTTGGGCATCGGCTGGGCGCCTTCGGGAGCGTTCAGTTTCGGGACATCGAGGGCGGCGGTGTTCTCGTGCAGGAACGCGGCACTGGCGGCGCGCATGCTCTCGGCGTTGTCGGTGGGCTGGTCGGTGCGGACGCGGGCGAGGATGTCGCGCTGCAGGGTGTTGAGCTGGTCCGGGTCCAGGCCGCCCTCAGCCGGGGCCTCCTGGCCTGGCGCGCCCTCGCGCCGGGCTTCCTCCGCCACCCCTGGGGCGGAGGACCCCAGACCCGCGCGAAGTGTCGGAGACTGGGTACAACTGGCTCCGCCAGGAGCCGAGTTGCCGAACGCGCGGAGCAGACGGCTGAACAGCCTACCGGCCTTCGCGCCCTGCTCGAGGACGGCGGGGTTGATGTCGAGGGGGTACTGCGGGTCGAGCACGGGGTCTCCGGATTTTCTGTCGGGACAGGCAGCTGGCTGGCGGCGGGGTGCGCGGGTGATGGTCCGGGCAAACGCCGGTTTTGCCGTGCCGGAGATGCGGTGTAGAAGGCGGCGGTCCGGGGCTTCACGCGGCCGGGGAGTAGGCGCGGTGCTGGGCCGGGTGCGGTGGAGCGGGCACCTCACCGATCGGGACTCGGCGAGGTGCCCAGAAGGACGCGGATCAGTCGTCGGCGGCCTGTTGGTGGGGCTCGTCGTCGGGGCGGAGCATCTTCATGACCTCGGTGAGCCGCTGGTCGGAGATCGTGAGGCCTTGTTCCCGGATGGCGTCGCGGACCACGGATCGGCTCAGCTTCCGGGCGTCGGTCCACGCCTGGAGGCCGATGGCGGCCAGTTCGTCCAGGGAAGCGCCTGGCGGGCGGCCGGCGGGCTTGGCGGTTGGGGGCTGAGCCGTATTTCCGCTCGGCCTCTGGCCTGCGGGTTCGCCGGGGACGGTGTCCTCGGTCCGGGCGTGCCCGGGGCTGCCCGGAACGGTCCACGGAAGGTCTTCGGCTGCTGCGGTCCGGCGGCGGGCCGTGGGCCGTTCCGGCGTCGCCTGCCCGACTCCGCTCTCGCGCGGCTCGTCTGTCGGCGGCTGAGCGGGGAGGCTGCGGTGTTCTGCGGGCCTCAGACCGCGCGCGGTTTCGCTCACCGCCCGGAAGGTTTCTTCGGCCGGGGACGGGTCGCCGGTCCGGGTGGCGGTGGGGTGGGTGTGGCGGGCGGTGATGATGCCGAGGTGGACGGATCCGGCGAGGGCGAGCGGGGCGACGGCGGACAGGAAGCCGACGGAGATGTCGCTCAGGTACAGATGGCCGGTGACCGCGAGGTTCTGCTGGTTGAGGCGGACGGCGTGCAGGACGTTAGCCCAGATGCTGGCCGTGGTGGAGGCGCCGAAGAGCAGCCAGACGTAGGCGCGGGCGGTCAGCGGCGCGGTACGCAGGATCAACAGCGCGCGAACGCTGTAGGCGATGAACCCGTCGATGATCAGCGGGAACACGTAGGTGAGCGGGCCTCGGACGTGGATCGCGATGGCCGTCTGGCGCAGAGCGTCGTAGGAGAGGGCGAAGCCGGCGATGGCGAGCAGGCCGATCGCGGCAAAGTCCCAGCCGGTCACACGGCTTGAGGTTGGAGCGGAGGCGGGCATGGCGGTGGTGTTCTTCCCGTCGGTGGTCGAGGTGTTGGGATGCCGGGTCTGCTGGGCGCGCACGCGTTCCCCCTCTTAAGGAGGGGGACGCGCGTGCAGCGGAGGCGGCGTGAACGGCATGCAGGTACGCGTGCGCTGTGGGCCCGGCGATTTCGGCGACCCGCGTGCACGGCGTGGGCGGTGCGTGGTGACCGGCGCGGCTGGTAAGGCGTGATCGGTCGCGTGGACCGCGCCGACAGGTGGCCGTGGGCCAGTCAGGAAACGGCGGCGATGTGGCGGACGGTGGAGCGGTAACGGGTCTGCTGGCCGCCGCCGGTCCCACCCGTGGCGCCGTCCTGCCGGGTGGCCTTGCCAGCCTTGACCAGGTTCTCCAGGCGCCTGCGGGCCTTCTCGATGTCGGAGCGGTCGGGGTCGGCCTCGCCGGTCAGTCGGCAGGCCAGCTCACGGGCGGTCATGCCCTGCGGGGCGGCGGAGAGGATGGCTGCCGGGTCGAGGGCCGCCTCGACGGTGGAGGTGCCCCGGGTGTGGTCGTGGACCACCGACAGCGGGCCGACGTCGCCGGTGACGGTCTTGAGCTGGTGCAGCTTGATGATCGGATCCCCGGCCGCGCCGGCCAGGAACAGCACGCTGCCGGCTCCGGCGGTGAACCACGCCGACCCGTACACCCGATCCAGCACAGGCCGCTCGCCGCGCTTCGCATCGCCGCCGGACTTGCGCTGGTGGTGCAGCTCCAGCAGCTGGGTACCGGAGCGAAGCAGCCGCTGGCGGGCGTTGTTGTAGGACAGGCCTGCCTCGTCGTCGGTGAGCTTGCCGACGACGTCCTTGAGGCTGTCGATGACCACGGTGTCCGCCCGGTGGGCCTCGGCCATCTCGGCCAGCAGGTTGGGCTCCCGGTCCAGCGACGCGGGAAGCGGTCCGGTCCAGAAGACCAGCCGCTCCGCGAGGTGGCGCCGGTCAGCGGGCAGGACGCGGCGGGCGAAGGCGCGGGCGATCTGCGGCGGGCGGTCCATCGCCAAGTAGAGGACGCGCTCGCCCTCGGCGACCGGCATGTCGAGTACGGCCGAGAGCAGGCCGAGGCGGGCCAGGACGATCTGGTGGGCGATCGTGGTCTTGCCCACGCCGGGCGGGCCGACCAGCATCAGGGACTCGCCGTCCGCCCAGGCGGTCTGCTCGCGGCTGCCCCAGATCGGGGCGACCTGGTCGCCGAGGTCCTGGACGAAGGACCAGCCGTCCACCGCGAACCTGGTCAGCCGCTGCCCCTGCACACCGAAGCCCCGGTCGGCGGCACTGGACAGCTCGGCGTCGAGCGCGGCCCGGATCCGCTCCGGATCGGCGCCCTCTGCGTCGGTCTGCTGCAGCAGGCGGACGGCGGTGGCCTGCCAGCGCCGCAGCTCGGCCTTCTCCCGCACGATCTGCGCGTGGTAGTCCGCGCCGGAAACCGGAACAGCGGCGGTGAACAGGCGGTGCAGGGAAGATGGGCCGCCGACACGGCTGAGGTTGCCGCCCTTGGCGAGCTGGGCGGCGACGGCGGTCGGGTCGGTCGGGGCGCCCTCGTCACGCAACGCGAGCAGCGCGCGCCAGATGTCGCCGTGGGCGGGCCGGTAGAAGTCGCCCGGCTCCAGGATCGGGCGGATCACGTCGATCGCCTCCGCCTGGAACATGCCGGTGCCCAGCACCATCGCCTCGGCGTCCAGGTCGTGCGGCGGCACCGGCAGCCCGCCCAGCCCGCCCGTGACCGGGAAGGCGGGATCGTCGTCCTGGAAGGGGGCTGCGGTTCGCGGGGCGGGAAACGTACGCTGGGACACGGAACTCCTTGCGCGGTGCCGTGCGGCTGGCAGGCCGGCGGCGCTCGTGTTGATCGTTTTTGTGGGCGGTCGTCAGGAGTCGTCTCGGCCCTTGGTGCTCCAACACCAGGGGCCGACCCCTTTCCCGGAGAATCCGCGCCATGCGCGGGCCCCGGGTGAGCGCGGTCAGGCCGCGAGGGCCACGGCACCGGCCGTGGCGGTCCCCAGCAGGTCGGCCAGGCGGGCCGTGCTGCGGGGGCTGATCGTCGTCCGGAAGCCGGAGCAGACCCTTTCCAGCGCTCGTGCGCGCTCGTCGGCTGGCCGTTCGGAAACTGAACGGCTACTGGCCACCCCGGCGCCGGGGCGGCGCAGGGCGATCACGGTCCCGTCGACGTCGGGGGCCGCTGCCTGAGGGTATGCGGGCAGGGTCAACTGAGCCTCCTCGCGGCCGGATGCGGGGCTGGCAGGCCTCTCGGGTGTACCAGGTCGCGCGGGTTGTGGGCGGTCGTCAGGAAGTCGGAGGCCTCGGGCCTGGTGCTCCAACACCGGGCCCGGGGTCGGGCGGCGGGCCGGACGCTGGCAGGCGTTCGGCTCGCTCCTCGACTGCTACGTCATGTCAGAAGCTCCTCGTTTCAGGGCAGGCTGGGGCATCCGGCGGCGGCACGAGGCCGGCGCCGTACACAGGTGACCACGAAGGGGCGGGTTTGGTACGGCCGGATTCCGGTGATAGAAGGCGCGCGACCGCGCCGGGAAGGAGGTCGTAGGGGCAGGGGAGATCACAGGCGGAATGGCGGGGGATGCGATTACTCAACGGCCCACTCCGGGCCCACGAGAACGACAATCGCCCGCGCGCGGCCGAATGCGTTCGGCCGATCTTGTGCTAGCGCGTGTTCGCCGCCTCGGCTGCCGTCAGAGCTGGTTCTGCTCGATGCCGATCCGGTCCCAGTCAAAGACTCCGGGCTTCTTCGTGGAGGCGTCGATGATCACGCCGGAGAACAGGAACCGCAGCACGGCGTTCCGCCGCTCGTCGGTCATCTCCTCCGCGAACCACGCGTCCCGCGCGCCGGGTCCGCTCAGCCCTTCGAGGAGCTTCATCGGCCTTACTGCCACCCGGCGTTGAGCCTTGGTGATACGTGCTTGTATCTCCTTCCTCATCTTCCGGTACTCGGCCGTGCTGATCTCCTTGGCCGTCCACATCCCGTTGAGCTCTTCGAGCTGCTGCTGATCCGCCTCGACCGCCTCGGCGGCGCTGTCCGTGAGCGAGGTCGTGGCCAACTGCCCGGAGACGGTGAGCTTGCCGAGCAGGTCGATCGCGGCGTCCCGGACGAAGTCCTCCAGCTTGATGGCCGCAATCCGTCGGACGCACTTCTTGTCGTCGTTGCGCGTCCTGCGGACGCAGAGGTACGAGGGGGAGCCGCCGACCTTGGTGCCAGACATGAGCGTTCCGCATCGGCCACACATCACCAGCCCGCGCAGCAGGTAGAACCGTCGGAGCTGCAGGTTGGTGTGGTGAACCTGGGATCGGAACTCACGCCGGGCGCGAGTCTCCGCCCAGATTCCGGCGTCGATGATGGCGGGCCAGTTGCCGGGTCCGAGCTCCTCGCCCTGGTGCATGCGGATCGCGGCGACGTGCCGTGAGTCGAGCAGCGCGCGGACGGTGCCCTGCGTCCAAGCCTTGCCGTAAACGGTCTTGATGCCGCGATTGTGGAGTATGAGGGCTATGGCGTACGGGTTCTTGCCCTTGAGGTAGAGGTCGAACACCTCGCGGACGATCTCGGCCTCCTCCTCCACGATCGTCACGCCGTCGGCCGAGTAACCGAACCGGCGCTTGCCGGTATGGGGCTTGCCCTCGTTCGCCCGGTCCGCGAGCGTGTCCTTCAGCCGCCGCGACGTGTCGTCGGAAGACCGGCAGGCGTGAGCCACCTCGATGCGGAGGATGAAGCGGTCGTCGGGGTCTGAGAGGTTCCGCCGGTTCGCCTCCCCGTGAAGGAGGATCTGGTGCTCGTCGGAGATCGTGAGCAGCTCTTCGAGGTCCCGGGGCTGCCGCATCAGCCGGTCGGGGTGGTAGACGATGATGTGGCGGAACTCCCGATCGCCCGCGCCCGCGAGGAGTTCGTCCCAGCCGGGACGCTTCCGGTTGCGGCGCCAGGCAGACCGGCTGTTGTCGACGAAGACGTGGCGCGGGTCGATGAGCAGGCCCCGGCGCTCCGCGATCTCGCGGCAGATCCGTTCCTGCCGGTCGACGCCGGTCTGGTCGTCGTCATTGGCGTGGGAGATCCGGCAGTAGATGGCCGCCGCCTCCCCCGGCGTGATCACCAGCTCTTGCTTCCCGTTTCGTCGCATGGACGGATTGTATGAACGAGGAATGGCCTCGCCGAACTTCCGGCACCCGGTGACGCTGGCGAAGGAGCTGATCACGCTGGACGACGTGTCCGGCGGGCGGGTCACGCTCGGGATCGGGGCCGGCGGGACGGGGTACGACGCGACGGCGATGGGGCAGGAGGCCTGGTCGCCGAAGGAGCGGGCGGACCGGTTCGGGGAGTTCCTGCCGCTGCTGGACGAGCTGTTGAGGAACGACGCGACGACGCGCGAGGGGACGTACTACTCGGCCGTCGAGGCGCGGAACATCCCCGGCTGCGTGCAGACGCCGCGGCTGCCGTTCTACGTCGCGGCCGCCGGCCCGCGCGGGATGCGGCTGGCCGCCGAGTACGGGCAGGGCTGGGTGACGTACGGGGACCCGAAGGGGCCCGCGGACGTGCCGGTGGAGCAGGCGCCCGGGGTGATCGCCGCGCAGATCGAGAAGCTCACCGCGGCCTGCGAGGTGAAGGGCCGGGACGTCGCCACGCTGGAGAAGATGCTGCTCCAGGGCTCGACGGCGGAGAAGCCGCTGCAGTCGCTGGACGCCTTCGTCGACTGGGCCGGTACGTACAAGGAGCTCGGGATCACCGAGCTGGTCGTCCACTGGCCGGTGCCGGACTCGATCTTCGCCAACGATCTCGCCGTCTTCGAGCGGATCGCCACCGAGGGCCTCGCCCAGCTGGGCTGAGCACCGCCGCCGGGCGGGGCGGTATCGGCCCGCCCGGCGACCGAAAGGCGTCGCCGCGGTCCGCAGATGACGCCAACTACGCTGCTCCTCAGGAGCGTCGGGGTCGACTGCGGCGATGCTGCGAGGGGCCCGCGGGGCAGGTGAGACCGATGGGGCTATTCGTTCGCTATCGGTGGACGGCCGCCCGGGCTCCGGTGGGCGAGGGGCGCTCGAAAGGAGGTCGATGGCGGCGGACGGTTGTGTGGTGACCACGAGGACGACAGCAGCCGGTCCTCGACACCACACCACGGAGGATCCCGCGATGTTCACCACCACCAAGAAGCAGCGCAAGGTCGTCGGCGGCATCGTGGGTGCCGCGCTCACCGCGCTGCTCGGCCTCGGTCTCTCGGTCTCCCCGCTCACCACCGACGACACCCACTGGGGCAACCCGACCCCGGGCGGCGTGCACGTGACCGCCGATGGCGGCGTCGTCCCCCACCCGGCCGACACCCACTGGGGCTGATCCTCCCGCACGCCTTCCGGCACGCCTCCTGGTGCGGCTGCGCGGCCGTCACACCAACGGGGCTTCGAGCTGCAGGAGTTCCCGGGCGGCCACCGGTCCGGCCGGTCAGCGCACCGCGCCGTGACCCCCGAGCCGGGGCGCCCCGTTCGATGCCCCCTGGGGCGCCCCGACGACCTCTGCCACGGCCGGCTCCGCCGCGCGGGCGGGCGCGAGCGTGACCACCGAGGTCAGCAGCAGCCCGCCGCGCGCCAGCCAGCGGCCGGAGTAGTCCGCGCGCAGCCCGAGCTCCCGCTCCGGCGGGGTCAGCAGCAGGCGCGCGTGGAACGTCCCCTCCGGCGTGAGGGTGAGGTCGGCGTCGGAGAAGTCGAGGATGCGCCGGCCCTGCGGGAACCAGGCCTTGTAGACGCTCTCCTTCGCGCTGAACAGCAACCGCCCCCAGTTCACCGGCTGCGGGGCGGTTCGCCGCAGTTCCCGCAGCCGCGCGTACTCGCCGGGCGAGGCGATCGACTCCAGCAGGTCCTCGGGGAGCGGCTCGTCCGGCTCGACGTCGATGCCGAGCGCCAGCACGTCCGCCGTGCGGGCCACCGCCGCGGCCCGGTAGGCGGTCGCGTGGGTGATGCTCCCCAGCACCCCGGCGGGCCAGCGCGGCTCGCCCAGCGGCCCCGGCGGCACCGCCACCGGCGGCAGCCCGAGCCGGGCCAGCGCCCGGCGGGCGCACAGCCGCGCGGTGGTGAACTCCCGCCGCCGGGACTCCACCGCCCCGGAGATCCGGGCCGCCTCCTCGGGGTGCAGCGGCCCCTCCAGGCTGTCGTCGAACGCCTCGGCCGAGGCCACCTCGGGGGGCAGGATGTCTTCCATCACGGCATCTCACCGCCTTCGCGCATCGGAGGAACAAGGACCCGGGGGGACCGGGACGGACAGCGGGCAGGGCCTCTCGGGGCCCTGCCCGTCGCCGTTCCCACCGCCGGGTCGTGGTGGAGGGGCCGGCTCAGGCGATGCGTTCGAGGTAGCCCTCGACGGCATCGGCGGCGACGGCGGGGCCGCTGGTCCCACGGACGACGTCGCGCAGGGAGCCGAGCTTCTCGGCGGTGGCCGGATCGCCGAGGACGGCCTCGACGGCCTCGCGCAGCGTGGCGGCGGTGGTGGCCTCGCGCGGCAGGTGCCGGCCGAGGCCGAGCTCCTCGACGCGCTCGGCGGTGGCCCGCTGCTCGCTCGACTGCGGGACGACGACCATCGGGACGCCGTGGGCCAGTGCCTCCATGACGCTGTTCATGCCGCCGTGGGTGACGAACAGGGCGGCCTGAGACAGCACGTCGAGCTGGTTGACCTGCCGGTGCACCTCGACGGTGGCGGGCAGCTCGCCGAGCGCGGCCGGGTCGGCGTGGTCGCCGACGGCGAGCACGACGCGGTACCGGCTGTCGGCGAAGGCCTCGACGGCGGCCGGGAAGAACTCGGCGAAGCCGGTGAAGGCGGTGCCCAGCGAGATGAACAGCACCGGTTTGCCGCCGGGGTTGGTCCAGCTGCCCTGGAAGGCCGAGCGGTCGCCGAGGCAGGGGCCGGTGAAGACGAAGCGCTCGTCGAAGGTGTCGCCGTCGTAGTGGAACTCGCGCGGCAGGAAGATCAGCGCCAGGTCCTCGATCGCGCTGAAGAACTCGGCCGGATCGACACCCTCCAGGCCGACGGTCGGCAGGAAGTCGGCCAGCCGGCCCGTCAGCTCGATGACCTCGGGGGCGGCCTCGGGAGCCGGCGGGAAGCGCGACCGGATCGAGAAGGCCTCGTTCGAGCCGTACGACGGGTGCAGGCGGACGGTCGGGATGTTCCACTTGGCGCCGAGGAACCGGGCCGCCCAGGCCATCTGGTCGTACAGGATGACGTCGGGGCGGTCGTTCTCGTAGACCTCCTCGAAGCGCTTCAGCGTCTCGACGGCCTCGTCGAGGAGGCGCAGGCCCTCGGCGGGCAGCGCCTCCGGGGTGTACGGGTGGGTGTAGTGGTCGCCGAACACCGAGGTGTAGAGGACGGGTTCGGCGCCGGCGGCCTCGACCGCGCACCGGAAGTGCGCGGTAACGGCGTAGCTGACGCGGTGGCCACGGCGGGCGAGCTCCTCGACCACCGGCAGGGTCGGGTTGACGTGGCCGGCCGCCGGGATGTTGAAGACCGCGATGTGAGCGGACAAGTGACGATCCTTCCGTTGAACTGGCGTGGTTCGGTGGGTGCCTGGAACGGCACATGTCTCTCAGCCCGCGCGACGGACGATCAGCTTCTTGATCTCGGCGACCCGCAGGTGCGGGGCCACCAGCTCCGGGGTGCCGACGAGTTCGAGGTCGCCGAGCACCGGCAGCACCGCGCACAGGATCGCCCGCAGCTGCAGCCGGGCCAGGTTGGCGCCGAGGCAGAGGTGCTCGCCGGAGCCGCCGAAGGAGAAGTGCGGGTTGGCGGTGCGGGTGATGTCGAAGCGGTACGGGTCGGGGAAGGCGTCGCCGTCCCGGTTGGCCGCCGGGTACCACAGGACGACGGTCTCGCCCTTGCGGATCAGCCGGCCGCGGATCTCGGTGTCCTGGGTGCAGGTGCGGGCGACGTGGATCGCGCTGGAGGTCCAGCGCAGGATCTCCTCGACCGCGCTGTCGACCAGCGCCGGGTTGGCCCGCAGCCTGGCCAGCTCCCGCGGGTGCTCCAGCAGGGCCTGGATGCCCCCGGCGGTGGCGTTGCGGGTGGTGCTGTTGCCGGCCACCAGCAGGTCGAGGACGGTGTAGAGGATCTCGTGGAACTTCAACGGCCCGCCGTTGATCCGGGCCGCGACCAGGCGGCTGAGCACGTCGGTGCCGGTGCCGCCCGAAGCGGCGGCCATCCGCTCCCGGACGAGGGTGGCGAGGTACCGGTTGAGCGCGGTGTCGTCGCGGCCGACCGCGGCCTCGGCGTCCTCGCCCTCCGGCCGTCCGTCCGGGTCCGCCTGGCCGTCCGCGTCGGCCTGGTCGGCCTGGTCGGCCTGGTCGGCCGAACCCGCCGTGCCCTCGGTCCAGTTGAAGACGTCGTCCCAGTCCTGCCGCGGCACGCCGACCAGCTCGCAGATCGCGGCGACCGGCAGCCGGGCGGACAGGTGCTCGGCGACGTCGGCCTCGCCGTGGCGCTCCAGGCGGTCCGTGAACTGCCGCACGTAGCCGGCGGCCAGTTCCTCGAAGCGGGCCTCCAGGGCGGCCATCGCCTTCGGGGTGAAGCAGGGCGTCATGATCCGCCGGATCTGCCGGTGGCGCGGCAGGTCCATCCGGCCGAGCGCCGGCGGGTCGTCCGGGCTGTGGCCGAAGTGCGCGGCCTGTACCTCCCGTTGGCGCTCGAACCGGTCGACGGCGTCCGGGGTGTCGATGGTGACGCGCTGGGCGCTGGAGAAGATCTGCGGGTTGCGCGAGACCCAGGCGATGTCCTCGTGCTTGGTCAGCACCCAGAACGGCTCGAAGCCGGGGCGCTGGTACCAGAAGACCGGCGCCTCGCGCCGCAGCAGGTCGAACTCCTCGTAGGGGTAGCCGCGTTCGGCGTACGCCTGCTCGCTGGTGATGTCCAGGCTGTCCAGGGTGAGCACGGTGGTCTCCTCCGCTCTATCGGGTCGTGTGCTGCTGGAGGAAGGCGAGGACCGCGGCGGCCGGGTCACTGCCGTCCTCCAGCAGGACGGCCTGCGGCGCCTCGTGCGCCAGCCGCTTCGCCAGGCCGGCCGGGGTCTGCGGGCCGTCGCCGGGCAGCACCAGCAGCGGGGCCGGGAACTCGCCCATCCACGCCTCGGGGACGCTGAACCAGGCGGAGCCGTCCGGCCACAGGCCGTCCCGGAAGCGGACCAGCAGGCTGATGTAGTTCTCCCGGCGGACGGCGCCCAGCTCGGCGCGGAACTCCGGGTCGTCGTGCAGGCGCTGGCCGAACGGGCCGGCGGCCGGGTTGTCGGCGAAGCGGCCCGCGCGCTCGGCGGCGGCGAGCACCCCGGCGACGCCCTCGGCGCGCGTCCAGCGCATCGCCTCGTCGAAGGGGCCGTAGAAGGTGCCGAGGGTGTTGCCGTCGTCGCGGCCGGCGGGCCGCAGGCAGACCACCGAGCGGACCCGCTCGGGCGCGTCGTGGGCGAGCCGCCAGGCGTGCACGCTGCCGCTCCCGGCGGCGAGCAGGTGGGCCTGCTCGACGCCCAGCTCGTCCAGGACGGCCAGCTGGTCGGCGGCGGTCTGCGCGTAGTCGAAGGGCAGCGCGGGGGCGTGGCTGGCGCCCGCGTGCCGCTGGTCCAGCACGATCACCCGGAAGTGCGCGGCCAGTTCGCGGACCGGGTGGTACGACTCGGCCTCCCAGGAGGCGGCATCGCTGCTGACCCCGCCGGGGGCGAGCAGCAGCACGGGGAATCCCTCGCCGTGCACCTGGTAGTGGATGCGCGCGCCGTCCGGGCGCAGGATCTCGGGCATGGGTGTCTCCGTGAGGTCAGTGCGCGGTGCCGGCTGCCGGACGGCGGGCGTGAGCGCGGCGGGATCCGTAGAGGGGGGATCGCTCGGACGGAAAGGAATTCCGAGGCCCGGGACGGGAACACTTCACCGACCCCGGGAGCAGGCCCGGAACAGTTCCGTCGACGATCAAGTGCCGGCCGCGACGCGGCGGCGCGGGGTGGCCGTGGTGGCCGTGGTGGCCGTGGTGGCCGTGGTGGCCGTGGTGATCAGTTCATGCTGGGTGTCGGTGCGCACAGCCGGCCTCCGTCCCGGGTGAGCAGTCCGTGCCGGACCACGCCCAGGCCCCGGACCAGTGCGATCTCGTACAGCCGGCTGGCCAGCGCGACCTCCAGGCCGGGCACGCCGCGCAGGTCCACCAGGACGCTCTCGCCCGCGAACTCCCGGCCGGCGCGCGGCCGGCACAGCTGGTCGCCGAGCGCCATCGGCTCGGGGGCGACCCGGTAGCCGGCCCGGACGGGCACCGCCACCCGCTCCCGCTCCCGCTCACCGACCGCCGACAGGTCGTCGACCAGGATCCGGCCGACCGCGCGGGCCAACGACTCGGCCGGCGGTTCGCCGGTGGCGTTGACCAGCACCGCTCCGCGGGCCAGCATCCCCAGCTCGACCTGCCGGTAGGCGGCCGCCGGCAACCCGGGGGCGAGCACCACCAGGTCGGTGCCGAGCAGCGCCCGATCGAGTTCGACGGGCCGGGACAGCATCAGCCCCCGGTCGGCGGCGTGCGCGGTCAGCTGCGGCGTCGGCCAGCCCTGCTCGCCGTGCGACGGCCAGAGCGCGACCTCACCGAGGTTCACGACGTGGTTGACCAGCGCGGTCAGCAGCCCGGCGACCGGAGCACCGGTGCCGATCACCGCCGCGGTGGCCACCCGGGCCGCCAGCAACTCCCGTGCGGCCAGGGCGGTCAGCGCGGCGACGGCCAGCGAGCGCAGTGCGGAGCGCGGCAGCAGGCAGACCCCGCCCACCCGCTCGTCGTGCAGCATCACCCGGTCCGGGTGCTCCGTCGCCGCGAGCCTGCTGCCGCGCCGCGCGTCCGGCTGGTCGGCCCCCCACGCACTGCGCCGCAGTGCGTCGGCGGCCAGCGACACCAGGTCGGCGTCGCCGAAGGCGACGAGACAGTCCCGCTCGCCGATCTCCACCGTCGCGTACCCCATCGGACCTGCCCCCTGTCGTGTGCCTGTTCCCCCGCAGGACACACCATGTCGCTCCGGCCTATCCGGGCCCTATCAGGCCCCCGAAGGCCCCTCCGATAGCGATCCGACAGCACGGGGCCGTAGTGGCCGCCGGGATTCCACCGCGGTCGCCCCCGACAGCTTCCGGGCGCCCGCACTGTTGCCGGAGAGCCACTGCGCCCCGCTGGATCGCGTCCGGCGGGGCGCAGTCAGGGCCGCGACCACGGCGTCGCGGACCGGCGCCTCGGCCGGCCGGGGCGAAGGTTCGCGGCGGGCCCGAGGAACCGGTGCGGGCGGAGGGCCGGCCCGCCCGGCGTCACCGCGCCCTGAGCATGACGGTCAGTCGAGGAGACTCGGGCGAGGGCGGCTGGCTGTTGAACGCGCGGTAGCCCCAGGACTCGTACACGGCCTGGACCTTGCCGTCCCCGGCGAGCGGGTTGACCATGAGCGTCACGCGGTCTTCGGCGCGCCGGGCGAGCAGTGCGTCGTGCAGGCGGCGGGCCGTGCCGGTCCCGCGCCACGGGGTGCGGACACCGATCTCCTTGATGGCCAGCACGGGGGTGTCGGTGAAGCCGTCCGGCAGGAGTTCGGCCATGCGCTTCCAGTACCGGTCACCGGCGTCGACGGTGTTGCCGTAGGCGTACCCGACCGGGGTGTCGCCGTCGTAGCCGAGGACGAGTCCGAAACCGGGCTCACCGAGGTGCCGGTCGAGGCGCTCGGCGAACGCCTCGACGCAGTAGTTCGCCAGGTGCAGCAGCGGCGCCCGGACATCCGCGTACACGTCCATCAGGTCCTGCCGGGTCTCGGCGGTCAGGGCCGTGTGATGGCGGAGCTCGACGGTCATGCGGTGGTCCCCCTGGTGTCGCGTGCGTGTTCGGCCTTGGTTCGGGCCGGGTTCGGGCCGGTTCGGGCCGGGTTCGGGCCGGTTCGGGCCGGTCTGCTGTCGGTGGCGAGGCCGACGAGCGTGGTGCCGGCGGCGTTCAGCATGCCGGTCACGCGGGAGGTGGGGCCAGCGGACGTCGATTCCCGGGCGCCCGCTCGGGTCGAGCGGGCGCCGGGAACGGGCTCCGGACGGCCCGGGCCGTCAGGCGAGTTCGCCGCGGAGCATGATGCGGCGGCCGAAGAGCTCGTCCCTGAGGCGGTCCGCCTCGGGGGCGGCGACGTCGGCCAGGAGGGCCTGGGTGGCGGTGAGTTCGGCGAGGGCGGCGTCGGAGTCGCCGGTCGCGCCGTGGACGTCGGCGAGGACGAAGCGGGTCTTGCCGTGCCACAGCGCGGAGCCCAGGTCGTCGAAGATCGCCGCGGCGGACTCCAGGTGGGTGCGGGCGGCGGGGAGGGAGCCGGCGCCGAGCGCGATGGAGCCGAGCGAGTAGAGCGACTGGGCCTCGACGGTGCGTTCGCCGACCTGGCGGGCCAGGGTGACGGCCTGCAGGAAGACGGCTTCGGCCTGCCCGGTGCGGCCCTCGCCCCAGTGGACGAGGCCGAGCCCGTAGAGGGCGTGCGACTCGCCGATCCGGTCGTTGGACTTGCGGACCAGGCGGAGCACCCAGTTGAAGGCCTGGTTGGCCAGCTCCAGGGTGTCGCTCTTCAGGTACAGCTCGCCGAGCCGGTAGATCACCTGGGCCTCGACGCGCAGGCAGCCGGTCTCGCGGCAGATCGCCAGCGCCGAGTTGAGCATCTCGCGGGCGGTGTCGTACTCGCCGGCGTCCATCCGGACCTTGGCGATGCTGCACAGCACGTGCGCCTCGCCGATCTTGTCGCCGAGTTCGCGCAGGTCGGCGAGGACGGTGGTGTACTTGTCCATCATCGCCTCGTGGTCGCCGCGCAGCCGGTCGACGAAGGCCATGTTGCGCAGCACCAGCGCCCAGCCGTGCCGCTCCCGCTCCTCGGCGAAGTCGTCGAGGGCGGGCAGGAAGCAGGCGTCGGCCTCGGCGAGGCGCTTCTGGAACATGTGCAGGGTGCCGAGCGAGTAGCGCATGGCGGCCCGGCCGCGCCGGTTGCCGGTGGCCTCGGCGAGCCGCAGGGCGGCCTCCGAGGTCTCCCGCCAGTCGTCGAAGTAGCCCTTGGTCTCGAACAGCGTGACGGAGGTGAGGGCGAGGTCCCAGCAGAGTTCGTCGAGGCCGAGTTCGGCGGCCTGGTTGACGGCGGCGACCAGGGCCCGGCGCTCGGTCTCCCACCAGGCCATCGGGTTCTTGAGCAGGTCGGCGAGCTCGTCCTCGGGCAGCCGCCAGCGTTCGCCGGTGCCGTGCAGCACGGTGTAGTCGCCGCCGTACTCGCGCCGGTGGCACTCCTCGGCGAGCGACATCCAGGCGGCCAGTACCCGGCGCAGCGCGGCGTCGGCGTGCTCGGCCGGGTCGGCTTCGGCGAGCCGCTCGCGGGCGTAGATCTTGATCAGGTCGTGGAAGCGGTAGCGCGGCGCGTCCTCGCCGGGGAAGGTGAGCACGTCGAGCAGCTGGGCGTCGACGAGTTCCTCGACGATGTCCTCGGCGGCGGGCAGGTCGACGTCGAGCAGGGCGGCGGCCGTCCAGCCGGCGAAGTCGCTGGCGCGGGGCAGTGCGAACAGCCGGAACAGCCGCTGGGCGTCAGGGCCGAGGGCGCCGTAGGCGAGCGCGATGTTGGAGCGCAACTCCAGCCCACCGTGGGCGAGTTCGTCCAGCCGGCCGGCCTCGGAGCGGAGCCGCTGGACGAGCCGGTTGATCCGCCAGTGCGGGCGGCAGGCGAGCCGGGCGCCGGCGATCCGCAGGGCCAGCGGCAGGCCGGCGCAGAAGTTGGCGAGTTCGACGGCGGCGGGCAGTTCCCCGGCGACCCGCTCCCGGCCGGCGATCCGGGACAGCAGCTCGACGGACAGTTCCTCGGTGAAGAGGTCGAGGTTGACCCGGCGGATGCCGGGCAGGCCGCTGAGCCGGGAGCGGCTGGTGACGATGACGGCGCAGGTGGCGCTGCCGGGCATCAGGTCGCGCAGCAGCCGTTCGTCCGGGACGTCGTCGAGCACGACCAGCACCCGCTGCCCGGCGAGCCTGCTGCGGTAGAGGGCCTTGCGCTCCTCCAGGTCGTCGGGCACCGAGTGGCTGGCCACGCCGAGGGCGCGCAGGAAGCGGCCGAGCACGTGCCCGGAGCCGTCCCCGCCGGAGCCGTGGAGGTCGGCGTAGAGCTGCCCGTCCGGAAATGCGGTGTGCAATTCGTGGGCCGCGCGAACGGCCAGGCTGGACTTTCCGATCCCCCCCTTGCCGGTGATGCCGACGACGCGCACCGGGCAGCTGCCGGAGTTCTCCGGCAGGGGGGTCTGGAGATAGTCCCGGATCTCCTCGACGTGTTCCTGACGGCCAGTGAAATCGGCGGTGTCGGTGGGCAATTGGTGCGGAGGCGGAACCGCGGCCTCCACCGGCGGAACCTCCGGTTCGTCGCCGTCGGAAACGGGCTCGGCGGAGCGCTGGGCGGGCACCGAGGGGGCGGCCGCGGCGGTGGGTGCCTCCAGCCGCGGGTCGCCGTTGAGAATGGCCATTTCGAGTTCCTGGAGTTCGCGGCCGGGCTCGATGCCCAGCTCGCTGACCAGGACGGCGCGCATCCGGCGGAACACGTCCAGAGCGTCGGCCTGCCGGCCGGCCCGGTACAGGGCGAGCATCAGCGAGCCGTACAGCCGCTCGCGCAGCGGCTCCCGGGCGATCAGCTCGAACAGCGGGCCGATGATCTTGTCGTGTCGGCCGAGCTCCAGCTCCAGCCGGTAGGACTCCTCGGTGACGGCCAGCCGCTGTTCGTTCAGCACGGTGGCGGCGCGTTGCGCCAGGTCACTGGGGATGCCCATGAGGGCGGGGCCGCGCCACAGGCCGAGCGCCCGGGCGAAGCCCTCGGCGGCCTCGGCGGTGCGGCCGCGGTCGGCGTGCACCCGGGCGGTCTCGCCGAGCCGGGCGAAGCGGTCGATGTCCAGCTCGCCGGCGGCGGTGGCCAGCAGGTAGCCGGAGGGGCGGGTGACGATGAGGTCGGCCCGGCCGGCGTCGGCGAGCACCCGGCGCAGGGCGGAGATGCAGATCTGGATCTGCGAGCGGGCGGTGGCCGGCGGCAGGTCCCCCCAGACCGCGTCGACGAGCTGGTCGTTCGGAGTGACCCGGTTCGCATTCAGCGCCAGCATCGCGAGGACCACCTGCTGCCGTGGTCCCCCGATCGCCACCTGCCGGCCGTCGTCGACGATCTCCAGCGGCCCGAGCAGCCGAATTTCCATGCATTTCCCCCGTCACATCGAAAGTTGCGCCCAGCAGCCCCGGTGGACATTATCCGCATGGCCCCGTCACCCCTCGATCACGCGTTCCACATTTGTGATCTGGCTCACAACCGGAGGGTAGGAGTCCATTTTCCCGGGCTCCCCGCGCGGTCGGACCGGCGGAATCGGCGTCGGTGACGGTGGGTGAACACCCCAGGCAGCGGCACCCCCGGACGGGTTCCTCGCGGAGCGCACTTGCTGCCGTGCAGTTTGCTGCCATCGGGCGCGGATGGCTTCGACCCCGCCCCGACCAGCAGAGTTCCTGGCATCAGCCGATCGGCAGCCATCGGCACCCCATCCCCGCGACCGCCGGTATGTCGCCCATGCCCCGAAACATGCGCCGGACATGCCCCCGAACCAGAGAGCCGAGTTGCCCATGCGCGTCACCCCGCGACCGATCGCGTTCGCGACCACCTGCCCGACCGTCCCCGTGGTGTCCGGCGACACCGGCTGGCAGTGAGCGGCACCCACCGGGAGGCCGCCGCGACCACCGCGCCGGCAGCCGCCGCCGCGGCCGCCCTCGGCGAGGAGCTCGCCGACTGGTGCCGCACCGGCACCGAGCGGACCTTCCCGTACACCGCACTGCTCGCCCACCTGCGCTCCGTGGGCAAGCACTTCCTCGAACCCGAACTGCTCGACCGGCTCGCCGCCTGCCGCGCCCACCACCTGTCGGCCGCCGGCCCCGGCCGCTTCCTCGGCCGCTTCCTCGACGTCGTCCTGGACAAGCACGACGACCACTACGACTACCCCAGCTACACCGCGCTGGAGCTGCTGCGCCGCCCGCCCAGCGGCGACTGGCGCAAGCTCCGCCACCGGCGCGACCGGCTCGTCCTGCTGCTGCTCGCCGACCTGGTCGACTTCGAGCAGCGGGCCCTGGACGGCCGCCCCGACCACCCGGCCGAGATGCTGCCGGACGCCCGGGTGCTGGACAAGCGCCAGCGCCTCGCCGTCCGGGTCATGGAGCCCGCCGCGCTGCGGGTGCTCGCCCCGGGCACCGTCGACCCGGGGACGGTCGCCGCCACCCCCGGCCGCACCGCGCCGACCCTGCTCGCCGACGCCGTCCGGGACACCCTGAGCGACGAGGAGCGGCTGACGCTGGCCGCCAGCGTCCAGCCGGTGTACGTGCTGCACGACGAGTACCTGTTCCTGCGGGTGCTGCAGTCCTTCGAGGCCACCTTCACCTTCATGTCCGGTGCGCTGGCCTACGCCGTGCGCCAGCTGCACGGCGAGGAGCCCGGCGAGGCGGCCCCGGCGGTCGCCGCCGTCGCGGACGTGCTGAAGGAGTCGCTGCCGCTGTTCTCGCTGCTGGCCACGATGCAGCCGGAGTCGTTCCGGATCTTCCGCCAGTTCACCGACGGCGCCAGCGCCATCCAGTCCGAGGGCTACAAGACCTTCGAGTCGTTCTGCTCCACCCCGCTGCGGGCCCGGCTGGACTCCGCCGCCTTCACCTCGGTGCCCCGGGTGCGCGAAGCCGTGCTGGAGGGCCGCGAGACCGTCCAGGGCACCTGGCACGACGTGGCCGACAGCGGCTGGCTGACGGAAGCCGACGCCACCGCGGTGCGCGCCGCCGCCACCCAGCTGGAGTCCGTCCACCAGCGCTGGAAGCAGACCCACTACCGGCTCGCCGTCCGCATGATCGGCGAGCGCACCGGCACCGGCGCCACCGAGGGCGTGCCGTACCTGGAGGCGGTCATCGCCAACCGGCTGTTCCCCTCGCTGGTCCGCGAGACCACCGCCGCCTGACGGCCGGCGCCGACCGACCGACCGCCCGCCGCCCGCCCGCCGCCCGCAGCGCGGCGCCCCACCCCGACCCGGAGACACCCACCGATGAGCAAGCGATCCACCACCGGACGGCCCGGCGCCGCCCGGCAGTCCATGAACCCGGAGGAGGTCGAGCGGCTGCTCGTCTACGAGTACGACCGGGGGAGCAACTACGAGGAGGACACCCGGCTCACCACCGCGCTCTCCGCGCTGCTGCCCGAGAGCGAGCTCGTCCACCCGGACCAGCGGCTGTTCCAGACCGTGCACCTGATCACCGAGTTCGCCTGGTGCGAGATGCACTTCGAGATGCGCCGGGCGATCGACCTGATGCGGGCCGGCGACCAGCTGATGGCCGCCCAGGTGCTGGAGCGGGCCGCCGACGTCGGCGACATCCCGCTGACCGTGCTCACGGTGCTCGTCGAGCACCTGCCGCAGCGCAGCCTGCTGGCGATGCGCGCGACCTTCCCGGAGAACACCACCGGGCTGGACTCCCCGGGCGCCCGCAACCTGCGCCGCGCCGCCGTGCCGCTGTGGCAGGAGTTCATGGACGCGCTGCACCGCGCCGGCCTCACCACCGAGGACCTGATCGAGGCCCAGGGCCGGCTCGGCACCCCCGCCGAGGCGGACCGCGCGGCGGCCGAACTCGCCCTGGTCCGCAAGGCGATGCTCCGGCTGGACGGCGCCGTCGTGTACTGGAAGCAGCGCCACCTGCGGATGGTGTGGAGCCAGCTCGGCGGCCACCCCGAGTCCCGGCACGGCGTCGACGAGGCCGCGTGCCCCGGCATGCCGACCAGCCTGCGCGGCCAGTCGATCAGCGCCCTGCGCGCCATGGCCGAGCGGACGCTCTTCCCCGCGCTGTGGGACTCCGTGGACGCCACCTACCGCAAGACCGTGCCGGTCGGGGAGACGTCCTGGTGAACCCCTGGCGCCCCCACCCCGACCAGCTCGCCCGCCTGATCCGCGCGGAAGGAACCCACCCCGCCATGACCGACACCACCCCGGCCCCCGCCACCGGGACCGACCCGCTCCTCGACACCGTCCGCGACGCCTGGACGTCCGTGCTCGGGCACCAGGACTTCGGCGACGACGAGAACTTCAACCGCGTCGGCGGCCACTCCGGCGCCGCGCTGCGGATCAGCAAGATCCTGCGCACCGCGCTCGGCCGGCCCGTCCCGATCAAGCTGCTGTTCACGCACCCGACCGTCCGCGGCCAGGCCGAGGCGCTGGCCGCCACCGAGACCGCCGAGGCGGCCCCCGTCCCGGTCGGGGCCCGGGCATGACCGCCTCCGTCGCCCAGCTGGAGATCTGGCTCGCCGACCAGGTCGAGCCGGACTCCGGCCGCTACAACATCCCGCTGGCCCTGGAGTTCGACGGCCCGGTCGACCCGGCCGCACTGCGCGGCGCCCTCGCCGACCTGCTGCTGCGCCACCCGGCGCTGGCCGGCCGGTTCGAGGCGCTCGGCGGCGAGCTGCGGATGCTGCCCGAGCCGGGCGCCGCCGTCCCGCTCGGCGTCGTCGCCCTGCCCGGCCCGTACGACCGCGAGGCGGCGCTGCGGGAGGGCGCCGCCTCGGCCGCCCGCCCGCTCGCCCCGGGCACCGCGCCGCTGCTGCGCGCCGATCTGTTCGCCCACCCGGACGGCGCCCTGCTGGTGCTGACCGTCCACCACATCGTCGCGGACGGCGACTCGATGGGCGTGCTCACCCAGGACCTGCTGACCGGCTACCGGGCGCACCTCGACGCCACGGCCGTCCGCCCGGCCCCGGCCCTGGCCACCCCGCCCGCCGCCGGCGACGGCTGCCCGCACTGGGACGCCCTGGTCGGCGACGACCCGGTGGTGCTCGCCCCACTGCCCGACCTGGTCCGCCCGGAGGGCGGCGCCGCCGGCGAGCCCGGCTGGGTCGAGCGCCGGCTGCCCGCCGAGCGGCTGGCCGCCGTGCGCGAGGTCGCCGTGCGCACCGGCACCTCCAGCGCGACCGTGCTGCTGACCGCCTGGACGCTGCTGCTGCACGCGTGGTCCGGCGAGTCCGAGGGCGTGCTCGGCATGCCCTTCGCCGGGCGCGACGAGCCCGGCGCCGAGCACGCGGTCGGCCTGTTCACCCGCGTCCTGCCGGTGCGCAGCGACTACCTGCCCGAGCGTGGCTTCGACGCCCAGGCGGCCCTGCTGGGCGGGCAGTTGCTCGACTCGATGGAGGCGCTGGCCGACCACGGCGCCCCGGCCGGCGGGCCCGGCTACGCCACCGTCTTCCTGCACCACCCGGCCGGGCGCCGCACCTGGCGGCTGCCCTCGGTGACCGTCCGCCAGTTCGACCTGGAGGGCGGCGCCGCCAAGTACGACCTCGGCCTCGCCGCGGTCGAGCTGGACGAGGGCGCGGGCGAGGAGCTGCTGCTGCGCATCGACCACGACTGCGCGCTGTACACCCCGGCCACCGCCGAACTGATGCTGGACCAGCTGGACCGGCTGCTGGAAGCCGTCTGCCGCGCCGACGCGCCCTGCCTGGACCTGCTGGCCGGCCTGGCCTCCACCACCGGCCGCACCGGCGCCACCGGCCGGGGCGACGCCGCCGCCACCGTGCCCGCGCTGGTCCTCGCCCAGGCCGAGCGGGCCCCCGACGCGACCGCCGTGCTGCACCGCGGCGAGTCCGTCAGCTACCGCGAACTCACCACCGAAGCCGCCCGGTTGGCGCACTGGCTGCGCACCCAGGGGGTGCGCACCGACGACCTGGTCGCGCTGCTGCTGCGCCCCGGCATCCCGACCGTCACCGCGATGCTCGCCGTCGCCCTGGCCGGTGCCGCCTACCTGCCGCTGGACCCGGCCTACCCGGACGCCCAGCTCGCCCTGGTGCTCGACGACGCCCGCCCCGCGCTGGTGCTGACCGAGCCCGGCGAGCAGGACCGGGTGCGCGCCGCCGGCCGGCCGGTGCACGCCGTGCCGGACGCCGTCCGCGCCGCCCGCTGCCTGCCCGCCGTCCCGCCGGTCACCTCGGCCGGCCCGGACACCCTGTTCAACGTGCTGTACACCTCCGGCTCGACCGGCAAGCCGAAGGGCGTGCTGCTGCACCACGGCGGCGTGCTGCGGATGATGCACCGCCCCGACTTCGTGCCGCTCGGCCCGGACGACACCGTCTCGCACCTGTCGCCGCTGAACTTCGACGGCGCCACCTACGAGATCTGGGGCGCGCTCACGCACGGCGCCCGACTGGCCGTCCTGGACAAGGAGCTGGTCCTCGCCCCCACCGAACTGCGCGCGGCCGTACGGGAGTTCTCCGTCACCACGCTGCTGGTCACGACCCCGCTGCTGAACCGGATCATCGAGGACGCGCCGGACCTGCTGCAGTCGCTGCGCCGGGTGTACTTCGGCGGCGAGCTGATCTCCGTCCCGCACATGCGCAAGGCGCTGCGCTGGTGCCGCCCCGGCACCCTGCTGCACAGCTACGGGCCGACCGAGAACTCCTTCACCTCCTCCTGGCACCCGATCACCGAGGTGCCGGAGGGCGCCCGCACCCTGCCGATCGGCGGCCCGGTGCCGCACACCCGGCTGCACGTGGTGCTGGAGGGCACCCTGACGCCCGCCCCGCCGTACGTGCCCGGCGAGCTGCTGCTCGGCGGCGCCGGCGTGGCCCGCGGCTACCTGGGCGACCCGCTGCGCACCGCGGAGCGCTTCGTCCCCGACCCCTTCGGCGGCGACGGCGGCCGGCTGTACCGCACCGGCGACCGGGTCCGCTGGGCGGCGGACGGGCAGCTGGAGTTCATCGGCCGGGCCGACAACCAGGTGAAGATCCGCAGCCAGCGGGTCGAGCTGGGCGAGGTCGAGGCCGCGCTGCGCGCCCAGCCCGAGGTCCGGGCCGGGTTCGTCACCGCCCGGATCAACGGGCGCGGCGAGAAGGAGATCGTCGGCTACGCGGTGCTGGAGCGCCCGGCCACCGTCGAGCAGCTGCTCGGCCGGCTCGCCACCGTGCTGCCCCGCTTCGCCGTCCCCTCGCACCTGCTGCTGCTGGACGAGCTGCCGCTCACCCCGAACGGCAAGATCGACCGCCGCCGGCTGCCCGCCCCCGGCGCCACCCCGGCCGCCCCGGCCGCCCTTGCGCCCGCCGCGGCGCCGGCCCTCGGCGAGCCGGGTGACGGCGACGCGCTGGCCGCCGTCACCCGGGTCTGGCAGGAGCTGCTGGACGGCCGCCCGTTCGGCCCGGACAGCAACTTCTTCGACGTCGGCGGGCACTCGCTGATCCTGGTCAAGCTGCGCGACGGCCTGTACCGGGCCACCGGCGTCAAGCCCGGCGTCGCCGACCTGCTGCGGCACACCACGCCGCGCGCCCAGGCCCGGCTGGTCGGCGGCGGCGAGACCGCCACCGCGCCGCAGCCGGCCGTCCGGACGCGGCGAAGGACCACCGACGACGCGATCGCCGTCATCGGCATGGGCGCCCGCTTCGCCGGCGCGCCCGACCTCGCCGCCTACTGGGACAACCTGCGGGCCGGCCGGGACTGCTTCCGCCAGGGCCCCGGCCCGGTCGTCACCGAATTCCCGGACGGCACCCGCAAGGTGGCCCGCTGGGGCATGATGGCGGACGGCCTCGGCTTCGACGCCGAACTGCTCGGCTTCGCCCCCGAGGACGTCGCGCACGGCGACCCGCAGCAGGGCGTCCTGCACGAGGTCCTGTGGTCGGCCGTCGAGGACGCCTCGCTGCGGCTGAGCGACATCGCGCACGGCACCAGCCTGTACGTCGGCTGCCCGCGGTTCGTCCAGAACGACGGCGAGGCCCGGGTCGACGACGTGGTCAACTCCGACCCGACCTTCGTCGCCTCCCGCTTCGCCTACCTGCACGACCTGTGGGGCGAGGCCCTGCTGCTCGACACCGCCTGCTCGACCGGCCTGTACGCCGTGCACCTCGCCGCCCGCTCGCTGCTGCGCGGCGAGAGCGACTACGCGCTGGCCGGGGCCGTCTCGCTGGCCGAGTCGGACGGCGGCTACACCTACCGCCCCGGCTTCCTGTACGCCGAGGACGGCTTCTGCCGGCCCTTCGACCGGCGGGCCACCGGCACCGTGGGCGGCTTCGGCGCCGGCGCGGTGCTGCTGCGCCGGCTCGCCGACGCCGAGCGCGACGGCGACCCGGTGTACGCGGTGATCCCCGGCAGTGCCGTCAACAACGACGGCATCGCCCGGGTCGGCTACTCCGCGCCCGGCGTCGAGGGCCAGGCCCGGGTCATCCGGGACGCCCTCGCCACCGCCGGGCTGACCGGCGAGGACGTCGGCTACCTGGAGGCGCACGGCACCGGCACCCGGCTCGGCGACGCCATCGAGGCCACCGCCCTCGGCGAGGCCCTGGGCACCGGCGGCCCGCAGGTCGCGATCGGCTCCGTGAAGGCCTCGATCGGGCACTGCAACACCGCCGCCGGCATCGCCGGGCTGATCAAGGCGGTGCTCGCGGTGCACCACGGCTACCTGCCCGCCACTCCCGGCGTCACCGAGCCGATCGAGGAACTGACCCGGCACGGCGAGCGCTTCGCCCTGCTCACCGAGGGCCGCCCGTGGCCGCAGGACCGTCCGCGCACCGCGGGCGTCAGCTCCTTCGGCGTCGGCGGCACCAACGCCCACGTCCTGGTGCGCCAGCACCAGAGCGCACCGGAAAGGGTGTGACACCGATGACCTTGCCCGACACGCCCCGCGTGCTCGCGCTCTCCGCCCGCGACCGGCTCGCCCTCACCGAGGCCTGCCGCCGGCTCGCCGAGCGGCTGGAACGCGAACCCGCCCTCGACCCGGACGACGTGGCCGCCACGCTGCACCTGGGCCGGGAGCGGTTCGCCGCCCGGCACGCCGTCCACGGCCGCACCACCGCCGAACTCGCCACCGCCCTGCGGGCCGGGGCCCCGGCAACGGCGCCCGGCGCCGTCCCGGCCGTCGAGCTGTACCTCGGCGCGCTCACCGCCCCGGCCTCCACAGCCCCCGAACTGCCGCAGGTCACTGAGGCGTTGGCGCTCGCCGAGCGGCTCGGCGCGCCGGCCGCCGGCCGCGCGGTGGCCGTGCAGTACGGGCTGGCCGCCTGGCTGATCGCCCGCGGCGTGGTGCCCCGGGAGATCCGCGGCGAGGGCACCGGCGCGCTCGCCGCCGACGCCCTGCTCGGCCGCACCACGCTGGCCGACGCGCTGCGCGCCGACGTCGGCACCCCCGGCGGCGCCGGCGGCGCGGCGCCCGGACACGCCTTGGCCGTCGACCTCACCGACGCCGAGGGCGGCACCACCGAACGGCTGCGCGTCACCCCCGGGGACGGCGCCTCGCTCGCCGGGCTGCTCGCCGAGCTGTGGCGGCGCGGCCTGGACGTCGACACCACCCTCGGCCGCCCCGGCCGCAAGGTCCGGCTGCCCGGCTACCCGTTCCGCCGCGCCACCGCCGACGAGCAGCCCGCCGCGGCCGCCCGCGGCCTGCGCCCGCTCACCCCGCACGAGCAGCGCTGGCTCTTCCACGACCTGGTGCGCTCCTCCAGCTCGGCCGAGCACAACGCCCGCGCCGTCGCCGTCCGGCCCGGCCCGGCACCCGAACCCACCGCCGTGGCGGCCGCGTTCACCGAGCTGCAGCGGCGGCACCCGAAGCTGCGCACCGCCTTCACCCAGCAGGGCGGCCGCTGGTTCGCCCGCACCGACGCCGCCCCCACCGGGCTCACCGCACCCGTCCCCGGCCGCCCGGCCGGGGCGGTCGCCGCCGGCCCGTTCGAGCTGCGCGACGCCCCGCTGGTGCGCTGCGTGCTCGACACCGGCGACAGCGCCGGCGACAGCACAGGCACCGGCGACGGCACCGGCGACGGCTGGACCCTCGCGCTGGCCGCCTACGAGCCGGTGGCCGGGCGCGAGGCCGTCGAGGGACTGCTCACCGAACTGCTCGACCTCTGCGGCGCCGCCCGGCCCGCCCTCATCTGACGTTTCATCACCTCATCGACAAGGAAACCGACATGACCACCATGCAGGACCACCTGACGACCCCCGCGATCCCGGCCGACTGGCACGGCGCCGCCCCCGCCCCGATCGGCGTCGACCAGGCCTTCAACGGCTTCGTCGCGGCCGGCATCGTCAACGCCCTGGACCGCCTCGGCGCGTTCGACCGGCTGCTCGCCGACGGCGCCCTCGACGTCCCGCGCTTCGTCGCCGCCGCCGGCCCCGGCGCCCGCGAGCGGGTCATCCGCGAGGTGCTGCGCTGCGCCGCCACCTGCGGCTGGGTCCGGCTGCTGAACGGCGGCGACACCGTCGTCCTCACCCCGGCCGGCGAGGAGATCGCCCGGATGCGCGGCTACTTCACCTGGGGCGTCGGCGGCTACCACGACATCATCGGCCGCGCCCACCTGCTCGCCAACGGCGAGGGCACCTTCGGCGTCGACGTGCTGCGCGACGAGGCCATGGTCGCCCTCGGCTCCGGCCAGAACGACCGCAACTTCATGGCCGGCACCCTCGACGACGTGCTCGCCGAGGTCGACTTCGGCACCATCGCGGACCTCGGCTCCGGCATCTCCGCCCGGGTCAGCCGGGTCGTCGGCCAGCGCCCCGGCACCCGCGGCCTCGGCCTGGACATCAGCGGCCCGGCCACCGACCTGGCCCAGCGCACCATCGCCGACGCCGGCCTCACCGACCGCGTCCAGGCCATCCGCACCGACGTGCTGGACGTCTGCCACCGCGAGGCGCACCGCGACGCCCTCGCCGAGGTCGACACCGTGATGAGCTTCTTCCTGCTGCACGACCTGCTCGCCGACGAGACCACCCGCCCGCAGATCTTCACCCGCCTGCGCGAGGCCTTCCCGGCCGCCCGCACCTTCGTCCTCGGCGACACCATGCTGCGCCCGGACTCCGAGCACGCCACCACGCTGCCGGTCTTCTCGCTCGGCTTCGAGCTGGCGCACGCCCTGATGGGCGTCCCGCTGCACACCAAGGAGACCTACGAGGAGCTGTTCGCCGGCGCCGGGCTGCGCCCGCGCAAGATCGTCCCGTTCGGCACCCCGCACTCCTGGCTGTACGTGCTGGACGCCGAGTGATGGCCAACCCCCTCGCCCTCTACCGGGAGTTCTCCCCGCGCACCCGGGCCGTCCTCGCCGTCAACGCCGTCAACTCCTTCGGCGGCGGCCTGGTCCTGCCCTTCCTCTGGATCTACCTGCAGCAGGTCCGCGGCCTGCCCGCCTGGGTGCCGGCCGTCACCCTCGCCGTCCAGGCCGCCACCGCCGTGGCCGGCGGCCTGGCCTGGGGCGCGCTGCTCGACCGGCTGGCGCAGCGCACCGTCGTCTCGCTGGTGATGCTGATCGCCGGCCTCGGCACCGCGCTGTACGCCTTCGCCACCGGCCCGGCCCCGGCCCTGGCCGCCGCCGTGGTCTACGGCCTCGGCATCAGCGGCGTCGGCACCGTGCTGCGCTTCCTGTACGCGGGCGCCGCCTCGGCCCGCGAGCGCGGCCTGGCCTTCTCCGCCGACTACGCCGTGTTCAACGCGATGACCGGCCTCGGCGTGCTGGTCGGCGGCCTGGTCGCGGCCGGCGCGGGCGCCGGGCGGTTCACCGCCCTGTACCTCGCGGACGGCCTGACCTTCCTGGTCGCCGCCGCCGCGCTGTGGCTGCTGCTGCCCCGGGCCGCCGGCGAGGACGGTGGCGCGGGCGGGGACGCGAAGCCGTCCGGCGGCTACCGCGAGGTGTTCCGGGCCCGCCACCTCGGCGTGCTGCTCGGCACCCTGACGATGTGCTCGCTGGTCAGCTACGGCCAGTTCCGCTCCGGCCTGCCCGGCTACCTCACCGGCAACGGCGCGCTCGGCCCCGAGGGCCTGTCCGGCGCCTTCGCGCTCAACATCGTGGTCGCCGTGCTGGCCCAGATCCTGCTCGGCGAGCAGGTCCAGCGGCTGCGCCGCAGCACCGTGCTGGCCGTCAGCGGCGCCTGCTGGGCCGTCGCCTGGGCGCTGGTCGCGGTCGCCGGGCTCGGGCACGGCGGCGGCGCGCTCGCCGCCGCGCTGGCCGGGGTGGTGCTGCTCTCGCTCGGCGAGGCGCTGGTCTTCCCGGTGCTGACCGCGCTGCTCAACGACCTCGCCGAGGACCACGTCCGCGGCCGGGTCAACGCCCTGCTGTCGGTCGCCGTCTCCACCGGCTCGGTGGCCGGCCCGGCCCTGGCCGGCGCCACCCTGCCCTGGGCCCGCGGCCTGCCGCTGATGGCCGTGCTGATCACCGGCTGCCTGGCCGTGGCGGCGGTGTCCGTCCGGCTGCGCGCCGTGCTGCGCCCGTCCCTCGACCGCCCGGCCCCGGAGCCGGCCGCCGACCCCGCCCCCCTCGCGGCCGCCCCGGCCGCGGGCTGACCCTCACCTCGTCAGGAATCCGCCCATGCCCAACTGGCCACTGCACGAACTCTCCGTCCGCACCTCCCGGATCGAGCTGCGCTACCCCACCGCCGACGACCTCGACCAGCTCGCCGACCAGGCCGCCGCCGGCGTCCACGCCCCCGGCTTCATGCCGTTCTTCTCCCAGTGGACGGACGGCGACCGCGAGACCGTCACCCGCCGGGTGCTGCAACGGCACTGGCGGGCGATGGCCGAATGGGCCCCGGAGGACTGGACGCTCTACCTGGTCGTGGTGCACGACGGCGAGGTCGTCGGCTCGCAGAGCCTCGGCGCGATCGACTTCGGCACCACCCGCGAGGTGCTGCTCACCTCCTGGCTCGGACTGCGCCACCAGGGCTCCGGCCTCGGCGGCCACGCCCGCGCCGCCAGCCTGGAACTGGCCTTCACCGGCCTCGGCGCCGAGCAGGCGCTGTCCGTGGTCCGGCAGGGCAACGACGCCTCCCAGGCGGTCTGCCGCAAGTTCGGCTTCGTCCACGACGGCAGCCAGACCAACGCGGTGCGCGGCGAGCGCGCGGTCAGCGACCGCTACCGGCTCACCCGGGACCGCTGGGAGCGGTACCGCGTCATCGAGGCCGAGGTGCGCGGCGTCGAGGCGGCCCGCCACCTCTTCGACACCACCGCCACCCGCCCCGCCGCCTCCACCACCCCCGCCCTGGCCACCGTCCTCTCCGGCATCCGCCCCGCCCCGGAGGCCGACCAGGCCCTCGCCTGAGGCCACCCCCGTCTACTCGAAGGACCGACCACCGTGGCAGACCGACCCGTCATCGCCGTCGTCTACGACCTGGGCGCGGTGAGCCCGCTCACCATCGTCGAACACCTGGAACCGCTCGGCGACGTGCTCATGGCGCTGCGCCGGTCCGAGCACACCGAGCTCAACCGCGCGCTGATCGAGGAGCTGGCCACGGTCGTCGACCTCGACCCGGACCACGACACCGCCGCCGAGGAGCTGCGCCGCCACCGCCCGGACGCGCTCCTCACCTTCAGCGAGACCTGCCTCGGCGACGCGGCCGAACTCGCCGAGCGGCTCGGCCTGCCGTTCCACTCGGTCGAGACGGTCGGGCTGCTGCGCGACAAGTACGCGATGCGGGCCCGGCTGCGCGAGCACGGCGTCGACGCCGTCCGCTCCGCCCGGCTGGAGCGCCCCGGCGACTGGCCGGCCGCGCTGGCCGAGGTCGGCCTGCCCGCCGTGCTCAAGCCCGCCACCGGGCAGGGCAGCCGGGACACCCACCTGATCACCGAGGAGGACGCGGGCCGCCGCCTCGCCGAGGAGCTGCTGACCGGGCCGGAGGCCGGCCCGATGGTGCTGGAGGAGTACCTGCGCGGCCGGGACTGCGGGCCCTTCGGGGACTACGTCTCGGTGGAGAGCGCCGTGGTGGACGGCGAGGTCACCCACTGGCAGGTCACCGGCAAGTACCCGCTGCTGCCGCCGTTCCGCGAGCCCGGGCAGTACTGGCCGGCGCCGATCGACGACGCCGAACGGGCCGCCGCGCTCACCTTGACCACGCGGGTCATCGAGGCCCTGGGCGTCCGCACCGGCATCACCCACACCGAACTCAAGCTCACCGCCGAGGGCCCCCGGCTGATCGAGCTCAACGGCCGGCTCGGCGGCTACCAGTCGTGGCTCACCGAACTGGCCGGCGGCCTCGACCCGATGGAGCTGGCCGGCCGGATCGCGCTCGGCCAGCGGGTGGAGGTCGGCCACGCCCCCACCGACCGGGTGTACTTCGTCCGCTCCGTCCAGACCCCGCGCGAGGGCGGCCTGCTGAAGGCCGTGCACGGCCTGCGGGAGGTGCTGGACCTGCCCGGCGTCGAGGGCGCGACGGTGATGAGCCGCCCCGGCGAGCAGCTGCCGCCGACCGTGTCGACCGCCGAGCTGGTGTCCGTCACCGGCATCGTCGAGGACCACGCCGCGATGCTGGCCGTCGTGGAGAAGGCGCTCGGCACGCTCACCTTCACCATCGAGGGGCCGGACGGCGAACGGACCATGACCTCGGCCGAGTGCGAGCTCTGACGACCCCGGGCAGGCGGCCGCGGCCGCCTGCCTCAACGGTCGACTCAACGGTCGACTCAACGGTCGATCAGCGGTCGATCAACGGTCGGCTCAGCGGTCGATCAGCGCGAAGCGGGAGGCGAACACCCCCGCCTGGAAGCGGCTGTCCACCCCCCAGTCCCGCATCAGCTCGGCGATGTGCCGCCGACAGGTCCGCACCGACATGTTCATCCGGTGCGCGATCGCCTCGTCCTTGTGCCCGGCCGCGAGCAGCCGGACGATCCCGCGCTTGACCTCGTCGCCGCTGTCCCCGTAGCCGAAGCCGGTGTGGGTGAACGGGCGGGCCTGGCTCCACTCCCGCTCCATCGTGCGGTACAGGTACGCGACCACCACCGGCTCGCGGATCACCATCGCGCCCGGCTCGCCGTCCTGGGTGCGGTCGGGCAGGAAGGCGATCCGCCGGTCGAAGATGATCAGCCGGTCGATCACCTCGCCGACCGTGCGGATCTCCGAGCCGGCCTCCGACATCCGGGTGAAGTGCATCTGCACCACCGGGCTGGCCAGCACCACGTGCGGGTACAGCGCGCGCATCCGCACGCCCCGGTCCAGCAGCTGCAGGTCGCGCGGGCGGCTGTCGACCAGCGTCTCCTCGCTCAGCGCGGTCGGCTGGCTGACGAACACCTCCTCCGAGCAGGCCCGGGACACCTCGCTGAGCATGCTGCGGACCTGTTCCACGTCGTGCAGCAGCTCGATGGCGACGCCCCGGCCGTGGTCCCGCCGGGCCTCGAAGTAGGTGGACTGCAGCGGCAGCAGCATCGCCCTGGTCCGCTCGGCGCGCATCCGCCGCTCGTGGATCTCCTGCTCCAGCGGGCCGACGAGTTCGGCCACCGCCGCCTCCGGGCTGGCCGGCACCCAGCGGCCGGGCGCCGTCCCGTGCAGCAGCCGCAGCTCCAGCAGCGCCGCCAGGGCGGCGTCGAAGCGCTCCAGGGGGAGTCCGTCGTGCCGGTCGGCGGCGATCAGGACGCCGTCCCGCAAGGCCTGTTCGTACAGGAGGGTCGCGTCGGGCGTCAGTTCGGTGCCGCCGCCGGTCTCCGGGTCGGTCATGGTGCTCCCCCCGCGGTCACTTGCTGCCAGGCAAGTTTATGACAGCGTCCGGACATCGATCCGGGCCCCGGGATCGGCAAGGCTTCTCGCATCCCCAGTCGAGCAGCCCGTTTTCGGGCAGCCCCGTCGAGCGCCCCGGAGTGGAGCCTTGCAGACCGCAGCAGTCCGTACGGACATCCCCCAGTTCCTGCCGGTGGCCGGCCACCACGTGCCGGCCCCGTTCTACCTCACCGCCGACATGTTCGGCGGCCTCCCGTTCGAGCTGGCCGGCGGCTCGATCGACCACCTGGTCGGCAAGCCGGTCGCCGACCCGCACCGGCACGAGGTCGCCGAGATCTACTTCCTGGTCTCGCCCAACCCGGGCGGCGCGAAGATCGACGTCACCGTGGACGGCGTGCACCACGAGCTGAGCTCCCCGGCCGTGCTGCACGTCCCGGCCGGCGCCGAGCACCTGTTCCTCACCAAGGAGGCCGAGCCGGGCAGCTACTGCTTCGGCATCCTGCTGGGCGACCAGGCGTGACCACCGCCCTGGCCCCGGCCGCGGCCCCGGCCCGGCTGCACCTGAGCGAGAACCCGTACGGTGCCAGCCCGCTCGCCCTCGCCGCCGCCCGCGAGGCGATCGACCTGACCGAGGTCTACCCGGACCCGGCCCGGCAGAGTCCGACCGCCGCCATCGCCGCGCACCTCGGCGTGGCCGAGGAGCAGATCGCCGTCGCCAACGGCAGCGACGAGCTCGTCCTGCTCACCGCCCTCGCCCTCGGCGACGTCACCAGGCCCGGCGTCACCACCGCCGGCACCTTCCCCGGCTACCGGATCTGCCTGGAGACCGCCCGGCGCGGCTGCGCGGAGATCCCGCTGACCGGGCCGGACGGCACCGACACCGACGCCGAGCGCTTCGCCGAGGCGCTGGCCGGCGCCGGCATCGGCTACCTGTGCAACCCGCACAACCCGACCGGCGCCCTGCTCTCCCGCGAGCGCTTCGACCTGCTGGTCGCCGCCGCCGAGCGCACCGGCACCCCGCTGGTGGTCGACGAGGCCTACCTGGAGTTCACCCCGGCCGGCTCCCCGCAGCTGCGCGACTACCTGGACCGCGGCGCCCCGGTCGTCTCGCTGCGCACCTTCTCCAAGGCGTACGGGCTGGCCGCGCTGCGGATCGGCTACGCGGTCGGCCGGGCCGACCTGATCGCCCGGCTGCGCGAGGCCCAGGGCACCATGCCGTTCAGCGTCAACCGGGCCGCCCAGGCGGGCGCCGTCGCCGCGCTCACCGACCCGGAGCACCTGGCGTCGGCCGTGCGCCGCACCGCCGAGCGGCGCGAGCGCTTCCGCGCCGACCTCGCCGCCCGGGGCCGCCGCTCGCTGCCCTCGGCCACCAACTTCGTCGCGGTCGCCGTACCCGACTCCGCGGCCGCCGAGCGGCTGCTCGCCGAGCGGTACGGGATCCTCGTCCGCGACGCCGGCCGGTTCGGCCTGCCCGGCTACCTGCGCGTCTCGCTCGGCCCCGACGAGCAGCTGGACCGGCTGCTCGACGCGCTCGACGAACTCGCCCCCGTGCGCTGAGCCGCACACCTCCCTCCCCGCACCTGTAGGAGCACCCCTGATGACCCACGTCGTGATCGTCAACCACGAGGAGCAGTACGCCGTCTGGCCGCGCCGGGCCGAGCTGCCGGCCGGCTGGCGGGCGACCGACTGGACCGGCGACGAGCGCGCCTGCCTGGAGCGCGTCGCCGAGGGCTGGACGGACCTGCGCCCCGCCTCGGTGCGCGAGGCCGTCGCCGAGGACGCCGCCCGCCCGGCCGTCCAGCTGCTGACCGCCGGCCCGGTCCAGCTGCGCGAGGTGCTGCCGGCCGAGGCCGAGCAGCTGCGCGACGGCGGCACCGCCGGGCTCGACTGGCTCGGCGGCACCCCCGGCGACGGCACCCGGGTCGCCGCGAAGATGCTGGCCGGTGCCGCCGCGGCCGGCCTGCTGCGGCCCGGCTGGGGCATGTACCTGCTGGTGCGCAGCGAGGACGCGGTCGTGGTCGGCGGCATGGGCTTCCACGGCGCCCCGGACGGCGGGCAGGTGGAGATCGGCTTCGACCTGGTCGAGCCGGCCCGCGGCCACGGCTACGCGACCCTCGCGCTCGGCGAACTGGCCTGCTGGGCGCTGGCCCAGGACGGCGTCGACCGGGTGATCGCCACCACCACCCCGGACAACCACGCCTCCCAGCGCGTCATGGAGCGGGCCGCCTTCGCGCGCATGCCCGACGCCGACGGCCTGTTCGTCTACCAGCTCACCCACTGACCACCCGACCCACCGCCCGGGGGACGTCCGCCCGCCGGTGGCCTTGAGAAGGAGACCGAGCATCATGGCGTACGCCGCCCCCGCCCTGGCCCACACCGCCCTCGAACCGCTGCCGCAGCCGTACGAGTACCGGCGGCGCGAGGCCGTCGAGCCCGACTGGACCCGCTTCCCCGGCTGGCGCGACGTCACCGCCGCCCAGTGGCGGGACCCGCAGTGGCAGCGCGCGCACTGCGTCAAGAGCGTCAAGCAGCTGCGCGAGCTGGTCGGCCCCGGCCTGGACGAGGCGTTCTACGCCGATCTGGAGGCCGACCAGCGGCAGCACGCCACCATGTCGCTGCTGCTCACCCCGCAGGTGCTGAACACCATCGGCCCGGACGGGCCGCCGGAGACCGGCGCCTGGTACCGCGACCCGGTGCGCCGCTACATGCTGCCGGTCGCCTCCGACCGGCAGCCGACCCTGCCCAGCCACCCGCTGGCCTCCCGGGACTCGCTGCACGAGGCCGAGATGTGGGCGGTCGAGGGCCTGACCCACCGCTACCCGACCAAGGTGCTGGCCGAGCTGGTCACCACCTGCCCCCAGTACTGCGGGCACTGCACCCGGATGGACCTGGTCGGCAACAACACCCCGCAGATCGCCAAGTACCGCTTCGTGCTGCGGCCCGCCGACCGGCTGGACCGGATGATCGACTACCTGCGCGCCACCCCGACCGTGCGCGACGTGGTGGTCTCCGGCGGGGACGTCGCCAACGTGCCCTGGCCGCGCCTGCGTTCCTTCGTCGACCGGCTGCTGGACATCGAGTCGGTCCGCGACGTCCGGCTCGCCAGCAAGGGCCTGATCGGCCTTCCCCAGCACTGGATGGCACCCGAACTCCTCGACGGCATGGCCGAGTTGGCCGCCAAGGCGCGCTCCCGCGGGGTCTCGCTGGCGATGCACACCCACGCCAACGCAGCCCAGCAGGTCACCCCGCTGGTCGCCGAGGCCTCCCGGGCGCTGCTGGACACCGGCCTGCGCGACGTCCGCAACCAGGGCGTGCTGCTGGACGGCGTCAACGCCAGCCCGGAGGCGCTGCTCGACCTGTGCTTCGGCCTGCTCGACAACGCCGGCATCATGCCCTACTACTTCTATCTCTGCGACATGATCCCCGGCGCCGAGCACTGGCGCCTGCCGCTCGCCGAGGCGCAGCGCCTGCAGCACGCGATCATGGGCTACCTGCCCGGCTTCGCCACCCCGCGCATCGTCTGCGACGTGCCGTACGTCGGCAAGCGCTGGGTGCACCAGGTCGACTCCTACGACCGCGAGCGCGGCATCTCCTCCTGGCGCAAGAACTACCGCACCTCGGTCGAGCACGACGACCCGGAGGCGCTGGACCGCACCCACCACTACTACGACCCGGTGCACACCCTGCCCGAGGCCGGCCGCCGCTGGTGGAGCACCCCCGAGGCCCTCGCCCTCACCGGCGGTGCGGCATGAGCGAGCGCAGCAAGCGAATCATCGAAAGGTGCGCGTGGGCGAATGCCCTCGCCGAGCGGAGCGAGGCGGGCGCATGAGTCTTTCGATGGGACTGCACCGGGTGCTGGAGCCCGCCGGCGTGCTGCCGCAGGCCGCCTGGCGGCTCGACCCGGACCCGGTGATCGCCGACGACGAGGTGCTGGTCTGCGTCGAGGTGCTGAACCTGGACGCCGCCTCCTACCGCCAGCTGCACGACAAGCACCGCGGCGACGGCCCGGCGATCCGCGACGAGGTCTGCGCGATCATCGACGAGCGCGGCAAGATGCACAACCCGGTCACCGGCTCCGGCGGCATGCTGATCGGCCGCGTCCACGCGGTCGGCCCGGACTCGCCGCTCGGCCTGCGCCCCGGCGACCGGATCGCCACCCTGGTCTCGCTCAGCCTGACCCCGCTGGCCGTCTACGACGGGCTGCTCGGCTGGGACGGCCTGAGCGAGCGGATCCCCGCGAAGGGCCACGCGGTGCTGTTCGGCCGCTCGATCGCCGCCGTCCTGCCGGACGACCTGCCGGACGAGCTGGCGCTGTCCGTACTGGACGTGTGCGGCGCCCCCGCGCTCACCGAGCGGGTCGTCCGCGCCCAACCGCTGCCCACGCCCACCGTGCTGGTGCTCGGCGCCGCCGGGAAGTCCGGCTCGCTGTCGCTGGCCGCCGCCCGCCGGGCCGGCGCCGGACGGCTGATCGGCGTGGTGCCGAACGAGGCCGAGCGGCGCGCCCTGGAGGAGTCCGGGCTGGCCGACCTGGCGCTGCTCGGCGACGCCCGCGACCCGGTGGGCCTGGCCGCCCTGCTGGACGCGCACAGCGGCCCTGCCGACGTCACCGTGGTCTGCACCGACGTGCCCGGCTGCGAACACCCGGCCATCCTGGCCACCCGGGACGGCGGCACCGTCGTCTACTTCTCGATGGCCACCTCGTTCCCGGCCGCCGCGCTCGGCGCCGAGGGGCTGGCCCGCGACGTCACCATGCTGATCGGCAACGGCTACCAGCCCGGGCACGCCGCCCTCGCGCTCGACCTGATCCGGCAGGAGCCGGGCGTGCGGGCGCTGTTCGATCACCGGCTCGGCACCGAGCCCGTCCTCGCCGGGAGCCTGTGATGACCACCGCCGTACGCGCCCCGGGCAAGCTCGGCCTCGACCCGGTGCTGGTCCGCCGCGCCCGCGAACTGGCCGCCCAGGCCGGCCGCCCGGTCGTCGACCTGGCCCGCTCGCACACCACCGTCGCCGTCGAGCGCGCCACCCTGCGCCTGGCCGGCCTGAACGGCGCCGACCCCGAGGGCATCCCGTGGGCGAACCGGCTGGTCGACGCCGTCCGCGACCAGGTCGGACTGGAGCACGGCGTCTGCCTGCCGGTCTGGGAGGCGCTGCGCAGCGGCGAGTACCGCGACCTGACCGACCTGGCCGCCCGCGCCGCCACCCGCACCGTGCCGTTCCGCGTCCCCGAGGGCGACGCCGCCGTACGGTCCGAGGCCGCCGCCCGCACGGCGGTCGGCCGGGGCATCGCCCGGATCGACGAACGGCGGCGCGAGCGCGAGGAGTTGGTGCGCCGCTGGGGCAACCCGAAGGGCCCCTGGATCTACCTGATCGTCGCCACCGGCGACATCCACGAGGACATCCGGCAGGCCCAGGCCGCCGCCCAGGGCGGCGCCGACGTGATCGCCGTGATCCGCTCCACCGGGCAGTCACTGCTCGACTACGTCCCGGACGGCGCCACCCGCGAGGGCTACGCGGGCACCTACGCCACCCAGGAGAACTTCCGGCTGATGCGCGCCGCGCTGGACGAGACCTCGGCCGAACTCGGCCGCTACGTCCGGCTCACCAACTACGCGTCCGGGCTGTGCATGCCGGAGATCGCCGCGCTGGCCGGACTGGAACGCCTCGACATGATGCTCAACGACTCCATGTACGGCATCCTGTTCCGCGACATCAACCCGGTGCGCACCTTCGTCGACCAGCGCTTCTCCCGCCAGCTCCACGCCCGGGCCGGCATCGTCATCAACACCGGCGAGGACAACTACCTCACCACCGCCGACGCCGTCGACGCCGCCCACACCGTGACCGCCAGCCAGCTGCTCAACGAGTACTTCGCCAAGGAGGCCGGCCTCGCGGACGGCCAACTCGGCCTCGGCCACGCCTTCGAGATCGACCCGGCGGTGCCCGACTCGTTCCGGCTGGAACTCGCGCACGCCCTGCTCGCCCGCGAACTCTTCCCGGACGCCCCGCTCAAGTGGATGCCGCCCACCCGGCACATGACCGGCGACGTCTTCCACGGCTACCTGCTCAACGGCTTCTTCAACCTGGCCGGCGCGCTCACCGAACAGAGCATCCTGCTGGTCGGCATGATGACCGAGGCCGTCGTCACCCCCTTCCTCTCCGACCGCGACCTCGCGCTGCGCAACATCCGCTACGTGCTGGACGCGGCCGGCGGCCTCGCGGAGGACTTCCACCCCGCCCCGGACGGCCTGATCGCCCGCCGCGCCGGCCAGGTCCTCGGCGAGGCGGTCGACCTGCTCGCCGACATCCGCGAGCGCGGCCTGCTGGACGCCATCGCCGCCGGCACCTTCGGCGGCATGCGGCGCACGGCCGAGGGCGGCCGCGGCGCGGACGGCGTGGTGGCGCGGGCCGCCGGCTACCGCAACCCCGCCATCGACCTCCTGGAGACCACGTGACCCCGGACCTCCTGCTTCCCGACGCCCCGACGCTGCCCTCCGTCGCCACCACCGTGCGCCCGTACGGTGACACCACCGACGACGGCATGGTCCAGCTCTCCTTCACCCTGCCCGTCCCGCACGGCCCGCTCGCCGACGGGGCCGCCCTGCAGCTCGCCCGGAAGATGGGCCTCGACCGGCCGCTGCTCGTCCACTCCAAGCCGATCGGGCGGGACTTCAGCTTCTTCGTCGTGTACGGCCCGGTGGTGCACGAGGTCGACCTCGACGAGATCGAGGTCGTCGAGCGCGAGTACCCGCTGCTGACCGCCAAGGAGGCCAACACCGCCGTCAGCGAGCGGCTCGGCCGAAAGCTCGTCGTGCTCGGCGCCTGCATCGGCACCGACGCGCACACCGTCGGCATCGACGCCATCCTCAACATCAAGGGCTTCGCGGGCGAGAAGGGCCTGGAGTACTACCGCGAGCTGAAGGTGCTCAACCTGGGCGCGCAGGTCAGCGTCCCCGACCTGGTCCGCCGGGCCCGCGTCGAGGGCGCCGACGCCGTCCTGGTCTCCCAGGTGGTCACCCAGCGGGACGCCCACCTCACCAACGTCAAGGAACTCAGTGCCGAACTGCGCGCCGAGTTCGCCGAGCACGAGCGCCCGCTGCTGGTCGTCGGCGGCCCCCGCTTCGACCCGGGCACCGCCGCCGAACTCGGCGCCGACCGGGTCTTCGGCCGCGGCACCACGCCCGCCGACGTCGCCAGCTACCTGGTGCACGCGCTCACGGGGGTGGGCCCGCGATGAGCGCACCACACCTGCCGCATCACCGACTCCCGGACCCGGAGCGTCCCATGACCACGGCCGACCGCCTCGACACCCGCTTCGCCGCGACCGCCGCCCGGTACCCCGACCGCACCGCCGTCTCGGACACCTCCGGCGTACTGACGTACCGCCAACTCGACGCCCTCGCCTCCGAGGTGGCGGCCACCCTGGCCGGGCGGGTCTCCCCCGGGCAGCTCGTCGCCCTGCGCGCCGACCGCACCCGGCACGCGCCCGGCGGCATCCTCGGCATCCTCCGCTCGGGCGCCGCGTACCTGCCCGTCGACCCCGGCTACCCGGAGGCCCGGCAGCAGCACCTGCTGGACGACTCCGGCGCCCAACTCGTCCTCACCGACGCCCCGTTGCTGCCGGGTGAATCGCCCCTCACCACCATCGGCCCCTTCACACTCGCCACCCGCCCGGGCGCGGTCGCCAAGGCCACCCCCGCCGACACCGCGTACGCCATCTACACCTCCGGCTCCACGGGACTGCCCAAGGGCTGCCTGGTCAGCCACGCGCATGTGCTGGGCCTGATGGACGCCGCCGCTCCGCTGTTCGACCTCGGGCCGGAGGAGGTGTGGACGATCTTCCACTCCTGGAGCTTCGACTTCAGCGTGTGGGAGCTGTGGGGGCCGCTGCTGTACGGCGGCCACGCGGTGGTCGTCGACCGCGAGAGCGCCGCCGACCCGGAGTCCTTCGCCCAGCTGCTGGCCGACCGGGAGGTCACCTTCCTCAACCAGGTCCCCTCCGCCTTCGGCAACCTCGTCACCGAAGCCGTCGCTCTGGGCCTCTCCTTCCCCGCCCTCCGCCACGTGGTCTTCGGTGGCGAGGCACTGGTCCCCGACGACGTCCGCCGCTTCTGGCAGGCCGGCACCGGCCCCAATGCCACCCTGGTCAACATGTACGGCATCACCGAGACCACCGTGCACGTGACGTTCTGCCCCCTCACCCCCGAGCTCCTGGCAGGCGCCCGCCCCGGCCGCACCCCCATCGGCCGCCCCCTCCCCCACCTCGCCATCACCCTCCGCGACGCGGACGGAGCTCCTGTCCCGCCCGGCCAACCCGGCGAACTCTGGGTCTCCGGGGCGTCGGTCAGCCACGGCTACCTGGAGCGCCCCGAACTGAACGCCGCCCGCTTCACCGATGGCCACTACCACAGCGGCGACTGGGCCATCGAAGAGCTCGACGGCTCCTTCAGCTACCTCGGCCGCCAAGACGGCCAAGTCAAACTCCGAGGCTTCCGTATCGAGTTGGGCGAAATCGAAGCCGCCCTCCGCACCATCCCCGGAGTCAGCAGCGCCGCCTGCACCGTCACCCCCGACGCCCAGTCCCTCACCGCCTACGTCGTCGCCGACCCGGAAGCGGTCCCGGCCCGCGACATCCGCACCCACCTCGCGGAATGCCTGCCCGCCCACATGCTCCCCCAGCAGATCCACCACCTCCGCCAGCTCCCGCTGACCCCCCACGGCAAGCTGGACCGCACGGCTCTCCTGGCGGCGTGACCCCGGGTTGGTGCGTAGGAAGTCGGCCGGGCCGACTTCCTACGCACCAACCGTCCCTCGCCGGGGAAGATCGAGGACCATCAGTGGGACGCGGCACCGACCTGCCGTGTCGAAGCAGGCCCCTGCCCAACCGGGCAGGGGCCTGCTTCCGGGCTCGCTCGGTGACTCAGATCGCGCCGAACTCGCCAAGCTGGACAGCGGTGACGAACGACTTCCAGGCGTCAGCCGGGAAGACGAGAGCGGGGCCCTGGGGGTCCTTGGAGTCACGAACTGGGGCCAGGCCGGGGAAGTTCGGGGCCAGCTCGACGCAGGACCCGCCGTTGTTGCTGTAGCTGGACTTGAACCACGCGGCGCCGGACAGGTCTACAGGGGGGATCATGACGTTCCTCTCACGCCTTGCGGACTGCGGATCATCTCCAGCGACGCGGCCTTCGACAGCGCTTCCACCTGGAGCTGGTGGTAGTCCCGCTCCCAGGCGCGAGCAGTCTGCTTGTCCCTTGCGAGGAAGCCGCGCAACTGGCACTCCGAGTATGCCAGGAGCGTTCGATCCGGCATGGTCAGCAGCGTGACCATCATGGTGAACGGCAGCTCTTCCGCGAGCTCGAACGGGGCCACCTGGATCGTGATGTTCGGCCTGCCGGCAAGGGCTTCGAGGTGGTCCCTCTGTCGCGCCATCACATCGGGCCCGCCGACCGTTCGCCGCAGCGCCCCTTCGTCCAGCACGAAGTGGAGATGAGGAACCGGCTGTCGGTCGATCAGGCGCTGGCGAGTCACGAGGAAGTCCAGGCGTTCGTCCAGCTGCTTCTCGGTGATGCTGCCCCGCCGAACGGCGGCGGAAGCGAACGCCTGCGCGTATTCCGGTGTCTGGAGCAAACCGGGCACAATGCCCAGCTCGAAGTGGCGGACCTCAAGGGCCTTGGTCTCGTGGAGAGCGTACTCAGGGAACCCTTCCAGCAGGGATGCGCGGGAGTACATCCGCCACAACTCCACGAAGGTGCCGCCGGTTTCGAACACCTCGTCGGCTTTCACTGCAAATTTAAGAGTGATGGGCTTCTTCGCTCCCTCGATGTAGGAGATCAACCCGTGCGAATAGCGCATCCTCCTGCCGAGCTCGGCCTGGGACCAGCCTCTGGCCTTCCGCAACCTGCGGATCTCCCGCCCGAAGCGGATGGCCAGAGATGACGTCTCGTCATATTCGTTCGACTCCACGGCCCGACCCCTCTGTGACGCACCAGAACAGTGAAGGTTGAGACCTGGCAATCGTAAGGGAAGGCACGCCACCATGGCTACGCCAGGTGAGGCGTTGACTGCGCCGAGCAACCTATGGAGCCACCCATGCCTTCAGAACAGACGCGCCCGCGACAGGTCGGACACGAAGCCCGGACGATCCCCAAAGACCTGGAGCTGACGCTTGCTTGGCTCCATGCCGGGAGACCGGTTCAGCGCCCCGAGCCGGCAACCGTCTGCCTGCCGTACCTTCCGGAGTCGGTGGGGGCGGCGCGGCGCTTGGTACGTGCCAAGCTGCGGGAGTGGGGGCTGGACGAGCTGATTGATGAAGCCACCTTGATCGTCAGCGAGTTGGCCACCAACGCGGTCAAGACCGGGTGCCAGACGCGCATGGTCGTCGCCGTGCGGCGCCCGTCCGACCGGGTCGTTCGCATCCTCGTCGGTGACGGGTCCCGGGTGATACCCGTGATGATCCGGGCCAACTGCAATTCCACCTCGGGCCGGGGGCTGGCCATGGTCCACCGGCTCACGCGTGGGCAGTGGGGCGTCACGCCGCTCCCGCTCGGGAAGGTCGTCCACGCCGATCTCCCGATCGTCGAGCGGTGAAGCCCCTCCCGCCCGAGGAGTCCGAGGACACGCCCGCACCTGAACCGCCCCCGCGCAAGCCCGATGTCTGGACCGCTTGGGACACCGACGCCGACCGCCTCTGGGTCGCCACCACGGACGCCCGTTCCTGGGCGGCCGCCGACCGCGACCACGACCGCTTCACCGTTCACCAGCACGGCTCCCGCCGCCTCTGGGGCGAGATCGAGGCCGCCTATCTCTGGTGGGAGGACCGGGGCAGCCCCGGCCCCGAGCGGTTCGGGATCACCGTCACCGAGCACACCCGGCAGGCCTGGCTCGACCACCCCACTCGCACCCTACGAATGGAGCTGCCATGACCGTCCCCTCTCCCGAGTTCGTGGCCGGTCTGGTGGCCGAGGCCGAGGCCGCCGGGGTCACTGGCTTCGTTGCCGGGGCCGTGGTCGGGCATGACGGCCGCGAGCTGATCGGCGCCTGAGGCGGTCCCCGCTGCTACGGGTGCGGGCGGGTGCGTTGGGTGGGGAGGAGGGGGGCCGGGGCGCGGCGGGCGAGGTCGGCGAGGGTGTGGAAGAGGACGTCGCCGAGGAGCACCGGGTCGCGGGAGGTGTCCCGGGCCGGGGCCTCGGTGGTCTCGAAGGTGGTGGGCACGGTTCTCTCTGCCGATGTGGTGGCCACGGCCGGTTCCTGCCCGCGGCCCCCGTTCCGGACACGCGTCAACCCCGCCGATCGGCCGGAAAACGGCGCCCGGCGCCCCGAAGACGGCCGAAAGCAGGCCCGTACCGCCGTCGTGACCCGACCGGGCGGATGGGCGAAGATGGTCCGGTGACCGAGCCCCGCAGCACCGCCCCCCGCCTGATCGCGACCGACCTGGACGGCACTCTGCTCTGCGCCGGCGGCACCGTGAGCGACCGCACCGCGGCCGCGCTGGCCGCGGCCGAGGCGGCCGGGACGCAGGTGGTGTTCGTGACCGGCCGCCCGCCGCGCTGGATGCAGCAGGTGAGCCCGCACATCGGCGGTCACGGGGTGGCGATCTGCTCCAACGGCGGCGCGGTGGTGGACGTGCGGCGCGGCGAGCTGCTGGAGTCGTTCCCGCTGGGGGCCGGGACGGCGCTCGCGGTGGTGGACGTGCTGCGGGCGAAGCTGCCGGGCACCGCGTTCGCCTTCGAGTACCCGGCCGGTTTCGCCCGCGAGCCGGAGTACGCGGTGCCGATGTGGGGTGAGGAGACCGACCATCCGATCGGCTCGGCCGAGGAGCTGCTGGGCCCGGGCGGCCGGGTGAGCGGCCTGTTCAAGCTGCTCGCCAAGCACCCGGACCTCGACCCGGACACCTTCCTCACCGAGGCCCGGTCGGCGGCCGGGCACCTGGCCGAGATCACCCGCTCGGCGCCGATCCCGCTGCTGGAGATCAGCGCGCCGGGCGTCACCAAGGCGAGCACGCTGGCCCGCTGGTGCGCCGAGCACGGGATCGACCGGAGCGAGGTGGTGGCCTTCGGCGACATGCCGAACGACCTGGAGATGCTGGCCTGGGCGGGCACCGCCTACGCCGTCGCCAACGCGCACCCGGAGGTGCTGGCGGCGGTGGCGCGGCACACCGTGAGCAACGACCAGGACGGCGTCGCCGCCGTCCTGGAGGAGTTGCTCGGGCTCCAGGAGAGCTACCCGAAGCGCCCGTTGACGTAGTCCGAGGTGCGCTGGTCGCGCGGGCTGCCGAAGATCCGCGCGGTCGGCCCGGCCTCGACGATCCGCCCGGGGGTGTCGTGGGTGGCCAGGAAGAACGCGCAGCTCTGCGAGACCCGCTGGGCCTGCTGCATGTTGTGGGTGACGATCACGATGGTGAGCCGCCCGCGCAGTTCGTCGATGGTCTCCTCGACCCGCCGGGTGGAGGTGGGGTCGAGCGCGGAGCACGGCTCGTCCATCAGCAGGACGTCCGGCGAGACGGCCAACGACCGGGCGATGCACAGGCGTTGCTGCTGCCCGCCGGAGAGCGCGCCGCCGGGGGTGTGCAGCCGGCCGGACACCTCGTCCCAGAGCCCGGCCCGGCGCAGGCTGGTCTCGACGAGTTCACGGCGCTCGTCCTTGGACACCTTGATCCCGGCCAGTTTGAGCCCGCTGGCCACGTTGTCCTCGATGGACATCGCCGGGAACGGGTTGGGCCGCTGGAACACCATGCCGATCCGGCGCCGCACCTCGGCGGGGCGGCGCCCGGCCCGGTACACGTCGTCACCGTCCAGCAGCACCTCGCCGGCGAGGGCGGCGCCGCGCACCATCTCGTGCATCCGGTTGAGAATCCGCAGGTAGGTGGACTTGCCGCAGCCGGAGGGGCCGATCAGCGCGGTGACCTCGCCGGCCGGCATGGCGAGCGAGACCCGTTCCAGCACCTTGCGGGAGCCGAACCAGGCGGACACCTCGCGGGTCTCCAGCCCGGCCAGCGGCCCGGTGGGAGGCCCGGCGGGGGGCACCGGGGGAGCCGCGGCCGGCAGGGTGAGGGTGTCGGCGGCCTGGTCGCCCGCCGCCGCGTCGGGCGGCGGCTGCCGCGTGGTGTCGGTCATCGGTTCGGTCCTCCGGGCGCGCGTCAGTAGAGGTTGGGCAGCAGGGCGGCGGCGTTCTCGTACACCGCCCAGAGCAGGGCGCCGACGACCGGCGCGAGGCTCAGGTAGACGGCCGGGGGCCGCCAGTGCCGGGCCAGGCAGAGGCCGCCGACGACCGCGCCCAGCAGGCCGAGCGACCACAGCTGCAGCGCGGCCAGCGCGCCCTTGTCGGCGGCCAGCGCCTTGTCGTGGGCGGTGTTCGCGGGCCGGCCGCCGGGGTCGGGCTGGGGGTCGCCGTCGAGCCGGGCGCCGATCAGCACGGTGGAGCCGGGGATCCAGTCGGAGTCGCCGGTGACCAGGACGAGCCGGTTGCGGGCCGGGTCGGTGATCGGGTGGTCGCCGTCGCCGTACACGTTGACGGTGTAGGTGGACCTCCCCTGCCCGGTGGTGGCCTCGATCTTGTCGCCGACCCGCAGCTCGGACAGGTCGGCGAACGGCGCGCCGAAGGTGGCGCCCCGGCCGAACAGCACCGCGACGCCGCTCTGGCCGGGCAGCGCGGTGTCCCGCCGGTGGCCGGGGCCCCGCATCAGGTCCCGGCCGGTGGTGCCCTCGACGACGACGCTCTGGTGCAGCCCGATCGCGGGGATGTCCAGCAGGGCCACCGGATCGCCGTCCGGCGCCGCGCCGGTGGGGGCGACGGCCCGGGCCAGCTGGTCCTGGAAGGTCTTGTAGGCGGTGGACTGGTAGTGCCGTTCCTGGAGGTGCGAGAGCGTGAACAGGTAGCCGACGAAGCCGAGCACCAGCGCGGCCAGCAGGCAGACCGCCCAGGCGCCCTGCAGGAACCGCCGCCGGCCGGGGGTGACGGCCGGCCGGGCCGCCGGCGCCGGGGGGCTCACCCGCGCCACGGCGGGCGCCGCCGGCTTGTCGAGCACGGGCGCGGTCACGAGGCACCGCCGGAGTCGCGGCGGCGGCGCAGCAGTCGGCGGCCGAGCAGCGGCGGCACCAGCACCACGGCGAGCAGTTCGAGGGCGGTGAGGGTGGACAGCGTCCAGTCCTCGGGGCGGCCGGACACCTCGACCACGTTCGCGGCGACCTCGGTCGCGCCGCCGCCGCGGCCGCGGGCGACGACCTGGCCGGTCTGCGGGTCGATCACGTCGTCCGCGGTGCCGTCGCCGGCCGCGGCGGCGTTCGGGTCGGCCGCGGCCGCGGGCGCGTTCGGGTCCCCGGCGCCGCCCGGACCGCCGGCGCCCGTGCCCTTGTCGCCGGTCCCGCCGCCGGTGCCGCCCGTGCCTCCGGCGCCGCCGGAACCGGAGCCGGAGCCGTCCGAACCCTTCTTCACCGCCTGCCCGTTCTGCACGACGCAGTCCAGCGGCTGCCCCTGCTTGTCGCACGGGCTCGGCATCGGCGCGTTCCTGAGGACGGTGAGCTCCCCGGCCGCGTTGAAGGTCGGGTTGGCGCAGTTGGCGAGCGTGTCCGGGTTGACCGGGCTGGCGTTGCCGGGGATCGACTTGGTCTGCAGCAGCCCGCCGCGGACCAGGCCGCGCGGGATCGGCGAGTAGCCGAGGCCGTCCGCCTCGCCCTGGCCCTCGCACAGCACGTAGGCGATGAACCGGCTGAGCGCGGCGCCCTTTTCGGGGGTGACCCGGTCCGGCGGCGGGTTGGCGGCGCCGGCGCGCGGCACGATCAGGTAGCTGTAGCTGGAGATCGGGTAGGAGCGCGGGTCGTCCATGGTGTAGACGCCGTCGAGGTTCTGCTGCAGGTAGTTCGGGTCGTTCGGCGGGGTGTTGTCGTCGACGCCGCGGATCCTGGCGGCGGTGAGCGCCACGGCGACGTTGGAGGCGGTCGGCAGCGAGTAGTAGCCGGCCTGGTTGAGCACCTTGACGACCGGCCAGTTGCTGAGCTTGGCGAAGGCGTACTCGTCGTAGCCGATGGTGCCCTTGCCGGTGGAGGCCTTGATGTAGCCGGCGACGATGTCCGAGCCGCTCTGCGCGGTCATCCGGCCGGACGGCGGGAAGAACTCGGTGTAGTCGCCGCAGGGCACGCCGTTCACGGAGGTGCAGTAGGCGTCCCACTGGTCCTTGTGGGTGTGCTCCATCCAGCGGGTGAACTGGGCGGTGGCGCCGGAGCCGTCCGAGCGGACCACCGGGGTGATCGGCTGGCTGGGCAGCGCCTTGCCGTAGTCGGCGGTGATCTTCGCGTCGTTCCAGTTGGTGATCTTGTTGGTGAAGATGTCCACGATGGTCTGCGGGGAGAGCCGCAGGTCGCGGACCTGCTTGCCGCCGACCTCCAGGTTGTACATGAAGGTGGTGCCGCCGGCGGTGATCGGGACGTACGAGTAGCCGTACTTGGCCTGCTCGGCGCTGCCCTGGTAACCGGCCTGGCCCGCCTTGCCGACGCCCTGGTCCTGCGCGGTGCGGAACGGCACGTCGGAGGCGGTGAAGTCGTCCTGCCCGAGCGACCACAGGTTGCGGCCGGCCGCCGAGCCGATCGGGTTGAAGCTGATCTGGATGCCCTGCGGCCCGACGTCCTGGCGCCACTGGTCGAGGGCCGGCGCGGCCCAGCTGGAGCCGTCCGCGCTCAGCGCGACGGTCGCCGCGAACGCGCGGGAGCCGGGGCCGAGCAGCGGGGCGGCGGCGAGCAGGAGCAGGGACAGCAGCAGGGCGAGCCCGCGGGCCGCGGGGCGGGCCACAGCGCCCGTCGACATGCGAACTCCTCTGGTATGGAGGGTGGTTGGGTCGGTCATCAGCTGCTCCCCGGCCGCGGCAGGCCCGCACCGGCGACGGGCGCCGAGGCCTCGGCCCGCCGGGCGTCGCGGTCGATCCGCCGCTTCTGGCGCCGGGTCAGCTCGCCCGGCTGGTGCCCGCCGAGCACGCGCGCGGTGACGAACAGGATCAGCACCACGGCCATCAGGGTCAGCCCCGCGGCGAACGCGCGCGCGACCATCCCCGGGTGGGGCTGCTTGACGTAGTTCCAGATGTACAGCGGCAGCGACACCTGGTGGTCGTGGAACGGGTCGGCGTTGAAGCCGGGGGTGAAGCCCGAGGTCAGCAGCACCGGCGAGGTCTCACCGACGCCGCGCGCCATGCCGAGCACCACCGCCGTCACCAGGCCGGGCCGGGCGGTCGGCAGCACCACGTTCCACACCGTGCGCCACTGGCTGCCGCCGAGCGCGTACGAGGCCTCGCGCAGGGTGCCGGGCACGAGCCGGATGACCACCTCGGCGGCCCGGGTGACGATCGGCATCATCATCACGGTGAGCGCCAGCGAGGCCGCGAAGCCGCACTTCTCGACGCCGAGGCCGACGATGAGGACGCCGAAGATGAACAGGCCCGACACGATCGACGGCAGGGCCGTCATCGCCTCGACCAGGGTCCGTACCGGGCGGGCCATCCGGCCGCCGACCTCGGACATGAAGACCGCCGCCGCGATGCCCAGCGGCACCGCGAACAGGGTGGCCAGGCCGAGCTGTTCGAGCGAGCCGACGATCGCGTTGAGCGCCCCGCCGGAGGTGATCGGGGAGAGCGCGGCGGTCCGTTCCATCGACTCGGTGAAGAAGTTGAGGTGCTGGGCCGCCTCCCAGCCGCGCTCGCCCACGTAGCCGATCTGGTCGCCGATCAGCGCGACCACCAGGAGTCCGGAGCTCCAGGCCAGCACCGACACCAGCCGGTCGCGCACCATCAGCCTGCCCCACTGCATCAGGCCGAGCGTGAAGTAGCCGGCCAGGAACAGCAGGTACCAGCAGAGCAGGAAGCCCAGGGCGCCGCTGAACGGCAGCACCCGCTCGTACAGCGTCCAGTCCAGCGCCAGCGCGCCGACCAGCGCGCCCGCCACGGTGAACACGTCCTCGCGGGTGACGCCGCCGAGCCGCAGCTTGGTCTCGGGGCGCGGCGCCCTGGCGGGGGGCGCCGTGACCTCCGCGGGTCCGGCGACCGGCGGGCGGTCGAGCGTGGTCATCGGGTCGTCCCTTCGACGGGGAGGGTCATGGGCGCCGCCTCAGTCCGCGGTGGCGGCCCCGGAGCGGGACCGGTTGATCACGAAGCCCGCCGCCACGTTGACCAGCAGGGTCAGGCCGAAGAGCACCAGGCCGGCCGCCATCAGCGCGGAGAGCGACACCGGGTCGGACTCCCCGAAGCGCAGCGCGATGAGCGCCGAGATGGAGTTGGCGCCGTTCTCCAGGATGTGCGTCATGGGCTTGAAGCTCGGCGAGATGATCAGCGCGACGGCGATGGTCTCGCCCATCGCCCGGCCGAAGCCCAGCATCACCGCGCCGATCACCCCGCCCTTGCCGAACGGCAGCACCACCGAGCGGACCATCCCCCAGCGGGTGGAGCCCAGCGCGTAGGCGCCCTCCCGCTCGCCCTGCGGGGCCTGGGAGAACACCTCGCGGCTGAGCGAGGTGACGATCGGGATGATCATCAGCGAGACCACCACGCCCGCGATGAACGTGGACGAGGTGTACGAGGTCGAGATGTCGCCGGTGCGCACCTTCAGGAACGGGATCGCGTCGCCGAGGTGGTTGGAGAGCCAGCGGGTGAAGCCGATGATCCGCGGCTGGAGGAAGAACAGCCCCCACAGGCCGTAGACGATGCTGGGGATGGCCGCCATCAGGTCGACCAGCGAGATCAGCAGGCCGCGCAGCCGCACCGGCGCGTACTCGGAGATGAAGACGGCGGTGGTGAGCGCCACCGGGACGGCGATCACCAGCGCGATCACCGCGATCAGCAGGCCGTTGGGCAGGACGGCCCCGATGCCGAAGTTGTGGGCCGCGGTCTGCCACTTCTGCTCGGTGAGGAAGCCGAGACCGGCCGCGCGCAGCGCGTCGGTGCCGCGCAGGATCAGGAAGAACGCGATCAGGCCCATGATCGCGAAGACCGAGAGGCCGGCCGTCCGCAGCACGCCGCGGAACACCCGGTCGCCGGGCGTCGCGGAGACGATGATCGTGCGGGGGACGTCCTGGTCCGGCCCGTCGTCGGGTCGGCCCGACGCCGACCCGCCGTACGGTGCCGCTGGCTCGGCGGCGGCTGTCATGGTCTGTCCTCCGGGCTCGGGGGCGGGTGGACGAGGGCACGGTGCGTCTGTCACTGGCGCCGCCGCAGCCGCGCCCAGGTCTGCCGCGCCCCCGCGAGTGCCTTCTCCCCGGCGGGCGTCCCGCCCAGGAACAGCGCCGCCGGGCCGCCGACCAGCAGCACCAGGCCGCCGATCAGCGCGACGGGCAGCAGCAGCCGCGCCGCCCCGGACCGGTCGGCGATCGGCGTCCCGGCCGCGACCGGCGCGGCCGCCAGCGGCTTGCCGGGCCCGGTGGTCGCCGCGGGCTTGGCCGGCGCCTTGGCGTTCGCCGCCGCACCGGGTGCCGCGGCCGCCGCGCCCGCGAGACCGCCGGCAGCCCCGGCCGCCGCCTGGTCCCCGCCGCCCGCCGCACCGCCGTCGCCGGCCTGCGCGGCCGGGGCCGCCGCGCCGCCGCCCGCAGCGGGGGCCGGGCCGGCACCGGTGTCCCCGGGCGCCGGCGGGTTCGGCGGCGCGGCCTGGTTGCCGGGCAGCTTGCCGTCCTGCGACTCCAGGTGGCTGATCGCGTCGGTGGCCTGGGCGCGCTGAGCGCCCGTCAGGGCGAGGAACCCGGGCGGCAGGTGGCCGGGTTCGAAGCCGTAGACCTGGCCGCTGGTGGTCACCGAGCGCATGAACTTGGTCATCGCGGTCACCTTGTCCGGCGCGACGCCCTTGGTCGGCAGCATCGCGTAGTCGACGGTGGTCAGCGGGTACGCCTTCTGGTCCCGGGAGAACGCCGAGTCCGCCGTGCCGTACGGAAGTGACTGCACGCCGGTCGTCGGGTCGACGGTCATATCGGCGACGGCGGCCTGGAAGCCCGGGGTGTCCGGGGCGACGAAGCCGCCGCCCGGGTTGAGCAGCTGCGCCTCGGGCAGGGCGAAGGCCTTCGCCTGGCCGGAGTCCATGATCGCGACGAGGGTGCGCACGCCGATCGTCATGGCGGCGCACGGGTCGTGGGACTTGTCCGTCTTCTCGTCCAGGCTCACGCAGGTGGACTGGTTCCACAGGACCTTGCGCACCACGTCCTTGATCCCCGTGGAGATCGGGTTCCACTCGTACTGCTTCCAGTGCTTGGCCGCCTCCATCGCGGCCTTGGGGTCACCGCTGCTGTCCTGCCGGATGAACGAATCGACGGGGTAGCCGGAGAAGGCCGGGCGCAGGTAGGAGCGGTTCACGTGCATGCCCCAGGGGTCGGGCTCGCCGTCCAGGAAGCGCACGGTGTCCGGGTCGGCGGCCAGCCACGAGGTGAGCTGGTACGTCAGGTCCGAGATCCCGCCGAACACCGTCGGCGAGGAGTCGGCGGAGCTGCAGTCCTTCGGCCAGCTGCCCTTCCCGTCGTCCGGCGGCGGGTTGTACTTCTGGAACTCGGGATCGGCGAAGACGCAGGTCGGGTTGCCCTTCACGGACTCGGTGGTGCTGCCCTTGCCCTCGTAGGACTGGGTGAGCAGCTTCGCCACCAGCCGCGCGTCGAGCTTCATGTCCCTGATCTGGCGATGGGTGTTCGGATCGTCCACGACGAACACCACCGAGATCCCCGACGACGCCATCGGCGCGTAGACGTACGGCCGGGGCGGCGGCGACTGGGTGTCCGGGCGGGCGGCCAGCGCCATGTCCTTCCCCCCGGCGAAGAACTCCGAGCGCGCCATGAAGTCACCGTTCGCGTAACCGTAGGACACCAGCTGCGGGTCGTCGCTCTGGCACATTCCGGTCTGCCACTGGTCCATCGCCCGCTTGGCGGGTTCGAGGCCGGCGGCCGAGAAGGCGGCGTTCTCGCTCGGGCAGGAGGACGGCGTGGGAGCGAACTCCAGCGGGATGGCCACGTGGCGGTCCCAGGCGCACTGCTCACCCGTGTAGAACTTCGACCACTGATTGACGGTCCCCACGAGCTGCGCGTCGGAGGCCAGGTCGAAGCCGTTGAAGTCGAACTTGTGCTCCTTGCAGTTGACGACGCCCTTCCGGGTCGGGTCCTTGAAGGACAGCGTGTCGCCGCCGTAGTTGGGCTCGACCACGATCGAGCAGGGGTGCTTGTCGTCGCAGCCCAGGCTGGGGCTCTGGACGGCCGTGAGGAGTTCGATGTCCGCGTACCCCGAGCCGTCCTCCCCCGTCACCGCGAGGACCTGGTTCGACGGGAAGTCGGGGAACGTCGTTCCGGCGGCGGGCTTCTTCTGCTGGAACCCGGCGTTCGCGTCCGCGTTGTACAGCGTGCTGCCGTAGCAGTCGGTGATCTTGGGATCCTTGCCCCGGCACTGGTACACCCGCACCTGGTAGTGCGCCGAACGGCTCGTGCTCGGGCCGTTCGGCCAGGGCTTGCCGACCGAGACCATGGACTTGGTGAAGCCGGTCCAGCTGACGTGGACCCGCTGGTTGACCAGGTTCTTGGTCTGCGCGACGGTGATCGATCCGTGGGTGTCCCCGTCCTTGCCGGCCACGGCGTCCAGGATCAGGGGGCCCTGGACGGTGACGGCGGAGCTGTCGGCCGCGGCGGGCGTCACCGCACCCAGGCCGATCGGGATGACGCCGACCGCCACCACCACCGACCACACCAGCGCGATCGCCGGCAGACGGCGGCGCCCCCCTCCCGGACGTCTCCGGTCCGGCAGTCGGACTCTCATGGCGGGCACCTCCGTGCGGTCGCGGGATCGGCCAACGGTTCCGATACCCGGCCATTCGGCCAGCCCGAGGTGGCCGAATCCGGTCACCCGCATGTACGAGACCCCAACGCGGCACTCATGAAAGGGAGTTGGCGCGTAAAGCAGGCCGCCCCGCCGAGCGGCCGCTCGGCGGGGCGACGTGATGAGCCTCCGAGCACCTGTTGCACCCAGTGTCAGCTGACGGCTGTCCAACCCCACGGGCGTGGACCGTTCTCCCCTCTCAGGCAGGAAAGGCGGTAATGAGCTTCCTCCCGGTGTCTGACCGGATCTGCCGCCGCATGCTGGAGGGCGAAGCAAGTGACCCGGAACTCACGGATGTTCCGCAGCACCGGGTAGCCGGCCCAGGTCATCACGTCGGCTCCGTACGCCTCGCAGAAGGCGGTGTACTCGCTGTCCGAAACGGTGCCGAAGGTGCCGTAGCCGACAGCGGTGGCGGTGAGGTCCCATTCGGGAGGTCCCAGGGAGGTGCGTTCGAAATCGAGCAGGTAGGTGGTGGTCGTGGTGACCGCCACGTTGCCACCCCACGCATCGCCGTGGATGACGCTCGCAGGCCGGCCCGGGGGGAGGCTCAGCCATGACGCTTGGAGTTCGGCCAGGCGGCCGCGGAGCCACTGCCGCTGCGTGTCGTCGAGCGTGGCCGCGCCGTCGATCCTGTCGGTGAGCCGGACGAACGGGTCGAGACTGCCCAACAGGAAGTCAGGGATGGGAAGTTCATGGACGCGCCGGAGGAGCGGTGCGATGTCGGCAGCGGTTCCTGGCTGGTGAGGCGGCAGCTCGTGCCAGAAGGTCACCGGGTTGCCGTCCACGTCCAGCGGCTCGCGCAGGTGGTCCAGCGGCCGCACCGCAGGCACCCCGCAGTCACCCAGCCACCGGGCGACCGCCAGTTCACGGCTCGCGGCTGCCGACTGCCCAGGGCGGCCGATGCGAGCCACGACCCCGAGCGGCAAGCGCCACAGCGCGTTCTCTCCGATCCGTATCGGTTCGGCGTCCGCCGCAGACAGGCCAACCGTCGCACATGCCTTGAGCAGTAGGGAATGGGAGTCCTCGATGTTGCTCACGCTGCCACCGTAGCGGCGATCTGTTCCCGCAGTCCCTGGACGTCGCCGAGGCTGCGGTGGCGATGGGCGACCCGGCCAAGCTCGGCCATGTCATGGTCAGCACCCAGTGAGCGGAGGGCGCTGACCTCGGCGAGTGCGCTGCGGCTCTCGGCCAGCGCCTGCTCAGGGTCGCCGACTGCCATCTGGAGCGTGGCGCACCAGCGACCTGTCGATCTCGGGTGCGTCGTCTCGCCTGCGCGTGAGGTGCCCCGCCGGCGGCCCCTCGCGGGGCGAGGGGCCGCCGGAACGGTCCACTCAGGCACCGCCGATGACGTGCTCGTCAGCTCGGGAGGTCGTTGCCCCGGTACAGCTGGGTTCCGGCAACGACTACCTGTCGGTCAGGGTCGGGGTGGGCGTCGAGCTCGTCCGCGCTGCGATAGCCGAGGACCGCGCTGGTGCGGGTGGATCCGCCGGTGTTCGGGCCGACCGTGTGGAAGACGGTGCCGTCGAAGAACAGCAAGCCACCGGCGGGGACCGGGACGGGAACTGCCTGGTCAATGAGGTCCGCGAGTTCGGGGTGCTCGTCCATCCAGGTGCCGCCGCCATCGCGCTGAGGGACGCCGACGTAGGGGGCACGGTGAGAGCCGGGGACGATCCAGGTGCAGCCCGCCTCCACGGTGGCGTCTTCGAAGTACACAACGGCGGTCAGCAGGCCACGGGTGGGCTGCAGGATGTCTCGGTGCAGCCTCACCTCCTGGGCGCCGGGGGCGTTGAGGGAGCCCTGGTTGTGTCGGTTGAGGACGTAGACCACATTGGGTCCCAGCAGCGCGGTGAGGGGCCCGGTCAGGGCGGGGTGGGCGACGAGGCGATGCATGAGGGCGCGGTCGTGCTGGTACAGCCGGTACACCTTGGCCTGCCCGGCGGGCAGGCGGGCGGCACGGGCATGGACCGTCTCAGCGACCTCATCCAGAAGGACGCGTGGCAGGCCGGGGTCGGGCAGGCGCAGGTAGCCGAGGTCGCGGAAGTGGCGGGCCTGCTGTTCACTCAACGTGGACAGGGTGATGGACACGGTGGTCGATCTCCTCTCAGGTGGTACGGCCGAAAGCGGCGAGACGGTCGGGTGTGCCGAGGTCGGGGGCCGGGCTGCGGATGTCGAACGCGCCGACCGGGTGGCCCTGGCTGATCGCCCAGGGCATGAACTGCCGGTACAGGTCGGACTCGCCGGGGCAGGTCAGGCGTTGGGCGTACTCCTCGAACAGCGCCCGGAACGGGGTGGGGGCGAGGATGACGGCGCCGGTGCTGGTGGCCTGCCGCAGCCCACTACGAGTCCCGGTCGGCAGGGTGGCGCCCACGCCTTCGAGGGCGTGGACGACGTGTTCGCCACCCGGATCGAGGAAGATACGGCCCGCGTTCTGGGCCGATCGGCCAGGCACAGTGGTTACCGTCCAGGTCACCGCCACCGGGCGGGAGCGGTGCTCGGCGACAGCCGAGGGCAGTAAGGCGGTGGGGAAGAGAGTGTCGGCGGGCAGCACCACCCCGGCGGGCGTGTCGGGCAGGTGAGCCAAGGCGGCGTAGGCGGCACCTGCGGTACCAAGCGGGTGCCGTTCGCGGTGGATCGTCAACTCCACCTGCCGGGCGGACGGGTGAGTGAGGGCGTAGGTCTCGACCGCTTCGGCGCCGGTGGCGGGGTCGGCACTGGTGAGCACGGCGATCCGGCGGAACCCTGCGGCAGTGAGCTGGGCGAGCGCGTGGCCCAGCATCGGGGTACGGCCGTCGTCGGTATCGACCGGCAGGAGCACCTTCGGCGTGCGGTGCAACTCGGCGTCGGACGCCGCACGCAGGCGGCTGCCCTTGCCGCCGGCCAGAACCAGGGCGACCGCTTGAGCAGGCAGGGAGACGAGCGTGCTGCTGTAGTACGGGTCGGTGGTATCGGTCGCACTCCGTCCGGTCACGGGGATCCTCCCGGGTGGCGGGTGGCTGAGCGCGGGATGCCGACCCACCCACCCCCGGGGTCACAGGAGGTTCAGCACGTCCAGGGCGAGGTAGGCGGCGGCGGTGTCGGTCATCTCGCCACGGCGGAGCACGCGGCTGCGAAACTCCGCCAGGTCGAAGGTGACGACGTCGATGAACTCGGTGCGTTCGGGGGTTGGTTCGGCGACCTTGATGCAGTCGGTGGCGAAGAAGGCGAAGCGGCGGGAGTTGGAGTAGGCGTCCAGCCAGTAGGGTCCGGCGGCGTGGACGTCGCCCTGGTAGCCGGTCTCCTCCAGCAGTTCCCGCGCGATGGCGTCCGGTGCCTGCTCGCCGGGCTCCAGGAAGCCGCCGGGCAGTTCGTAGAGCACCTGGTCCGGGCCGGGCCGGTACTGGCGGGCAAGGATGACCTGCCGGTCGCTGGTGAGGGCGAGCACCGCGCCGGCCGGGCGCTCGCTCTTGAGGTAGAACTCCTCCTTTCTGCCATCGGGCAACTCGAACTCGACACGGTCCACGGACCGGCCGAACTTGCTGAAGACGGTGGTGCGTTCGATCTCGCGCCACGGCGCGGTGTCCGTCGTCATGGCCAGGACTGTACGGGTCCGGCCCGTACGCGGAACGTCTGTTCCGCAGCCGGTGCCTGGTGGCGGGTGGGGCATGTCCAGGAGACCACCGGATCGGGTGACAGCGACAGAGCAGATCGGTAGGCAGTCCGTGGCCGACCCGATACGCTGAGTTCTCTGCCTGAGCCGAGGGTTGGGGGCGGGGCACCGTGGCGAACGTGCTGTTCAGGCACACGCGGCTCGCACTTGGGCTGACACAGCGCCAGGTTGCGGAGAACGTACGAGCGCTGGTCGAGGCGGCCACCGGACGTGAATCGTCGTTTGACGCCGGCTACGTCTCACGCATAGAACGTGGCCTCATCACCTGGCCGCGCGAGCACTACCGGCAGGCCCTCTGCATGGTCCTGGGGGCGGGGACGGCGGCCGAGCTGGGCCTGATCGCCAAGCAGATCCACCACCACGAGCACCCCGATGAGGTGAGTTCCTCGAACCGCCGAGACGTCCTTCAGACAGCCCTGGTCGCCCTGCTGCCGCCCACCCCACCGCTCTCGCGCCTGCGCATGGGTGACATCCGCGCGATGACCGAGCGCACCGGCGTGCTGGAGCGCTGGGACCGGGCCACGGGCGGGCGGGCCGTGCGTGACTTCGCGCTGCGCGAGCTGCACACTGCGGTGGCTCTCACCGAGGTGTCGACCAGCCCGGCCGTGCGGGCCGCGTTACTCGGTGCGATCGCCCGCCTCGCCAACCTCACCGCTTGGTCCTCCTTCGACGCAGGCCTGTTCGACGAGGCCCGCCCGCTGTTCCAGCTTGGCCTGACTACAGGCCGCGAGCACGGTGATATCGGCTTGCTGTGCCACTTGGCCACCAATGCCGCCCGCCAGGAGATCCACCTGCGTCGGCCCAAGCGAGCCCTGGAACTGGCCGGTCAGGTGGACGGACATCTGCCCGCCGCAGGAAGGGCGATGCTCGCCGCTGTCCGGGCCCAGGCCCACGCCCTCCAAAGCGACGAGCGCCAGGTGGCCCGCCACCTCGCTGCGGCCGAGCACGCCTACGACAGGGTCATCGACCTCGCCTCTGGCCCGGCCTGGACCCAGAGCATCACCGCGGCCAAAGTCGGCAGCGACACCGGCTTCGCCCTGTACTTGCTCTCGGCCGCCACCGGCCGCGACAACCCGAAGGTCGTCGCCGATCTGCGCCGGGCCGCTGGGGCCGACACCGCCCAGGCCCGGGTGCGGGCGATGGCCACGGCCCGCCTCGCCACTGTGCTCTACCGCCAGGGCGAGCGTGCCGAAGCCGACCAGCACGCTGCCCAGGCCCTCGACTTGGCGGCCAGCGTCGGCTCGGCCCGCCTGGCAACCGCACTCGCCGACATGCGCCACGCGGCCCTGCAGTAGGTCCTCTACCGGCGGCCTCTTGCGGGGAGCAAGAGGCCGCCGGAACGATTCGCTAGGCGGTGGGGATCAGGTGGTCGAACTCGCCCGCCTTGGCGCCCAGGAGGAGCGCAGCGAACGGGCGGGAGGCCGTGCGGACGATGACGTCACCCTCGTCGGACTCGCGCAGTTCGATCACCCCATCGGCGGCCCGCACCTCGACGCAGTCTGAGTTCGCACCGGAGTAACTAGACTTCTGCCAGAGAGAATTAGGCATACTTACTTTCCATATCCTTCTTGATGGATCGAATGAACTCGCGAGATTCATCTTCCGAGAGCGCTGCCGAATCGAGCCGGGCGAGCAGAGATCGGAATCTCGCTGTGTGGGCAGGCGCATCGAGGAGCACGTTGCCGACGCTGGAGTCCGTCTGCACTGTGTCGAGCTCCGGAACCGGCCCTTCGACATAGGTGAAGTTCTCGTAGTTGAGCGGAAGCGTATCGACATCGAACAGCACGACCCGAACCGTGATGGTCGACCGCTCGGAATCCTCGATGAGGCTACAGAGCTGCTCGGCTTGGACCTTGGCCCCACTGAACTGCATGCGCAACGCCGCCTCATGAATGTACGCGGAGTAGTGCGTTGCACGGGATCGCGCGATGTCCTGCCGTCGCATACGGAAGGCCGTTCTCAGGTCGACTTCGTGACGCGGAAGAGGCGTCAAGGATCGGGCGAAGACGGCAGAGGTGTAGGCGTTGGTCTGAAGCAGTCCAGGAATGAAGGCCATCGTGTAGGTTGAGAGCCCGCGTGCATGAGCTTCGATCTCGGCCACCTCAAGGAAGTCCTCCGAGAGAGCTCCGCGATACTCCTCCCACCAGCCGCCCTTGTCCCGGTCGGTGATGATGTCCGCCAGCGCGTCGATCAGGGGCTCGTTGACGCACATGCACAGCGCCGCGATCGTGCGCAGGCGCTCCACGCTGATGCCCGTCCTCCCGCTCTCCATCTGCGTCACGTGCGCCGGGTTGATGCCCAGCGCGCGGGCGAGTTGACTGCCTCCGAGCCCGGCCTGCTCCCGCATCCTTCGCAGCTCGGCACCCAGGCGCAGCTGGCGGAGAGTCGGGTTCGATCGAAGCGCCATGGCGTCCTCTCTGCAGGTCGTGGGACCAGTCTGCCTCACGGCCGCAGCCACGTTCGGGGGAACTTCGCGCGGACCGCCACAAATCTGTGGCGGTCCGCGCTATCGTCATCCTCAGCTCGATCAGATGGATCGTCAGTAATGCCTGTTCACAGGGCAGTAGGCGCCTGCTGCCCCGGCACCGAAGAGCACCCAGCCCCCACTCTGGCCTGGCTCACGGCGACGTCCGTCGTCCTGTCTCTCCCCTCTCCACGTCACTTCCTCACGGAGGTTCCCGTGCGTACCCTCAACTCCCCCTCCCTCACGCTCGCCAGGCAGTCCCTGCGCGCCGGACTCACCCGGGCCGGCTGGGCCCCCGAGTCCGTCATCAGCGCCGAACTCGCGCTCGCCGAGCTGATCGTCAACGCGTTGCGGCACGCCGCCACCGTCTCCCCGGTCGTCTTCTTCTCGCTCGTCGACAACACCCTCCGGGTCGACGTCTCGGACGAGAGCCCCGTCCTCCCCCAGCAGCGCACGCTGCTCGACCTCGCCGAGACCGGCCGGGGCCTCCACCTCGTCCAGGGCCTCACCCGGGCCTGGGGCGTCGACCCGCAGGAGCGCGGCAAGTCGGTCTGGTTCACGCTGGACTCCGCCGCGTGAGCCGCCCGCCCATCGCCCCCGACGACCCCCGGATGCACGACTACACCCCCGACCACATCACCTCGCTCCTCCGCGAGTTGCGCAAGCGCGGCGCCCCCCACGGCCTCCTCTGGGGCTCCGCCGCCCCCTCCGGCACCACCATCGACGGCCGGGTCCTCGTCGACTTCGGCCACTCCCCGGTGAGCACCCTCCTCAACCTCCTCCACCTCCTCCGCGACCTGGAGAGGGACGAGCCGTGGACCCCCTGAGGTTCTTCGTCGGCGCCGTCCTCGTCGCCCTCCTCGCGCTCGCGATCGCCACCGTCGTCCTCGGCGTCGTCGCGACCCTGAAGATGCCGCCCCGCCCCGACGAGCAGGACGAACGGCTCTGAGACACGCGAAGGCCCTCGCCCACCCGGGCGAGGGCCTCGCGTCAGTCACCCGGCCTCAGCCGTTGTAGGTCAGCGAGAACGAGCCGACCGCCTGGCCGGCGGTGAAGAAGGTGGTGTTCAGCTGCGCATCGAGGAACTTCGCGCCGTTGTAGTCGACCGCGAACCCGGTCGAGGTCAGGGTCTGGGTGGTGCCGCTGGTGGCGGTCCGGACCGTGCCGACCGGCTTCAGCAGCGAGACCGGCGCGGTCGCACCGTCCGGGACACCGGTCAGGCGCCAGAGGCTCGCGTCGAACGCGAGCCGGCTGAAGGTGATGCTCTTGCCGGTCTGCAGGTCGACGAAGAGCAGGCTGCCGTCGAGCGTGGCGTTGCCGTAGTAGCCGCTCAGGTGGAGGCTGCCGCCCGTGACCGGCAGGCTGGTCGCGAGGCCGTTGGTGGCGTCGTAGGACACGCTCGCGTTCGGCAGCGGCACGATCACCACGCCGTTGGTGGCGGCCGCCTCCAGGAACGCGTTGCTCTCGGTCACCACGGCGCTGCCGGTGGGGGCGGTGGTCGTGGTGTCGGCCGCGGCCAGGCCGCTGAAGCCGGTCGCGGCGAGGACGACCGCGACTCCGCCGGCGAGGAACCGGGCGGTGGTACGGGACATGCGGGTCTCCTTGGGAGAGGAAGGTGTCGCTGCGAGGGTGACCGGGCCGGCGGCCGCGGGCACGAGGCCCCCGGCCGCCGGGTGGTGCGGGGTGGATCAGGTGAGGGTGGCCGCACCGCAGGACGGCAGCGCCAGGAAGCCGTAGCTCGCCAGGTCGTTGCCCGCGACGGTGTCGTTGCACAGCCAGCCGCTCGGGCCGAAGATCGCCTGCAGCGCCTGGCCGTGGGCGTCGGTGGCGGTCCACTCGGCGTCACGGAACACGTTGTAGACCACGCGGCCGAACTGCGAGTCGGCGAAGGTGGCGTCGATCTGGTTGTTGGTGACCGGGGTCAGGGTGGTGCCGCTGATCTGCACGTTGCGCAGGGTCAGGTTGCCGGGCAGGTCGGGCGCGGTGCCGTGGCCGCCGACGGTCTGGCCCAGGTAGTGGGCGACGGAGTACGGGAAGACCACGTTCGGGTCGTTCAGCGCGGTGTTGGTGCCCTCGTTCTCCTCCGGGCCGGTGGTGACGCAGCCGCCGATGGCCGGGCTGCCGATCGCCGAGAGGAAGAACGCGCGCGTGCCGGAGTCGGCCTGCGGCAGGAACGGCTTGATGGTGGCGTTCGGCAGGCTGGTGCTGATCTGCTGCCAGTTGGTGATGGTGCAGGCGTAGATGCCGTTCAGCTGCGCCGGGGTGAGCTGCGACGGCGCGTTGCCGGTCTGCTGGGCGGACCAGGTGACGGCGTCCCGGGCGAGCGCGACGAAGTCCAGCCCGTGCGGGTCGGGGTTGGGCGCCGGGGCCACGACCGGGCCGCGCGAGGAGCGGGCGAAGTCCACGGTCGCGCTGGTGTTGAGGTTCAGGGCCTTGATGCCGGCGCCGGAGCCGTTCGGACGGGTGATCGACGTGGCACCGGTCTTGGTGGTGATCGGCGAGCTGCCGGTCGCGTCCCAGCTGTACAGGTGCGGCGCGGTGGAGCCGGAGCCCAGGGAGGCGTTGTAGTCGGCCGAGAACTGGTTGAACACGGCCTGGGTGGTGTCCGAGCCGACGCCGACGATGTCCTGCGCGTTCGGCAGGGTCGGCAGGGTGGACGGGTCGGCGACGGCGGTGCCGCTCGCGACGGTGGCGAGGGAGGTCGCCAGCGCGGCGGCGGCGAGCAGCTTGGCAGCGGTCTTACGCATGTTCCGGTTCCTCCGAGGGGGAGAGACGTCCATCGCGTGACCGGGGCTCCGGTCGGGAGCTCCGGGCCGGCGGGCCGTGTCTGCTGCGGCCGCTCCGGCGATGCCGATCCTGGCCGTCCTCCCGGTTGCGCCGGAAGGCCGGTCGGACCGGGCCGGGGATTGTCGACTCATCGGTTAGACCACGTTTAGGCACTGGTCAGCGCGGACGCGACAGGCCCGCCGCACCCCCCGCCGACCCGGCCGACGTTCTTCTCCAGGAGGCGGCTCGGGGTGTTGCCGGAAACCTGCGCTTCACCGGAACTGCACGCGGCGCAACACTCACCACGGCGGGCGCCCGCCACGCCGCAACTCCTGCCCCATCCAATGGAGTCCGGCCAGGAAGCCGTCCACCCCGGCCTGGCACTGGTCGCGTCGCAGGTACCCCCGCGCACTGCGCGCGACGGGCACCGCGCCGGCGGCCGCCCGCCGGGTGCTGCGCACCGGCAGGTAGGCGGACCACACCCACTGGCGGGCCTCGGACTGCGCCATCGAGCACCGCAGTGCGGCCCGCTCGATGAGCAACTCCCGTACGGCCTCCGCCAGTTCCTCCTCACTGCGGTAGGTCCGCACGCCGACGCCGAGCGGCCGCCCGTTGGCGGCGCGCAGCGTCCATCCGACGCAGCGGTCGGCCGCGGGGACGATCAGCAGTCTCGGGCCGCGCCGCTCAGCGGCCATCGGGGCGTCTCGACGACACGGGTCTCGACGGCAGTTCGCGCGCCGGACGGCCGCGCCCCGCCGGGTCGCGCGGCGGCACCCCGCGCGGCGGAACCTCACGCGGCGGCACCCCGCGCGGCGGAACCTCACGTGGCGGCACCCCGCACGGCCGAACCTCACGCGGCGGCACCCCGCACGGCGGAACCTCGCGCAACGGAACCTCACGCGGCGGCTGCTTGGCGAGCAGCACCACGAACCGCCGGAACGCGTTCTGGCAGGTGGCGTACCGCTCGTAGGCACGGCTGGAGCGCACCTCGGGCAGGGCGCGGGTGCCGGGGACGACCCAGATCCAGCCGATGCCGTCCCGGACGTGGGTGATCCGCGCGGTGAGGTCGGCGGCCCCGGCGCGCAGGCCGTCGAAGCCGCGTTCGGCCTCCCCCGGTGTGTCGAACAGCGCGGCGGTGATCGCGACCACCCGCCCGTTCGGTGCTTTCAGTTGCCAGCGGTAACGCCCGTCCGGAGCGCGCTCGGTCCGGAACCCCCCACGACTTGCCCCTGCTGCGGTGTGACCGCGGCCGGAAGCGTCCACTGCCCCTCCGTCCGGTTTCCCCTCCGAGACGGATGACAAGCTATGTGTGCACACGGAACCACGAAAGCCCAGAAGGTTCACAACTTGCGCTGTTGGTCGGGAAGTTCTCCCTTGTTCAGCTGTCAACAACCGACCTGAGGGGCCTCACAGCCGGGCGCTCCAGCGCACCCGGGCGCCCCTGCGGTGCGGCCCCGGCTCGTGCCAGGCGTCGCCACCCAGAGCCTCGGCGCGCCGGGTGAGGTTGAGCAGTCCGCTGCGCCGCCCGCCGGCCGGGATGCCGACCCCGTCGTCGGTGACGGTGAGCAGCACGCCGGGGCGGCCGCCGCGGGCCGGCGACTCCGGGTCGCCGCCGACCGGCCGGCCGTCGCCGCCCAGGTGGATGGTGGCGTCGATCTCCACGCCGACCCGGGAGGCGCGCGCGTGCCGGGCCGTGTTGGACAGCATCTCCCGTAGCGCGGCCAGCAGTTGGCGGCCGGTGTTCTCGCCGACCAGGCTCTCGACCGGCCCGACGAAGCTGACCGAGGGCTTGAAGCCGAGGGCGGCCGCGGCCTGACTGGCCTCGCGCAGCACCCGGGTGCGCAGGGTGTCCGGGGCGTCGCCGTGGTTGTCGTGCTGGAGGGCGTAGATGGTGGTGCGGACCTCCTGGATGGTGGCGTCGAGCTCGTCGACGGCCTTGCCGATGCCGACCTTCACCTCCGGCACGACGGACCGTCTGGCGGCGCTCTCCAGCATCATCCCGGTGGCGAACAGCCGTTGGATGACCAGGTCGTGCAGGTCGCGGGCGATCCGGTCGCGGTCCTGGAAGACGGCGAGCCGCTGCTGGTCGCGCTGGCCCTCGGCGAGCCGCAGGGCGAGGGCGGCCTGGGAGGCGAAGGCCTCGGCAAGCTGCTTCTCGGAGTCGGTGAACGGCACGGCGCCGCACGGGCGCCAGACGCACAGCCCGCCGAGCACCCGCCCGGCCGCGACCATCGGCACGGCCATCGACGGGCCGAAGGAACGGGCGTGCCGCATCACCACGGTGGGGTCGGTGGACATGTCGTCGAGGTAGACGCTCTCCCCGGCGAGCAGCCGGGCGGCGAAGCTCTCCTTGGGCAGCAGCTCGCCGCGGACGAACTCGGCCACCTCGCCGGAGGCGTGCGCGACCCGCATCTGCCCGTCGCCGGGCCCGTCGCCGTCGCCCTCCGGGCCGGTGGGCAGCAGGATCATGCCGAGCGCGGCGTCGGCCAACTCCCGGACCTGCTCGGCGGCGACGGTGAGTGCGGTCTCGGCCTGCGCGGCGGAGAGCAGCGCGGTGGTGACGGCGGCGGCGCCGGCGATCCAGCGCTCGCGGCGGCGGCCCTCCTCGTAGAGCCGGGAGTTCTCGATGGCGACGCCGGCCGCGGCGGCGAGCGCGTGCACCACCTGCTCGTCCTCGGGGGTGAAGGCGCCGCCGCCCTTCTTCCCGGTGAGGTAGAGGTTGCCGAACACCTCGGCGCGGACCCGGATCGGCACGCCCAGGAAGGTCTTCATCCCGGGGTGGTGCGGCGGGAATCCGGAGGAGCGCGGGTCGGCCCCGAGGTCGGGCAGCCGCAGCGGTTCGGGGCGGTCGATGAGCGCGCCGAGGATGCCGCGGCCGGTGGGCAGTTCGCCGATCGCGGCGGCGGTCTCGTCGTCGACGCCGACGTGGATGAAGTCGGCGAGGCCGGTGCCGCCGGGGGCGATCACGCCGAGGGCCGCGTACCGGGCGTCGACGAGCTCGGCGGCGCCGGTGGCGATCCGGTGCAGGGTGGCGTGCAGGTCGAGTCCGGCGCCGATGGAGACCACGGCTTCCAGCAGCCGCTGCATCCGGTCGGTGACGGCGGCGGCGGACTGCAGGCGCTCGGAGACCTCGGTGACCAGGCTGTCCAGCCCGAGCGAGGCGATCTCGGGCACCCGGTGGGGTGCCGGCTCGGGGGCGGCGGCGGGGAGGTCCGGCGTGGGGTCCATGTCGAAAGCCTAGTTTGTACGGTTTTCAGCTGGCCGTCTCAAGAGAGCGACGCGGCCGGTTCCAGCAGCCCGTCCGCCTCCCGCTCGCGCCGCCGCATCGCGTGCAGCCGCCCGTCCGGGTCGGCGACCAGCTCGGACCAGCGGCCGCGCTCGGCGACCCGTCCGCCGTCCAGCACCAGCACCTCGTCCACGGTGTCGTCGTCCAGCCCGGCCAGCCGGTGGGTGATCAGCACGGTGGTGCGGCCCGCGGTGGCGGCCAGCAGGTCGGCGGTGAGGGCGTCGGCGGTGGGCAGGTCGAGGTGTTCGGCGGGCTCGTCCAGGACGAGGACGGGGAAGTCGGCGAGCAGCGCCCGGGCGAGCGCGAGCCGCTGGCGCTGGCCGCCGGAGAGCCGGGCGCCGTGCTCGCCGACCATGGTGTCCAGGCCGGCCGGCAGGCGGTCGGTCCAGTCGAGCAGCCGGGCGGCGGCGAGCGCGGCGCGCAGCTGCGGCTCGTCGGCGTCGGGGCGGGCCAGCCGCAGGTTCTCGCGCAGCGAGCTGTCGAAGACGTGGGCGTCCTGCGCGCACAGGCCGATCACCCGGCGGACGTCCTCCCCGGCGAGCGCGCGGCTGTCCACAGCCTGTGGACGACCGGCGGCGAAGGTGACGCTGCCCGCCCCGGGCTCCAGGAAGCGCAGCAGCGCCTGGGCCAGGGTGGTCTTGCCGGAGCCGGACGGGCCGACCACGGCGATCCGGCGGCCGGGCGTCAGGTCGAGGTCGATCCCGGTGAGCGCGTCCACGGCCTGCCCGGGGTGCCGGACGGTCAGCCCGCGCACCGCGACGGGCAGCGGCTGCTCGGGCAGCGGCGCCGGCTCGACGGGCTCGACGACGGGCTCCGGAGCGGACAGCACCTCGTCCAGCCGCGCCCGCGCCGCCCGGCCGCGCTGCCGGGCCTGGACGGCGAGCGGCATCCCGGTGACGGCCTCGAAGGCGGCCAGCGGGGTGAGCACCACCAGGGCCAGGCAGACCGGCGCCAGCGCGCCGTCCCGCACCCCCTGGACGCCCACCGCGGCCGCGGCCGTCACGGTCAGCCCGGTGAGCAGCGCGATCAGCCCGGTGCCGAGCGCGGTGGTCGCCGCCGAGCGGGCGGCCAGCCCGGTCAGCGCGGCGTCGGCGGCGCGGGCGGCGGCCAGCCGGCGCGGCAGCGCGCCGGCCACGGTGAGCTCGGCGGTGCCGGTGAACACGTCCACCACACCGGCGGCCAGCCGGCCCCGCGCGGGCGCCTGCCGCCGCTCGGCGCCGGCCGACCAGCGGGCGGCCAGCGCGGGCACCAGGACGCCCGCGAGCAGCAGCCCGAGGCCGAGCACCAGCCCGGCGGCGGGCAGGAAGGCGCCCAGCGCGACGGCCGAGGCCAGCCCGACGACGCCCGCGACGGCGGCCGGCAGCCGCCAGCGCAGGTGGTGGTCCTGGACGGCGTCCACGTCGGCGACCAGCCGGGAGAGCAGGTCGCCGCGCCGGAAGGCGGGCAGCCCGGCCGGGGCGAGCACGGTGAGCCGGCGGTGGACGGCGGCGCGCAGGGTGCCGAGGGTGCGCAGCACCGCGTCGTGCGAGACCAGCCGCTCGGCGTAGCGGAAGACGCTGCGGCCGATGCCGAAGGCGCGCACCGAGGTGACGGCCATCATCAGGTAGAGCACCGGGGGCATCTGGGAGGCCCGGGAGATCAGGTAGCCGGAGGTGGCCATCAGGGCGACGGCGCTGCCGAGCGCGAGCGCGCCGAGCAGCACGGACAGCGCGAACCGCGGCGTGGCCCCGGCCTCCTCGGCGGGCTCCTCCGGTACGGCCGGAGCGGCGGTCGGCCGCCCGCTGCTCACCAGGAGGGGCACCGCACCGGGCGATTCCACGGCCCCCGCCCCCGCCCCCGACCCCGCCCCCGCCAGCCGGACCCGCTCGTCCGCGACGGCGAGCAGGGCCGGCCGGTGGGCGACCACCAGCACGGTGCGCGCCGGGTCCTCGGCGAGCGCCCGCACCGCCTCGACCACGGCCGCCTCGGAGGCGCCGTCCAGGTGCGCGGTGGGCTCGTCGAGCAGCACCAGCGGCCGGTCGTCGGCGAGCAGCACCCGGGCGAGGGCGAGCCGCTGCCGCTGCCCGGCGGAGAGCCCGGCGCCGTCCTCGCCCAGCGGGGCGTCCAGGTCGGTGACGAAGTCGAGCGCGTGCGCGGCCCGCAGCGCCGTCCACAGCTGGTCGTCGCTCGCCTCCGGCCGGAGCAGCCGCAGGTTGTCGGCGACCGTCCCGGCGAACAGGTGCGGGTACTGCGGCACCCAGGCGATCTGCCGCCGCCAGCTCGCCGGCTCCAGCTCGGCGAGGTCGTGGGTGCGCCCGTCCGCGCCGGTGATCCGGACGGTGCCGGCCTCGGCGGCGCTGAGCCCGAGCAGGACGGCCAGCAGGGTGGACTTCCCGGCGCCGCTCGGCCCGGTGAGGGCGACGGTGGTGCCCGGACGCAGCGTCAGCGAGGCACCGTCCAGGGCGGCCTCGGCGCGCCCGGGGTGCCGGACGACCAGGCCCTCGGCGGCGATCACGGCGCCGGCCAGGGCGGGCGCGGGGCGGGTGCCGGCGGCGGGCAGCGGCGTCTCCAGCACCTGGAAGATCCGGTCGGCGGCGGTCAGGCCCTCGACGCTGGAGTGGTACAGCGCGCCGACCTGCCGGATCGGGAAGTACACCTCGGGGGCGAGGATCAGCACGACCAGCCCGGTCTCCAGGTCGAGGGTGCCGTCGACCAGCCGGAAGCCGATGGTGACGGCGACCAGCGCGACGGACAGGGTGGAGAGCAGTTCCAGCGCGAAGGAGGAGATGAAGGCGATCCGCAGCGTGCGCAGGGTGGCCCGGCGGTAGTCGGCGGTGATCCGGGCGATGGTGGCGGCCTGGGCGCGGGTCCGGTTGAACACCTTGAGGGTGGGCAGCCCGGCGACCACGTCGAGGAAGTGGTGCGAGAGCCGGGCGAGGGTGTCCCACTGCCGGTCCATCCGGGCCTGGGTGGCCAGGCCGATGAGGGCCATGAACAGCGGGATCAGCGGCAGTGTCCCGGCGATGATCGCGGCCGAGGTGAAGTCGGCGCCGACGATCCGCAGCAGCACGATCGCCGGGACGGCGACGGCGAGCGCCAACTGCGGCAGGTAGCGGGCGAAGTAGTCGTCGAGGGCGTCGACGCCGCGGGTGGCGAGGGTGGCGAGTTCGCCGGTGCGCCGGCCCGCCAGGTAGGCCGGGCCGAGCGCGGTGGCGTGGTCGAGCAGGCGGCGCCGCAGGGTGGACTTCACCTGGGCGACGGACCGGTGCGCGGTGAGTTCGGTGAGCCAGCCGACCAGCCCGCGCCCACCGGCGGTGAGCGCGAGCAGCACCAGCGGCGTGGCCAACTCGCCCACGCCCTCGCCGCGTTGGAAGGCGCGGACGACGATCTCGGCGATCAGGCTCGCCTGGGCGACCACCAGGGCCGCGCCCGCCGCGCCGAGCAGCACGGATCCGGCGAGGAAGGCCCTGGTGGTGCGGGCGTAGGCGAGGAGGCGGGGGTCGACGGGCTTCACGGCGTCAGGCCTGCTCGACCGGCTGGGCCGGGCCGTGGCCGGGGATGTGCTGGACGCCGATCCGCTTGCGGAACACCCAGTACGTCCAGCCCTGGTAGAGCAGCACCAGCGGGGTGAACACGGCCGCCACGATGGTCATCAGCTTCAGCGTGTACGGCGCCGAGGCGGCGTTCGAGACGGTGAGGCTCCAGGCGTCGTTCAGGCTGGACGGCATGACGTTCGGGAAGAGCGCCAGGAAGAGCATCGCGACGGCTGCGACGACCGTCGCCCCGGAGAGGGTGAACGCCCAGCCGTCCCGGCCCAGCCGGGTGGCCACCAGCGCACCGACCAGGGCGAGCACGGCGACGACCAGCGCCACCAGGCTCCGCCCGTTGCCGCTGTCCGCCTGCGTCCAGGTCAGGAACACCAGCGCGAGTGCGGCGGTGGCCAGCCCGGCGACCAGCGCGGCCCGGCGGGCCCGCTCGCGGATCTCGCCGACCGTCTTGAGCGCCGCGAACACCGCGCCGTGGAAGGTGAACAGGGCGAGCGTCACCAGGCCGCCGAGCAGCGCGTACGGGTTGAGCAGGTCCCAGAAGGTGCCGACGTAGTTCTTGTGCGCGTCGATGTCGACGCCGCGCACGATGTTGGCGAAGGCCACGCCCCACAGGAAGGCCGGGAGCAGCGAGGTCCAGAAGATGGCCTCCTCCCAGTTGCGCTGCCAGCGGGCGCCGTCCCGCTTGGCCCGGTACTCGAAGGCCACGCCGCGCACGATCAGGCAGACCAGGATGACCAGCAGCGGGATGTAGAAGCCGCTGAACAGCGTCGCGTACCAGTCCGGGAAGGCGGCGAAGGTGGCGCCGCCGGCGGTCAGCAGCCAGACCTCGTTGCCGTCCCAGACCGGGCCGATGGTGTTGATCAGCACCCGGCGCTCGGCGGTGTTCCGGGCCAGCGGCTTGGTGAGGATGCCGATCCCGAAGTCGAAGCCTTCGAGGAAGAAGTAGCCGATCCACAGGACCGCGATCAGCACGAACCAGACGTCGTGGAGTTGCATGTCAGATCCTCAGTTCCGGCTGCGTCAGTACGCGAAGGCGAGCGGCTTGTCGGCGTCCTCGTCGGCGGCCGGGCCGCGCAGGGACGGGTCCTTGGCGGGCGGTCGCTCGGTCACCACCGGCCCGGCCTTGGCGTACTTGACCAGCAGCCGGACCTCGATCACGGCGAGGACCGCGTACAGCGAGGTGAAGGTGACCAGGGCGCCGATCTGGGTGCCGACGCTCACGTTGGGGGAGACGGCGCTGGCCGTGGTCATCAGGCCGAACACGGCCCAGGGCTGACGGCCCATCTCGGTGAAGATCCAGCCGAAGCTGTTGGCGATCAGCGGGAAGCCCATGGTCAGGATGCCGATCCGCCAGCTCCACTTGGTGAGCAGCGGGCCCAGCTCCCGCTTCGGGGTGAGCATCAGCCGGGGCACCTCGGTGTCGCCGGTGCGGAACTCGGGCCGCAGGAACAGCTTGCGCCGGGTGGTCCAGAGGCCGATCAGGGCGGCCACGAAGGACGTCATCCCGAAGCCGATCATGAAGCGGAAGCCCCAGTAGGTGACGAAGACGCTCGGGATGTAGTCCTTCGGGTTCCCGCCGTGCGCGGCGGCCTCGGCGGCGGCGGTGTCGTTGATGCCGGGGACGGAGGAGCTGAAGTCGTTGTGGGCGAGGAAGGAGAGTATCCCGGGGATCTCCAGCTCGACCGAGTTGTGGCCCTTGCTGACGTCGCCGACCGCGAAGATCGAGAACGGGGCGGGCGACTGGGTGTCCCACAGCGCCTCGGCGGCGGCCATCTTCATCGGCTGCTGCTCGAACATGACCTTGCCCAGGCTGTCGCCGCTGAGCGCGGTGCCGGCGCCGAAGACGACCGCGAGCACCAGGCCGAGGCGCAGCGAGGTGCGCATCACGGCGGTCTTCTTCGGGTCGGCGGCCTCCGGCCGGCGCTTGGCCTTCCAGAGGTGGAAGGAGGAGATGCCGACCACGAAGGCCGCACCGGTGAGGAAGGCGGCGGTCAGGGTGTGGGCGACGACGGTGAGGGTGGTGTTCTGGAACAGCACCTTGGCGATGTCGGTGAGCTGTGCCTTCCCGGTGACCGGGTCGATCGCGTAGCCGACCGGGTGCTGCATCCAGGAGTTGGCGGCGAGGATGAAGTAGGCGGAGAGCACGGTGCCGAGCGCGACCATCCACATGCAGGCGCAGTGCAGCTTCTTCGGCAGCTTGTCCCAGCCGAAGATCCACAGGCCGATGAAGGTGGACTCGAAGAAGAAGGCGATCAGCGCCTCCATCGCGAGCGGGGCGCCGAAGACGTCGCCGACGAAGCGGGAGTAGTCGGACCAGTTCATGCCGAACTGGAACTCCTGCACGATGCCGGTGACCACGCCCATCGCGATGTTGATGAGGAAGAGCTTTCCCCAGAACTTCGTGGCGTGGAAGTACTTCTCCTTGTTCGTCCGCACCCAGGCGGTCTCCAGTCCGGCCACGATCGCGGCCAGGCTGATGGTGAGCGGGACGAAGAGGAAGTGGTAGACGGTCGTGATGCCGAATTGCCATCGCGCGATGGTTTCGTGAGCGATTGCCAGTTCCACGTCGCCCTCTCTCCAACCGGCCCCCATGGGCCATTTCCGGACAGATTTCACCTATAGCCGCAGACCGTCGCGGAGCCGCACAAACTTGTCCGCTTGTGAACGTGAACACGTTCACAAGCCCCAGTATCCATCATCCTTACGGAGGAACCGCAGGTGGGGTGGGGTTGACTTGGCGTACCGGAACGTCACGCTCCGCACAGTCTGCGGGCCAGGCACACGGCCCGGCAACGCCCATCCGGTCCCATCCGGTGTCCGATCCGGCCCTTGACAGCACCGCGCCCCGCTCGCATCCACGAGCGGGGCGTGCTACCGGCGGGCGGGCGCTACCGCAGCCGTCAGGCGTTCGTGGGGAGTTCGACGCGGAAGGTGGCACCTTCGCCCGGGGCGGTGGCCAGGGTGAGGGTGCCGCCGTGGGCGCGGGTGAGGGCGGTGGCGATGGCGAGGCCGAGGCCCGCGCCGCCGCCGTTGTCGCGGCTGCGCGAGGCGTCGACGCGGTAGAAGCGGTCGAAGGCCCGCCGGGCCTGGTCGTCGGTGAGGCCGGGCCCGGAGTCGGCGACCTCCAGCAGGCAGACCCCGTCCGGACCGGCGCCGACGCCGATCCGCACCGGGGTGCCGGCCGGGGTGTGCTTGACCGCGTTGCCGACCAGGTTGGTGACGACCTGCCGCAGCCGCGCCTCGTCGCCGAGGACGGGCGCCGCGCCGGGCGCGCCCGTGCCGTCCGGGCCGGTGAGCGCGACCGGCCGGCTCGGGTCGAGCGCGGTGAGGTCGTGCAGGGCGTCCGCGGCGAGGGTGCGCAGGTCCATCGGGGCGAGGTCGAGCGGGCGTTCCTCGTCGAGCCGGGCGAGCACCAGCAGGTCCTCGACCAGGCCGCCCATCCGGACGGCCTCGCTCTCGATCCGGGTCATGGTGCGGCGGACGTCCTCGTCGGTGGGCAGCGCGCCCATCCGGTACAGCTCGGCGAAGCCGCGGATCCCGGCGAGCGGGGTGCGCAGTTCGTGCGAGGCGTCGGCGACGAACCGCCGCATCCGCGCCTCGGATTCGGCGCGGGCGGCGAAGGCCGTCTCGATCTGGTCGAGCATGCCGTTGAGCGCGACGGACATCCGCCCGACCTCGGTGCCGGGCGGCAGTTCCGGCATCCGGTGCGACAGTTCGCCCGCGGCGATCCGGGCCGCGCCGGCCTCGATCCGGCGCAGCGGCCGCAGTCCGGCCCGGACGGCGAAGAAGCCCAGCGCCGCGATCAGCACCAGGACGGAGCCGCCGATGGCCAGGAAGGAGGTGCGCAGGCTGCCGAGGGTGGCGTCGATGTCCTCGCGGGAGACGGCCACCATCACGTACGCCGGGGCGATCGCCGGGGACACGTACGCGCCCTGACCGGGGAACTGGCCCGCCGGCTGGTCCTTTCCGGCGGCTGGTGCGCGCGGGGCCTGGAGCGGCAGCACCAGCACCCGCCAGCCGTGGTGGCTCCCGGCCTGGTCGGGCAGGTCGAAGGGGACGTCGGGAGAGGTGGCGGTGGGGTCGAGGCCGGCGAGCTGCGGCGCCGGGTCGGTGTCCGAGACGGGCTGGCGCACGACGGCCTGCACCTTGCCGTCCGAGGACAGGTACTGCACCAGGTACTGGCTGGGCAGGCTGAGCCGCTTGCCGGTGACGGCGGGCCGCCCGGGCGCGGACGCCACCGGCAGGTTGGGGGGCCGGCGGGACAGCAGCGGCCCGTACCGCTGGAGCTGTTCGTCGAGTTGCTCGACCAGCTGCACCCGCACGGCGCCGAGCACGACGGCGTCGCTGACCACCAGCCCGGTGGTGACCAGCACCAGGGCGAGCACCAGCAGCCGGGCGCGCAGGGACAGCCGCGAGCTGACACGGGCGAGCACGGGGCCGGCCGTCAGTGCTGCGCGGGGCGGCGCAGCGCGTAGCCGATGCCGCGCACGGTGTGGATCAGCTTGGGGCCGTGCGCGGGGCCGGAGTCGAGCTTGCGGCGCAGGTAGGAGATGTACGACTCGACGATGGAGAGGTCGCCGCCGAAGTCGTAGGCCCAGACGTGGTCGAGGATCTGCGACTTGGAGACCACCCGGCCGACGTTGGACATCAGGTAGTGCAGCAGCTTGAACTCGGTCGGGGAGAGCGCGACGGACCTGCCGGCGCGGGTGACCTCGTGGGCGACCGGGTCGAGGGCCAGGTCGGCGACGACCAGCCGGCCGTCCTCGGCGGGGCCGCCGGAGCGGCGCAGGATGGCCCTGATCCGGGCGATCAGTTCTTCCAGGCTGAACGGCTTGGTGACGTAGTCGTCGGCGCCGGCGGCGAGGCCCTGCACTTTGTCGCCCACGCCGTCCTTGGCGGTGAGGAACAGCACCGGCAGGTGGTCGCCGGGGTGGCCGTGCCCGTGGCCGTGCCCGGTGCCGGCGATCCGGCCGCGGCTGGTGCGCTCGCGCAGCCGCTCGACGACGGTGAAGCCGTCGAGGTCGGGCAGCATCACGTCGAGCACGACGAGGTCGGGCCGTTCGGCGGCGATGAGGTCGAGCGCCTCGGTGCCGCTGGCGGCGGAGGCGACCCGGAAACCGGAGAAGCGCAGGGAGGCGGAGAGCAGTTCGCGGATGTTCGGCTCGTCGTCGACGATGAGCAGGAACGCCTCGCCCTGGCCCCCGGCCACCGCGGAGCCGCCTGCTGTGGTGACTGTGCCTTGCACGGGGGTTTCGCCTCCCGGTCGGACGATGACGTTCAGCATGAGGCTAGCCCCCGGAGGCTATGCGGCATGGATGAATGTTGGATTAACACCTTATCGGTCGGTTTTTCGACGACACGCCTGCGGGGACCGGCTCGGTGGTGTGCGCACCGGATCCCCACCGGGTCTCCCCCCGCCCGACGGCGGTGGCCGGGGAGTCCCCTGCGCCCCCCGGCCACCGCCGTCCGTCCCTACCGCTCAACCGGTCACCGGAACTGCCCGGCCCGGTAGCCGCCGGCCGGCTGGCGGGTGATGACGTTGCCCCGGTTGAAGGCGTTGATCACCGCGATCAGCGACACCAGCGCGGCCAGCTGCTCCTCGTCGTAGTGCTTCGCGGCGTTCTCCCACACCTCGTCGCTCACCCCGGCGGCGCCGTCCGCGAGCCGGGTACCCTGCTCGGCCAGCTCCAGGGCGGCCCGCTCGGCGTCGGTGAACACCGTCGCCTCCCGCCAGACCGCGACCAGGTTCAGCCGGACCGGGTCCTCGCCCTCGTGCACGGCGTCCTTGAAGTGCATGTCGACGCAGAAACCGCAGTTGTTGATCTGGCTCGCGCGCATCATCACCAGCTCCTGCGTCGCGAGCGGCAGCGTCGAGGACTCCCGCAGCAGCTGGGCGGCGGCGACGAAGTGCTTGAAGACCTTGCCCATGATCGGGCTGGCGTAGGGGTTGAGGCGGGCTTCCATGGCGTGCTCCCGGTGTCGTTCTTCGGTGGACACCCTCTTTGACAGAACAGCCCGCCCGACTGTGACAACCCCCCGGTGTGACCTACGCCACCCGCTCCCCGACGTAGGCTGCCGAACGTACCGAGGGAGGGGTTCCATGACGGACACGGCGATCGGCACCGGCCCCACCTCATCGCAGTGAGCCGGACCGCCGAATCCCGCGCCCTGCTCCTGCGGGCGTGCGCGCGGGCCGGGCTCCCCGCCGAGGGCGCCGAGCCGATCCGCCACGGCGAGAACGCGCTCTGGCGACTGCCGGGCGGGGTCGTCGCCCGCATCGGCCGTGACGGGCAACTGGCGGCCGCAGGGCGTGAGTTGGCCGTCTCCCGCTGGCTGCACGCGCGCGGCGTCCCGGCCGTCCGCCCGCTCGACGCCGTCGACCAGCCGCTCGACCTCGACGGCCGGCCGGTCACCTTCTGGCACGAACTCCCGCCGCACACCGCCGGAACGGCGGCCGATCTGGCGCCGCTCCTCCTCCGGCTGCACCGACTTCCGTCCCCCTGGCCGCCCTTGGTTCCACTCGATCCATTCGTCCGACTCCCCCAGCGCATTGACGGAGCGTCAACCCTGCGGCCGTCCGACCGCCGCTGGCTCCGCGCCCGCCTCGCCACCCTCCGCACCGCCTGGGCCGACCGCCCGCCCGGCCTGCCGACCGGTGTCGTCCACGGCGACGCCTGGGGCGGCAACGTCGCCGTCACCGCCGGCACCACCTACCTGCTCGACTTCGAACGCACCGCGCTCGGCCCACCCGAATGGGACCTCACCGCCATCGCCGTCGAACGCGACACCTTCGGCTCGCCGTCCTACGCGGCTTTCTGCGCCGCCTACGGCACCGACGTCACCACCTGGCCCGGCTACCCCGCCCTGCGCGACATCCGCGAACTGCGCCTCACCCTGTTCGCCCTCCAACAGGCGGCCGCCGACCCCGCCCGCCACACCCCCGAAGCCCACCACCGCCTCGCCTGCCTCCGCGGCGAACACGGCCCCCGCCCCTGGCACTGGACGGCGCTCCCCTGACCCTCCCCGGCAGGGACCGCGCCCTCCGGCACCTCGCGCCCCCGCACGAGCTGCCGCGGTGCATTCACTCCCATCCCATTGCAACGCGCAGCCCCGGTTCGTTGCGTTAGGCGGCAGACCCACCGCAACGATTTCCCTGCTTTGACCTGTAGTTACTGCCATTTCACGCAAGATCGCCGTTGCCTGACTCGCAAACGCAACGTAGCTTTTCCTCTGTCAGAAACGCCGGGCGGGGCGCGAGAAGCCCGCCGGAACACCATGAGGAGAAACCACCGTGCGTACCTTCACCACCCCCGCCCCGATCGCCACCGTCCTCGACGTCGCCGCCGCCCACATCCGGTTCATCGCCACCGACCGCGCCGACACGACCGTCGAGGTCCGCCCCGCGAACGCCGGCAAGTCCCGCGACGTGAAGGCCGCCGAGCAGCTGCGGGTCGGCTACGACAACGGTGTCCTGCGCATCGAGGCCCCGGCCGCGAACAACAGCCTGCTGGGCAACTCCGGCACCGCCGAGATCACCGTCCAGCTGCCCGCCGGTTCGACCGTCGAGGGCAAGGCCGCCGACGCCGACCTCCGGGGCGTCGGACGCCTGGGCGACGTCACCTTCGAGGCCGCCCGCGCCACCGTCAAGCTCGACGAGAGCGCCGCCACCCACGTGACCCTCCAGGCCGGCGACGTCACCCTCGGCCGCCTGAACGGCCCGGCCCAGGTCGGCACCCAGCAGGGCGACCTCACCATCACCGAGGCGGCCCAGGGCCCGGTCGTCCTGCGCACCGAGTCCGGGAACATCACCGTCACCGCCGCCCGGGGCGTCTGCGCCACCCTCGACGCCGGCACCTCCTACGGCCGGGTCACCAACTCCCTGGTCAACACCGGCACCGCCGCCGTGGCCATCCGCGCCACCACCTCCTACGGCGACATCACCGCCCGCAGCCTCTGATCCCCGCCCCCCGACTCCCCTGCCACACAGCGAAAAGAAGGAAGCATCATGATGGAGCGCCCCGAACTGCAGCAGGCCGTCCAGGAGTTCGTCGACGCCGGTTTCGCCGGCATGCAGATGCGGGTGAACGACGAGCGGGGCGAGTGGGTCGGCAGCGCCGGCGTGCGCGAGCTGGGCGGGAGCGCCACGCCCTCGACGGACGGACGGTTCTGGGCGGGCAGCTCCACCAAGACCTTCGTCGCCGCCCTGGTGCTGCACCTGGTGGCGGACGGCGCCATCGACCTCGACGGCCCGGTGGCCGACCACCTGCCCGGGTTCGGGCTGGACCCGCGGATCACCGTACGGATGCTGCTGCAGCACACCAGCGGGCTGCACAGCTACACCGGCGAGCTCGACCCCGAGGGCACCTTCGTGCCGGGCCTGCCCGGGACGGGCAAGCCGTGGGTGGACAACCGGTTCCACACCTACCGGCCGGAAGAACTCGTCCGGTTCGGTCTGTCGAAGCCCGCCCGGTTCGAGCCGGGGACGGACCAGAGCTACTCCAACACCAACTACACCCTGGCCGTGCTGCTGATCGAGAAGGTCGCCGGGCGCTCGTACGCCGAGGAGATGGAGCGGCGCATCCTGCGGCCGCTCGGACTGCGGGACACCATGGTGCCGGGAAGCTCGCCGGAGCTCCCCGAGCCGCACGCCCACGGCTACTACCGCTACCAGGACGGCGACGAGTGGAAGGTCGTCGACGTCACCCGCCAGAACCTCTCGATCCTGGTCGGCGCCGGGGACCTGATCTCCACCACCCGGGACCTGCACACCTTCTTCTCCGCCCTGCTGGGCGGCAAGCTCCTGCCCGCCCCGCTGCTGGCCGAGATGCTCAAGCCGCACGGCATGCTCAACTACGGCCTGGGCCTGTTCGTCCAGGAGCTGGACCCGGAGACCGGCGTCACCGTCGTCCACCACAACGGCGGCGCCCCGGGCGGCTACGGCGCCCTGATGATCAGCACGCCGGACGGCAGCCGGACCCTCACCGCCGGGCTGACCACCGGCGACTCCGAGAAGGACCCGACCCAGGAGTTCCCGAAGGCCTTCGACCGGCTCGTCAAGGCCGTGTTCTGCAACGACTGACGGCACGCCGCGCCGCGGATCCCGCTCGACCACACGCGAAGGCCCTCGCCCCGGACAGGGCGAGGGCCTCGCGGGCGTCCGACGGCTCCGGGTCAGCCGCCGGACGGGTTCCGGTTCCCCCCTCCGAATCCGCCGGCGAAACCACCGCCGCCGCCGGCGCCTTCGACGAGCTGGCCGGCGTTGTAGCCGCCACTGGCGTCGGGGGTGCCGACGACGGTCACGCTCTGGCCGGGCAGCAGGTCCGCGACCTTGCCCTCCTTATGGAGCGCGCCCCTGCGGAACGGAAGGGCCGGAGAACCGGCAGGCCTCAGCCGCTGATCTCCTTGCGGAACGCCTCCGCCACCGACAGGAAGATCGAGTTGCCCTCGGCCTCGCCGATCGACACCCGCACGCCCTCCGGGAACGGCCGGACGATCACGCCGGCCTCCTGGCAGCGCGCCGCGAAGTCCGCCGAGTGCTCGCCGAGCCCGAGCCACACGAAGTTGGCCTGCGAGTCCGGGATCTCCCAGCCCTGCTCCCGCAGCCCGGCGACGACCCGGCCGCGCTCCTCGACCAGCGCCTCGACGCGCTCCAGCAGCGCCTCCTCGCTGCGCAGCGAGGCGACGGCGGCGTTCTGCGCGAGCTGGCTGACGCCGAACGGCACCGCGGTCTTGCGCAGCGCGGCGGCCACCGGCTCGTGCGCGACGGCGAAGCCGACCCGCAGGCCGGCGAGGCCGTACGCCTTCGAGAAGGTGCGCAGCACGCACACGTTCGGGCGGTCCCGGTACAGGTCGATGCCGTTGGGCACCTCGGCGTCCCGGATGAACTCGATGTACGCCTCGTCGACGACCACCAGCACGTCGCCCGGGACGGCGTCCAGGAAGCGCTCCAGCTCGGCGCGGTGGATCACGTTGCCGGTCGGGTTGTTGGGGTTGCAGACGAAGATCAGCCGGGTCTTCGGGGTGATCGCCGCGAGCATCGCGTCGAGGTCGTGGTCACCGCCCGCGGTGAGCGGCACCATGACCGGCTTGGCGCCGGCGACCTGGGTGATGATCGGGTAGGCCTCGAAGGAGCGCCAGGCGAAGATCACCTCGTCGCCCGGGCCGGCGGTGGCGAGCACCAGGGACTGGGCGACGCCGACCGAGCCGGTGCCGGTGGCGATGTGCTCGACGGGCACGCCGAAGCGCTCGGCCAGCGTCTGCGCCAGCTCGCTCACGCCCATGTCGGGGTAGCGGTTGAAGGACCCGGCCGCCGCGACGGCCGCCTCCAGCACGCCGGGGAGCGGCTCGAACGGGTTCTCGTTCGAGGACAGCTTGTAGGCGTCGGCGCCGGCGGGCTTGCCGGGCTTGTAGGTGGGGATGCCGTCGAGGGTCGGCCGCAGCTGCGGGCCCTGCGCTGACGTACCACTGCTCACGGTCGTACTCCTTCGTGTCTCTCCGGTCGCGTCTTCTGTTCCGCCCGCCGTGGCACGGTCGGGGTCGCCGTCGTGCCGCGGGCTCCGGAACGCGCTCCGGACCACCCCCGGTCGGGTGCTTTGCACGATACCGACCGCCCTCACCCGTAGGAGTGAGATGCCCGGACGGGTTACAGGTGCAGATCAGCCATTCTGCCCGGTTCCTTCGGCACATGTCAGAGGTAAGAGCCCTGCTCGTGGGCGGGTATCGAAGGGGCGCACCCCGGCTCACTCGCGGAGAAACGTATCTCCACGTGCTCCCGATGCGCCGGTCACAGACCCTTGTCAGGAGCCATACGATCGGTCCGCCATGACAGCAGCAGCCAACCAGAGCGGTCGGCGACCCACCACCTCACGGCGTCTTGAGCGGGCCGGCATCCGGGATGTGGCAGCAGCCGCCGGAGTGTCGATCACCACCGTCTCCGATGCGCTGAACGGAAAGGGCCGCCTGCCCGACGAGACCCGCAGCCGGGTGCGCGAAGTCGCCGAGCGCCTCGGCTACCGCCCCTCGGCGGCCGCCCGCACCCTGCGCACCGGTCGGTCCGGCCTGATCGGGCTGACCGTCACGACGTACGGCGAAGAGCCCTTCACCTTCACCGAGTTCGCGTACTTCGCCGAGATGGCCCGGGCCGCCACCAGCGCCGCCCTGGGCCGCGGCTACGCGCTGGTGGTGCTGCCCGCCTCCTCCCGGCACGACGTCTGGGGCAACATCGCCCTGGACGGCACCGTCGTGATCGACCCGCCCGACCAGGACCCGCTGGTCAGCGAGCTGTACCGGTCCGGCGTCCCGGTGGTGAGCGACGGCAAGCCGGGCAACTGCCCGGTCACCGCCTGGGTCGACAACGACCACGAGGCCGCCGTGCTCGGCATCCTGGACCACCTCTCGGAGGCCGGCGCCCGCCGGATCGGCCTGCTCACCGGCACCAGCACCGACACCTACACCCGGCTCTCCACCGAGGCCTACCTCGGCTGGTGCGCCAAGGTCGGCCAGGAGCCGGTGTACGAGGCCTACCCGGCGCACGACCCGGCCGCCGGCGCCGTCGCCGCCGACCGGCTGCTCGCCCGCCCCGACCGGCCGGACGCCGTCTACGGCCTGTTCGACCCCAACGGCACCGACCTGCTCGCCGCCGCCCGCCGCTACGGCCTGCGGGTGCCGGACGACCTGCTGCTGGTCTGCTGCAGCGAGAGCGACGTCTACGCGGCCACCGAACCGCCGATCACCACCCTCTCGCTGAAGCCGCGCCGGATCGGCACCACCGTCGTCAACCTGCTCATCGACGCCATCGAGGGAGTCGACTCGGGCACCGGCGTGGACATCGCCCGGCTCTTCCCGCCGCGCTTCCGCACCGCCGGGAACGGCCCGCCGCCGGGCACCCTGATGCCCACCGAACTGATCGTCCGCGCGTCCTCCCAGCGCCGGAGCCCGCGCACCACCGTCAGCCCTCCCCGGCCCCCGGGCGAGGTCTAGACCATACCGAGTCGGGACAAAACGGACCTAGCGGGACGCCCGGCTGACGCTCCGGAGGATTGGATACCCACCAGGTGACGACGCCGGGAGAGTGGTCTTCCTATGATGGGCGAATGACACCCGAGGACCGCTTCCCCGGGCCTGAACACCCCGCCTCAGGCCCCCGCCACCAGCCGGACCTCGATGTGCTGCCGTGGGGCACCTACTACGAGCCGGACCAGGCGCCCGGCCACCCCGCCCCGGGGTACGGAGCCGCGGGCGAGCCGGGCGGGGCCGGCGGACCGGGCACGTACGAGTCGTACGACGCGGAGACCTACAGCGGCTACGGCGGCGCCCGCTACCTCGAACAGCACTGGCCCGACGACGGGCACGGCCACGGCCACACCGTCCACGCCCAGTCGCACACCGTCGCCTTCTCCCAGCAGGGGCACCAGCAGGCGCACCAGCAGGACCCGAACGGCGGCCAGGGCTACGAAGGCGGCTACGAAGGCGGCTACGAGGACGGCTACGAGCCCACCCTCCCCGACCAGCCCTCCCCCGCCCTCCGGTTCGCCGACGAGCAGCCCGAACACCCGGGCCTGACCGAACACCCCGGCCCGGCCGAGCACCCCGGCCCGACCGACCGCGACGACCCGCCGACCATCGAGCTCGGCCCGCCGCTGCAGGACCCGGCCGCGCCCACCTACCCGTACCCGGCCCCCGGCCCCGACGAGCCCCCGGGCCCGGTGTACGTCGTCGGCGACGTCCACGGCTACCTGGAGGAGCTCCGCGCCGAGCTGCGCAACCAGGGCATCATCGACGCGGACGGCCACTGGTCCGCCGGCCGCGCCCGGCTCTGGTTCCTCGGCGACTTCACCGACCGCGGCCCGGACGGCATCGGCGTCATCGACCTCGTCATGCAGCTCGCCGCCGAGGCCGCCGCCGCCGGCGGCTACTGCCGCGCCCTGATGGGCAACCACGAGCTCCTCTTCCTCGGCGCCGCCAAGTACGGCGACGAGCCGGTGCAGTCCACCGCCGGCACCGCCTCCTTCCTCGCCGCCTGGCGGCTCAACGGCGGCCAGCAGAACGACCTCGACCGCCTGGAGGCGCACCACATCAGCTGGCTGTCCCGGCTGCCGGCCATCGCGCTGGAGGACGACCACCTGCTGCTGCACTCCGACACCACCGCGTACCTGGAGTACGGCGAGTCCATCCCGGACGTCAACGACGCCGTGCACACCCTGCTCCTGGACGCCGGCGTCGACGAGTGGTGGGACTGCTTCCGCCGCTTCACCAAGCGCTTCGCCTTCCGCGGCGACGCCGGGCCGATGGCCGTCCACGAGCTCCTCGGCACCTACGGCGGCAGCCGGATCGTGCACGGGCACAGCCCCATCCCGTACCTCACCGGCGCGGTGCACAACGACGACGGGCAGCCGCCGCACATCCCCGGGCCGTACGTGTACGCGGACGACCTGGCCGTCGCCATGGACGGCGGCGTCACCATGGAGGGGCGCCTGCTGATCGCCCGACTTCCCGTCAACTGACGGTCAATTTCGAACAGTTGTTCCCGGCGCCCGGGCCGCCGCACGCGCGCGGCCCGGGGCGCGAAATTCCGGAAACCTACTGTCAGCCCGGCCACGGCCGCCCCTACCATGAGGCACGTCACACCCGGCCCGCCCGTCCAGGGCCCGCCTCCGTGCCCGCACCGGCGCCCCCCGAGGCCCCCGCCTCCCGACGCCGGCCGGGGTCTGCCCGAACGGGGTCCCCATGTCCAACCCCCCGCCACTGCTCGCCGAGGACCGCCCCGACTACGAGCGCCTGCTCGGCGAAGCCCTGCGCGACCGCACCGTCCTCACCGCCCTGCGCGCCCCCGGCGCCCTCACCACCGCCCAGCTGCGCGTCCTCGCCCTGCGCGACGCCGACCGGATAGCCGCCGCGGCCGCCACCGAGTACGCCCACTACACCGCGCTGCGCGACAGCCTGCACAGCACGCCCCCGCCACCCCCCGGCACCGAACCCACCGCCCCCGGCCTGCGCGCCCAGCTGCGCACCGGAGGCGGCGGCGCCGGACTGTTCCCGGTCCTCACCGTGCTCACCCCGATCCTCGCCTGGACCGCCGGCATCGCCCTGCTGCTGATCGGCTACCCGCTGCGCGCCGCCGACTCCACGCTCGCGCTCGGCCGCTCCCTCGCCACCGCCGGCTGGGCCGCCCTCGCCGCGGGCGTCGCCGCCATGGCGGTCGGCGTCACCGGGCTGGTGCTCACCGCCCTGCGCGACGGCGCCACCACCGCCCCGGCCGGCACCGACCGCGAGCTCGTCGCCGAACTCGCCGACGCCCGCCGGGAATGGCGCACCGCGCTGCGCGAGCGCGGCCTGCTGCCGTACCTGCACGCCGCCCTGCCGGCCGTCCCCGGCAGGCCGGCGCCGCACTTCAGCGGCCCCGGGTACGAGTCGCCGTCCTTCAGCGGCCCGGACTTCACCGGGCCCGACGACGTCGGCTGACCCGGTAGGGGCTCACGACGCCGGGCGCACGGCCGCGGCCGCCTCCGCCGCGGCCCGGACGAACTCCCGCACCCGCGCCGTCCCGTTGCCCGGCAGCCAGACCGGGCCGCGCTCGATCGGCGGCGCGTCGTGGATCGGCACGTACGCGACGTCCGGGCGCGGGTAGTAGCGGCGGGAGTGCTCGCCGACCGGAAGCACGCCCCGGCCCAGCGCCACCAGGCTGAGCATCTCCGAGAACGTCCGCCCGGCCGGGCCCTTCGGCACCGGCCGGCCGGACGGCGTGCGGTCCGGCGTGCGGTCGCGCTTGAAGCCGATCGAGGTCACCTCCGGGTACTGCACCACCGGGTGCTCGGCCAGCACCTCCAGCGACACCGACTCCCGCCCGGCCAGCGGATGGGCCGCCGCCACCGCCAGCACCCGCCGCTCGGTGAGCAGCACCGGACCGCGGTCCATCCCGTCGAACGGGTACGAGGCGATCAGCACGTCCACCGTGCCGTCCAGCAGGCTGGCCCGGGAGTCGGTCAGCTGCACCTCGCGCACGTCCACCCGGCAGTCCGGGTGCCGCTCGCCGAACAGCGCCACCGCCCGCAGCAGCACCGGCGCCGTCGACTCGCCGAGGAACGCCACCCGCAGCCCGCCCGACACTCCCCGGCTGGCGTCCACCGCCCGCCGCACCGCCGCCTCCATCGCGGCCACCACCGGCGTCAGGTCCTCCACCAGCCGCGCGCCCACCGCCGTGAGCCGCACCGACCGGCTGGTGCGCTCGAACAGCGGCCCGCCGATCCGGCGCTCCAGCTGCTTCACCACCTGGCTGACCCGCCCGGTGGTCAGGTGCAGCCGCTCGGCCGTCCGGCCGAAGTGCAACTCCTCCGCCAGGGCCAGGAAGACCTCGGTCTCCAGCCGCTCCAGCATCCCGCCGCCCCCTCGATCGTTGAATCCAGCTCAACGATCGTACGGTGATCAGCCGTTGAAGCCCGGCCCGGGACGGAGCATCGTGGAACCCGTCACCACGACGACCCCCTCACCCCGTGGAGCCGGCCACCATGCGCGTCATCGCCCTCGACCACCTCGTCCTCAACGTCGCCGACATCGAGCGGTCCCTGGAGTTCTACACCGGCCTGCTCGGCCTGGAGCCCGTCCGGGTCGACGAGTGGCGGGCCGGCAAGGTGTCCTTCCCCTCCGTCCGGGTCAGCGCCGGGACCATCATCGACCTGTTCCACCGCCCCCGGCACGAGTCCAACGTCGACCACATCTGCCTCACCGTCGAACCCCTCGACTGGCAGGAGGTCGTCGACTCCGGCGTCTTCACCGTCCTCGACGGCCCCGGCCCCCGCTACGGCGCCCGCGGCACCGCCACCTCCCTGTACGTCCGGGACCCGGACGGCAACACCGTCGAACTCCGCTGGTACCCCCAGGACGCGCCGAGCGCCTGAGCGCGACAACTCCGGCAGCCGGTCCGCCGGTTCGGGCGAGCGACCCTCCTCCAGCCAGTACAGGTAGACCCGCAGGTCCCCGGCTGCCGGTAGACGTACTAGGACAGGAACTCGCCCCCGTACAGCACGTGCCGGGGCGCGGACAGCCGGCCGGTCCAGCAGTTGTCGGTCCCGCCGCCGTAGAACGGCCCGGGGACGTTCAGCCAGAGCCGGTCCTCCCACCGGCCGCGGAACGCCTCGCGGTCCTCGCCGAGACCGGCCGTGGGGTCGAAGTAGAGCGTCATGGCCCGAGCCTAGGGCCCGACTTCGGCTCAGAAACCGGTCGGACGGCGGGGCGTGTAGCCGGCCTCCAGGGCCTGCGTCTCGTCGGCGTCGAGGCGAACGGCGACGGCCGCGGCCGCGTCGTCCAGGTGGGCCGGCCGGGTCGCGCCGATGACCGGCGCGGCGACGGCCGGGTTACCGAGCACCCAGGCCAGCGCCACCTGCGCCATCGGCAGGCCGCGCCGGGCAGCGACCCGCTGCACGGCGTCCACGATCGGCCGGTCGACGCCCTCGAAGAAGCGCCGCCCGACCGGGTCGCTCGCCGAGCGCTCGGTGCCCTGCCCGTACGGGCGGGCCAGCCGCCCCGAGGCCAGCGGGCACCACGGCAGACTGCCGACGCCCTGGTCGGCCAGCAGCGGGAACATCTCCCGCTCGTCCTCGCGCTGCACCAGGCTGTACTGGTTCTGCATCGACACGAAGCCCGGCCCGCCGAGCCGCTGCGCGACGTGCTGCAGCTTCGCGAACTGCCACGCCCACATGGACGAGGCGCCGAGGTGACGGACCTTCCCCGCCGCCACCGCCTCCTGCAGGGCCGCCACCGTCTCCTCGACCGGCGTGCCCGGGTCGAACCGGTGGATCTGGTAGAGGTCGATGTGGTCGGTGCCGAGGCGCCGCAGCGAGGCGTCCACCTGGTCGAGCACCGCCCGCCGGGACAGCCCGGAGCCGCCGGGGCCGTCGTGCACCGGGAGGCCGACCTTGGTCGCGAGCACCACGTCCTCGCGCCGGGTGTACCGGCGCACGGCGCGGCCGACGATCTCCTCCGAGGTGCCGCCGCCGTAGACGTTCGCGGTGTCCCACAGGGTGATGCCCAGGTCGACGGCCCTGCGGAACAGCGGCGCCGCGCCCTCCTCGCCCAGGGCCCAGGGGTTGTGCCCGTGCGCCGGGTCGCCGAACCCCATGCAGCCGAGTGCGATCCGGCTGACCGTCACATCCGTGTCACCGAGCTTGATGTACTCCATGGCCGTCACCCTGCGCCCGGCCGACGCCCGCAACCAGGCCGCGCCCGGGCTGGCCCCCGCAGGGCCAGGCTGAGCACCGCCGCGCGCCGTACGCTGCTGCCCATGGGGACACCACTGGGGGACTTCGTCCGGGCCAAGCGCGACAGCATCCAGCCGGAGGCGCTGGGCCTGCCCGACCACGGCCGGCGCCGCTCACCCGGCCTGCGGCGCTCCGACCTCACCGCACGGGCCGGCATCAGCGTCGAGTACCTGACCCGCATCGAGCAGGGCCGCGACCGCAACCCCTCGACACCGATCGTCAACGCGCTCGCCGACGCCCTCAGCCTCGCCCCCGCCGAACGCACCCACCTGCGCTACCTCGCCAAGATCACCGGCGGCGAGTGCGCCGGCCGCACCCGGCCCGCACCCCCGCGCCGCGACGTCCGCCCGACCGTCCTCACCACGCTGCGCCTCCTCGAACCCGGCGTCGCCGCCGTCACCAACCGGCTCGGCGACGTGCTCGCCCGCACCAGCGGCTACGAACTCACCCTCGGCGCCGCCGGCCTGCTCGACACCGACGCCCCGAACCTCACCCGCTACGTCTTCACCGACCCGGCCGCCCGGACGCTCTTCCCCGACTGGGACGACGTCGCCGACGAGCAGGCCTTCGACCTCTGGCTCGGCCCGTCCGTCGAGAACTCCGAGTGGCTCACCACCGAACTCGCCCCCGTCGCCGGCCCCGACTTCACCGCCCGGCTCAACCGCCACACCGTCCCGCGCCGCGACGTCCTGCGCCTCGACCACCCCGCCGGGCAGCAGCTCAGGTTCCATCGCGAGACCATGGAACTCGCCGCCGACGCCCAGCAGTTGACCGTCTACCTGCCGGCCGACGACGCCACCGCCCGGGCCCTCGACCAGCTCCGCCACCCCGGCCCGCAGCGCCTGCGCGCCATCTCCTGACGCCCCCGGCGTCACGCCCTGGGAAGCTCCGTGCGGGCACCGCTCGTCGTGGCCGTACGTCCGCCGGACGGGCCACGGCGGGAACTCCTCGAACGGCGCGCCCGGGGCGTGGGCGTTCCACCGGTCGATCCAGGGCCGGATCAGCTCCGGGCAGCACCAGACCCGGTTCCGGTTCCAGTACCTGCCGACCTCCTTCACCCGGCGCACCGCCGGGCTGTAGAGCCCCTTGATCCGGAAGTTCTCCAGGTGCTGGTCCGGCCCGCCACATTGGCCACCACGCACCACTCCAGCGGCTGACCTGGCGGAACCCCGGAACGCCGGAGCGCCGCCCCGAGGTGGTCGGGACGGCGCTCCGGGGGGTGCGTCAGTCAGAGGTGGATGGAGGCGAAGACCTCGATCTCGCACTTCGCCGCGCCGCTGCGTTCGATCCTCGCGTCGCTGGTGATCAGTGGCACGCCCAGGGCTTCCGCCAGGGCGACGTACTGGGAGTCGTAGGCGCTGAGGTTGGCGTGCAGCTTCCTCACTCGGTCCCAGAAGGGCAGCGTCTCCCGCTTGACGATCGGAAGCATCCGGTACGCGGCGATCGACCTCTCCGCTTCCCTCTCGGTCAGCTTGCCGCCACGCTGCATGCCGAGGAGGGCCGACTGGATCTCGTAGTCGAGGAGGGTGGGAGCGTAGACGTCCCCAGCCTCGGCCACGCGGCTGCGGATGAGCTCCCCGCCCGAACCGTGGGCCGTGAGAACCAGGACGAGGGCGGAGCAGTCAATGACGATCAACGCCCGGCTCGCCCTTCGTCGATGGCAGCAAGAACGTCGGCGGCGCTGACGTCGGCAGTGGTTTCCCGGTTCAGCCTGTCCATCATCTCCGCCATCGTGGGCCTGGAGGCCTCCCTGGCGATCAGGTCCTGCATGAACGCCTGCAGCGACTTGCCGGCCTGTGCCGCGCGGACCTTCAGGGTCTGGATCTGGTCGTCCGGGACGTCCCGGATCGTGAGGGCAGTCATGTCTGCATTCTAGCTCCATCATCTGCAAAATGCAGATAGTGGAGGGCGTCCGGAGCCGGAACGCCGGAGCGCCGCCCCGAGGTGGTCGGGACGGCGCTCCGGGGGGTGCTGCGTCAGTCGGCGAGCGGGAGGTAGACCCGGTTGCCCTGAGCGGCGAACTCCTCGGACTTGGCCTGCATGCCGGCCAGTGCCTCGGCGTCGAAGTCGGTGGTGACGGCGGTGGCGCCGTCGCCGTGCTCGTCGCGGATCTTCTGGGAGATCTTCATCGAGCAGAACTTCAACAAAGGCGACATGGGCTAATCTGCTGGCTGAAGTTCTCAGTGCAACCGAGGGGGCCCACACATGGCAGCGCGCGAAGAGGTCATCAGCAAGCTCAGGGGAGCGCCGGCGGACCTGCCATCGGTCGCCGAGGTGCTGGCCATGCTCGAAGCCAACCCCGGCATGAAGTGCGTGGTCTGCTACGCGCGCATCTCGTTCGACGGCCGCGCCAAGGACGCCCACGGCATCGAGGACCAACACCGCGACCTCACCGACAAGGCGAAGGCGTTCGGGTGGTTGATCGTTTACCGCTACACGGACAACGACAAGAGCGCGAGCAAGGAAGAGGTCGTCCGCGACGACTTCGAGCAGATGCTCACGGATCTGAGCGCGGGGCGCACCCCCGAGGGCTACCCCATCCACGGCGTGATGGCGGTGAACGATGATCGCCTCTACCGTCGGCCAGGCGACTGGGAGCGTTACCTCCGCTCGTTCACCGCAACCGAGGGACGGGTGTACTGGGACTCCAACGGGCACCAGGACCTCTACGCCGAAGGCTTCGAGATCAAGGGTCTACTCGGTGTCGCCATGTCGCTCGCCGAGACAAGGAAGAAGCAGCGGCGAGCGCGAGCCAGCCACCGCAGCCGCGCCCTGCGCGGTCAGTCGGTCTCCGCTTGGCGGCCGTTCGGATGGGATGAGGACAGGATCTCCCTCCGGCAGGAGGAGGCAGACGCCATCCACAAGGCCGTTACCGATGTGATCGCCGGGGCGTCCATCTCGGAGATCACCAGGCGGTGGAAGGACGCCGGATACCTCACGGCGCGGGGCAACCTGTTCCAGTACCAGAGCGTCAAGCAGGTACTCATGAACGCGCGGCTCTGCGGATACCGCGAGGTCGGCGAAGAACTGGTCCGCGATGGTGACGATCAACCCATCGTCGGCGAGTGGGAGGCCATCATCACGCCGAAGGAATGGTTCGGCGTTGTGGCCGCCATTCGGACTCGCGGGGGGACGGGCCAGCCCAAGGGCAAGCTCGTTCACAAGTACCTGCTGACCGGCATCCTCCGCTGCGGCAACACACTGGAGGACGGCACGAAGTGCAACGCCAAGATGAAGGGCGAGAAGGCCAACCAGTGGGTGAAGTACGAGCACGGATACAGCTGTAAGAAGACCGTGGACGGCGGCTGCAACGGCATCTGGAAGCGCGGTGACGAGACGGACAAGCACATCACGCGGCTCGTCCTGGCCAAGCTGAAGGCGGACGCCGCAGCAGCGGTCAAGGAGGTCCCGGACTGGGATCGGGAAGAAGAACTGCAAGGCGCACTGCGGCGCAGGGCCACGCTCGAACAGCGTTGGAACGCGGGCGAGATCGACGACGAGCAGTTCTTCCGGAACCTGCCAGCGGTCGAGAAGACCATCAAGGAACTCCGGGCCGACCAGGCGAAGAACCTAGCGGCGAAGGCCGCCGCCGAGGAGGCGACGGCCGACGTCGAGAAGGAGTGGAAGTCAAGGACGCTGACGCAGAAGCGGGAGCTGATCAAGAAGGCTCTGCATGCGGTCATCGCCGTGCCGGGTGGCATGGGGAACAAGCCGTTCGACGTGAACCAGCTCATCCCTGTGTGGAAGACCGCCGGGTCAGCTGCACTCCAAGAATGAGGCCCATCTCCCGAAGCTGGTCATCCGAGAAGCGCGGGGCCGTGGCCAAGTGCTTCTCGATCCAGCGCTCAACGGCCTCGTCGTCGCAGAGGCGGGACGCCGAGCGGCGGTCAGTCATCGTGGTCACTGCAAGTCCCCTTCTCGCTTGAGGCGCTGTGCGGTGGCGCGGTTGTGGCGGACGGTTTGGGCGAGGAGTTCTTCGCCGGGGGTGTAGCCGGTGGCGAGGTATCGCCAGTCGGAGACGACGAGGGTGGTGTCGGGGTCGAGGGGCGGGTGTCCGGCGCGGATGCGGGCCTGTTCGCTCTGCCAGGTGCGGCGCACTCCCCGGAGGGTGCCGAGGGTGGTTGAGTAGCGGCGGGACTTGGTGGAGAAGTGGCCCCGAAAGCCGAGCATGTGGGCCCACTTGGTGAGCTTGAGGTCGGCGAAGTCGGTGACGCGACGGCCGAGGTCCCAGCAGGTGCGGATCATCTGGCGGACGTGTGCGGCCACCTTGAGGTCCGCGATGGGTTCCGCCAGGCCGGTGCCCTCACACGAGCGGCATTCCGTGTCACCGTTGTCGGTGGGGGTGCGTCCGCGTCCCTTGCACGGGGTGCAGTAGAGGGGGCGGTCGATGGTGCCGGTGCCCTCCGCGGATTTGGTGGCGTACTTGGCGACGTAGCCAGCCACGGCGGCGTCCGTGAGCGGGGTGTCGTCGCGGTCGGCGGCGTCGGGTCGGCGGATCACGCGGACGTCGAGCTGTTCGCCCCAGCGCAGGACGCGTTCACCGATGGAGTCTCCGGTCACCGTGATGGCCACCTTGGCGGCTGCGATGCGGACGGCGTCGGTGAGGAGGTCGGTGGTGGCCCAGGCGGGCGGGGTGGAGGTGGAGCCTTCGGGGCCGTCGAGGCGGACGATGGCGTGGAAGTGGACCAGGCCGCGCTTTTGGAATTCGGCGACCTTGGCGAAGGAGACGCGGCACTCGTCGCGCAGTTCGGTGAGGGTGAGTCCGGCGGCGTGGGCGACTTCGCGGCGCAGGTAGGTGGTGAAGCGGGCCCAGAGGGCTCCGGCGTGGGCGTTGAAGAGGACGGCTCCGGCGTAGTCGTAGGTGGTGGGGTCGGTGGGGGTGCCGAGGATCGGGGCGTCGGCGGGGTGGAGGGTGCCGCAGCGGCAGGGGAAGGGCTTGCCGGTGCGGGTGGTGGGGCGATTGTGGACGGGGCCGAAGCTGGGGGCGGTGAGGGTGACGAAGACGCGCGGGTGGGTGCGGACGGCGTCGGGGGTGCCCTTGCCTCCGGCGAGGCCCGCGCGGATGAGCTGGTAGGTGTCGGCGGCGTAGACGCGAGAGCAGGAGGGGCAGCGGGTTGCGCGGCGGTTGCCGCAGGCGATGAGGGTGCGGCCGAGCGGTTCGGCGGTGCTGGAGTAGTGCCGCAGGAGTTCGCCGGTGGCCTTGTCGAACGTGGAGGTGCTGCCGGTGAGCTGGATGGGGCGGGCGCAGCCGGCCAGGCGCTCGACGGTGGCCTCGATGCGGTCGAAGTCGTCGCGGTTGGCGAGGTGGACCAGGTCCCGGGCGGCCAGTGAGGCGACCGCGCGCAGGTCGAGGAGATCGGGGTGGAGATCGGTCACGGCTCTGTCCTTCCGGGCAGTCGAGAGGGGTTTGGGGCATGGGGGTGCCGTCGCGCCGACCACGAGGGGTGTGGTGCTCGCGGTCGGCGCGAGGCGAGGGGGGTGGGGCGATCAGGCGGGGACGGCGGCCAGGTGGGCGTGGACGGCGTCGGCCAAGCGGGGCGGGACGCCGAGGCGCGCGCGCAGTTCGCCAGGGGTGATCACGTCGCCAGTGCGAGCGCGGTGGTCGTCGGCGATGCGGCGGGCGGCTCCGAGGAGCGGAGCCGGTACATCCGGCAGGACCGGGGACGCGGGGGCCTGGGGCTCAGCGGCCGGGGCGGGCGCCGCGATGGGCTCGGGCTGGGCATCCGGATCGGGTTCGGGCTCCGCCAGGGGTTCAGCGGGCGGGGTCGGCGGGGCTTGCGGGGCCGTATCCGCAGCGGGCGCAGTGGGTTCGGGTGCCGGGGTGGGCTGGTCGGCCGGTGGGGTCGGCAGGGCAGGAGTCGGGGCCAGGGGGTCGATGGTGTCAGGCGCAAGTTCCTTTCTGGGGTTGGGTGTTGGGGTGGCGAGGTGGCGCAGGAGGTCGGGGCCGACCGCTCCCCAGCCGAGGAGGAGGGCGGGGGCGACGGTGTCGAGGCAGGCGCGTCCGTAGTGGCCGGCGATGACGGGTTCGGCGGTGTTGAGGGCGAGGGTGAGAGCGCCGCACAGGTGCATCAGCCGGGTGGCGGAGCGGAGTTGGTCCGGCTCGGTGCCGGTCAGGACGAGGTGGTGGAGGGCGACGAGGAGGCCGACGACGGACAGGTCGACCATGGGGGCGATCAGGGGCGCGATCGGGTGGGGGACGCCCAGGCGCAGGGCGAGGGCCCAGACGTTGCCGAAGGAGAAGACGAAGGCGAGGGAGGCGATGACCGCCATCACGATCGTGACCGTGACGCGGGTGAACGTTCCCGCACGGGTGGTGCCGGGTGCGGCGGGGGTGGTGGCGGTCATCGCCAACTCTCCTTTCTGGTCTATCGGTTGGGAGGGTCATGGTCAGGCGATGGTGTCGAGGTCGGTGTCCTTGAGCAGGTTCGGCCCAGTCTGGAGGGCCAGCAGCTCGAACGGGTCGGCCGTCAGGTGCGCGGAGCCTTCGGCGACGCGGGCGACGTGCTCGGGTTCGACGTAGGGGATGCGGATGCGGGTGTAGCCTTCCTGGCCCTGGCGGACCATGGACGCGACGCCGACGAAGCCGGGGTCCTGCATCGATACCGGGTTGGCCTCCGGCCAGTTGCGGATGTCCTCGCCGAGAGCGGCCACCGCAGCGTCGGTGGTCTTCTGGGCGAACGACAGCGAGACCGGGCACACGTCGCGGATGAACGTGGGGATGGCGTCGCCGGTGGCCTTCTGCGTGGCCAGGACGACCACGATGCCCACCGAGCGGCCCTTCTTGACCAGGTCTTCGACCAGGCGGGCGTTGTCCTGAGCCAGGGCGGCGAGGCGCTTGGTGGCGGGGTCGGAGCCCTTGTAGTCGCGGAAGTAGGTGTGCGCTTCGTCGATCACCAGGACGACCAGCGGCCACGCCGTGCTGGGGCCCTTGGACCACATGTTGGTGGTGCCCAGCACGCGCCGGATCGAGGAGGAGCGTGCGCGCCGCAGCTTCACCAGGCGGTCGAAGAGCTTGTTCGCGGCTTCCAGGTCGTCACCGACGAAGGCGAACAGGCGGTTCACGACGTCGGCGTAGTCGCCTTCGTGGGCTTCGGACACCTTGCCGTCCGCCACGGCGAACTGGACTGCGCCGGAGGGGGCGAGGCGGGAGATGAGGCCGTTGATCAGGCTGGTCTTGCCGTAGCCGGGAAGGCCGGCGACGCACACGCCGGGCACGTTGGACATGCGCAGGACCGAGGCGAGGGCGTACTCGTCGATGCCCAGGTCCCACACGGACAGGTCGGCCGGGGGCTTGCCGTCAGGGGTGTAGGCGTAGGGCTCGAAGAGGGGTTCGCGGCGTACGGCGCGGATGCGCAGCTTGCCGGGGCCGTCCGGGTTGACGGAGACGCGGGTGCATTCCCAGGCGTCGGCGAGGTGGTCGGCGCGCTTTTGGAACTCCTCCAGGCCGATCTTGGGAACCGTCTTCACGGTGACCGTGACGCCGTACGGGTCGGTCTTGGTGTGGAGCTTGGGGGTGAGGGTGCGGGGTTCGGGCTTCTTGTCCCCGGTGGTGGCGAGGGACTGGAGGAAGGTGGGGGTGCGGTCGGTGGTGACCAGGCCGAGGTTGCGGGCCAGGCGCGGCCAGGTGCGGCGGATGCGGGCGGCCTGGCGGATCGAGCGGCGCGTCTCGGTGTCGGCGGACAGGTAGCGCACGCCGATCACGATCAGCCAGGCGAGCAGGGCGAGCACGGCGGCACCGACGACGTAGGGCAGCCACGACGGCACGGAGCCGATCGGGCCCAGGACACCCGGGGTGGCCGGGTGCGGGGCGGTCGGGGGCGGGGAGGCGTTCATCAGGCGGGGTCCTTGAGGTGGTAGAGGAAGCGGAAGAGGGCCTGTTGCAGGTTCACCAGGTCCTTGCCGGAGGTGATCGGCGGGTAGCCGTGTTCGGCGAGGACGGCCGCGAGGTCAAGGACCAGGCCGAAGGTGAACCGGGGGTCAGCGTCCGGAGCCGGGAGCGGGTAGGCCGCCGGGGAGGGGGCCGGGGCCGGGCCCGCAGACGGGGAGTCCACGGGCCCGACGATCCGGTCGGGGCCGATGCCGGTCACGAGGCGACGGGCTCGGCGGTCTTGGCAGCCGACTTCGACGCCGGGGCCGCCGGGGTGGCAGCCACCAGGGCCTCAGCCCGGTAGGCCACGCCGTGGCTCACCTGACCGTTGAAAAGGTTCGCCCACGGGGTGGCGATCAGGCCGACCGGCCGGACCATGCTGCCCGGAGTCAGCGCGAGGAGCGCCTCGCTCTCCGGAACGGTGACCTTGATCAGCTGAGCCGTGCCCTCGTAGGTCTCCAGGAGCTGGACCGTGTAGAGGGTCGCGCCGCTCTCGCGGTCGGTGGCGACCTGACCCGTGGCGGCGTCGGCCATCTTCACCGCCGCAGGGGTGGCGAGCAGGTGGGAGGTGCCGGTCAGGTCGGGGCGGATGGTGATACGAGCCATGAAGGACTCCAGGGGTGGGAGGTGGAGGGACCGGAGGACGCCGGCCCCGCTAGACCGCTAAGCGGTGCTAGGTCATTTGTAGCACTAGTAGGACTGTCACTGTCAAGCAGAGTTAGCAGTGTGGCCCTTTGGAAGTGCCGATCGAAGGGAAATTTCGGATGCGACAGGGCTTGGGTGTGCTAGCGGGGTCTACCCTTGGGGGCATGAGCCGCAGAAACGACGAGGAGCGGGCGCCGTACCAGAAGGCGGCCGACGCCATGCGCCACGACATTGCCGAGGGGCGGTTGAAGGCCGGCGACAAGCTGCCCGCCCTCTCGGAGATCGAGAAGCGGTTCGGCATCGCCAACATGACCGCCCGCAGCGCGGTGCGGGTCCTACGCGAAGAAGGACTCGTCTACGCCGTGCAGGGCGTCGGCACCTTCGTACGCGCCATGCCCGAGCCGGAGCCCGCCGCCGAGCAGGCCGAGGTGGCCGGCGGAACCGTCGAGGTGTCCGCCGCCGACCTCGCCAAGATCATGGATCTCGTCACCGGGTTCGAAGTCCAGTTGAAGCAGCTCCAGGAACAGCAGGAGCAGTTCCGTCAGCAGCTTGCGCGATACGAGCAAAACGCTCGTTGAGCTGGGCCATCTCCTCGTTCAGGTCGGCAAGCTGACCGCCGACCCGCGCCAGCGTTTCGAGCAGCCTCCCGATTTCGCTGTTCATCAGATTCCTTTCCCCCGCACGTCGTTCGCTTTTGATGGCCCCACTCAACCCGGCAGAACTCACCGGTTTTCTCACCGCGCACCCCGACCGCGCATAACAGTTGCGCATCGAGCACCGGTGAGAAAAACGGTGAGTTCTCAGCCGACCCCGCACAGCCGGTGAGAACAGCCCCGCAGGCCGGTGAGTTCACGCACCGGGCCGGTGAGTTCCCGCACTCAACACCGCGAACCTTGATGGATTCCTTGGTGAACGGGCCCCGCGCCGTAACGGTTTGGTAACGCCGCTCGCCAAGGTTGGCCATCAAGGTGTGAGCGGCCATCAAGGTTTCGCTTGGTGGCCCATCAAGGTGAGACGACTCCGCAGGCCAGCGGCCATCAAGGTTCACACCAGCCACCTCTACAGCGGCCGGCATCCCCGCGCACCCTCCAAGGCCGACAGATCCCGCAGGACGAGGAAACGTTTCTCCAGATCCCGCATCCCGGGAACTTGCCACGAAGCAAACCGCAGGTTCGCCGACAAGTCGAACCGGGAATCCCGGGAGTTCCTGGAAGTTTTTTCCTGGTTGAGAAGCAGCGAGAAGCTTCGACCGGTAACCAGAGGCGACGAGCGGAAAGATCGACCCGCATCCGTGACGCACATCACATCGCATAGCTGGAAGTTCCTTCCGGTAGTCAGTCGTCATGTCGACCCCGAAGCGTTCGGGTGCACATCCACCATGGCGACCGGGCAAGTCCTTGCGCGGGAGATATGAGGGCTGGTATTCCGACCTCGCCCCGACGTCGGTTCGCATAGATACCTCCCAGTTCTGACAGCCCCGGTAAAGCGCGCGGTGACATGCGCCACATGGGCGCCCGGATCGCTCCGGCAGGCCGCACGCGAGACACGATGCCGCCTTTCCGCGATTGGGTCCGACCGCCGATTTCTGATAGAAGCCGCCCCGCTCTCCCCGGGAACATCCACTCACGCGCCCTCTGTGGATAACTTTCACCGACTCCGCAGCCATATCCGACATGTCTTGTTTGTCCCTTCTGCTCGTCCTACTGGTGCCAGGTCGCACGCATAGAGGCCGCGAAAACGGCGTCGGTGTGACACGGCGGCCGAACTTTTTTCCGGGCCGTGCGCACCACCCTCCCGCCGTGACGGAGAAACGCGTTTCCCCGACCTTGTGGTAGAGCGCCCAGCCCCGGAGAACCGGTCATCTCATACAGGTGTCGGTATGGCCCTCGGTGTGACACGGCAGCCGGACCTTTCTGGCCCGCGCACCAACCTTCGCGCTCGGAGGGCTCGCTGTAGGGAGCCGATCTTGTGGTAGGGGGCCGCGAGCAGCACCAGGACGGCCACGGTCCGGCGGTGTGCCCGGGGCGCAATCGGTGCCGCAGTCGGCCGGGCAAGGTCGACGCAGCGCGAGGCCGAGGGGTGGGGAGGGAGCGGACCACGCTCGCGCGAGCGCGCCAGGGTCGAGGCGTGCGGAGGGTGAGCGGAGATGGGCACCGCGGATTTCCTGGCGCCCATGGTTGATCAGGGCAGCAGTAGGCAGGAAGTCGTACGGCCAGCAGAGAGCGGCCAGAAGCAGGGAGACGAAGGGGGCAGGGGGAGCGTGTTCAAAGTTTCATTACTGGATCAAGAGCGGCCCGCCAGAGGCGGGCCGCGCGCCGCCGCGTTGCCGCCCGCCGCTCCTGTCTCCGCCCCGCTATGGACGGCCCCGCTGGCGGCGCAAGGAACGGGTGGCGGTCGGCTGGGCAGGATGGACCCCGGACAGGCTGTCCGGCCCGGCGTGGCCAGGTCACAGCCGATGGTTGCCCGCCGTTCGTTCGGGCCCCCCGCCGCCCGATTCTCCGGGGCGCTCGGAACCCGTCAAGCCCGCACCGCTCGCCACCGTCGCCAGGCACAGGCCCGTACATGCGGGCTTGACCGAACCCGCCCGCCCCTACAACTCGGCAGCTATCGGGGGGCCCGACCGGAGTGGCGCCCCGCCTGCCCCAGCCGAGATCCGCCCATGCCACGTCCATCATGCTGACCCTCCGTCAGAAAATCGCTCTGAACATGCCGCTGGCCCCAGTACCATGCGGCACCAGGGCTGGTCAGCGAGGTCAGCTCGCCGCCGGACCACCCTCCCCGCCAAGGTCATGGGTGGTCCGGCGCTCATGGAGTTGTCAGGGCGTGCTGTCGATCACGCGGCGGCACCGTACTGGCTGGTCAGCCGCCGGACTTCGGCATCCTTGAAGGCTTGCACCTCTTCCACGATCCCGCTCTTCGACAGCTCGGCCACGGGGACGCAGAGGTCCATCCGCTGGATGCAGACGCCGACCATGTACTCCCCCTGGTCGGTGAGGTACAGCCGGACGCCGTAGTAGCCCTCTTCGCAGTCCGTGTCGTTGTTGAACCGGCACGACGCGCAGGTTTCCGGGAGCCGCACCGGCAGCAGCCGCTTGACGTAGACGGCCCGGCTACCGAGTGCCCGGTAGAGGGTCCGTTCGTCGGAGGTGCCGGCGGTGAACGTCCGGAGCACCGGTTCCGCACCGACCCGGGTCAGCACTTCGGAGATCGCCGCGATCGACTCCGCTCCGTCCTGGATGCTGGTGAGCATCCGCACGTCCGCGAACTGGCCGTACGACTCGACCAGGTTGACGACCCGATCCACGTGGGCCATCCCGGGAACGACGATGTTCACGGAGACCTTCACCCCGTTGGACACGGCAGCCCGGATGGTCTGCTCCGCAGCACGGATCTTCGTCTCGGCCAGCCCCGCCGACTTGAAGCGCTCGGACTGTACGGCCTGGAGCTCTTCGGCGGTGGTGCCGAAGACGGAGACGTTGACCCGGTTGAGGCCGGCCACCGAGCACTCCGGCATCACCTGTCGGCCGCGCTCCCCGTTGCTGGTCATCCCGACGCTCAGCCCCATGCCGGTGAGCGCCGAGACCAGCGAGGACACCTCCGTGTGAAGGGTGGGCTCCCCTCCCGTGAGGTGAACCTCGCTGGCGTTGAACGCCCTCGCGACGGTCCGCACCGCCCGCCGGAAGGACATGTCCGGGGCCATCTTCGCCGAGAGGAAGCTGACGCCGTTCGTCTCGCTGTAGATCGACACGCGGCCGGTCTTGCCCGGTCCCGCGACGAAGGGCAGCAGAGCGCGGCCCTTGTTGTCGGCGGTGACCGGCGTTCCCTCGTTGTGGCAGAACGTGCAGGCCAACCCGCAGTCGTCGATCACCTTGACGCGGATGGTCCTGTCACGGACAACCCGGACCGCCGTGCGTTGGGTCACTGACAAGGCTTGCCTCCTGTCACTCGAACGTGAGCCGGGGGATCGCCTCGATGTCGATCCCGTACCGGCGGTAGACCTTGGTCGTGTTCTCGCTCGTCAGCTCGGCCAGGGGAAGCCCGAGCGCGAGCGCCGTCGCGTGGACGTGATCCGCGCTGTCCCCCTCGATCTCCAGGTACGGGGGGATCAGCGGCCACTCGTCGATCTCGATGGCCGCGCCCCTCAGCGTCCAGGAGGACCGGCGGTTCTCCTGGTACGCCTTCGGCTGGTACCCGAGCTTGCCGAGGAGCGTGTTCGTGGCGTCGAAGTCGCCGACGCTCGTCTCCGTCTCGGACACGCCGTCGATCGCGTCGGAGTGGATCTCCTTGACGCACAGCGTGACGTCGGTGCCGGTGTCACGCAGGCGGACCCACGCCCCGGGCAGGCCGGGGATGTCGTAGACGTAGCGACGCTGGAAGCGGTCGATCACGTGCTCGGCCCCGGCCTCCACCAGGAGTGCGCGGATCTTCTCCGGCTCGACGTTGAGGATCTTCGCTTCGAACTCAGTTGCGGTCATGGGACGTTGCCCTTTCGATGCGAGGTTTCGGGATGTGCGAGCGCACGATATCGACGATCGCGTCGGCCACCTGCTCCGGCGTGCGGTCGGTGCCGTCCACGCGGACGAGGCCGAGCGCCCGGTACACGCGGGTGCTCTCGGCGATGTTCGGCTCTTCCCGCTGGTGCCAGTAGCTGAGCGTCCCGCGCTCGGCCCGCCGACGAAGGCGGTCCTGGCGAACTCGCTCGTCCACCTCCAGGAGGATTGCCACGTTCGGGACCAGGGCCCCGCCCGGGTACTCCGGGGCGCAGTCGTGCCCCATGGCCCGGTGCGTGGCGACGGTGCGCGGGAAGTAGGACTCGACCACCACCGTCCGGCCGCTCTCCGTGAGCGTCCGGGCCGTCTCCGACTTGAGGTGGTTCGCCATCATCCACCAGTGGAACCGGGCCGGCAGGTTGCCGGTGGCGTCCACCTCCGCGCGCATGCGGGGAAACGTCGGCAAGGCGTCGTCCGTGAGGTGGACGCCACCGAGAAGGGTTGCGACCAACGGCGCGACGGTGGTCTTCCCACTGGCGCTGAGACCGTCGAGGGTGACGAAGGACCCACGGGTCACGTCCATACGAACTCCATTCCTCGGTCGGTTCTGGGTGGTGCGGTGTGGAACCCGTCCCGGCCACCGGGGGTGCCTGGCCGGGACGGGAGTCTTGTGGCAGATCCGCGCTCAGGCCGGCGGTTCGCGGTCCGGTACGGAGTGCGCCATCTGCATCGGGCTGGAGTGCTCAGAGTCCAGCTGGTGCGACACGGCGGTGCCGAGGAGAAACACGGTGACCACGTGGCCCAGCGCCCAGATGCCGGTCAGCACCGCTCCGACCGGGTCACGGTGTTCGCCGCGGTGGCGGCCGGTGGTCAAGTTCTGTTCGTCGGTCACGACTTCACCGTCCGCAACTCAAACCAGACCCATTTGCCGCGCGGAGCCCAGGCCACGCCCCAGCGGGAGGAGAGGGATTCCACCAGGCCAAGGCCGTACCCGGACTCAGCCTCGGACTTCGGCTCCATGCGGCACGGCAGTTCGGAGGAGGAGTCACGAACACCCACCCACACCGACGCCGCATGCCGGTTCACCGAGACGGAGAGCCGCGTGCAGCCCGTGTGCCGGGCCGCGTTGGCAACCAGCTCAGTCACCAGCAGCTCGGCCACGTCGCCCAGTTCCTCAGCGGACCAGGCCGTCAGAGCGGCAGCCACCAACCGGCGAGCGGGCCTTGCCGATTCGGGGCGGCACGGCAGTTCCAGCAGGCACCCGAGGTCGTCAGGCCGCACGATCGGAATCTCGATGAGCACGGTGTCGGCGGAGTCGGCTGCCGTTGTGCTGACGCTGACGGACATGCGACCTCCGGTCTGTGATGGCAGGTCAGCTTGGGGGACGTCGCCCGGGGGCCTTCCCGACAGCACCGGCGTGACCGGCCCATCACCCCGGGCGACTGAGAACCATCAAACGCCTGCGGTTCGGGTAGAGACAGGGCGATCCTGTAGGCAGACGCTAGGCAGTTCACTAGGCTGTCTGGCCCCCAACAGCGGCACCGCAGAGACGGGCCTCAGATGACCAACGACGAGCTACGAAGGCTTCGTCTCGGGCGAGAGTGGACCCAAGGCGACGTAGCAAAACGGGTGAACGCCCGGATCAAGGCCGCGACAGGCCGGGAGTCGGTGATTGACGCCAATGTGATCAGCCGATTAGAACGTGGCGTGATCAGCTGGCCCGACACCGAAGTTCGCGACGCCTTGCGTGGTGTCTTCGGCGTGGCCACGAACGCAGAGCTGGGACTGTTCCCGAAGAGGACCCGGCGGGACCGCGAGGAGGTGAGTGAGTCGAAGCGCCGCGACTTCTTGGCCGTCTCCCTGGCCTCGATCCTGCCCGACGTGATGCCTTCCCCATCGTCGGTGGGGATGAAGGACATTGACGACATCGCCGAGCGAACCTTCGCTCTTGAGGAGTGGGACCGGCGAAGCGGAGGACTCGCCACCCGCCACCTTGCCTTCGGAGAACTGCGAAGCACCGTCGACCTCACCAAGTCGTCGATGGGGCCACGTGTCCGAGACCGGCTGTGCGGCCAGATCGCCAACCTCGCCGACCTTGCCGCGTGGTCAGCGTTCGACGCGGGCCAGAGCGCACCGGCACGAAGCACATTCGGGCTCGGCATCAAGGCCGCCCAGGAGGCCGGCGATGACGGACTCCTGTGCCACGTCGCAACCGGCCTTGCCCGCCAGGAGATCGCCGAGCGCAAGCCGACAGATGCCGTCGCGCTGGCCGACATGGCGATGGGGAACGTGCCCTTGTCCGCGCTTGCGATGATCGCAGCGGTGAAGGCCCAGGCGTACGCCATCCAGGGCGACGAGTCCGAGGTGATGCGGCAGATCAGCCTTGCCGAGTCGATCTACAGCCGCGTTACCGATCTCCACAGCGAACCGCGCTGGATGTGGTACTTCACCCCGCACAAGCTGCACGGGGAGACCGGGCACGCGCTGTACCTGCTCGCCACGGTCAAGGGAAGACCGACCTCCGACCTCGTGGCCCGACTCCGCCGAGCTGTCGACTCCCAGACGTCCAACCGGGCCCGTTCCAAGGCGATCGACACCGCTCAACTGGCGACAGTGCTCTACCGCCAGGGCGCTCGGGAAGAGGCCGAGCACTACGCCCACACCGCCACCGACCTTTCCACCGTGGTCCGCTCCGCACGACTGGATGCCGCACTGGCAGAGATGAGGAGAGCCCAAGCATGACCATCGAAGACGTGATCAAGGAAGCCGCCGCCCGTGGCATCACAGGGCTGCCGGAGCCTTCCCGGCTAACGCACGTCCGGGTGTGGCCGGGCGCGTCACAGTGGGTCGGCGAGATCGGCGAGCCGCCCCACAACGAGACCGTGGGCGAGGGCATGTTCGACACCAAGGACGAGGCCCAGGAGGCCGCGTTGAAGGCCGTAGCCGACAGCCGGTCCCTCCTGCTCGCACTGCTGCCGGCGGATCTCGCGGCGACGGCCCCGGAGTGGCCGGAGCCGATCGTGAGCGCCTGGGACGCCTGACAGCACAAGGGCGGCCGTACCGGGAAGATCAGTCACCCGGTACGGCCGCCCTTGCGGTTGCGGCGTCAGTCGGCCAGCGGGAGGTAGACCCGGTTGCCCTGGGCCTTGAACTCCTCGGACTTGACCTTCATGCCTTCCAGCGCCTCAGCGTCAACGTCGCTGGTCACGACAGCCTTGTCGCCGTACAGCTCTGTGATGCTTTTACTAATCTTCATCGAGCAGAACTTCGGGCCGCACATCGAGCAGAAGTGGGCCGTCTTGGCGGGTTCGGCGGGGAGCGTCTCGTCGTGGAAGTCGCGCGCGGTCTCCGGGTCGAGGGCCAGGTTGAACTGGTCCTCCCAGCGGAACTCGAAGCGGGCGTCGGAGAGCGCGTCGTCCCACTCCTGGGCGCCGGGGTGGCCCTTGGCCAGGTCGGCGGCGTGGGCGGCGATCTTGTAGGTGATCACGCCGGTCTTGACGTCGTCCCGGTTGGGCAGGCCCAGGTGCTCCTTGGGCGTGACGTAGCAGAGCATCGCGGTGCCCCACCAGGCGATCATCGCGGCGCCGATGCCGGAGGTGATGTGGTCGTAGCCGGGGGCGACGTCGGTGGTGAGGGGGCCGAGGGTGTAGAACGGCGCCTCGTCGCAGATCTCCTTCTGGAGATCCATGTTCTCCTTGATCTTGTTCATCGGGACGTGGCCCGGGCCTTCGATCATCACCTGGACGTCGCGCTCGCGGGCGATCCGGCCCAGCTCGCCGAGGGTCTGCAGCTCGGCGAACTGCGCCTCGTCGTTGGCGTCCGCGATCGAGCCGGGGCGCAGGCCGTCACCGAGCGAGAAGGTGACGTCGTAGGCGGCCAGGATGTCGCAGAGTTCCTCGAAGTTGGTGTAGAGGAAGTTCTCCTTGTGGTGCGCCAGGCACCAGGCGGCCATGATGGAGCCGCCGCGGGAGACGATGCCGGTCTTGCGGCGCGCGGTGAGCGGGACGTACCGCAGCAGCACGCCGGCGTGGACGGTCATGTAGTCGACGCCCTGCTCGCACTGCTCGATGATGGTGTCCCGGTAGACCTCCCAGCTCAGCTCCTCGGCCTTGCCGTCGACCTTCTCCAGGGCCTGGTAGAGCGGCACGGTGCCGATCGGCACGGGGGAGTTGCGCAGGATCCACTCACGCGTGGTGTGGATGTTGCGGCCGGTGGAGAGGTCCATGACGGTGTCGGCACCCCAGCGGGTGGCCCAGGTCATCTTCTCCACCTCCTCCTCGATCGAGGAGGTGACGGCGGAGTTGCCGATGTTGGCGTTGATCTTCACCAGGAAGTTGGTGCCGATGATGGCCGGCTCCACCTCGGGGTGGTTCACGTTCACCGGGATGACGGCCCGGCCGCGGGCCACCTCGTCGCGCACGAACTCGGGCGCGAGGCCCTCCCGGAGCGCCACGAACTCCATCTCGGGCGTCACCACGCCCTGCTTGGCGTACGCGAGCTGGGTGACGGCGGCGCCGCCGCGGCCGCGCAGCGGGCGGCGCGGGCGGCCGGGGAAGACCGCGTCGAGGTTGCGCAGGTTGCCGCCGCGCGGCGAGGTGTGCTTGATCCCGTCGTCCTCGGGGCGCGCCTCGCGGCCGTCGTACTCCTCGACGTCGCCGCGCTGACGGATCCAGGCGTCGCGCAGGGCGGGCAGGCCGCGCCGGACATCGGGCTCGTACGCCGCGTCCGTGTACGGGCCGGAGGTGTCGTACAGCGGGACGGTCTTCCCGTTGGTGAGCTGCACCTCGCGGTACGGGACCCGCAGGTCGGGGCGGGAGCCCTCGCGGTAGGCCTTGCGCCAGGCCGGGGTGGGGTAGCCGGTGCGCTCGCTGCTGGGGGTGCCCTGGGCAGACTGCGGCTGTGCGTCGAACGTGGTCATCTGACCTCTACTCCCTACGCCGGCATTACCCGGTCAGGTTCCTGCGGTCGACGCAGCCTGCGGTCCGTCCGTCGACGGCTCCGGTCAGCGCCCTCTCAGCCCGGTGCTCCGAGCTCCCGCGTCCGCAGGCGGTGTTGCCTGCGCATGACGCCCCACACGGTAGCGAGCGGATCGGCGCAGGTCCAGACGGCACCGCGGGGAAACGCCCGAGGCCCGGCCACCCCGCGACGGGGGTGCCGGGCCTCGACGGCGCGTGCTGGGCGGGCGGCTCAGCTCCTGGCCGCCTTCTTCACCAGGATCACCACGGCGGCGGCGATGCCGACCACCACCAGCAGCTTGATGACGATGCTCAGCAGGGCACCGACGACACCGAAGACGAAGCCCACGATGTTCCAGACCAGCACCAGGACCAGCACCGGGATGACGATGTTGCGCACCCAGGAGGGCAGCGACTTCCAGAGCTCAGCCATGTCGGTTCCTCTTCTCCCCTCGGGCCGGCTTCGGTGCCGCATCCCGCTCGCTTTCGGTACTTCGATCGTACGGTGGCGGGTGCGCCGGAACGAGGCCCAACGGCCCGGAGAGAACCCCGAGATCACCCCGAGCCCGGCCCCCGGGGAAACCCCCGAGAACGCCGCCGCCGCAGGTCAGACCGGCCAGCTCTCACCGCGCCAGGCCGCGTCCCAGAACATCCACTCGTAGCGCGAGGTGGTGGTGAAGTGCTCGACCACCCTGCGGCGTTCGGCCGGGGAGAGCTCCTCGCCGAGCCGGTCGGTGAGCGCCAGCACCCGCCGCACCACGGACTGGAAGGCCTCGTCGCCGTAGGTCGCGATCCACTGGGCGTAGAGCGGGTCGGGCGAGCCCTGGGCGAGCAGCGCCTCGCCGACCCGGGCGTAGATCCAGTAGCAGGGCAGCACGGCGCCGAGCGCCTCGGCGAAGGAGCCGCCGTACACGGTGGCGAGCAGGTAGCTGGTGTAGGCCCGGGTGGTGGGCAGCACCGGCTCGGCGGCGGCCTGTTCGGCGCTGTCGCCGAAGGCGGACAGGAACGCGGCGTGCATGCCCTGTTCGGCGGCGAGCGCGCCGACCGCGTCGTCGGCGAAGGCCCGGACGTCCTCCTCGCCGGGCGCCTTGGCGGCGCAGACGGCGAGCGCGCGGGCGTAGTCGCGCAGGTAGTGCGAGTCCTGGACGACGAAGTGGCGGAACGCCGCGCGGGGCAGGGTGCCGTCGGTGAGGCCGCCGAGGAAGGGGTGGGCGAGGATCTCGGCGTAGACCGGCTCGATGGCCGCCCAGAGTTCCTCGGTCAGGCTGTCGGTCATACGAACGACCTTAACCGGAGCCGCGATCAGTCCTCCGGCGGCGAGAAGACCACCAGCACCCGCAGTTCCTCGGTGATGTGGTGGAAGCGGTGCGGGGTGCCGGCCGGGACGTACACGACGGTGCCGCGCCCGACCGGCGCGGTCTCGGCGCCGACGGTCAGCTCGGCCCGGCCGCTGATCACCTGGTAGATCTCGTCCTGCTGGTGGGCGGTCTGGGTGTCGGTGTCACCGGGAGAGAGCGCGTACAGCCCGGCGGACATCCGCGGCTCGCGCAGGAACCTCAGGTAGGCCCCGTCGTTGGCCGATCGTTCGGCGTCCAGTTCGTCCAGCCGGAACAGCTTCACCGCCGCACCCCTCCGTTCGGATCCGTCCGTCCACCTTCCGGATCAGGGGCATTCAACACCAACTCGTCCGCCGGGAGCTTCCCTGTGGCCGGGGCGCCTGCCAGTCTTGGGCGGTATGAAGGGTTTCGTCATCAAGACACTGATCAACGCGGCGGCCATCTGGGTCGCCGCCTGGATCGTCAGCGGTATCCAACTCGCCCAGGGCAAGGCCGACTGGCAGCACAAGGCGCTCACGGTGCTCGGCGTCGCCGTGGTGTTCGGCGTCATCAACTGGCTGATCAAGCCGGTGGTGAAGCTGTTCTCGTTCCCGCTGTTCATCCTCACGCTGGGGCTGATCACCTTCGTGATCAACGCCCTGATGCTGCTGCTGACCTCGTGGGCGTCCACCAAGCTCGAACTGGACTTCCACGTCAAGGACTTCGGGGCCGCGCTGATCGGCTCGCTGATCATCAGCCTGGTCTCCTGGGGCCTGCACCTGGCCCTGGACGACGACTGACGGGACCGGCGGCCGTGCGCGCGAGCGCGAGGGGCCCGTGCCCGGGTGGTCCACCGGGTACGGGCCCCTCCGTCTGCGCCCGGCCGCCGCTCACCCCGGGTGGCCCGGGCCGCCGAGGATGTCCGCGAGCCGGGCGTCGAGTTCCCGCCCGGCCGCCTCCCGCCCCATCGGCACCAGCCGGTCGGTGCGCGCCAGGAAGGCGACCAGCGGTGCGGCGGCGGACCGCAGCCGCGCCTCCCCACCGGGGGAGCACAGCGTGACGTACACCTCCGCCCGGTCCTCGCCGACCGGCTCGATGCGCACGTCGCCCTCGCCGGCGGGCCGGCCGAGCCCGTCCAGCAGCAGCTCGCGGGCGAACACCCAGACGACCGGCGGCTCGCCGGGCAGGTGGAAGGTGAACCGGACGGCGTACGGGTCGCCCGGGTCGTACTCCAGGTCCACCACCAGGCCGAGGGACAGTTCGGGGGAGAGCACGAGGCCCATCACCTGGTGCTCCTGGACCGTCGTGCTGTGCTGCATGGCGCCAGCCCCTCTCGCTCTGCTCTCCGACGGCGGAGCCGTGGTGGACCTGCGGTGCGACGTGCGGTGCGACGTGCGGTACGACCTGTGGTTCGACGTTCGGTACGACCTGTGGTGCGACGTGCGGTGCGACCTGGGGCGGAGACCTCCCCTTCCCCCGATGGCTGCCCATTGCAGCACAGCGGAGCCCCGAACGGATGCACCCGACCGGGTCGGCGTTTCGACCCCGCGCCCGCGCGGGAGACTCCGGCACAACGCTCCCGCCCCGGAGGTGGCCATGGGCCCCGACGACCGCACTCCGCCGCCGCGCCAGGCACCCCCGGCCGCCCCGCCCGGCCGCACGGCGCCGCCGCGCCCGGTGGTCAAACGCACCGCCCGCGCGATCCTGCTGGAGCTGGACCCGGACGATCCGCACGGCCCGGCCTCGATCGTGCTGATCCGGCGCGTCCGGCCGGGCTCGCCGCACCCGTACTGGATCACCCCCGGCGGCGGCGTGGAGCCCGGCGACCGCACGGTGGTCGACGCGCTCCACCGCGAGGTGGCGGAGGAGCTGGGCGGCAAGGTGGTCGACGTGGTGCCCGCCTTCGTCGACACCATCAGCCACACGCACCACGACGACGGCACCCTGCTGCACCCGCACGGGGTGAAGGTGCAGCACTTCTTCGTCTGCCGGCTGGCCTCGATGGACCTCAGCCGGCGGCACGGGCCCGAGGTGGACGAGCCGAACGGCGAGTACGAGGTGGTCCGGCTGCCGTTCACCCGCGAGGGTGTGACCTCGGTCAACGTCGTCCCGCCCCGGCTGCGGGCGTACCTGGCGGCGAACATCGAGGGCGTCCGCGCGCTGCTCGCGCCCGACCTGGGCTGACGCTCGCGGTCCGGGCCGCGTCCCGGTGCGGACCCGGCGGCCGGGCCCGGCCGGCTCTGCCGCTCATCCGGCGGCCAGCTCGCCGACCAGGTCGTGCCGGATCCGCTCGGCCGGCACACCCGCCCGCAGCAGCACCCCGACGCCCCGGCGGACCATCGCCGGCGGCCCGCTGAGCACCGCCTCCCGGTCCGCCCACGGGCCGAACCGGCCGACCACCTCGGGCAGTTCACCGGTCAGCGCGCCCTCGGCCGGCCCGCCGCCGGACAGCACCGGGTGCACCGCCAGCCAGGGGTGGCGGGCGGCCAGCTCGCGCAGCCCGTCCAGCTCGTACAGCTCGGCGGCGCGGCGGGCGCCGTAGAACACCTCGACGCTGCGGCCGCGCCCGCCGTACTCGGCGGCCTCCTCGACCAGCGCGCGGATCGGGGCGATGCCGGTGCCGCCGGCCAGGCAGAGCAGGCCGGCGCCGAGGGCGTGGTCGACGGTCATCGCGCCGGCCGCCGGGCCCAGCCGCAGGACGTCCCCGGGCGCGGCCCGGTGCACCAGCGCGTTGCTCACCCAGCCCGCCGGGACGGCCTTGACGTGGAAGGTCAGCAGCCCGTCCGGGCGGGGCGCGGTGGCGAAGGAGTAGTGCCGCCAGACCCTCGGCCACCAGGGCGTCTCCAGGCTGCAGTACTGCCCGGCCCGGTACCGGTACGCCTGGTCCGGGCGGACGGTGACCACCGCGACGTCCCGGGTGCGGCGCTCGTGCCGGACGACCTCGCCCTGCCACCAGGGCGGCGAGGTGCGGGCGGCCTCCTCGGCGGCCTCGATCATGATCGTGGAGATCAGCCGGTAGGCGCGGCGCCAGGCCAGCTCGGTCTCGGAGTCCCAGCGGGCGCCCGCGTACCGGGCCAGCGCCTGCACGAGACACTCCCCGACCGGCGCGTAGTGGCCGGTCAGCGTGCCGTAGCGGCGGTGGCCGCGGCCGAGCTCGCCCAGCCGGGCGCGCAGCGCCACCGGGTCCTCGGCGCCGCGGGCGGCGGCCAGCAGGGCGCGGAACAGGCGGTCGCGCTGGACGTCCATGGCGGCCGGGAAGAGCGAGCGGACCTCGGGGTGGTGCAGGAAGAGCAGCGCGTAGAAGTGCGCGGTGGCCCGGTCGGCGACGGGCTCGACGAGGGCGAGGCTGGCCCGGATCAGCTCGATGTCCCGGGGTGTGGGCGGGAGTTCGGCGGCGGGGACGTCCGGCCGGGCGGTCGGGGCCGCGGCCGGGATCGCGTGCTGCGGCGCGGGTTCCGGTGCGGGTTCCGGCGCGGGTTCCGGTGCGGGTTCCGGCGCGGGTTCCGGTGCGAGCGACAGGACGGCCGGCAGCGCGGCCGGGAGCGCGGACCGGTGCGGCTCGACGGTCGGCCGGGGTGCCCAGGCTTCGCTCCAACTGTCGCCCGGCCCGGCCCAGTTGAGGCCGGGGGCGTCGGCGAACAGCGGCCGGAAGGCGGGCGCGGTGCCGGTGGTCGTCGCGAACGGCTCCGGGTGGCCGGGCCCGGGACGGCCGGGCTCCGGGTGCTCCGGGTAGCCGGGCGCGGGCACCGCCGGCGGCCGGGACGGCCGGGCCGGGATCACCGGGTGGACGGTCTGCGGCCCCTCGGCCACCGCCATCGGCGGCAGGTCCGGCGGGTCCAGCGGCATCGGCGGTCGGACCGGCTGCGCCGCCGGGGCGCCCGGCACCTCGGCCGCCACGGGCTCGGGCGGCAGCTCCGCCAGGCCCGGGACGGCGGTGACCCCCGCCGAGCCGTGCCCGGTGCGGATCAGAAGTGTTCGGCGGGACTTCACCGCCACGTTTCGAGTACCCAAGAGAATCGTTTCGCCTCCGGCCGCACTGCGCCACCACCTGGCTGGATCCCTACTGGCGCCTAGGCAGCGTGGCACGACCGAAGTACTCATCCGACAAATCGCGCGAAGCCCGGACACCCGGCCCGGGGACGCGCTACTCTCACTCGATCCGCGGTTGCCCTGAGTGGCCCCCCGTCCACTCAGGGCAACCCGAGCCCGGTCACGGCCGCGACCCGGTCACAGCTGCCGCAGCAGCATCCCCGGCCGCTCCACGCAGTCCGCGACGAACCGCAGGAAGCCGCCCGCCGTCCCGCCGTCGCAGACCCGGTGGTCGAAGGTGAACGACAGCTGCGTGACCTCACGCACCGCCAACTGCCCTTCGTGCACCCAGGGCTTGGCGACGATCCGGCCGACGCCGAGCATCGCCGCCTCCGGGTGGTTGAGGATCGGCGTCGAGCCGTCCACACCGAACACCCCGTAGTTGTTCAGGGTGAAGGTGCCTCCGGTCAGTTCGGCCAGGGACAGCGAGCCGTCGCGCGCCGCCTCGGTCAACCGGCCCAGTTCGGCGCCGAGTTGCTCGGTGCCGAGGGCGTGCGCGTCCCGCACCACCGGGACGACCAGCCCGCGCTCGCCCTGCGCGGCGAAGCCCAGGTGCACCACCGAGTGCCGGATGATGCCCGAACCGTCCTCCGTCACACTGGAGTTGAGCTCCGGGAAGCGCGCCAGCGCGACCGTGCAGATCCGCGCCAGCAGCGCCAGCACGCTCACCTTCGGGCCCGGCGTGGCGTTCAACTGCCGCCGCAGCGCCATCAGTTCGGTGGCGTCCGCGTCCACCCAGCAGGTCGCGGCCGGGATCTCCCGGTGGCTGCGGCTCAGCTTCTCGGCCACCGCCTTGCGCAGCCCGCGCAGCGGGACGACGCCGTCCTGCGGAGCGGTGGCGACTGACCCGGAAGCCGCCGGCGCGGCCACCTTCGCCGCGACCGCCCGTTCGACGTCCGCACGCATGATCAGCCCGTCCGGCCCGCTGCCCGCGACCGCGGCCAGGTCGATGCCCTGTTCCCGGGCCAGCCTCCGCACCAGCGGCGAGATCACCGGCAGCACCACGGGAGCGGCCGGCACGACAGGAGCTGGCGCGACGGGAGCGACCGGAGCCGGGGCAGCGGCAGCGACCCCGACCGGAGCGGCGACCGCCCCCACCCGGCGCCGGCGCCCGCCCTTCGACTCGGCGACGCCGTATCCGACCAGCGGCCGTTCCACCTCCGCGGCCAGCTGAGCGGCCCGCTCGGCGGGCTCCTCGGGCGCGACCCCGCCGGACGACGCCACCGCGACCGTCACCAGCGGCGCGCCCACGGCGATCTCCTCGCCGACCTCGCCGTAGCGCGCGGTCACCACCCCGCCGTACGGGCAGGGCACCTCCACCACGGCCTTGGCCGTCTCGACCTCCACCACCGGCTGGTCGACCGCGATCACCTCGCCGACCTCGACCATCCAGCGCACCACCTCGGCCCCGGTGAGACCCTCACCGAGGTCGGGCAGTCGGAACTCCCGCACGACGGGCATCATGCTCAGTCCTCCCACTGCAGCCGGGCGACCGCGTCCAGGATCCGGTCCACCCCGGGCAGGTGGTGGTGCTCCAGCATCGGCGGCGGATACGGGATGTCGAAGCCGGTGACCCGCAGCACGGGCGCGGCCAGGTGGTGGAAGCAGCGCTCGGTGACCCGGGCGGCGATCTCCGCGCCGGTGCCGCCGAAGCCGCTGGCCTCGTGCACGACCACGGCCCGGCCGAGCGAGCGCACCACCCGGGTGACGGTCTCGTCGTCGAACGGGACGAGAGTGCGCAGGTCCAGCACCGCGAGGTCCCAGCCCTCGGCCTTCGCCGCCTCGGCCGCCTCCAGGCAGACCGGCAGCGAGGGCCCGTAGGTGATGAGCACCGCCGAGGTGCCGGTGCGCCGCAGCACGGCCCGGCCGATCGGCTCGACCGGCGCCGCCGGGTCGAAGTCGGCCTTGCCCCAGTAGAGCCGCTTGGGCTCCAGGAAGATCACCGGGTCGTCGGAGGCGATCGAGGCGCGCAGCAGCCCGTACGCGTCGGCGACCGTGCCGGGGGTGACCACGTGCAGGCCGGGGGTGCTGGTGTAGTACGCCTCGGAGGCGTCGCTGTGGTGCTCGACGCCGCCGATGCCGCCGCCGTACGGGACGCGGACGGTGATCGGCAGCGGGAGCTTTCCGGCCGTCCGGTTGCGCATCTTGGCGACGTGCGAGAACAGCTGCTCCAGCGCCGGGTAGGCGAAGGCGTCGAACTGCATCTCGACGACCGGGCGCAGCCCGTACATCGCCATGCCGATCGCGGTGCCGAGGATGCCGGCCTCGGCGAGCGGGGTGTCCAGGCAGCGGTCCGGGCCGAACTCGGCGGTCAGCCCGTCGGTGATCCGGAAGACGCCGCCGAGCGCGCCGACGTCCTCGCCGAGCACGTGCACCGCCGGGTCCTCGCGCATGGCGTCCCGGAGCGCGGAGTTGAGCGCCTGCGCCATGGAGGCGGTACGGGAGGAGACTGCTGTGGACATCAGTGCTGCACCTCGGCCTCGGCGGCCAGCTCGGCGGACAACTGGGCTGCCTGCTCGCGCAGTTGGGGGGTCGGCTCGGCGTAGACGTGGGCGAACAGCGCCATCGGGTCGAGCTCCGGGTCGGCGTGGAACTCGGCCCGCATCCGGGCCGCCAGCGCCTCCGCCTCGTCCGCCGCGAGCTGCACCAGCTCGTCGTCGAGGATGCCGAGTCCGCGGAGCGCCTTCTCCATCTGCAGGATCGGGTCGTGCTCCTGCCAGGCGGCCACCTCGGGCTCGGTGCGGTAGCGGGTGGCGTCGTCGGCGTTGGTGTGCGCCTCGACCCGGTAGGTCAGCGCCTCGACCAGGGTGGGGCCGCCGCCGGTGCGGGCCCGCTCGACGGCCTCGGAGAGCACGGAGTGCACGGCCGGCGCGTCGTTGCCGTCCACCAGCCGGCCCGGCATGCCGTAGCCGACCGCCTTGTGCGCCAGGGTGGGTGCGGCGGACTGCGCGGTGAGCGGGACGGAGATCGCGTAGCCGTTGTTCTGCACCAGGAAGACCACCGGGGCCCGCAGCACGGCGGCGAAGTTCAGCGCCTCGTGGAAGTCGCCCTCGCTGGTGCCGCCGTCGCCGAGCATGGCCAGCGCGACCACCTGGTCGCCGCCCAGCCGGGCGGCGTGCGCCAGGCCGACCGCGTGCGGGGCCTGGGTGGCGAGCGGGGTGCAGAGCGGGGCGGTGCGGGTGGCGCGCGGGTCGTAGCCGGTGTGGGCGTTGCCGCGCAGCAGGGTCAGCGCCTCCAGCGGGTCGACGCCCCGGGAGACCACCGCGAGGGTGTCGCGGTAACTGGGGAACAGCCAGTCCTGCTCACCGAGCACCAGCGCGGCGGCGACCTGGCAGGCCTCCTGCCCGGTGGAGGCCGGGTAGACGGCGAGGCGGCCCTGCTTGGTCAGGGTGGTGGCCTGCTGGTTGTAGCGGCGGCCGACCACCAGGCGGCGGTACAGCTCGCGGAGCAGGGCCGGGTCGTGCTTCTCCAGCGCGGGGGTGCCGAGCACGCGGACGGGGGAGTCGTCCGGGAGGAAGGGGGCCGGGTCGGTGCGCGGGGCGGTCGCCCCGGGCAGCCAGCCGGGCACGCCCGTCTGGTGTCTGTGGTCGAGAACGGTCATCTCGGGCACCTCCATGGGTGGCGGGGGCTCCCTACCGATTGTTCGGTCGTCTGTTCATCTTGACCAGAAGCGTGACAAGGTGGTGGACATTCGGCCTGAGCGGCGGTCGACTGGTGGCAGTACGTCCAAACGGTGAGGGTGGGGGGTCATGTCGGCTGAACAGATGTCCAGACTCGATCGGGTCGACCGGTCGATCCTGCGGCTGCTGCAGCAGGACGGTCGCGCCTCCATCCGCTCGGTGGCCGAGCGGGTGCACGTGTCCCGGGCGAACGCCTACGCCCGGATCTCCAGGATGGTCGAGGACGGCGTCATCCGCGGCTTCACCGCCAGGGTGGACCACGAACGGGCCGGTCAGGGCGCGTCCGCCTACATCACCCTGAAGATCGTCCAGAACTCCTGGCGGACGGTGCGCGAACAGCTGCTGGCGCTGCCCGGGGTGGCGCACATCGCCCTGGTCGGCGGCGACTTCGACGTCCTGCTGCTGGTGCACACCGCCGACAACCACGCGCTGCGGGAGCTTGTGCTCAACCGCATCCAGTCCATCCCCCAGGTGCTCGGCACACGAACCATGCTGGTGTTCGAGGAGACCGACCAGGTGCCCCCGGACTAGGCGTGTCCTGCGGGTCAGCGCGCCCGCAGTCCGTCGAAGGCCAGGTGCACCACCGCGTCCGGCACGCCGTCCGTCGCCTTCAGGCCCGGCCGGTACCACTCCACGATCGAGTTGATCATCCCGAACAGCAGCCGGGTGGCCAGCCGCGGTTCCACGTCCGAGCGCAGCGCCCCGTCCGCGACGGCCGCCCGCACCAGCGCGGCCACCTGGTGGTCGAACTCCCGCCGCCGCTCCAGCGCCCACAGCTCGGCGGCCGTGTTGCCGCGCACCCGCAGCAGCAGCGTCACGTACGGCAGCTCCGCCAGCAGCACCTCGGCGGTGCGCCGCACCACGTGCTCCAGCCGCTCCACCGCCGGGCCCTCGACCGCGCCCGGCTCGGCCAGGATCGCGAACAGACCGTCCAGCGCCCGCCCGACCGCCAGCCGCAGCAGTTCCTCCTTGCCGCGCACGTGGTGGTAGATCGACGACTTCGAGATGCCGGCCGCCCGGGACAGGTCCTCCATCGAGGTGCCGTCGTAACCGCGCTCGTTGAACACGTCGACGGTCACCGCGAGCAGTGACTCCACGGTGTAGGCGGTGCGCGTGGTGTGATCGGCCATCCTCCGAGTATCCCCGCCCACCCCGACCACGACGCGATCGGGTCGGGCCCCGTGCGCACCGCACGCCCTAGAATCGCCGGACGATCGTCCACGTCCAGGGAGCTGGAGCCACGGCTGATGAACGCAATACCGGCAGTCGCCTCCGACGTGCCCGAGCAACGGGAGGAGCCGGACGGCGTCTCCGGCGGCTGGCAGGCGCACGCCCGAGCACTGGTGATCCGGTTCGGCCCGGCCGTGTGGTGCTACACGCTGCTCAAGCTGGTCGGCTTCACCGTCTTCATGAAGCTGCTCTCCTTCTCCGGCGAGTACGCCAGGAAGCCGGCCCGCTTCGGCGGCGGCGCCAACCCCTGGGACGTGCTGGCCAGCTGGGACGGCTGGTGGTACCAGCAGGTCGCGCAGTTCGGGTACCACCCGGCGCTGGTCCCGATCCCGGGTGCCACCGGCGGGTTCGTGATCGACCAGAACTCGGCGGCCTTCTTCCCGCTCTACCCGGGCCTGATGCGGATGACCTCGGAGGTCACCGGCCTCGGCCTGTACGGCGCCGGGATGCTGGTGTCGGTGGTGGCCTCGCTGTTCGCCGCGGCCGGGATCTTCGCCGTGGTGGAGAAGCTGTCCGGGGACTACCGGGCGGGCGTGATCGCGGCCGGGATCTGGGCGATCGCGCCGGGCTCGGGCGCCGAGTGGGCGGTCTACTCGGACTCCACCTTCGTCGCGCTGGCCGCCTGGGCCTGCTACCTCACGATGACCAGGAAGTGGATCGCCGCCGGGGCGGTCACCCTGGTCGCCGGGCTGAACCGGCCGACCGCCGCGGCGCTGATCGGCGCGGTGGGCCTGGCCGCGCTGGTGGAGCTGTGGCGGCGGGAGAGCGGCGTGCTGCGCCCGCTGGCGGCGATGCTGATGGCCCCGCTCGGGCTGCTCGGCTACGTCGCCTGGGTGGGCTGGCGGACGGGCGAGTGGGGCGGCTACTTCCGGCTGCAGCACGATGCCTGGCTGCACTACTTCGACTGGGGCGAGGGCACCTGGCACGCGATCCGCGGCGTGCTGCTGGGCCGCAACGACTACCCGTTCGCGTTCCAGGTGCCGGACCTGCTGGCCACCCTGATCGTGTTCACCCTGCCGATGCTGATCGTGCTGCTGATCCGGCTGCGCCCGCCGCTGGTGCTGGTCGCCTACACGCTGGCGACGATCGTCTCGGTGCTGGGCAGCCTCGGCATCTTCGGCAACGTCTCGCGCTACCTGCTGCCGGCCTTCCCGCTGTTCGTCCCGCTCGCGATCGGGATGCGCAAGCTGAGCTGGCCGGTGCTGGCGACGGTGCTGGGCACCGGCGCGATCGCCTCCGGCTGGTACGCCGGCTACGTGATCTTCGAGCTCGGCGTGCCGTAGACCGGGCCCGTGAACCCTTCGCAGACCCACCACCGGGGGCGCGTCCAGCACGGACGCGCCCCCGTGTGCTTCCCGGGCCGGGCCGGCCGGACCGGGACCGCGGACCGGATCTCCACACCCCCTTTCGCCGACCGATCGTTCGGTTACTCTGTGAGGTGTCCCGTCCTCCCCTCTGAGGAGCGCACAGATGTCCGCAGCGGTCACCCACCCCCTCGTCGCCGAGCTGGTCGAACGCCACCAGGCCACCCTGGACGCCGCGCTCGACGCGGCCGCCAAGCGCGACTACTGGTCCCCGTACCCCGAGTTCCCGAAGGCCTACGGCGAGAGCGGCCCGGCCGACGGCAAGGCCGCCTTCGACGCCGTGCTCGGCAAGCCCTTCGCGCTGGCGGGCCACCCCACCGACGGCGACCAGGTCGGCGGCGAGACCTCCCCGTACGGCATCGAGCTGGGCATCACCTACCCGCACGCCGGGCCGGACGAGCTGATCGCCGCGATGCGCGCCGCGCAGCCCGGCTGGGCCGCCGCCTCCCCGCTGGAGCGCGCCGCCGTCTGCCTGGAGATCCTGCACCGGATCAACGCCCGCTCCCACGAGTTCGCCCAGGCCGTCATGCACACCACCGGCCAGGCCTACGGGATGGCCTTCCAGGCCGGCGGCCCGCACGCCCAGGACCGCGGGCTGGAGGCCGTCACCTACGCGTACGCCGAGCAGACCCGGCTGCCGAAGCGGGCCGACTGGACGAAGCCGCAGGGCAAGCGCGACCCGCTGGTGCTGAGCAAGGAGTTCACCGTCGTCCCGCGCGGCCTCGCGCTGCTGATCGGCTGCAACACCTTCCCGACCTGGAACGGCTTCCCCGGCCTGTTCGCCTCGCTGGCCACCGGCAACCCGGTGCTGGTCAAGCCGCACCCGCGGGCCGTCCTGCCGCTGGCGCTGACCGTCGCGATCGCCCGCGAGGTGCTCACCGAGGCCGGCTTCGACCCCAACCTGGTCTGCCTGGCCGCCGAGCACGAGGGCGGCACCGTCGCCGCGACCCTCGCCGTCCGGCCCGAGATCAAGATGATCGACTACACCGGCTCCACCTCCTTCGGCGACTGGCTGGAGGAGCACGCCCGGCAGGCCCAGGTCTACACCGAGAAGGCCGGCGTCAACGCGGTGGTGATCGACTCCACCGACGACTACAAGGGCATGCTCGGCAACCTGGCCTTCGCGCTCTCCCTCTACAGCGGCCAGATGTGCACCACCCCGCAGAACCTGCTGATCCCGCGCGGCGGCATCGCCACCGAGCAGGGCGACAAGTCCTTCGACGAGGTCGTCGCCGACCTCGGCGCGGCCATCACGGGCCTGCTCTCCGACGACGCCCGCGCCGCCGCCGTCCTCGGCGCCGTGGTCAACCCCGGCGTGCTGCAGCGCTCGGCCGCCGCGGCGAGCGGCGAGTACGGCGAACTCGCGCTCGCCCCGCGCGCGGTGACCTCGCCGGAGTTCCCCGGCGCGACCGTCCGCACCCCCGCGCTGGTCAAGCTCGACGCCGACAAGCCGGACGACCGCGCGGTCTTCCGCACCGAGTGCTTCGGCCCGGTGACCTTCGCGATCGCCGTCGAATCCACCCCCGCCGCCGTCGAGTTGCTGCGCACCACGGTCCGCGACAAGGGCGCCATGACGGCCACCGGCTACACCACCTCGCCCGAGGTGGAGGCCCTGCTGGTCGAGGCCGCGCTGGACGCGGGCGTCTCGCTCTCGCTCAACCTCACCGGCGGCGTCTACCCCAACCAGACCGCCGCCTTCTCCGACCTGCACGGCACCGGCGCCAACCCGGCCGCCAACGCGGCCTACTGCGACGGCGCGTTCGTCGCCAACCGGTTCCGCACGGTGCAGATCCGCCGTCCCAACTGAGCGGCACCCCGAGCGCGGGCCCCGGCGGTCACACCGACCGCCGGGGCCCCGGTGGTTCACACCCCCGACCGCGCCCGCGATGATGGAGGCTGGGAGAACGCCGCGCGGGGCGGCGTCCAACCGCCCTCAGAACCACGGGAGCTGACAGATGGCCGAGAAGTCGACGATCGAAACCGACGTCCTGATCGTCGGCGCCGGGCCGGCCGGCCTGCTGCTGGCCGGCGACCTCGCCGCCGCCGGGGTCGGCGTCACCCTCCTGGAGAAGCGCGCCACCGAGTCCAACCTCACCCGGGCCTTCGCCGTGCACGCCCGCAGCCTGGAGCTGCTGGACGCCCGCGGCCTCGCCGAGGACCTCATCGCCACCGGCCGCCCGCTCTCCGGGCTCAAGATGTTCGACCGCTTCGAGGTCGAGCTCGGCCAGCTGCCGACCCGCTTCCCCTTCGTCCTGATCACCCCGCAGTACAACGTCGAACGGCTGCTGCACGAGCGCGCCGAGAAAGCCGGCGCGACGATCCTGCGCGGCGTCGAGGTCACCGGCCTGCGCCAGGACGCGGACGGCGTCACCCTGGAGACGGCCGGCGGCACCGCGTACCGCGCCCGGTACGCGGTCGGCACCGACGGCGTCCACTCCACCGTCCGCGACCTGCTCGGCATCCCGTTCCCCGGCGAGTCGGTGGTCGACTCCGTGCTGCTCGCCGACGTCCGGGTGGAGCGCGAGCCCGAGGACACCATCACCGTGGGCGCCAACGAGGCCGGCTTCGCCTTCCTCGCCCCCTTCGGCGACGGCTGGTACCGGGCCATCGCCTGGGACCGCCACCACAAGGTGCCGGACGGCGCCGCCCCCTCGCTGGAGCAGGTCTGCGCCATCGTCGAGGCCGCCCTCGGCGAGGACTTCGGCCTGCACGACGCCCGCTGGACGTCCACCTTCCACAGCGACGAGCGCCAGGTGCCCAACTACCGCTCCGGCCGGGTCTTCCTCGCCGGCGACGCCGCGCACTGCCACTCCCCGGCCGGCGGCCAGGGCATGAACACCGGCCTCCAGGACGCCGCCAACCTCTCCTGGAAGCTCGCCGCCGTCCTCGGGGGCCGGGCCACCGACGCGCTGCTCGACACCTACCAGACCGAGCGGCACCCGGTCGGGCGGATGGTGCTGCGCAGCTCCGGCGCGCTGATCCGGCTCGCCCTCGCCGAATCCGTGCCCACCCGCGCCCTGCGCGGCGCGCTCGGCGCGATCAGCAGCCACCTCGACCCGGTCGCCGAGCGCGGCGCCCGGATGGTCTCCGGCATCGGCATCTCCTACCCGGCGCCCAAGGACAGCCACCCGCAGACCGGCAAGCGCGTCCCCGACCTGCGGCTGACCGCGCTGAGCCGCCCCGCCGAGGACGCCCCGACCGCCCCCGACCGGCTCTACGAGGCGCTGCGCGCCGGGAAGTTCGTCCTGGTCAGCAACGACGAACTGGCCGCCACCGCGCCCTGGGCGGACCGCCTGGTGTTCGCCGCGCCGGCCGACCCGCACGGCAAGCTGCGCGACACCGTCCTGCTGATCCGCCCGGACGGCTACGTCGCCTGGGCCTCCGTCGACCCGGGCCAGAACGAGCTCCGCACCGCGCTCGGCAGCTGGCTCGGCGCCCCCGGCGGCGCCTGACGGTCCGTTCCCGACCCGCACCCCGTCCGCACCTTCCGCACCCTCCGCGCCCGACCGGGCACGGAGGGTGCGTACGCGATGAAGGGAACCGACCGACCGGATCCGGTCGTCGGTTAACCCCGCGCCTTCTCGTAGTGCCGCGCGGCCTTCGCCCGATTCCCGCAGACCGCCATCCGGCACCAGCGCCGCCGCCCGTTCTGCGAGGCGTCGAAGAAATGCAGAATGCACGCCTCGTGGGCGCACTGCTTCACCCGGTTCGCGCCCTGCCCGAGCAGCGCGAGGAAGTCGTCCGCCGCCAGCCAGGGCGCCAGCCACTGCGGCCCGTCGACCTCGACCAGTTCCACGGCCCCGCCCGGCCCGGCCGTCCGCCGGATCCGCCCGTGCGCCAGCACCGCGTCCAGCCCGGCCCGCGCCGCCGATCCCAACTCGCCCTGCTCGCGGGCTTCCTGGGCAGCACCGTCGATCGCCTCGCGGGCCTGCCGGATCGCCGCCAGCCCGGCCTCGTCGGCCGTGCAGCGCTCCCCCAGCCCGGCCGAGGACAGCCAGATGCCGTACCCTTCGACGCCGACCAGCAGGTCGTTGACGGGCGTGCCGGACCAGCGGGTGTTCAGCAGGTCGAGCGCGAGCGGCTCGCCGATCAGCGGCCGGGGATCCCTCGGGTCCGGCGTCACGTCAGTCATCCTTCTCCCTCGGTTCGAGCCGATTCTACGTCCGCGCCCCCGCCGGTGAATTGGTATGGACCGAGCCGAGAATTCCAGCCATTCACTGTATGAACGACCGGCATTTCCCGGCATCCACACTTGACTGTTTTTTAGCAACGAATTGCTTGATCATGGGTCTTCTCGCACACCGGTTCTGACATGTTCTAGCCAGCGTTCACGACCCCGGAACGCCTGGTCCCTTGCCGGCCCCCACAGCCGGCCGGAGGAGGAGATCCGTTGCGCCCCCGTTCTCTCGCCCTCGCCGCGGCGATAGCCGTCCTGCCGCTGACCGCCGTCTCGCTCGGCGTCTCCACCGCGCAGGCTGCGCCCGCTCCCCGCGTCGCCCTCACGAACACCGTGAACCCCGCGGTGGCCCACTCCGAAAAGAAGGGTGACGTCCCGGCCGAGCAGCAGATCTCGGTCGCCGTCAGCCTCAAGCTGCGCAACACCGAGGCCCTGGACCACTTCCTCACCGCGGTCACCACGCCCGGCTCGCCGCAGTTCGGCAAGTACCTGACGCCGGAGCAGTTCACCGCGCAGTTCGGCCCGACCCAGCAGGACGTCGCCCAGGTCAAGGCCTACCTGGCCGCCCAGGGCCTGACCGTCACCGAGGTCAGCGCCAACCGCCAGGTCGTCAGCGCCCACGGCACCACCGCCCAGGTCTCGCAGGCCTTCGGCACCCACGAGAGCGCCTACGTGGACCCGCAGCTGCAGCGCACCTTCTTCGCCAACGACGACGCCGCCTCGATCCCGGCCGAGCTCGCCTCCGTGATCCAGGGCGTCAGCGGCCTGGACAACCACGCGGTGCGCAAGAACCGCATCGCCAAGCCGAACGCCGTCACCCCGAACGCCGCCACCGCCAGCCCGAGCGGCATGAGCCCGGCCCAGTACACCGGCGCCTACAACCTGAACAAGACCGGCGTGGACGGCACCGGCGTGACCGTCGCCCTCTGGGAGTTCGACGGCTACCAGTCCTCGAACCTGACCACCTACGACTCGCAGTTCGGCCTGACCGGCCCGGCCGTCACCACCGTCTCGGTCGACGGCGCCAGCTACGACTCCGCCCCCGGCCAGGGCCAGGGCGAGGTCGAGCTGGACAGCGAGATCGTCCGCGGCGCGGCGCCCAAGGCCACCCAGCTGGTCTACGAGGCCCCGAACAGCGACCAGGGCGAGATCGACATGGCCAACAAGATCGTGGCCGACAACAAGGCCTCGGTCATCTCGATCTCCTGGGGCTCCTGCGAGCCGGACACCACCGCCGCCTCGATGACGGCCGTGGACAACGCCTTCAAGCAGGCCGCCGCCCAGGGCATCTCGATCTTCTCCGCCTCCGGCGACGACGGCTCCCGCGACTGCACCCGCTCCACCAGCGGCTCGACCGTCAAGGCCGTCGACTTCCCGGCGTCCAGCCCGCACCAGACCGGTGTCGGCGGCACCAACCTCAAGGTGACCAGCGGCAACGGCTACTCCTCGGAGAGCGCCTGGAGCACCGCCGGCGGCGGCGTCTCCACCGTGTTCAGCAAGCCGAGCTGGCAGACCGGCACCGGCGTGAGCGGCACCATGCGCACCGTCCCGGACGTCTCCTCCAACGCCGACCCGGCGAGCGGCTTCTCGATCTACACGGCCGGTGGCTGGCAGGTCTACGGCGGGACCAGCGCGGCCGCGCCGCTGTGGTCCGGCTACGCCGCCCAGTTCAACCAGAAGGCCAAGACCGCCGGGCAGCCGGTCCTCGGCGAGGCGAGCCCGCGCCTGTACTCGGTCGCCAACAGCACCAGCTACGGCAGCGCCTTCCACGACGTGACCACCGGCGCCAACCAGGACTTCTCCGCGAAGGCCGGCTACGACCAGGTCACCGGCTGGGGCTCCCCGGCCGCCGACGCCCTGAACACCGCCCTGCTCGGCGGCGGCACCCCGACCCCGCCGCCCACCGGCGGCTGCACCGCCGCCCAGCTGATCGGCAACGGCGGCTTCGAGACCGGCACCGCCTCCCCGTGGACGTCGAGCTCCGGCGTGATCGACAACAGCTCCTCCCAGCCGGCCCACTCGGGCAGCTGGAAGGCCTGGCTGAACGGCTACGGCACCACCCACACCGACACCCTGTCGCAGACCGTCACGGTCCCGACCGGCTGCGCCTCGGCCACCCTGACCTTCTGGCTGCACATCGACACCGCGGAGACCGGCAGCACCGCGTACGACAAGCTGACCCTGCAGGGCAACAGCACCACGCTGAAGACCTGGTCCAACGTGAACGCGGCCGCCGGCTACGTCCAGCAGACCGTGGACCTGACCTCCTTCGCGGGCCAGACCGTCACCCTGAAGTTCACCGGCACCGAGGACGGCTCGAACCAGACCAGCTTCGTGATCGACGACGTCGCGCTGAACGTCAAGTGACCACGGGCCGGTAGCGCCGGCCGCAGCACCATCCGAGACCCCCGCCGGGGCGGAGCCACAAGGCCCGCCCCGGCGGTGTCCGTTCCGCTCCGGGCCGGTCGGGTTCCCCTCGTGTTTCCGGACTGTTTCAAGATCGCTAACTGTGCGGTTCACCTGTCGTGACCACTGTCATACGCACGACTGATGACGTAGCCTCTCAGCCGTGCATAGGGTTCCCCAAAGCTCGGTGAAGCCGCTGGCGGCGCGCCCCGGCGTCGGTCCGGTCCCACCGAACTCACAGGGTGGGGAGGGTCACCGCATGGCCGCACAGCAGCCTCAGGATTCCGCGAGACTCCGGCTGGTCGGTTCGCACCCGGAGCGCCCCGGTCCGTCCGCGACCGCCCAGGCGGCGGCCCCGGCGGCCGACCGGACACCCGCCCCGGCGCCCGCGCCGGCACCCGTCCCGGCGCCGTCCCCCGGGCGGCCCGCGCCGGCCGGCGGCTTCGCGGACACCCTGCACCTGGCCATCGAGGCCAGCGGCCTCAGCCTGGACCGGATCCGCGCCGCCCTCGCCCAACGCGGCGTCAGGGTCAGTGTCACCACGCTGAGTTACTGGCGGCGCGGCCGCAGCCAGCCCGAACGGGCCAGCTCGCTGCGCGCCGTCCACCTGCTGGAGGAGCTGCTCGGCCTGCCGCACAGCGCGCTCTCCGCGCTGCTCGGCCCGCCGCGCCCGCGCGGCCGCTGGGCCGCCGCCGCCAACACCTGCCACCTCGGGCTGGAGGACGTCTGGCCGGGGGAGCAGGAGCTCGCCTCGATCTTCGCCGAGCTGGACGCCCCGCCGGCCGGCGAGCTGGAGCGCCTGAGCATCCACGACTCGTACTACGTGGACGCCGAGCGGCGCGGCAACCTGCTGCGGATGCGCCAGGTGGTGCGCGCCACGGTCGGCGGCGTCGGCCGCTGCCTGGTCGTGCACAAGGCCGACGAGGAGGCCACCGGCTGCCCGGAGGTCACCTCCGTCCGGCACGGCCGGCTCGGCCGGGTCCGCCGCCGCCCGGAGGCGGGGCTCACCGTCGCCGAGCTGATGCTGGACCGCCCGCTCGGCCTCGGCGACAGCACGGTCTTCGAGTACGAGGTGGAGATCCCGCCCGGCGGCCCGACCATGGAGTACAGCCGCCGCTTCGCCACCCCGGTGCGCGAGTACGTGCTGCAGGTGCACTTCGACCCGGCGTCCGTCCCCGCGCACTGCGAGCGGTACGACCGCGAGCCGGGCGCCGACGTCGACCACCGCCGCGAGCAGCTGTGGATCGGCGCCTCGGCGAGCGCCCACGTGCTGGCCCCGGACCAGCAGCCGGGCCACATCGGCATCCGCTGGGAGTGGTCCTAGCCTCCCGCCCCTCCCGCTCCCCACCGTCAGCCCCGCCGGGCCCTCGCTCGGCGGGGCTTCCTGCTGTCCGGGTCCGGCCACCATCTAACCCCTTCAGGCCAGAATACCGGTTGACGCCTCATCACCTAACCTTTACTGTCATTCATACCGGTTAGGCAGTCGCCGCCGGAGCCACCGCCTCCAGGAGTGATCAGGCATGTCCGCCACCGTCACCGAACTCCGCACCCTCAAGACCGGCCACGTCGGCCTGAACGTCACCGACCTGGCCCGCTCGATCGACTTCTACCGCGCCGTGTTCGGCCTCGACATCGCCCACGAGGGCACCGAGGCCGACCGCCGCTTCGCCCTCCTCGGCCGCGACGGCCGGCTGGTCGTCACGCTCTGGCAGCAGAGCGAGGGCACCTTCTCCACCGCCACCCCCGGCCTGCACCACCTCTCCTTCGAGGTCGAGAGCCTCGACGAGGTCCGCACCGCCGAGGCCCTGCTGCGCGAACTGGGCGCCGAGTTCGCCTACGACGGCGTCGTCCCGCACGGCGAGGGCTCCGCCTCCGGCGGCATCTTCTTCACCGACCCGGACGGCATCCGGCTGGAGATCTACACCCGCGCCGGCGTGGCGGAGACGGGCGCCGCCGCCCCCACCGCCGACGCCCCGACCTGCGGCTTCTTCTAGACCGACGACCGAGGCCGACCAAGACCGACCGAGCCCGAGCAAGACCGGCCAAGACCGGCCTCGACCGACATCCGGTGAGCCACGGGGGAGCACACCATGACGACCGTCAGCACGCCCTACCACCGAGGTGAACGGGCCGCCCAGGCCAGGGCCGGCCTCACCGCGCGAGCCGACCACGCCGGGCGCGCCATCCGCGCCGGCATCCCGGCCGTCGCCGCCCGCTTCCTGACCGAGCGGCGCACCCTGGTCCTCGGCGCCGCCGACCGGGACGGCCGGATCTGGGCCACCCAGCTGGCCGGCCCGGCCGGCTTCCTGCAGGCCCCGGACGAACGGACGATGGCCGTCGCCGCGCACCCGGCCGAGGCCGACCCGCTGGCCGAGGCGCTGACCCGCCCGGCCCGGGTCGGCACCATCGCGCTGGACCCGGCCGGCCGCCGCCGGATGCGGCTCAACGGCCGCTCCCGGCCGGACGGGCGGGGCGGGCTGGCGGTCACCGCCGAGGAGGTGGTGTCCAACTGCCCGAAGTACATCCAGCGCCGCACCCCGCTGGACCGCCCGGCCGCCGGCCGGCCCCGCGCCGTCGCCGCCGGCCCGGTGCTGACCACCGCGCAGCGGCTGACGGCCGCCACCGCCGACACCTTCTTCATCGCCAGCACCGGCCCGGACGGCAGCGTCGACGCCTCGCACCGCGGCGGCCTGCCCGGCTTCCTCCAGGCCGTCGCCCCGGACCGGCTACGCTGGCCGGAGTACCCGGGCAACAGCATGTTCCTGACCCTCGGCAACCTCGAAGTGGACCCGCGCGCCGGCCTGCTGCTGCCCGACTGGGAGACCGGCGGGGCGCTGCTGGTCACCGGCGAGGCCCGCACCGACTGGTCCGAGGAGGCCCGCAGCGCCGCCCCGGGCGCCGAGCGGATGGTCGAGCTGGCCGTCACCGGCGTGGTCGAACTCGCCGACGCCACCCCGCTGACCTGGACCGAACCCGAGTACTCGCCGGCCAATCCGCGCTGATCACCCCTCACGTCCGGGCCGGCACTACCCGCTCCGCCGATCCCGCGCCACGCCCGGCAGCCAACTGGTCGTCACCCTTCCGGCTCAATCCGCCGCGCCGCGCTCCGCCCGCTTTGGGACCTTGGTCCCGGTAACACGCGGAGCCGGCCCGGGAAGGCCACTCCTGTCCCGCCGTCAGGCTGTGACCAGGAGGAACCGCAGGAAAGAGGCGGAGCATGACCCTGACCGACCTGTCCCCGCTGCCGGAGTTCGACGACGTCGAGCCGGACGAGGACTGCCCGTGCGGCGGCTGCGGCGCCCGCCGTCTGGCCCGGCTGCACGCCGCCCCCGTCCACGAGGGCGGGCACGCCGCGGCCCGCAGCCTGCGCCGCCGGGCCGCCGTGCTGGTGGCCGCGATCGGCACCGCGATAGCCGGTGGCGCCGCCGCCACCGGATCCGCCGCCGCGGCCCCCACCCCCGGCCCGGGCGGCAGCACCAGCAACGCCCAGCCCCCGGCGTCCCCGCAGGGCGACGTCAGCGGCCTGTACGGCCAGGACCCGGACGCCCGCGGCTTCGCCGCCCCGAACGGCGCCGCCGTCCCGGTCACCCGGGCGCAGATCATCCAGCGCGCGCAGAGCTGGGTCGACCAACGGGTGCCGTACAGCATGGGCCGCTACTGGTCGGACGGCTACCGCCAGGACTGCTCCGGCTTCGTCTCGATGGCCTGGGGCCTCGGCAGCAGCCAGACCACCTGGACCCTGCCCGACTTCGCCGAGCGGATCGGCCGGAACGACCTGCAGCCCGGCGACGTGCTGATCTACAACAACCCCGCCAACCCGCAGGCGGGCTCGCACGTCACGATCTTCGGCGGCTGGACGGACTCCTCCCGCACCCGCTACCTCGCCTACGAGCAGACCTCGCCCGGCACCAGGAAGCGCGACACCCCGTACGCGTACTGGAACAACTCCGCCGGCTACGTCCCGTACCGCTTCACCGGCCTGTCCGGCGGCAGCAGCGACGGCGGCGGCTCCGCGAACGCCTTCCCCGGCGCGGACAGGTTCGGCCCCGGCGCGAACAACGGCTACGTCACCAGGCTCGGCCAGATGCTGGTGCGGCGCGGCGGCGCCCGCTTCTACTCCGAGGGCCCCGGCCCGCGCTGGGGCGAGGCCGACCGGAGGGCGACCCAGGCCTTCCAGCTCGCCCAGGGCTGGCGCGGCGCCGAGGCGGACGGCCTGCCCGGCAAGGACACCTGGGCCTACCTGGTCGACGGCAAGGGCCGCGACATCGACGCCGGCACCCCGCTGCCTCCGCCGCCCCCGCCCACCACCGACGCCCCCGCCTTCCCCGGCCGGGACGCCTTCGGGCCCGGGCAGAGCAACGACTTCGTCCGGCAGCTCGGCGAGCAGCTGGTCCGCAGGGGCTACGGCGGCGCGTACCGCGTCGGCCCCGGCCCGCAGTGGAGCGAGAGCGACCGCCTCAACGTGCAGGCCTTCCAGCAGGCGCAGGGCTGGACGGACGCGGACGCCGACGGCTACCCGGGCCCGGAGACCTGGCGCAGGCTGTTCTCCTGACGGCCCGCCCGCCTCAGCGCCCGTCCACCTCAGCGCCCGTCCGGCCCCGGCCCGGTCGAGCGCCCCGCCATCCAGTGGAACAGCCCCATCCCGACGCTGGTCGCCAGGTTGAAGCTGGACACCCCCGGGCGCATCGGCACCGCGACCAGGCGGTCCGCCCGCGCCTTGAGCTCCGCCGAGACGCCGTGCCGCTCGGTGCCGAAGGCCAGCAGCGCGTCGTCCGGGAACGGCACGTCCCGGATGTCCGCGCCCTCCGGGTCCAGCACGTACAGCGGGCCGTCCGGCAGCTCCGGCAGCTCCAGCCGTTCGACGGCGGTGGCGAAGTGCAGGCCCGCGCTGCCGCGCAGCACGGTCGGGTGCCACGGGTCCAGTTCGCCGGTGGTCACCACCCCGGTCGCGCCGAAGCCCGCCGCCAGGCGGATCACCGCCCCGACGTTGCCCAGGTTCCGCGGGTTCTCCAGCAGCACCACCGGCGCCCGCCGCGGCCGGTGCGCCAGCGCCTCCCGGTTCGCGCCGGCGGACGGCCGCCGCACCTGCGCGATCACCCCGGTCGGGTGCAGCCGCGGCACCAGCGAGCGCAGCACCGGCTCCGGCAGTTCCACCGCCAGCGCGTCCAGCGCCGGCCCGACGTCCGCCGCCAGCTCCCCGGCCAGGGCCGCCAGCGCCGCCCGGTCCGCGGTCAGCACCCGGCGCACGTCCCCGCCGAAGCGCAGCGCGTGCTTCAGCGCGTGGAACCCGTCCAGCACCACCACCCCGGGCTCGCGCTCCGCCGCCCGCCAGGCCCGCTCCACCTCGTCGTCCATGGCGCTCACTCTCCCACCCCGCCGGTGCCCGGCTCGCCGGGGAGGCCGGCGGCGGCGATCACCTCGTCGAAGCCCAGCGGCGCGCCCACCGGGGCGTCCTGCGCGGCCAGCCCGGCCAGTGCGAGGTCCAGGTGCCGGTGCACCAGCGTGCCGTCCGCGTCGAGCGCGGCCAGCGCGCCCGGCAGCGGGCGGGAGACCCGGACGCAGAGCAGCACCAGGTCGCCCATCCCGACGTCGGCCCGCAGCCGCCCGGCGTCCCGGGCGGCGCGCAGCAGCTCCTCCACCGCGGTGACGGCGCCCCGGCGGACGGTCACCAGGTCCTCGTCCACCACCAGCCGGTCCAGCAGCACCACGATCGCCGCGCCCATCCGCAGGTCGGCGGCGGCGTGCACGAAGCGGCGCAGCGCCCGGTACGGATCGTCCTCGGCCCGCCGGGCCTCCTCGGCGGCCCCGGTGAGCCGGGCCAGCAGGTCGGTGACCAGCGCGCGGACCAGTGCCTCCCGGTCGGGGAAGCGCCGGTAGAGGGTGGCCGGGCCGACGCCGGCCCGGCGGACCACCGCGTCCAGCGGGGCGTCCGGGCCCCGTTCCAGGAACACCTCGCGGGCGGCGTCCAGGATCCTGCGCCGGCTGCGTTCCGCGTCGGCCCTCATCCACAGCTCCCTAACCGGAGAAAATCTCTCCTCCTATGTTAGCGTCAGCTCGGAAACGGAGAAAATCTCTCCGCCTATTCGTCCTCTTCGAGGAGCGACGCCATGACGACCAGCACCGCCCCGCTCACCGTCCGCACCGAGATCGGCGGCGCCCCGCAGCCCCGCGAAGCCGTCCTCGCCTGGGAGCTCGACCGCGCCCGCGCCGCCCTGCACCTGCTCAAGCAGCGCCTCGGCGACGACCGGACGCGCGAGCTGCTCGCCCCCGACACCGCCGCCGCCGACACCGCCCTGGCCGGCTGGGCCCGCGCCTCCGGGGGCCGCTGGCGCACCGCCGTCACCGAACTCACCGCCACCGGCATCGACGCCGACCGCTTCCTCACCTGGTGGCAGGGCCGCCTGCACGCCGGCGACCGCACCGCCCTGCTCGCCGCGAACCCCGAGCACTACCTGGCCGATTCCGGCGGCGACCGGGTCGAGATCATCGAGACCATCGGCGCCGGCCCGACCCGCTTCCTGCTCCGCTTCCACGACGACGTCCCCATCGCCGGCCCCGGCCATCAGGCCTTCCCGGTCCGCATCGGCGGCACCGGCACCCTCGCGGACGGCACCGAAGTCCTGCGCGTCATGCACGAGTTCGCCGACACCCCGGACGGCCTGCGGATCCGGCTCACCGTCCAGTTCCCGCAGGCCGCCCCCGAGCACCTCGCCACCGGCCACCAGTGGCACTTCGCCTGCGAGTTCACCCGCTGGCTGGAGGCCGCCGCGGCCTGACCCCACGCGGGCGCGCCGGCTCCGGCCGGCGCGCCCGCACCCCGTCACCCCGCCTTGGTGCTCCCCCGCAGCGCCCGCTCCAGGTCCCGCAGCGCCTGCCCGACCAGCCGCGTCCCCGCCCGCACCACGTCCCGCTCCACCCCCGGCGGCGACGCCGCCAGCCGTTCCTCCAGCCGCGCCTGCGCGTCCCGCACCGCCCCGAACTCCACCGGCCGCCCGGTGAGCAGCGCCCCCGCCGCCAGCGCGGTGGCGAGCCGCAGCTCCTCCGCGTACTCCGCCGTCCCGGGCACCGGCTCCGCGTCCGCCGCCGGCAGGTGCGCCTCCAGCAGCACCGCGACCCGCCCGAGGTGTCCGACCGCGGCCCGGGCCCGGTCGATCTGGCGCCTGGTCACCCCGGCGAGCCCGGTCTCGTGCCGGCCGGGTTCGGCGTCCGCCCGCTGGATCGCCTGCAGGAGTTCGGAGCGCGCCTCCCGCGAGTCGAGCAGCGCGGACCGCACGATCCGCCCGCGCGGCCGGTCGGGCGTCTCGTAACAGGCGACCACGGCGGCCGCGTACCGCCCGGCGCCGGCCAGCCACTCGGCGAGCCGTTCGCCGAGCCGGGCGGTCTGCCAGGTGGGGAACAGCGCGTACGTCAGCAGGGCCACGGATCCGCCGAGCAGCGTCAGCCCGACCCGTTCGAAGGCGGTGGCCAGCGGGTCCCCGGACTGCAGCCCGAGCAGGAACACCACGTACGAGGAGATCCCGACGGTCATCAGCGCGTACCCGGTCTTCAGCGTCAGGTACGCCCCGCCGATGCACAGCACCGCGAGCGCGGCGAGCACCCACGGCCCGGGGTGGGCGAGCTGCACGACCAGCGTGGAGGCGGCGACGCCGACGACCGTCCCGGCGAGCCGGGCGACGCCGCGGCTGTAGGTCTGGGCGAAGTCGGGCCGCATCACCATGGCGGCGGTGAGCGGCGCCCAGTAGCCGTGGTGGAAGCCGGCCAGCCGGGCGAGCAGGTAGGCCACGGTGACGACCCCGGCGAGCCGCACGGCGTGCTGGAAGATCGCCGAGCGCGGCCGCAGCTGGCGCCGGACGGCCCGCAGCGCGACGGGCAGCATCCGGGAGAGCGGGGGCTTGCGCAGGGCCCCGCCAGCGCCGACCACCGGGGTGCTGATGGTGTCCTCGTCGCCGCGGTCGAGCGCGTCCGCGGCCTTGCGCAGCAGTCCGCCGAGCCGCCGGGCGGAGCGCCGGGCGGCGCCCTGCAGCCGCGGCCCGCCGTCCGCGCCGACCACGGTGAGCGAGGGCGCGGAGCGGGGCAGCCGGAGCGGGTCGCCGGTGCGGACGGCCCGGGCGAGGGCGTCCATCACCTCGGCGGCGGCCGCCAGCACCTCCCGGGCCCGGTCGCGTTCGGGGCCCTCCTCGGGGGCGCCGACCTTGGGGTCCGCGAGCGCCGCGAGAGTGGGGCGGATGCGTTCGGCGATACCGCGCAGGCCGCGCAGTTCGGGCGGCCGGTGGCGGTCCTGCCAGGGCGTGAGGGCGGCCGCGTGCCGGGCGGTCATGAACGGCGCCGGGTCCACATGCGCGGTCGGGTCCTGCCGCAACCGCCGCGCGTAGTCCGCGAGTTCGGCGTAGGTGTCGGCAAGGGCCGCCCGCTGGGCGGTCCAACTGCCGATCGGCCACAGAGTGATGACGACGGCCTGGCTGACGCCGCCGAGGGCGGCGACGAGTCCGTGGCCGAGCGCGGCCGCGGCGCTCACCGGGAGTTGGACGACGACCAGCATCACCGAGACGGTGTTGGCGGCGACCACCCCGGCGGTCGGCCCGATCGCCCAGGCGAGTCCGGCGCCGAAGGCCCAGACCGCGAGCAGCGCCGGGAACAGCCCGTACACGCCGGCGGCCAGGTAGCCGAGGAAGGTGCTGGTGCCGAGTCCGAGCCCGGCCGCGACGGCGAGGCTGGCCCGGGGCCGGAAGCTGCGCTGGAAGGTGGCCGTCCCGGCGATGAAGGCGCCCATCGCCGCGGAGGTGGCGAGTGCGGGCCCGCCGAGCGCCAGCGTGGGGAACAGCACCAGCGCGACGGCCACCGCGCCGCGCAGCGCCCGCTTGGGGTCGGTGAGCGCCCGGTCGAGGGTGAGCCCGGTCCGCGCGGTGTCACGAAGTGCGGCGAACCAGGACATAGCGCCATCCTAGGGCGCGGCATCCCCGGCGGAACGCCACCACCGCAGCCGGTCCGCCCGGGCGGCCAGCCAGAGCAGCACGCCGGTCGGCAGGAACACCGAGTCCGCCGCGATCATCGCGAGCGAGAACACCGGCAGTCCGAGCACCACCGCGATCCCCAGGTGCTCGACCATCATCAGCGCCAGCAGCGCGTTCTTGACCCGCCGGTTGAGCAGCGTGAACGGGAAGGCGACCTGCAGGATCACCGTCCCGTACGAGATCAGGAACACCGGCAGCAGCGCCGAGCCGACCAGCCCGGACAGCCAGGGCCAGGGGGCGAAGTAGTCGAGGTGCAGCGGGTAGTACAGCGCGGTGCCGTCCTGCCAGCGCGAGCCCTGCACCTTGTACCAGCCGGCCGTGGCGTAGATAAGCACCACTTCGGCGGCGATCACCGCCATCGCGCAGTTGTGCGCCATGTTCGCCAGCGCGTCGAGCACCGCCCGGGTCTCGCCGTCCGGCCGCAGCCGCCCGAGCGCCCACCACAGCCCGGCCACCGCCCACAGCCCCCAGAACAGCGGCGACCACCCGACGTACGGGAAGGCCGCCGTCGTCCAGGTCAGCGAGTCGCCCGCGAAGCCGCCGAACTGACCGGCCGCCAGCACCGCCCCGAGGACGGCCCACAGCACCACCCCGCCCCGGCCCGCCGGACGCCTCACGTCCAGCGCCCAGACCTGCGAGCAGCGGGTGAAGACCAGGTAGACCGCCATCAGGTGGACGACGTTGTCGCCGCCGTCGCCGAGGAACACGTCGCGGTTCTGCAGCGACAGCACGGTGACCAGGAACAGCACCGTGCTCGCCCTGGTCCGCCAGCCCAGCAGCACCGCGAGGGCGGCCAACACCGCCAGGTGGTAGACGAGTTCGAACCAGAGCCGGCCGCCGAACCAGGGCAGCACGGTGAACGCCCCGTTCTCGGCGAGCAGCCGCTCGGCCAGCTGCATCGACCAGGGGGAGAGGTCGCCGTACAGCACCCGGCGGTGCGGCCACTCACGCAGCAGGTACGCGAGCCAGACCAGCCCGAAGCCGATCCGCACCGCCGCGGCCTGGTGCGGGCCGAGGGCCCGGCCGGTGAACGCCGCGAGCGCCTGCCAGACCGCCCGGCCGGCCCGCGCCCGGACCCCCGGCACGGCGGGCACGGCCGGCACCGGCGGCACAGGCGCCGCGGCCGGCGGGACGGGCCCGGCGACGGCGGGCGGCCCGCCCTGGTGCGGGACGGCGTCCAGTGGCCGGTGTTCCGGCGCGGTCCGGGCTCCCGGCTCGCTCACGCCAGCCCCCGGTAGTCCTCGTCGGCGACCGGCCACCACGGCAGCTCCCGCACCTTCGGCGCGGGCGGCTCGGCCTCGCCGCTCCAGGCGGGCGGCGCGACGGTGGTCGCGGTCATCCGGAACTCGATCTCCAGCACCCGTTCGCCGTCCACCTCACGGCCGATCCGCTGCAGCGCGATCCGCTTGAGGTACTGCTCGGCGAGCCTGCCCCGGGTACCGGTCGCCCGTTCGTCCTGCGGGTCGTGCGAGCCGTCGTAGAAGTCCCAGGCGCGGCGCAGCAGGTTCTGGTCGACGTGGCTGGGCGCCGGGTTGCCCCGGATCGCGGCGAGGTCCTGCGCGGTCAGTCCGGTCCAGTCGCGGGTGCGGGTGGACCCGCCGGCCGCGGCGGTGCGCACCCGGGCGTCGACGGTGAGGTTCTGCTGCAGCGGGTTGGGCGCGAACAGCTTCCAGTTCTGCTCGAACTCCGGGTAGACCACGCCGTCGATCTGCTCCCGGTACTGCCGGGAGAGCGTGTTGGCGGGCGCGACGTGCAGGAACACGGCGGCGAGGAACAGCCCGGTGCCGGCCGTCAGCACGGCGGCGGCCAGGCCCAGCACCAGCTGCGCGGGCGCCGACCAGGCCCGGTCCCGGGCCGGACGGTCCGTCGCCGGCCGGCCCGTCGTCTCGGTCATCCCCTCCCCCCGGCCGAGTACTACAGGACGAAGGCCGGCTGCCCGGTGCTGCTCACCATCGGACGGCCCGCACCCTCCCAGGCGTACATCCCGCCGTCGACGTTCACGGCCTCCCGGCCCTGCTGCACCAGGTACTGGACGACCTGCGCGGAGCGGCCGCCGACCCGGCAGAGCACGTACAGCTTCTCGTCCGGCAGCTCGCCGATCCGGGCGACGACCTGGCCGATCGGGATGTGCAGCGCGCCCTCGACGTGGCCGGCGTCCCACTCGTCCTGCTCGCGCACGTCCAGCAGGGCGGCGTCGGCGGGCACGGCGGCGGCGTCGGTGGCGGGGATCTGCGCGAACATCGTCTGGTTCTCCTGGGTCTCGGTCGACTCGGTGCCATTGTCGCCCACGGCGGCCGCGCCGCCGGACGGGCCACCGGAGGGGCCGAGCAGCCGCTCCAGCTCGGCCTGCCGCTCGGCGGCCTTGGCCAGCAGTTCCTCGGCGAGCTGTTCCAGCAGCCCGTCCGGGTCCTGCGGGGCGAGGGCGAGCAGCTGGCCCATCGGGGTCTGCTCCAGCCGGACCTGCTCGGTGGCGGTCTCGGTGATCTTGGCGGTGAGCCACTCCAGCCGGCGGCGCAGCCAGTCGAGCCGGTCGGGGGAGTCGACGGCGGGCGCGGCCTCGGGCGCGGTGGACCACTCGGCGGCCAGGCCGGCCAGCGCGGCGGCGTCGCCGTACGCGTAGGCCTCGTTGACCCGGGCCAGGAAGGCCGCCCGGCGCTGCTGCTCGCCCGGGTCGGTGGTGAGGTCGGGGTGGGCGCGGCGGACGAGGTCGCGGTAGATCCGCTGGGCGTCCTTGCCGGGGCGGACCCGGGCGGGCGCGGCGGGCGGCGGCGGTACGGCGTCGGTGTCCTGCCCGGACTTCTCCCGCACCTCCTGCACGGAGTCGAACAGCGCGTCCAGGTCCGGCAGTTCCTCGACCTGCCGGCGCGCCTCGGCGGCCCGCCGGTGGTCCTCGGGCAGGCCGGTGCGGGCCGCGACGGCCTCGGCGACGAGCGCGTCCAGCTCGTCCAGCCGGGCGTAGAGCGGGCCGAGCAGCTGGTGGTGGATCAACGCGAAGTTGTCGATCTCGACGCGCAGCGTCTGCACGTCCACGTCCATGCTCAGCCAGGCGAGTTCGGCGGCGGCGACCCGCTCCTCCAGCTCCGACTGCTCCGGATCCGTCCAGCGGGCGGGGCTCTGCGCGCTCACTTCTCGCCTCTGTCTCGTCCGGCCGGCTGCGTCCTGCCGGGCGCCCGCTCGGGCGGCCCGGCCTGTCACCCTACCCTCGCGCGAGGCGACGCCGTCCGGGTGAACCCGGGGTGCACACCGGCGCGCGCGGGGCGACACGCAACCGATACTGACGAATCTCTCCGTTTCGGTGTCGAGCCCGGCCCCGTCCGTGCTTCGCTGGTATCCGCACAGCGTGCCTTCCTCCGGAGTGACGGGCCGCCTCCAGGCGTGGCGGCCAGGCGGGAGCAGACCGAATCCATGGTGGCCGAGTCCAACTCCACACCGCGTCCGGCGGGCGCCGAGACCGTGCCGGGTGACCACCCGACCGGCGTGGCCGCCCTGGTCCGGCTCGCCCTCGTCCTGGTCGACCGGTCCGGTCGGATCACCCAGTGGAGTCGGACCGCCGAGGAGCTGTTCGGGCACCGCGCCGAGGTCGTCCACGACCGCCCGGCCGCCGGCCTGCTGCCCGCCGCCGAACCGTCCGCCGCCCCCGGGCACCCCGCCGGCCGCCGCCGCGGCGACGCGCTGGACGCGCTGGCGGCGCTGACCGCCCATGGCGGACCCTGGGCCGGCCGGATCCCGGTCGTCGACCGCGAGGAGCACCTGCGCGACGTGCTCTGGTGGGCCTACCCGCTGCCGGAGGCGTCCGGCGGGCTGCTCGCCCTCGCCGCCGACGCCCGGCCGCTGCGCACCGCCGGCCCGCGGCTGGCGCTCGGCGAGCGGCTGCTGCCGTTCACCGCCACCCCGCCGGCCCGGGGCGGCTTCCACCGGCTCACCGCCGTCCTCACCGCGCCCCGCGGCACGACGGTGCCCGAACAGTTCGCCCGGCTGCTGCCGCCCGCCCCCGCCGGGCGCCGGGCGCTGCTGCTCGACGTGCTGGACGGCGCCGGCCTGCCCGCGCTGCGACTGGACGCCGCCACCGTGCTGCCGGTACTGCCCGCCGAAGCCCAGGGCGGCACCGGGCACGCGGCCACCGCGATCGGCCGCCGCTACCCGACGCCGCAGCAGCGCGCCGCCCGGGTCGGCCCGCCGGCCCAGCCCGAGCCCTCGGCCGGCCGCCGTCCGCCCGGCTCGCTGCCCGCCCAGCGCCCCGCCGCCGAACCACCCGCCGCACCGGCCAGCGCGCCGGCCAACGGTCCAGACGCCCGAGGAGGAGCCGCCATCGAGCCGGCCGCCGCCACCCCGTCCGCCAACGGCCACCCGGCCGTCCCCGCACCCTCGAACCCGGCGGCCCAGGCGGCCCGGGCGGTCCCGGCCGCCCCCGCGTGCCCGGAGAACCCGCCGACCGGCCGGCTCGTCCCGTTCCTCACCAACGGGCAGGCCGGCGAGCAGCTGGCCCTGCTGAACGAGGTCGGCGGCAAGGTCGGCACCACCCTGGACCTCGGCTTCACCGCCCGCGAGCTCTGCCAGGTGCTCGTCCCCCGGGTCGCCGACTTCGCCTGCGTGGACCTGGTGGACGGGCTGATCTCGGACTCCGAACTGCCGGTCGCCCGCCCGGACGACGACACGATGCTGCGTCGGGTCGCCCTGGTCTGCAACGAGACCGGCGGCGTCTGGGACCACGTGCTCGCCGAGGGCTCGCTGGTCAGCATGCCCCGGCACACCCCGCCCGGGATGGCCCTGCAGCTGAACCAGCCGGTACTGGTCCCGGTGGTCAGCGCGGACGTCGCGGTGGACTACGCGATCGCGCTCGGCGGCGCCCGGCTGGCCCCGGTGGTCTCCGGCCGCTCGATGCTGGTCGTCCCGCTGTCCGCCCGGGGCACCGTGCTGGGCATCCTCAAGCTGCTCCGGCTGCCCGACCGCGGCCCGTTCGACGAGAGCGACGCCGCCACCCTCAAGGAGCTGGCCGTCCGGGCCGCGCTGTCGCTGGACAACGCCCGGCTCCACCGCGCCGAGGCCCGGGTCGCCACCACCCTGCAGCGCTCGATGATCCCGACCCGCCCGCCGCAGATCCCCGGCGTGCAGATCGCCCACCGCTACCTGCCCGGCGATCCGAAGGCCGAGGTCGGCGGCGACTGGTTCGACGCGATCCAGCTGCCCGGCAGCCGGGTCGCCCTGGTGGTCGGCGACGTGATGGGCCACGGCCTGCACTCGGCCGCCGCGATGGGCCGCTTCCGCACCGCCATGCAGACCCTGGCCGCCCTGGACCTCCCGCCCGGCCAGTTGCTGCGCCACCTGGACAACCTGGCCCACAAGCTCGGCGACGACCACCTCGCCACCTGCCTGTACGCGGTCTACGACCCGATCAACCGGACCTGCGAACTGGCCAGCGCCGGCCACGTCCCGCCGGTGCTGGTGCACCCGGACGGCAGCGGCGAACTGCTGGAGATCCCGGCCGGCGCGCCGATCGGCGTCGGCGGGGTGCCGTTCGTCGCCAAGACCATCGACGTCTCGGACGGCTCGATGCTGGTGCTGTGCACGGACGGCCTGGTGGAGGTCCGGGGCGGGGACATAGGAGCCGGCCTGGCGGCGCTGTGCGGAAACCTGATCGACCCCCGGCAGAGCCCCGAGCAGGCCTGCGACGTGGTGCTGAAGCGGCTGCACTCGGACGACCGCAAGGACGACGTCGCCCTGCTGGTGGCCCGCTTCGACGGGGTCGCCCCGTCCGAGGTCGCCACCTGGGACCTGGTCGTGGACCACCGCGAGGTCCGCCGCGCCCGCTCGCTGGTCCGCGAGCAGCTGGCCGCCTGGCACCTGGAGGCGCTCAGCGACACCACCGAGCTGCTGGTCAGCGAGCTGGTCACGAACGCCGTCCGGGTGGCCCGGGACCGCGTCCAGCTCCAGCTGATCCGGGTGGACAAGCTGCTGGTCGAGGTCAGTGACGACAACCACAACCTGCCCTCGCTGGAGCCGGCCGAGCAGCTCGGCGAGACCGGCCGCGGCCTCACCCTGGTCACCAAGCTCGCCGAACGCTGGGGCACCGCCCGCAAGGCGGTGGGAAAGGTCGTCTGGTTCGAGCTCCCCCTCCCGCACGCCTGACGGCCGGGTGCGGACAGCGTCCGACACCCGGCCGACAGCGCAGCGACAGGCTCTCTCAGGGGATGACGGCCCCGGCCGGGCGGCGCGCCTCGGTGACCTCCCGGGAGGCGACGGCGGCCACCGAGGTGGCCGCGCCGACCCCGGCCAGCACCCGCGGCCAGAAGTCCCCGAAGACCTCCACCGAGACGGCGATCAGCAGCGCGGTGATCACCGCGACGACGTGCTCCAGACCGGCCAGGTTCGGCAGCATGACCGCCTCGCCGACCATCAGCACCACCACCAGGCCGGCGGTGAACCAGGCCCGGCAGCGGAACGCGATGCAGATCGCCAGCGCCACCACCGCCGCGGACGGCCCGGTGTCCCGCACATAGGCGACCCACTTCGGGAAGCCGAACAGGTGGCCCGGCCCGACCGCCACCCCGACCCGGGCGAACAGCGTGCCCGCCAGGGTGCAGGCGTAGGCGACCACCAGGGTCATCCGCCGGCCGAGCACGATCTCCGCGATCGCGAAGACGACGAACACCTGGGCCAGCGCCCCCCAGACCGGAAGGTCCAGCGCCGGCACGTACAGCGACAGCGGCGTCCGCAGCAGGGAGACGTCCAGCGGCAGGGCCGCCTTCACCACCCCGATGTGGTTCACGAAGCGCTCACCGCCCGGCAGATGCTGGACGATGCTGAACAGCAGGATCAGAAACGTCGCCGCGGTCGCCAGCGGCACGGCGGCGAACTTCTTGCGCACCACGCCGTCCCGGACCGCCACGAACAACGTTCCCCACTCGGCGACAGCGGCCGACCTGGCGTACACCAGCGGCCCCTTTCGCACGCCCCCCGCGTGGGTCCTGTCCATCACAACCGTTTCTCTCGAAGTCCCCGAATTTTCTCGGCTATCCCAACATTAGAAGCCCGTTAACAAATCCACATCGGCTCGGAAGGGGATCGACGTCATCCTCTGGGGGGAGGGCCTCCTCCCGGCCGCACCCCCATCCGGCCGAGGAATGCCCCCCTCCGGCCGGTCCCCCGGGCCCCCGCACGCCTCCCGAGGCCCCCTCCGCCCCCCGGCGGAGGGCTACCCCTTCCCGTCCCGTGCCGCCACCGGGACCCGGGGCGCCACCACGGCGGCCCCCGCGTGCCGGCGACGGAACAGGGCGGGCAGGCTCGGCGCGACGATGAAGCCCTCGGCCCGCGCGCTCGCGATGCCGATCCGCGGGATCTCGCTGCTCTTCTCGAACAGCAGGTAGCGCGGTTCCCAGATCGGCCGGTACTTGGCGTTCGCGCGGTACAGCGACTCGATCTGCCACCAGCGCGAGAAGAAGCCCAGGATCGAGCGCCACAGCCGCAGCACCGGCCCGGCGCCGAGCCGCGAACCGCGCTCGAAGACCGAGCGGAACATCGCGAAGTTCAGCGACACCCGCTTCAGCCCCACCGCGTCGGCGCCCTGCAGCATTTCGATGACCATGAATTCCATCAGGCCGTTCTCGGTGTCCCGGGCCCGGCGCATCAGGTCCAGCGAGAGCCCGTCCGGGCCCCACGGGACGAAGCTCAGCAGCGCCTTCAGCTCACCGTCGCCGTCGTGGCACTCCAGCATCACGCAGCGGCCGTCGCCCGGGTCGCCGAGCCGGCCCAGCGCCATCGAGAAGCCGCGTTCGGTCGCCCCGTCGCGCCACTCGTCGGCCTTCGCCACCAGCTGCTCCATCTCCGCCTCGGAGATGTCCTCGTGGCGGCGGATCCGCACCGTGTACCCGGCCCGCTTGACCCGGTTGTACGCCTGGCGGACCACCCGCATCGCCCGGCCGTCCAGCGAGAACTCGTCCAGCTCGACGATCGCCTCGTCGCCCAGCTCCAGCGCGTCCAGCCCGTGCCGGGCGTAGATCACCCCGGCCTCCTCGGAGGCCCCCATCACGGCCGGCGCCCAGGCGTGCTCGCGGGCCTCGGACAGCCAGGCGTCGATCGCGCCCGGCCAGGCCTCCGGGTCGCCGATCGGGTCGCCCGAGGCGAGCGACACCCCGCCGATCACCCGGTAGGTGACCGCGGCCTTGCCGCTGGGGGAGAAGATCACCGCCTTGTCCCGGCGCAGCGCGAAGTAGCCGAGCGAGTCCCGGTCGCCCTGCTTGTCCAGCAGCGCCCGCAGCTTCCCCTCGTCCTCGGCGGTCAGCAGCTCCTTGCCGCGCGGGCTGCGGAACGCCACGTACAGCACCAGCAGGAAGAGCACCGCGCCCATCGCGTTGATCGCCGCGTCCACCCAGGTCGGCGCGGAGATCACCGAGCGCAGGTGCTGGCTCGGCGTGATGGTGATCATCCGGCCGACCGAGTACCGGAAGAGGTCCCAGAAGCCCGCGCCGCCCAGCTCGTTCGTCGCCCAGACCAGCAGCGCGCCGACGCCGCCGCCGAACGCCAGCCCGCCGACGAAGGTGGCCGCCGCGGTCTTCGGGTTGGAGCGGTCGCCCTTGGAGGTGAACTCCTTGCGCCCGATCCACAGCGACAGCACGAACAGGCAGGTCAGCACCGTCGAGATGTAGTTGAGCGGGTGGTGGTTGAACCGCTCCCCGGGCACCACCATGGCGAGCAGGTACAGCACCGCGAACAGGCCGCCGAGCGCCGCGTTGAAGATCCACGCGGCCCGCTTGCGGCGCCGCATCGCGACCGCGAGGAAGATCGACAGGACGGCGCTGGCCAGGCCGGAGGTCATCAGGTACGGGGTGAAGTACTCACCCTCGTTGTGCTCGCTGACCTGCTCGCGGAACGGCGCCAGCAGCACCGTCGCGATGTTCAGAAGCGCCAGCAGCCGGAGGTACCAGACGCAGGCCGACGCGGCCCGCGGGCTCCAGCGGTCGAGTGCACCGCGCTGCCGGGGCTCCTGGGGCGGCGCGGACGGCTCCGACTTCACAGTGGACGACACAGCTCAATTCCAAACGATCAGGTGGTGGGGCGCATCCGCACACGGCCCGGCTCCGGGCGCCCGCACGGGCCCGGCGGTCTGACCGGCCGCCCGCGCAGACCGCCCACGGGGAGCAGGCCGACGAAAGGCAGCCAATTCCATGGTTCCGCACCGAACCTGAGAATTACGTGAACCGGGTAGCGGATTCCCACCCCCGCCGAACGGCGGGGGTGGCACCCCGCCACGCGTTCGGCGCACCACCCCCGCTACCCCTACCCTCGGAACGACCCACGCGGACCGCCCCGGCCGGCCGCCCGAACCGAGGAGGCACCATCACCACCACGCGCGTGCTGATCGTCGACGACGAGATCCTGGTCCGCTCCGGCCTCGGCCTGATCGTGGGCTCCGCCCCCGACCTCGAAGTGGTCGGCGACTGCTCCGGCGGCCAGGCCGAGGAGCACGTCCAGCGGCTGCGCCCGCACGTGGTGCTGCTCGACATCCGGATGCCGGACCTCGACGGCATCTCGGTGCTGCGCCGGGTGCGCGCCCTGCCCGACCCGCCCGCGGTGGCGATGCTGACCACCTTCGACACCGACGAGTACATCGGCACCGCCCTGCGTGCCGGCGCCTCCGGCTTCCTGCTGAAGGACACCGCCCCCGAGCAGCTGGTGCACGCCGTCCGGGTGCTCGCGGCCGGCGGCAACATCCTGTCCCCGACCGTCACCCGCACCGTGATCGGCGGCTACGTGGACGGCGGCGGCCCGGACGCCGAGGCCACCGCGCTGGCCCGCACCCTCACCGGCCGGGAGCTGGACGTGCTGGCGCTGCTCGGCGAGGGCCTGTCCAACGCCGAGATCGCCGACCGGCTCTTCCTCGGCACCGGGACGGTCAAGGACCACATCAGCGCGATCCTCGGCAAGCTGGGCGCCGCCAACCGGGTCCAGGCGGCCGTGCTCGCGCACCGGGCCGGACTGGTCCGGCCGAAGCCCGGCGACGGGGCATGACGGCCGCGGACCAGCTCCCCTCCCGCCGGCTTCCGGCCTGGTGCACCTCGACCTGGCTGATGCTGACGCTGCCGGTCCTGTACTCCCTGCTGGACGCCGCCCTGGTGGCCCGGGACGCCACCTGGTGGCAGCTCGCGCTCTCCACCCTGGCGGCCGTCGCCCTGCTGTTCCGGCGCCGCTTCCCGGTCACCGTGCTGCTGCTCACCATGCCCGGCAGCTGGGTGGAGGACATCTGGCTGGCCCCGATCACCGCCGTCTACACGGTGGCCGGCGAACGGCCCAGCCCCCGGGTGCTGTTCCCCTGCGGCGCCCTCTTCACCGCGGTCGAGTACTTCCACTGGCCGCTGCCCGACCAGCTCTTCGACCTGAGCCGCGCCGCCGCGCTGGACGCCATCCAGGCCGTCATGCTGGCCGCCGGCCCGGCCGCCACCGGCCTGCTCTCCCGCACCCGCCGCGAGCTGGCCGCCCGGCTGGACGAGCTGACCCGCGGCCAGGAGCGGGAGAGCCGGCTGCTCGCCGAGCGGGTGCTGATCAGCGAGCGCGGCCGGCTCGCCCGCGAGATGCACGACGTGGTCTCGCACCAGGTCAGCCTGATCAGCATCCAGGCCGGCGCGCTGCAGGTCAGTACCGCCGACCCGGCGGCCGCCTCCACCGCCCGCACCATCCGCGAGCTGTCCGTGCGCACCCTCGACGAGCTGCGCCAGATGGTCGGGGTGCTGCGCGGCACCGGCGGCCCGCTCCAGGACGCCCCGCTCGCCCCGCAGCCCCGGCTGGCCGACCTGCCCCGGCTGATCGAGGAGAGCGGGCTGGCCGCCGACGCCGAGCTGAACCCCGGCGACCGCCCGTGGCCGGAGGCGGTCGAGCGGGCCGCCTACCGGACCGTCCAGGAGGCGCTCACCAACATCACCAAGTACGCCCCGGAGGCGGTGGTGCACGTGAAGGTGCGGGCGAAGGGCCGCCGGCTGCGGGTCGAGGTCCGCAACGAGGCGCCCCCGGTGCACCCCGCCGAGACCCTGCCGGGCGGCGGCCACGGCCTGGTCGGCCTGCGCGAGCGCGCCCAGCTGCTGGGCGGCACCCTCACCGCCGGCCCGACCCAGGACGGCGGCTTCGAGGTCCGCGCCGAACTCCCGGCCACCAGCTCCTGACCCACCGCCCGGAAAAGGCCCGGCGGAGCCGGGCCGCGAAGGGCGGGAAAGGGCGGGGCGGGACGACAAAAAAGCCCCGCAGATCCGAAGATCTGCGGGGCTTCGCTGTGCGCGAGGGGGGAGTTGAACCCCCACGCCCTTTCGGGCACTGGAACCTGAATCCAGCGCGTCTGCCTATTCCGCCACCCGCGCATGGGTGTTGTCTTCATTACCGACCGATCCGCGGATCCGCTCGGTACCATGTGGCCTTCGCGTTTCCCCGGTCCGGCTCCCCTTCCGGGCGGCCCTTCCGACGTGGAAAACAGTAGCACGGCCCGGGGGCCGACTCCGAATCCGTATTCCGGCGGAACGGACCGCACCCGAACGGATGCACGACGAACGCGCGCGCGAAGGGTGGGCGCCCGCTCCGGCGGGCACACCTGGCGTGCCGGGCCGGACATGCGTCACCCTGTGTGTCCGAGCCCACCCCCGGGCACCACACGGTCCGGGAACCGTACGGAAGGGCCCGGCGTGGATACGATCAGTACGGAAGTACCGCAAGTAGGCGTGACCGGATCCCCCGCGGGAGCCGGTCGGCAGGCAGGCGCACGGACCCTGGAAGGGGGTGCCCCATGGGGATGCTGAAGAAGTTCGAGCAGCGGCTGGAGGGTCTCGTCAACGGCACCTTCGCCAAGGTGTTCAAATCCGAGGTCCAGCCCGTGGAGATCGCCGGGGCGCTGCAGCGCGAGTGCGACAACAACGCGAGCATCTGGAACCGCGACCGCACCGTCGTGCCGAACGACTTCATCGTCGAGCTCAGCCCGCACGACCACGAGCGGCTCAGCCCGTACTCCGGGCAGCTCGGCACCGAGCTGGCCGGGATGGTCCGCGAGTACGCGGAGGCCCAGCGGTACTCCTTCATGGGCCCGCTCCAGGTGAACCTGGAGAAGGCCGACGACCTCGACACCGGCCTGTACCGGGTGCGCAGCCGCACCCTCGCCGCCGAGGAGCCCCAGCAGTACGCCCCGCCGCAGGCGCCGCAGCCCGGCTACGACCGCCCGCCGGCCGCCCCGGCCCCCGGCGCACCGTGGCAGCAGCAGGGCGCCGGCCAGTACGGCACGCCCCCGCCGCCCGCCGCGCCCCCCGCGATGCCCCCGGCCCCGCCGACGCCGCCGGCGCCGCCCGCGGGCGGCAACGTCCGGGCCTTCCCCGGCGCCGGCCACGGCACCTCCGTCCGCCGCTGGATCGAGGTGAACGGCGCCCGGCACCAGATCTCCGGCTCGGCCTGCGTGCTCGGCCGCTCGACCGAGGCGGACGTGCGGATCGACGACCCCGGGGTCTCCCGCAAGCACGCCGAGATCCGCCCCGGCACCCCTTCGATGGTGCTCGACCTGGGTTCCACCAACGGCATCGTGGTGGACGGACAGCACACCCAGCGCGCTACGCTCCGCGACGGCTCCCGCATCGTCGTGGGTTCCACCACCATCGTCTACCGGCAGGTCGAAGGGTAGTGTCCGAGTTGTTCGCGCGCCTCGCTCCCGGACTGACGGGACGGCCATGTCAGAGCTGACCCTCACGGTCATGCGGCTGGGCTTCCTGGCCGTGCTGTGGCTGTTCGTGATCGTCGCGATCCAGGTGATCCGCAGCGACCTCTTCGGCACCAAGGTGAACCCCAGGCCCGCCCGCCGCGGCCGGGACACCGGCACGCCCGCACCAGCCGCCGCCCCCGCGCCCGCGCGCGGCCCCCAGCCCCCGGCCGGCGGCCAGCCGCAGGGCGGCGGCCGACGCCGCGGCGGCCCCACCCAGCTGGTCGTGGTCGCCGGTTCGCTGGCCGGCACCACCGTCGCGCTGCAGGGCCAGACCATCACGCTCGGCCGCGCGCACGACTCCACCATCGTGCTGGACGACGACTACGCGTCCTCCCGGCATGCCAGGATCTACCAGGATCAGACTGGGCAGTGGACGGTCGAGGATCTAGGCTCCACCAACGGCACCTATCTGGACCGGCAGCGCCTGACCGCGCCGACCCCGCTCCAGCCGGGCACGCCGATCCGTATCGGCAGGACCGTCATCGAACTGCGGAAGTAGTAGCGCATGAGGGCAAGCATCCCGTCCATGACCCAGAGGGGGGCACAGGTCGCATGACCCTGGTGCTGCGCTTCGCCGCCGGCTCCCACAAGGGACTGATCCGGGAGGGGAACGAGGACTCCGGCTACGCCGGGCCGCGGCTGCTGGCCGTGGCCGACGGCATGGGCGGCGCCGCGGCCGGCGAGGTCGCGTCCTCCGAGGTGCTCGGCTCGATCGTCCGCCTGGACGAGGACGTGCCGGGCGCCGACCTGCTGACCCTGCTGGGCGACGCCGTCCAGGGCGCCAACGACCGCCTCCGGCAGATGGTCGAGGAGGACCCCCAGCTGGAGGGCATGGGCTGCACGCTCACCGCCATGCTGTGGACGGGCCAGCGGATGGGCCTGGTGCACGTCGGCGACTCCCGCGCCTACCTGCTGCGCGACGGTTCGCTGGCGCAGATCACCCAGGACCACACCTGGGTGCAGCGCCTGGTCGACGAGGGCCGGATCACGCCCGAGGAGGCCGAGACCCACCCGCAGCGCTCGCTGCTGATGCGCGCCCTGGACGGCCGCGGCCAGGTCGAGCCCGACCTGTCGATCCGCGAGGTCCGGGCCGGCGACCGCTACCTGATCTGCTCGGACGGCCTGTCCGGCCCGGTCAGCCACCAGACCCTCCAGGACACCCTGGGCAGCTACTACTCGCCCGAGCAGACCGTGCAGGAGCTGATCCAGCTCGCGCTGCGCGGCGGCGGCCCGGACAACATCACCTGCATCGTCGCGGACGTCATCGACGTCGGCGCCACCGACACCATGAGCGGCCAGTTCAACGACGTCCCGGTGGTGGTCGGCGCGGTGGCCGACACCCCGCCCTCCTCGGCCGCCACCGACCGCTCGATCGCCGACACCCCGGCCGGCCGCGCGGCCGGCCTCGGCCGCAGCCCGCAGGGCGCCTTCGGCCCCGCGGAGGGCTACGACGGCGGCTACGGCGCCCCGCAGGGCGACTTCGGGCCCGCCGCGGGCTACGAGGGCGAGTACGGCGAGCAGGACCCGGCCGAGCCGTCGGTGTACGGCACCGAGGAGTTCGACGAGGAGCCCCCGCCGAAGCGCAAGCGCCGCGGCCTGACCGTCTCGCTGGCCGTCCTGGTCACCCTCGGCCTGCTCGGCGGCGCCGGGTACTTCGGCTACCAGTGGACCCAGGACCAGTACTACATCGGCGAGGAGGGCGACCACGTCGCGCTCTACCAGGGCATCAACCAGAACCTGGCCGGCCTGAACCTGTCCTCGGTGCACGAGTCGTACGGCGACATCAAGCTCTCCTGGCTGCCGCAGGACCAGCGCAGCCACGTGAGCAACACCATCTCCTTCGGCAGCCTGGACGACGCCAGGAACACCGTCCAGGAGCTCAAGGGCTGGGTCCAGCTCTGCGAGAAGGCGTCCAAGCTGCCGGCGCAGGGCCAGGCCGCCCCGAACCAGACCCCGCAGGGCCAGCCCACCCCGGGCGCCCAGACGGCACAGGGCACCGCGACGCAGGCCGCCCACGCCTCGTTCGTGACCGCCACGCCCCCGTCCGGCGAGAACAAGTCCCGCACCCCCTCGGCCGCCCCCAACCCGGGCGCCTCCGCCACGGGCACCCCGGCGCCGAGCACGGCCCCGCCGGCCACCAGTGCGCCGGCCGAGGCCCAGCCGCAGCCGCAGCAGCAGCAGCCGCAACTGAGCGACGACGACCTGAACCGGGCCAAGGCCTGTCCGAAGCCGTGACGTCCGCGCACCGACCCGGGAGTGTGCGGAGCACCCCCGCCGGCCGTCAGGGAGCGGTCACCACGTGAGCAGCTACCACCTGAGCGGGGACACCGGCCGGCGCCGGTCCGGGGCCGGCCGGGCCGCGCCCCGGCGCCGGACCACCACGACGATCTCCCCGCAGGGCACGCCGAACCGGCGCAACACGGAGCTGGCCCTGCTGGTCTTCGCCGTCCTGCTGCCGATGCTCGCGTACGCCAACGTCGGCCTCGCGATGGACGCCGCGCTGCCCGCCGGCGTGCTCGGCTACGGGCTCGGCATGGGCGCGCTGGCGCTGGTCGCGCACCTGCTGGTGCGCCGCTTCGCACCGTACGCGGACCCGCTGATGCTGCCCGTCGCCACCCTGCTGAACGGGCTCGGCGTGGTGATGATCTGGCGGCTGGACAAGGCCGGGAAGCTGCTCAGCGCCAACCTGCCGGCGGCCCGGAACCAGCTGATGTGGTCGGCCCTCGGGGTGGCGCTGTTCATCGCCGTCATGGTCTTCCTGAAGGACCACCGGGTGCTGCAGCGCTACACCTACATCTCGATGGTGGGGGCGCTGGTCCTGCTCGCCGCGCCGGCCTTCTTCCCGGCCCGGGCGGAGGACTTCGGCGCCAAGATCTGGATCCGGCTGGGCGGGTTCTCCATCCAGCCCGGCGAGTTCGCGAAGATCGTCCTGACCGTCTTCTTCGCCGGCTACCTGATGGTCAAGCGGGACGCCCTGGCACTGGCCAGCCGCCGCTTCATGGGCCTGTACCTGCCGCGCGGCCGCGACCTCGGCCCGATCGTGGTGATCTGGCTGCTCAGCCTGCTGATCCTGGTCTTCGAGAACGACCTCGGCACGTCCTTCCTGTTCTTCGGCCTGTTCGTGGTGATGCTGTACGTCGCCACCGAGCGGACCAGCTGGATCCTGTTCGGCCTGCTGATGTCGGTCGGCGGCGCGATCGCGGTGGCGATGACCACCAGCCACGTGAAGATCCGCATCAACGCCTGGCTCGACCCGATGGCCGCCTTCGGCGCCCACCCGCCGAAGGGCGCCACCGAGCAGATCGGCCAGTCGCTGATGGCCCTCGGCTCCGGCGGGGTGACCGGCTCCGGCCTCGGCCAGGGCCGCTCCTGGCTGATCAACTTCGCCGCCAAGAGCGACTTCATCCTGGGCTCCTTCGGCGAGGAGCTGGGACTCACCGGCCTGATGGCGATCTTCCTGCTGTACGGGCTGCTGGTGCAGCGCGGGCTGCGCACCGCGCTGGCCGCCCGCGACCCGTTCGGCAAGCTGTTCGCGGTCGGCCTGGCCTCGGCGATGGCCCTGCAGGTCTTCGTCGTGGCCGGCGGGGTCACCGGGCTGATCCCGCTGACCGGTATGACCATGCCGTTCCTCGCCCAGGGCGGGTCGTCCGTGGTCGCCAACTGGGCGCTGGTCGCGATCCTGCTGAAGATCAGCGACAGCGCCCGCCGCCCCGGGGCCGAACCGGCCCCCGTCACCGAGGGCCAGGGAGGACCCGTCCGATGAACAAGCCGATCCGCCGGGTCTCGATCTTCTGCCTGGTCCTGATCCTGGCCCTGATGGTGCGCAGCAACTGGGTGCAGGGCGTCCAGGCCGACTCCTGGGCCAACAACAAGAACAACAAGCGCGCGATCTACGACCGCTACGCCCACCCGCGCGGCAACATCATCGTCAGCGGCCAGCCGGTGACGAAGTCCGACTTCGTGAACGGCCTGCGCTACAAGTACAAGCGCTCCTGGGTCGACGGCCCGATGTGGGCCCCGGTGACCGGCTACTCCTCCCAGGCCTACGGCGCCAACGGGCTGGAGAACCTGGAGGACGGCATCCTCTCCGGCACCGACGACCGGCTGTTCTTCCGCAACACCCTGGACATGCTGACCGGCGAGCAGAAGCGCGGCGGCGACGTCGTCACGACCATCAACGCCAAGGTCCAGAAGGCCGCCTACGACGGCATGGCCGGCAAGAAGGGCGCGGTCGTCGCGCTCGACCCGAAGACCGGCGCGATCCTGGCGCTGGTCTCCACCCCGTCCTACGACCCGGGCACCATCGCGGGCAACGAGGACGGCGACGCCTGGAAGGCGCTCAACGCCGACCCCAACAAGCCGATGGACAACCGGGCGCTGAAGTACACCTATCCGCCCGGTTCGACCTTCAAGCTGGTCACCGCGACCGCCGCGTTCGAGAACGGCGTGTTCCAGAACGTCGACGACGCCACGGAGACCCCGGACCCGTACGTCCTGCCGGGCACCCAGACCCAGCTGAAGAACGAGAGCCCGGACGAGAAGTGCGAGAACGCCACGCTCAAGCGGGCCATGGACCAGTCCTGCAACACCGTCTACGCCAAGATCGGCGCTGACCTGGGCAAGGACAAGATGCGGGCGCAGGCCGAGAAGTTCGGCTTCAACAGCACCGTCGACACCCCGGTCCGGGCCGAGAAGAGCATCTTCCCGAGCAGCGCCGGCGCGGACGGCACCGCGATGGACTCGATCGGCCAGCACGACACCCGGGCCACCCCGCTGCAGATGGCGATGGTCGCCGCCGCGATCGCCAACAACGGCAGCCTGATGCAGCCCTACCTGGTCGACTCCGAGCGCTCCGCCTCGCTGACCACCATCTCCAAGCACACCGAGAAGCAGTTCTCCCAGGCGATGAGCCCGGCCACCGCGTCGAAGATGCAGGACCTGATGGTCTCGGTGGTGCAGAACGGCACCGGCAAGAACGCCCAGATCCCCGGCCTGCAGGTCGGCGGCAAGACCGGCACCGCCCAGCACGGCGAGAACAACGCGGGCCTGCCGTTCGCCTGGTTCGTGTCCTGGGCCAAGACCGCGGACGGCCAGTCGGTCGCGGTCGCCGTGGTGGTCGAGGACGGCTCCGACAACCGCGACGGCATCAGCGGCGGGCGGCTCGCCGCCCCGATCGCCAAGGCGGTGATGCAGTCCGCGCTCGGCAAGTGACCGCCGGTGTCGGGAGTGAGGGGAATGTCACGATCGGCACCTCCGTCCGGATACCGGTCTGATATCGGCCGACCGCCGACTCCGGTTGGACGTGGTGCGACCGGTAGCGTATCCGCCAGCAGCGGGTGTGCCCGTTGCCGCCCGCGATGCGGCGCACGGCCCGGCCGGAGAACCGGCCGAGGGCCGCGCGGCGTCACCCAGAGCGTGCGGGGACACCTACGTCACAACCTCACCGGCGGGTGAGGGAGAGGGTCGGAACTATGGAAGAGCCTCGTCGCCTCGGCGGCAGGTACGAGCTCGGCGGCGTCCTCGGGCGCGGCGGCATGGCCGAGGTGTACCTCGCCCATGACACCCGACTCGGCCGCTCCGTCGCAGTGAAGACGCTCCGGGCCGACATGGCCCGTGACCCGTCGTTCCAAGCCCGCTTCCGCCGCGAGGCGCAGTCGGCGGCATCGCTCAACCACCCCGCGATCGTCGCCGTGTACGACACCGGCGAGGACTACATCGACGGCATCTCCATCCCGTACATCGTGATGGAGTACGTCGAGGGGTCGACCCTGCGCGAGCTGCTGCACTCCGGCCGCCGGCTGCTGCCGGAGCGGGCCCTGGAGATGACCATCGGCATCCTGCAGGCCCTGGAGTACTCGCACCGGGCCGGCATCGTGCACCGCGACATCAAGCCGGCCAACGTGATGCTGACCCGGCAGGGCAACGTCAAGGTCATGGACTTCGGCATCGCCCGCGCGATGGGCGACACCGGGATGACCATGACGCAGACCTCGGCCGTCATCGGCACCGCCCAGTACCTCTCCCCCGAGCAGGCCCGCGGCGACCAGGTCGACGCCCGCTCCGACCTCTACTCCACCGGCTGCCTGCTCTACGAGCTGCTGACCGTCCGCCCGCCGTTCATCGGCGACTCCCCGGTCGCGGTGGCCTACCAGCACGTCCGGGAGGAGCCGCAGCCGCCGTCCGTCTTCGACCCCGAGGTGCGCCCCGAGGTCGACGCGATCGTGCTCAAGGCGCTCGCCAAGGACCGCGACTACCGCTACCAGAGCGCCGACGAGATGCGCGACGACATCGAGCGCTTCCTCGACGGCCTCCCGGTGGCCGCCGCCCAGCAGGCCGCCGCGTACGGCATGGGCGCCGGCTACGGCTACGACCAGAACGGCTACCCGCAGCAGCACGACCCGTACGGCCAGACCAACGTGCTGCCGCAGCAGCCCGGCGGCGGCCCGACCACCGTGCTGCCGCAGGCCTCCGCGCAGGGCGGCTACCAGGACGACGGCTACGGCCAGACCTACGCGGGCGGCCCGGGCGGCAACGACGGCTACGACGACGGGGGCCGCGCCGGCCGCCGTGGCGCGGACCAGCCGAAGAAGAGCAACACCTCCTGGATCGTGCTGGCGGTGGCCGCCGTGCTCGTCCTGGTCGGCACCTTCTTCGTCGCCCAGGCGATGTTCAGCAACAGCGACAAGAAGGACGCCGCGAAGGTGACCGCGCCGAACCTGGTCGGCAAGAGCCTCGCGGACGCCAAGACCGCCGCCGCGGCGGCCGGGTCCAAGCTGACGGTGACCGAGGGCGAGAAGATCGCCTGCCCGGACGCCAACGTCAAGAAGGACCAGGTCTGCACCCAGAACCCGGCGGCCAGCACCCAGGTCGCCGAGAACGCCGCCATCACGGTGCAGCTCTCCTCCGGCCCGGCCAAGCTGCAGATGCCGACGGTGACCGGAAAGCCCAAGGACCAGGCCACGAAGGCCCTGAGCGACCTCGGCTTCACCAACGTCACCACCGAGTACAAGGACGACGACACCGCCGCCCAGGACACCGTCACCGCCCAGGACCCGGCGGCCGGCGCCAACGCCGACCCGAGCGCCCCGGTCAAGCTGACCGTCTCTCAGGGCAAGGCCAAGCAGACCGTGCCGAACGTGGTCGGCGCCCAGAAGGACGACGCGACGAACCAGCTGCAGGGCCTCGGCTTCCAGGTGGACGCGTCGAAGACCACCACGACCAACGACCAGACCAAGGTCAACACCGTCGCCTCGCAGTCGGTCGCGCCGAACACCAAGGCCCCGGCCAACACCAAGATCAGCCTGACGATCTACAAGGCCGCGGACAAGCCCCAGGTCCCGCCGCTGCAGAACCAGAAGCTGTCGGACGCCGCCGCCGCGCTGGCCAAGGTCGGCCTGCTGTACACCGTGGTCGCCGGCCCGCAGGACCCGAACGCGGTGGTCGTGCAGAGCAACCCGCCGGCCGGCACGCAGATGGACCCGAACTCCCAGGTCCAGCTGGTCACCCGCCCGGCCGATCCGGCCAAAGGGGGGGACCCCTTCACACCCCCCGGCAAAACCAACAACTAAGCCCTTGTTCCCCTGGTTCTGAGGCGAGTCGAACGCCCGAGGGCCCGTCGCGACGGTTGCGACGGGCCCTCGGGCGTTCCTGCGTTCGTACGTCCCTGCGGTGCGCGGCCGTTCAGGAGTGCCGCAGCTCGGGCGGCGGGGTGCGCTTGGCGTCCACGTCGTCCACCCGCACCAGGCTGCCCCAGACGGCCATCCGGTACCGCGAGGTGTAGACCGGCGTGCAGGTGGTCAGGGTGATGTACCGGCCGGGGGCGGCGTAGCCGGAGCGGGCCGGCACCGGCGCGACGATGCCGGTGTCGTACTTGGACGTCTCCGACAGGGTGTTGTCGACCTTGTAGACGTACCACTTGTCCCTGGTCTCGACGACGATCGGGTCGCCCTTGTGGACGGCGTCCAGGTCGTGGAACTTGGCACCGTGGCCGTCCCGGTGCGCGGCCAGCGCGAAGTTGCCGCTCTGGTCCCAGGGCATCGCGGCCTGGTACGGCTGCTCGTAGACGCCCGCGACGCCCTCGTCCAGCACCTCGGTGGACGTGCCCATCCGGATCAGCACCTGGTAGTCGTCGCCCAACGCCGGGACGTGCAGGAAGCCGACGTCGTCCCCGACCGCGAACCGCCGCGGCGCGGGCGACCCGCCGGGGGACGGCGTCGCGCCGGGGCCGGTCGGGGAGGCGGCGCCCGGGCTCGCCCAGGCGTCGCGCAGCTTGTCCGCGGCGGCCGAGGCCGAGCGGTCGGCCTGCACGTTGGTCCACCACAGCGAGTAGGTCACGAACAGGCCGAGGACCAGGCCGAGGGTGATCAGCAGTTCGCCGAAGACGCCGAGCGCGGCCAGCGCCGGGCTGCGCCGCCGGGCGCGCGGCGGCGCCTCCTCGGGCGGGGGGAAGGCCTCCCGGCCCGGCCCCTCCGGTTCCGCGGTCCCGTCGTCCTGCATCAGCGGTCCTCCCCCTCGTACCGGGCGGCCGTGCGGCTACCCGCCCGTGATCGCGGCCGGCTTGCCTTGGTTGCGCGGCCGTTCGTCGATCATCTTCCCAAAGACGATGAGCCGGAACTTGGAGGTGAACTCCGGGGTGCAGGTGGTCAGCGTGATGTACCGGCCGGGCCCGGTGTACCCCGAGCCGTTCGGCACCGGCTTGATCACGCTCACGTTGCTGGGCGGGGTCTCCGGGATGCCGCTGGTGATCTCGTACGTGTAGTACGCGGAGGCGGTCTCCACCACGACCTTGTCGCCCTTTTCGAGCTTGTTGATGTACCGGAACGGCTCGCCGTGGGTGTTGCGGTGCGCGGCCAGCGCGAAGTTTCCCGCCTTGTCGGCCGGCATGCCGGTGCCGGTGTAGTGCCCGACCAGCCCGTTGTCGAGCACCGCGGACTTCGAAGTCCCTTCCGCGATCGGGAACTTGAGCCCCAGTTTGGGCAGGTAGATGATGGCGAAGCCCTTGCCCGGAGCGAACACCTCGGGCTTGTTCGGGTCGGGCGCCGGCTGCCCGGGCGCGGCGGGGCCCTGGGCGGCGTCGAACTGCTGCTCCAGCTGGTCGCGGGCGCTGCTCGCGGCCTCGTTCGCCTGCACGTTCGTCCACCAGAGCTGGTACGCGACGAACAGCAGCATCACCACGCCGAGCGTGATGCACAGCTCGCCGACGAACCGGGCGGCCACCACGACCACCGACTCCTTGGGCCGCGCCCGCCCGGCGGCCCGGCCGCCCGCCCGGCGCCGGCCGCCGCCCGAGCGCACGGCGGTGCGGCCCTGGGCGGCCCGCCTGCGCTCGGCCCGGCCGCCGGTGGGCGGGGCGGGCTCGGCGGCGGACCCGGCGCCCTCCGCCGGGAGCCGCAGCTGGAGCGTGTGGTCGGGCAGCCAGGGGTACTCGGGGCCGCCCTCGGCGGGCTGCTCGGCCTGCTCGTACACCCCCCAGGCGTCCTCGACCGGCGCCGGCCCGGCCGGCTGCGCGCCGTACGGGTCCTGCCCGTGCGGCGTCTGGGCCTGCGGAACCTGGGCCTGCGGGGCCTGGAGGTGCGCCGGGCGCCCGTACGGCTCCCGGCCGTACGGGTCCTGCGCGTACTGGTGCTGGTCGTACCCGTCGCGGCCGTGCTGCCCGTGCTGCGCACCGCCGTGCCGCGGGGCGGCGCCGTACGCGTCCGCCTCCGGCTGGTAACGCCCCTCCGGACGCAGCGCGGTCACGCCGCTCAGCCCCGGCCGATCACCGGGGCGAGCCCGGCCGACCGCTCGACGGCCCGTGCGTCGCCGCAGTCCGCGAGCCAGTTGGCGAGCATCCGGTGGCCGCCCTCGGTGAGCACCGACTCGGGGTGGAACTGCACGCCCTCGACGGGCAGTTCACGGTGCCTCAGGCCCATGATCACGCCGCTCTCGACGGTCCGGGCGGTGACCACCAGCTCGTCCGGCACGGTGGCCGGGTCGACCGCCAGCGAGTGGTAGCGGGTCGCGGTCAGCGGCGAGGGCAGGCCGGCGAACACCCCGCCGTCCTCGTGCTCGACCAGCGAGGTCTTGCCGTGCAGCAGCTCCGGCGCCCGGCCGACCACCGCGCCGTACGCGACCGCGATCGACTGCAGACCGAGGCAGACGCCGAACACCGGCAGCCCGATCCGGGCGCAGTGGTGCACCATCTCGACGCAGACGCCCGCCTCCTCCGGCGACCCGGGGCCGGGCGAGAGCAGCACGCCGTCGAAGCCCTGCTCCCCCGCACGGCGGACGGCGTGGTCGACGGTCACCTCGTCGTTGCGCACGACCTCGCAGGTGGCGCCGAGCTGGTACAGGTACTGGACCAGGTTGAAGACGAAGCTGTCGTAGTTGTCCACCACCAGGATGCGGGGCGGGGTCGACTGGGTGGTCATGCGCGCGTGGTCTCCGTGGGATGCGGTACTGGGTGGGAGTGCGGGCCCGCCGGCTCAGCCGGCCGCGGCGCCGTCGCCGCCGTCCACTGTGACGTCACCGAAGGGGAGGAGCGGTTCCGCCCACGGGAAGACGTAAGTGAAGAGGAGGTAGACGATCCCCAGGATCAGGAGCAGCGAGATGGCGGCCCGGACCAGGGTGTTCCCCGGCAGGTGACGCCAGATCCAGCCGTACATGGTGCTCCCTCGAGGTAGCGGACTGGGGTCAAGAGTAGACCCGGGATCAACAGCCGCGAGGCCGGTCCGCTACGGCCGCCCGCCCGTCGAGCGCAGCTCGGTGGTGCCGGAGTAACCGGGAAGGGTGAGCTCGCCGCTCTCCTGGACCTTCCAGCCCAGCCCGTACGCCTGGACGTACTGCTGGTAGTTGCGGATCGTCGGGTCCGCCTCGACGGCGGCCCGCAGCGCGTCCGTCCTCCCGACCGCCTTGACCACGTACGGCGGGGAGTAGACCCGGCCCTGGAGCAGCAGGGTGTTGCCGACGCAGCGGACGGCGCTGGTGGAGATCAGCCGCTGGTCCATCACCTGGACGCCCTCGGCGCCGCCGCGCCACATCGCGTTGACCACGGCCTGGATGTCCTGCTGGTGGATGACCAGGTCGTTGACGCCGGGCTCGGGGACACCGGGGATGCGCGCGGTGGCGTTCGGCGGGGCGTCGTTGAGGGTGACGGTCAGGCCCTCGCCCTTCAGCGGCTCCAGGGCCGCGCCGAGCCGCAGGCCGTCCAGCTGGGCGGTGTCGGCGGGGCTGTGGGCCTGCTGGTCGGTGAGCTCCTGCGCCCGGGCCTGGAGGTCGGCCAGCTGGGACTGCGCCTGCTGGTTCTGCGAGCTGCGCTGGCGGATCACGTCGCCGAGGCTCAGGAGGGAGTTGTCGGTGCGCAGGTCGGTGCCGCGGGCGGTCTGCGCGCTGACGTAGAAGAGCAGACCGGCGAGCGCGAAGACGGCGCAGGTCAGGGCACGTCCGACATTTCGGATGCCGGGGCGGCGGGTACCGGCCGGTCCAGGGGGAATCGACAAATTAGTCACCGTACCCTTATCTCCTCGGGACCCGCCGAGCCACTACGCTAACGGACGCCGGTGGCGCGCGCGGGAACGGTCCCCAGGGACCGCCCCCGGAGCCGCCGGCGACCGACTCACCCGCTGCACCTCTGCGCGGTCTCACAGCGCATCGACAGGAGATCCCCTCGTGCCGAAGTCTCGACTCCGCAAGAAGTCCGACTACACCCCGCCGACGACGGCGGCGGTGAAGATCAGCTCGGGCCGCGGTTGGGTCGCGCCGCTGATGCTGGCACTGTTCCTGATCGGCCTGGTGTGGATCGTCACCTACTACGTGACCAGCGGCTCGTACCCGGTCGAGGGCTGGCGGAACTGGAACATCCTGGTCGGCTTCGGCTTCATCGCCGCCGGCTTCGGCGTCTCCACCCAGTGGAAGTGACGCTCCTCCCGTACTGAGGCTCCCCGCCGAGCCCGTACCGCCGCTCCGGAACCGCCCGACCCGGAGCGGCGGTTCGTCGTGCCCGGGTACGGCCGGGACTCCGGTCTGCTTTTCCCACCGTCACACCATCGTGTTTATCCACATGGTTATCCACACTGGGGAAAAGTCTCCCCAGCCTGTGGATAACTTTCCCGGCCGCGGCTTTCCGCGGCTGTGCACAACCGCCGGAGCACGCGAAATCCGCACAGCTGGACACGCGTAGAACACCAGTCCGCAACCCGGGCGGCGCACAGCCTGTGCACAACCCCGCACCCGTTGTGGACAACCGCCGGGGCGTCACCCGCCGTACAGACCCATCCCGGTCAGCAGCAGCCCGGCCTCCACGGCCAGCGCCCCCGCCAGTGCCAGCCCCTGGACCAGTCCCCGGCGCTCCCGCGGGGCGTACATCAGGCCGCACGCCACCAGCGCGCCCATCACCAGCCCGCCGAGGTGCGCCCGCCAGTCGATGACGTCCGTGCGCGAGAACGTGACCACCGCGTTGAAGACCAGCAGCGCCAGCACCGGGCCGAGCGGCCCCCTGGTCCGCAGCTGCAGCACGACCTGGGCGCCGATCAGGCCGAAGATCGCGCCGGAGGCCCCCAGCGAGTTCAGCCAGTCGCCGTCCACCAGGAAGGCGAACACGCTGCCGCCGAGGCCGGCCAGCAGGTAGAGCGCCAGGAAGCGCAGCCGGCCGAGCGCCTGCTCCAGCGCCGGGCCGAGCACCAGCAGGGCCAGCATGTTGGTGCCGATGTGCCACCACTCCAGGTGCAGGAAGGTGGCGGTCAGCAGCCGGTACCACTGGTCCGGGCCGTCCGCGATGCCCTCCGGGCCGCCGCGCAGCGCCCCGACGCTGTACAGCGACCAGACCTGCGCCAGCTTCGGCTGCAGCACGTACGCGGCCAGCACCCAGACCACCAGGTTGATCCCGACCAGCAGCTTGGTGACCAGCGCGCCGTCCGCGGTCGGCACCCCGCCGAACCGGGTGGTCGCCCGCCGGGCACCGGAGTGCCCCGCGCCGACGCACTCCGGGCACTGGAAGCCCACCGCGGCGGGCACCATGCACCGCGGGCAGACCGGGCGCTCGCAGCGGGTGCAGGAGACCCCGGTCGCCGTCTCCGGGTGCCGGTGGCACCGGGGCAGCCCGGCCTCCGGGCCGGTCGCCGGGGTCCGATCCTCCGGACGCATCAGCCGTTCCCCTTCCCTGCGGGAGCCGCCAGCCTACTGCGGCGGCACGGCGCCCGGGCGGGCTTCGCCCGTCGCGTACGGACCACTCCGGAATGCCGGTGGACAAATCTGGATGCATGATCAGCATTCAGGTGGATATGTGCATAAAGGACGCCACCCAGGAGGAGAGAACCCGTGACGCTCACGCACACGGCCCGCGAGACGGCCACCAGGACCAGGGACACCGCCGCGCAGTTCGCGGACGACGCCAGGCAACGCCTCGGCCCCGCCCTGGACGCCCTCGGACCGAAGGCCGGCCAGGCCGCCCACGCGCTCCGCGTCCAGTACGACAAACATCTCGCCCCACAGCTCGGCCACGCCTTCGCCGGGCTGCCGCCGGAGGCCCAGCAGAACGCCCTGAAGGCCTTCCACCGGGCCCAGGAGGCCGCCCTGGCGGCCCGGCTGTCCGCCGGCCGCGCCGCGGACCAGGCGCGCACCACGGTGGCGCCCTGGGTCCTCCAGGCCGTCGAGGACGCCCGGGCAGCCGTCGCCCCGGTCGCCCAGGAGGCGCAGAGCCGGGGCGCCGCCGCGCTGACCGCCCTGCAGGGCAACGTCAGCTCCGCCGAGATCAGCGGCCTCGCCGCCCGCAACGCCCGCAAGCCGTGCTGCCGCCGCGGCTGGGCCGCCGGACTCGCGGTGGCGGGGGCGCTCACGGTCGGCGGCGTGGTGGCCTGGCAGTGGTGGCGCCGGCACAGCAACCCGGAGTGGCTGGTCGAACCGCCCGCCCCGCAGGCCCCCCGGCCGGCCGGCTCGCACGCCGCCACCGCCCCGGTGAACGGCGCCTCGGAACCCGCGGCCACGGCGGAGGCCACCGCCCCGGAGCCGGACGACGAGGAGCCCCCGAAGCCCGAGTGACCGGGCGGCCGGCCCCGGAAACGACGAGAGCGGCCGACCCGGAGGTTTCCGGGTCAGCCGCTCATCGCGTGCTGTGGAGCATAGGAGACTCGAACTCCTGACATCTGCCTTGCAAAGGCAGCGCTCTACCAACTGAGCTAATGCCCCTTGACGGCACGGCGCGTGCCGACGGGCACTAGCGTACCGGGTTCCGGCGCGATTCCCCGCGCCGTCCCCTGGAGGAGAACCGGCCGGTCCGGTCGTTCGACCGGGCCGACCGGATCGGGAGGCGCGGTCCGCGCCTCCGAAGATCGTCGATCGTCAGATCGTCCGGGGTCAGCGACCGGCCGGAACCGGGTCGGTGGCCTCGGTCCACAGGTCCTGCTCGGCGCGGTCCGCCTGGACCTGACGGTAGACAAAGAAGCCGCCGAGGGCGACCAGGGCGACCAGGAGGAGCTTCTTCACCGCGGGACCTCGTCCTTCTTGCGTTGGTGGACTCAGGAGCCGGTGCTCCGGCCGGATCGACCGGGCCGACGAGTCCAGATGTGTTTCGAGCTCGAATGGGCGGCCGGATACCGGGCTGCCCTTGCGGCCGATGATACACACCGGTGTCCCAATCGTGACCAGCCACCGGGGAGGTCAATCCGGCGGCCCGGCCCGAGGATTGACGCCGTACCTCGTCAGAGGCCGTCCCGGTCCGCCGCGGGAACGCCGAAGGGCCCGGAGTCGATGACTCCGGGCCCTTCGGGGCGGTGGGCCTAACAGGACTTGAACCTGTGGCCTCTTCCTTATCAGGGAAGCGCTCTAACCGTCTGAGCTATAGGCCCTCGTCGCTGAGAACAGAGATTACCGGAAGATTCGCCCCGCGCTCGCATCCGCCCCGGCGGGGGAGCCGCCGGGGCGGCGACCGGACGGCGGAACCGCAGGTGGCGGCGCGGACGCGAATCCGGACGCCCACCCGGGCGGGAACGCCGAAGGGCCCGGAGTCGATGACTCCGGGCCCTTCGCGGTGGTGGGCCTAACAGGACTTGAACCTGTGGCCTCTTCCTTATCAGGGAAGCGCTCTAACCGTCTGAGCTATAGGCCCTTGCCGCACTGAAAGATTAGCGGACCGACGGCCGATCCCCCAAATCCGTATCGGCGGGCGCTCCCCGCGGGGCCCGCGGCTCAGACCCCGCTGACCGGCTGCGGGGCCCCGGCGGCCGGGCGCGGGCGCAGCAGCCACTCCTCCCGGGTCGACGGCAGGCCGGCCGGGCCCTCCGCGGTGCCGCGGACGGCGAGGATCTGGTTCACCCCGATCCGGTTCTGCTCGAAGGCGAGCGCGGAGGCGGCCATGTACAGCCGCCAGACCCGGGCCCGGCCGCGGCCGACCAGCCGGACGGCGTCCGTCCAGTGCGCCTCCAGGTTGGCCACCCACTCGCGCAGGGTCAGCCCGTAGTGCTCGCGCAGCGACTCGACGTCCCGCACCTCGAAGCCGGCCTCCTCCAGCCGGGACACGGTGGAACCGACGGGCGACAGTTCGCCGTCCGGGAAGACGTAGCGGTCGATGAAGAGGCTGGGGCGGTGCGGCTCACCGGGGTGGTCGGGGCGGCGGGCGATCTGGTGGTTGAGCAGCCGGCCGCCGGGCACCAGCAGCCGGTGCAGGCCCTCGGCGTAGATCCGGTACTGCTCGGAGCCGACGTGCTCGGCCATCCCGATGCTGGAGATCGCGTCGAACGGGCCGTCGGTGGTCTCCCGGTAGTCCTGCAGCCGGACCTCGACCCGGTCGGCCAGGTCGGCCTCCTCGATCCGGCGGCGGGCCAGCGCGACCTGCTCCGAGGAGATCGAGACCCCGACCGCGGTGACGCCGTAGTGCTCCGCCGCGTGCAGCAGCAGCGAGCCCCAGCCGCAGCCGACGTCGAGCAGGCGCATCCCGGGCCGCAGGCCGAGCTTGCGGCAGACGAGGTCGAGCTTGGCCTCCTGGGCGGCCTCCAGGCTCTTCGCCGCCGGCGTCCAGTAGGCGCACGAGTAGACCATCGAGGGGCCGAGCACGAGGCCGTAGAAGTCGTTCCCGACGTCGTAGTGGTGGCTGATGGCGGCGCGGTCCCGGCTGCGGCTGTGCAGCCCGCCACGGGCCTTCACGACCTCCTCCGGGGGCGGGGCCGGCTCCGGGCCCACCGCCCCGACCCGCAGCGCGACGGACAGCGCCCGGCGGCCGGCGGCGCCGAGCAGGCCGCGCGGGCCGAGGTCCAGCGTGCGGATCTGCGGCAGGTCGGAGAACCGGCCGACCACCGACAGCAGTTCGTACAGGTCGCCGCCGGGGGCGACGTCGAGGTCCCCCGCGACGTAGCCGCGGGCCAGGCCCAGCTCGCCCGGCTGCCAGAGCAGGCGGCGCACCGCCCGGCGGTTGCGCAGCACGAGGGTGGGCGCCCCGGGCGGCCCGGCGGTGCTGCCGTCCCAGGCCTGCACGCGCAGCGGAACGGGAATCCCCAGTAGCCCGTCCAGGGCCTCGACCAGTTGACCTGCGAGCTTCGCCACCGCGCGCCTCCGTCCAGCCGTCCTGCGGAACGTCACCTCACCCGGTCGGGCGGACCGGGGGCGGCCTGCGGCACTCCCAGGAGCGGAACGGGCGGCGTCCAGCTTGTCCCACCGCGGGCGGCCCGCTTCCGGGCGGCGCGCCGCGGCCGGCCGGCTGTCACCCGAATGCCGACGGGCCCCGCGGGCTGCAACAGCCTGCGGGGCCCGGGAATTCCGTGCGTGGACGGACGGTTGACCGGCGGTCAGATCGCGACCGGGGTCACTCCTCCTCGGCGAGGGTCAGCTCGATGCCGCCGGTGAAGCCGGCCGCGGCGTTGTAGATGAACGCCGAGAGGGTGGACAGCGCGGTCAGCAGGACGATGTCGACCACGGCGATCAGCGTGGTGAACAGCATGACCTTGCCGAAGCCGATGTAGTCCATCAGGTTGATGGCGCTGGAGGCGTTCTCCGCGCCGCCGCCGGTGACGTCCTTCATCGTCTTGGTCAGCGAGTCGAAGACGCCGAGCGAGTCCAGCGTCATCCACAGCACCGCCGCGGCGACGATGATGATGATCCCGACCGCGACCGCCAGCAGGAAGCTGACCTTCATCACGGACCACGGGTCGATCTTGGTCACCCGCAGGCGGGCCTTGCGGGTCCGGCCGAGGCCGCCGGCGGTCGGGGGGCTGCCGGCCGGGCGGCGGGCCGCCCCGGGGACCGGAGTGCCGCCGGCCGGGGTGTTGCCACCCGTCCGGGTGCCCCGGGCCGGGGTCGGCTGGCCCTTGGTGTACGTGGTCGGCTGCGAGAAGCCGCCCGAGCCGGCGGCCGGGCCGCCCGGCTGCGCCGGAGTCTGGCCGCCGTAGGTCTGACCCGCTCCGCCGACCGGTGGCATCAGCGAGGTGGACGCGGCCGAGTGCTCGGTCGGCGGCTGCGGCACGCCGTACGAACCCCCGCCCTGCGCGCCCGGACGGCCGCCGGAGGGTCCTCCCGCAGCACCCGTGGCTCCACTCACCTGGTCCTCCCGCACTTCCCACCAGGGCGGCGCCCTGGTCCGTCACTCGTCATCCAGCGCCCGGCGGGATTGCCCGGAACTGGTCGGCGCGCCGGCGCCGCCGCGCCCCTTCTCTGGACGCGACGGCACCGGTCCGCGGTTCGGTTCAGACCTCGGCGTCGCCGCCGACCGCCGTCCCCGTTCCCTCGGCCGTCTCGGTGGACTCGGTGCCAGTGACCTCGTCCTCCGCCGTCTCCTCGTCCTCGGCCTCGGCGTTGCGGGCCATGCCGACGACCGCATCGCGCTTTCCGAGGTTGATCAGTTGGACGCCCATGGTGTCACGTCCGGTTTCACGAACCTCGGAAACCCTCGTGCGGATCACCCCACCCGAGAGGGTGATCGCCATGATCTCGTCGGTGTCGTCGACCACCAGGGCGCCGACCAGCGAGCCCCGGCCCTCCACGATCTTCGCCGCCTTGGTGCCGTAGCCGCCGCGTCCCTGGACACGGTACTCGTCCACCGCGGTCCGCTTGGCGTACCCGCCGTCAGTGGCGGTGAAGACGTACGTCCCCGGACGGACGACGTTCATCGAGAGCAGCTCGTCGTCCTCGCGGAACGCCATGCCCTTGACGCCGGAGGTGGCGCGGCCGGTGGGGCGCAGTGCGTCGTCGGTCGCGGTGAAGCGGATCGACTGGGCCTTCTTGGAGACCAGCAGCAGGTCGTCCTCGGAGGAGACCAGCTCGGCGCCGATCAGCTCGTCGTCCCGGCCCTCCTCGTCCTGGCGCAGGTTGATGGCGATCAGGCCGCCGGAGCGCGGGGAGTCGTAGTCCTTCAGCGGGGACTTCTTCACCAGGCCGGCCCGGGTGGCGAGGACCAGGTACGGCTTGTCCTCGTAGGTGCGGACGGCCATCACCTGGGCGATGTGCTCCTCCGGCTGGAAGGCCAGCAGGTTGGCGACGTGCTGGCCGCGGGCGTCGCGGCCGGCGTCCGGCAGCTCGTAGCCCTTGGCCCGGTAGACCCGGCCCTTGTTGGTGAAGAACAGGATCCAGTTGTGGGTCGTCGTCACGAAGAAGTGGTCGACGATGTCGTCCTGCTTGAGCTGGGCGCCGCGCACGCCCTTGCCGCCGCGCTTCTGCGAGCGGTAGAGGTCGGAACGGGTCCGCTTGACGTAGCCGCCACGGGTGATCGTGACGACGATGTCCTCCTCGGCGATGAGGTCCTCGATGGAGAGGTCGCCGTCCGAGGGGATCAGGGTCGAGCGGCGCTCGTCGCCGTACTTCTCGACGATCGCGGCGAGCTCCTCGGAGATGATCTCGCGCTGGCGGGTCGGCGAGGCGAGGATCGCGTTGTACTCGTCGATCTTGCGCTGCAGCTCGTCGTGCTCGTCGGTGATCCGCTGGCGCTCCAGGGCGGCCAGGCGGCGCAGCTGCATCTCCAGGATCGCGTTGGCCTGCAGCTCGTCGATGTCGAGCAGGCCCATCAGGCCGCTGCGGGCGGCGTCGGCGCTGGCCGAGGCCCGGATCAGCGCGATGACCTCGTCGATCAGGTCCAGGGCCTTGAGCAGGGCGCGCAGGATGTGGGCGCGCTCCTCGGCCTTGCGCAGGCGGAAGGTGGTGCGCCGGACGATGACCTCGACCTGGTGGTTGACCCAGTGCCGGATGAAGGCGTCCAGCGACAGGGTGCGCGGCACGCCGTCGACCAGGGCCAGCATGTTGGCGCCGAAGTTGGTCTGCAGCTCGGTGTGCTTGTACAGGTTGTTGAGCACGACCTTGGCGACCGCGTCGCGCTTGAGCACGACGACCAGGCGGGTGCCGGTGCGGGACGAGGACTCGTCGCGGACGTCGGCGATGCCGGCGATCTTGCCGTCCTTGACCAGGTCGGCGATCTTCAGCGCGAGGTTGTCCGGGTTGACCTGGTACGGCAGCTCGGTGATGACCAGGCACTGGCGGCCCTGGATCTCCTCGACCTCGACCACGGCCCGCATGGTGACCGAGCCGCGGCCGGTGCGGAAGTAGTCGTCGATGCCGCGGCGGCCGACGATCAGCGCGCCGGTGGGGAAGTCGGGGCCCTTGATCCGCTCGATCAGGGCCTCCAGCAGCTCCTCGTTGGAGGCCTCCGGGTTCTCCAGGTACCAGAGCGCGCCGGTGGCGACCTCGCGGAGGTTGTGCGGCGGGATGTTGGTGGCCATGCCGACCGCGATGCCGGTGGCGCCGTTGACCAGCAGGTTGGGGATGCGGGCCGGGAGGACGGTCGGCTCCTGCGAGCGGCCGTCGTAGTTGGGCGCGAAGTCGACGGTCTCCTCGTCGATGTCGCGCATCATCTCCATGGCCAGCGGCATCAGCTTGCACTCGGTGTAGCGCATGGCCGCGGCCGGGTCGTTGCCCGGGGAGCCGAAGTTGCCGTTGCCGTCCACCAGCGGCATCCGCAGCGACCACGGCTGGGCCAGGCGGACCACGGTGTCGTAGATCGAGGTGTCACCGTGCGGGTGGTAGTTGCCCATCACGTCGCCGACGACGCGGGCGCACTTGTAGTAGCCCTTCTCGGGGCGGTACCCGCCGTCGTACATCGCGTAGAGCACGCGGCGGTGCACCGGCTTGAGGCCGTCGCGGACCTCGGGCAGCGCACGGCTGACGATGACGCTCATCGCGTAGTCGAGGTACGAGCGCTGCATCTCGGTCTCGAGCTCGACCGGCTCGATCCGCATCGTCGCCTGGGCGGTGGCCTCGGCGGCCTCGGGGGTCTCGGGCTGTTCGCCGTCGGGACGGTTGTCGTCGACCACTGGTGGTCAGTTTCCTTTCACGCGGACTGGTACGTGCGGGGCCTGGGGTGCAGGCGCGTCACACGTCCAGGAAGCGGACGTCCTTGGCGTTGCGCTGGATGAAGGAGCGGCGGGCCTCGACGTCCTCGCCCATCAGCACGGAGAACAGCTCGTCGGCGCGGGCGGCGTCCTCCAGGGTGACCTGGAGCAGCAGCCGGTGCTCGGCGTCCATGGTGGTGACCCGGAGCTCCTCGGCGTTCATCTCGCCGAGACCCTTGAAGCGCTGGATCGCGTCGTCCTTGGGGAGCCGGCGCCCGGCCTCGACCCCGGCGGCGATCAGCGCGTCGCGCTCGCGGTCGGAGTAGGCGTACTCGAAGTCGTCCTTGCCCCACTTGATCTTGTACAGCGGCGGCATGGCGAGGTAGACGTACCCGGACTCGACCAGCGGCCGCATGAAGCGGAACAGCAGGGTGAGCAGCAGGGTGCGGATATGCTGACCGTCGACGTCGGCGTCGGCCATCAGCACGATCTTGTGGTACCGCAGCTTGGACTCGTCGTAGTCCTCCTGGATGCCGCAGCCGAAGGCCGAGATCAGCGCCTGGACCTCGGTGTTCTGCAGCACCTTGTCGATCCGGGCCTTCTCGACGTTCAGGATCTTGCCGCGGATCGGCAGGATGGCCTGGGTGCGCGGGTCGCGGCCCTGCTTGGCCGAGCCGCCGGCGGAGTCACCCTCGACGATGAAGATCTCGCACTCGGACGGGTCCTTGGACTGGCAGTCCGAGAGCTTGCCCGGCAGCGAGGCGGACTCCAACAGGCCCTTGCGGCGGGTCAGGTCGCGGGCCTTGCGGGCGGCGACGCGCGCGGTGGCGGCCTGGATGGACTTGCGGATGATGTCCGCGGCCTCGTTGGGGTTGCGGTCCAGCCAGTCGTTGAGCTGCTCGTGGACGACCTTCTGGACGAAGGTCTTCGCCTCGGTGTTGCCGAGCTTGTCCTTGGTCTGGCCCTCGAACTGCGGCTCGCCGAGCTTGACCGAGATGATCGCGGTCAGGCCCTCGCGGATGTCCTCGCCGGAGAGGTTGTCGTCCTTCTCGCGGAGCAGCTTCTTGTCCCGCGCGTAGCGGTTGACCAGACCGGTCAGCGCCGCGCGGAAGCCCTCCTCGTGGGTGCCGCCGCCGTGGGTGTGGATGGTGTTGGCGAAGCTGTAGACCCCCTCGGTGTAGGAGGAGTTCCACTGCATCGCGACCTCCACCGAGATCGCCTTGTCCTTGTCCTCCGCCTCGAAGTCGATGACCGAGGGGTGGATGACCTCGCCCTTGCGGGAGTTGAGGTGGGCGACGAAGTCGGCGATGCCGCCGTCGTACTTGTACGTGACGGTGAGCGGCTTGCCGTCCTCGTCCACGTGCTCGGGGCGCTCGTCGGTCAGCGAGATCGACAGGCCCTTGTTGAGGAAGGCCATCTCCTGGAAGCGCCGGGAGAGCGTCTCGAAGGAGTAGACGGTGGTCTCGAAGATGTCCGGGTCGGCCCAGAAGGTGACGCTGGTGCCGGTCCGCTCGGTGGCCTCGTTCTTGACCAGCGACGCGGTCGGCGCGCCCATCTTGTAGTCCTGCGTCCAGCGGTGGCCGTCGGTGTGGATCTCCACCGCGAGCCTGGTGGAGAGCGCGTTCACCACCGAGACGCCGACGCCGTGCAGACCGCCGGAGACCGCGTACCCGCCGCCGCCGAACTTGCCGCCCGCGTGCAGCACGGTGAGCACGACCTCGACGGCCGGCTTCTCCTGCCCGGGGACGATGCCGACCGGGATGCCACGTCCGTTGTCGACCACCCGCACGCCGCCGTCCGGCAGGATCGTGACGTCGATGGTGTCGGCGTGCCCGGCCATGGCCTCGTCGACGGAGTTGTCCACGACCTCCTGCACCAGGTGGTGCAGGCCACGCTCACCGGTCGAGCCGATGTACATGCCGGGACGCTTGCGGACGGCGTCGAGGCCCTCCAGCACCTGGATGTTGCTGGCGTTGTAGGACTTCTCGCCCTGGTCGGTCTGGTCTGGGGTCTGGCTGGGGTTGCCGGAATCGGCCACGAAGCGCCCTCTCTGGCACAGCACGGGCCGCAACCCCGCCCCCACGGGCGAGCGTGCGACCACGGCGTTTCGACTCGGTTGCCACTAGCAACAGTGTTTGCCCTTCAGTCTACCGGTAGGACTGACAGAGATGGGCGTTTGGCAGCCCTTGAAGGCAGATACGCCGCCCTGAATCCCCTCTGCACATGTCCCGATACTCGACCGGGGGGCCCAGAGCGCCTGGAAGGGCTGTCAGGGGTTCCGGAGGATTCGGATCCGTTCCGGGCGCGGCCGGCGCCGGTCAGCCCCAGGTGTCGCCGGGGCCCTTGCTCCCCGGCGCGCGCAGCCGGCCGTAGCCGCGGGCGGGCGCGGCCGGGCCGAGCACCTTGATGGTCCGGACCGTGCCGTGGCCCAGCTCGTGATTCAAACGCGCAACCAACTGCCGCGCCAGCCAGCGCAGTTGGGTGGCCCAGGCGGTGGAGTCGCACTGCACGGTGAGCACCGCGGCGGCGTCGTCGTAGGAAGAGGGGTGGCAGTGCGCGGCGATGTCCGGGCCGACGATCTGCGGCCAGCGGCCCATCACCCCGCCGACCGCCGCCGAGGACTCCCAGCCGCGCTCGGTCAGCAGCCGGTTCAGCGCCGTGCCCAGCGGAACGGGGTCACGGCCGTCCGAGCGGGCGCCGCTGCGCAGGCCGTACCGCTTCGCCTCGCGCTTCTGCTGGACCTGCTCGCCGCGCTGCTTGGCCTGGGCGCGGGCCGCCCGCAGCGCCGAACGGGCGAGGTCGGCGCCGGTCGGCTCGCCGCCGGGCCGGGGACCGGAGGAGGAGGACCCAGCCTCTGCCGGCTCGCTCACGGCGATCTCCTTTCCCCAGCCTGTGGACAACGCTGAGCGATCCAGCGTACGGGAGCGCACGCGCGACGGGCCGCCGGGTGCGCCCGGCGGCGAAGGGGTGGGGGACGGCTCAGGCGTCGACGCGGCGGACGGCGCCGTCCGCGACCGCGAACCGGGCGCCGGCCAGCGCCTTGGGCACGTCCTCCGCGACGGCGGCCGTCACCAGCACCTGCTCGCCGTCCGCGACCAGCTCGGCCAGCCGGTCCCGGCGGGCCGCGTCCAGCTCGGCGAACACGTCGTCCAGGACCAGCACCGGCTCGCCGCCGTCCGCGCGCAGCAGCTCGTACGAGGCCAGCCGCAGCGCCAATGCGTACGACCACGACTCGCCGTGGCTGGCGTAGCCCTTGGCGGGCAGCGGCCCGAGTTTGAGCACCAGCTCGTCGCGGTGCGGGCCGACCAGGGTGAGGCCGCGCTCGACCTCCTGCTTGCGGGCGGCCTGCAGGGCGCCGAGCAGCTGCTCCTCGGCCTGCTCGCGGCTGGTCGGCAGCTCGGCTCCCTCGAAGGAGCTGCGGTACTCCAGGGTGGTCTCGCCGCCGCCGGGGGCCAGTTGCCCGTACGCGGCCGAGACGAGTGGCTGCAGGGCGGCCACCAGCTGGATCCGGAAGGCCGTCAACTCGGCTCCGGCGCGGGCCAGATGGCCGTCCCAGACCTCCAGGGTGGACAGATCGGCGCCCTTGCCGCCGCCGGCCCGGCGGGCCATCGCGGCGGTCTTCAGCAGGGCGTTGCGCTGCTTGAGCACCCGCTCGTAGTCCTGCCGGACCCCGGCCAGCCGCGGCGCCCGGGCGGTCAGCAGCTCGTCCAGGAAGCGGCGGCGTTCACCGGGATCGCCCTTGACCAGGCTGAGGTCCTCGGGGGCGAACAGCACGGTGCGCAGCAGGCCCAGCACGTCGCGCGGGCGGACGTTGTCGGAGCGGTTGATCCGGGCCCGGTTGGCCTTGCCCGCGGTGAGCTCCAGCTCGATCAGGGTGGCGCGGCCGCGGTCCACCACCGAGGTGCGGATCACCGCCCGCTCGGCGCCCAGGCGGATCAGCGGGGCGTCGGTGGCGACCCGGTGGCTGCCCAGGGTGGCGACGTAGCCGATCGCCTCGACGAGGTTGGTCTTGCCCTGGCCGTTGGGCCCGACGAAGGCCGTCACGCCCGGGTCGAGGGGAACCTCGGCCCGGGCGTACGACCGGAAGTCGGCGAGCGACAGATGCGCGACGTGCATGGCTGTGGACTGCGCTCGCCTTCTATCAACAGGGCTGTGGATGAAGCCCGGTGGGGATTACTTCGACTCGACCGCGTGGCCGCCGAACTGGTTGCGCAGCGCGGCGATCATCTTCATCTGCGGCGAGTCGTCCTGGCGGGACGCGAACCGGGCGAACAGCGAGGCGGTGATCGCCGGCAGCGGCACCGCGTGGTCGATCGCGGCCTCGACGGTCCAGCGGCCCTCGCCCGAGTCGGCGGCCCAGCCGCGCAGCTTGGCCAGGTGCTCGTCCTCGTCCAGGGCGCGGACGGCCAGGTCGAGCAGCCAGGAGCGGATGACCGTGCCCTCCTGCCAGCTGCGGAAGACCTCGCGCACGTCGGTGACCTCGGGGGCGGCCTCCAGCAGCTCCCAGCCCTCGGCGAAGGCCTGCATCATCGCGTACTCGATGCCGTTGTGGACCATCTTGGCGAAGTGGCCGGCGCCGACCTTGCCGGCGTGCACGTTGCCGAACTCGCCCTCGGGCTTGAGCGCCTGGAAGATCGGCTGGACCTTGGCGACGTGCTCGGCGTCGCCGCCGTACATGAGCGCGTAGCCGTTCTCCAGGCCCCAGACGCCGCCGGAGACGCCGCAGTCGACGAAGCCGATGCCCTTCGCGGCCAGCGCCTCGGCGTGCTTGATGTCGTCGGTCCAACGGGAGTTGCCGCCGTCGACCACCACGTCGCCGGGGGAGAGCAGCTCGGCGAGCTCGTCGACGGTCGCCTGGGTGGCGGCGCCGGCCGGGACCATCACCCAGACCACGCGCGGGCCCTGCAGCTTGCTGACGAGCTCCTGCAGGCTCGCGACGTCGGAGATGTCCGGGTTGCGGTCGTAGCCGATGACGGTGTGGCCGGCGCGGCGGATCCGCTCGCGCATGTTGCCGCCCATCTTGCCGAGACCGATGAGGCCGAGCTCCATGACCAAGTCCTTACCTGTGGTGACGTGCCTGCCGGCGGCGCCGTTGCCGCACGCCCCGAGCCTACGCTTCCGGCCGGGACGGGCTCTCCGCAGCCGGGCCGACCGGGGGAGACGCCCACAGGCTGTGCACAGCGGGTGTGCACAGCCTGTGGGTAACGCCGCGAACCGGGATCGCCCCTGTTCCGGGCATCAGCCGGAGAGACGCACCGGCATGATCAGGTACTGGTACGCCTTGTCCTCCTCGGCGTCCACCGCGGCCTTGCCGCTGAGCAGGGCCGGCTTGGTCGGGGTGGTGAAGCTGAGCTGGGCGTAGGCGGAGTCGATGGCCTTGAGGCCCTCCTCCAGGTAGCCCGGGTTGAAGGCGATCGAGATGTCGTCGCCCTCCAGGTCCGCCTCGACCCGCTCGGTGGCCTGGGCGTCGTCGCCCGAGCCGGCCTCCAGGGTCAGCACGCCCTGCTCGAAGCTGAGCCGGACCGGGGTGTTGCGCTCGGCGACCAGCGAGACGCGCTTGAGCGCCTCCAGGAAGGGCTGGGTCTGGATCGCCGCGACCGCGCTGAACTCGGTCGGGAAGAGGCTGCGGAACTTGGGGAACTCGCCCTCCAGCAGCCGGGTGGTGGTCCGGCGGCCGGCGCCCTCGAAGCCGATCAGGCCCTCGCCCGCGCCGCCCGAGGAGAGCGCGATGGAGACGTTGTCGCCGCTGCCCAGGGACTTGGCGATGTCCTGCAGGGTCTTGGCGGGCACCAGGGCGACCGCGGAGATGTCCGACTGCTCGGGCTTCCACAGCAGCTCGCGGACGGCGAAGCGGTAGCGGTCGGTGGCGGCCAGGGTGATCCGGTCGCCCTCGATCTCGACCCGGACACCGGTGAGCACCGGCAGGGTGTCGTCCCGGCCGGCGGCCACGGCGGCCTGGCTGACGGCGGAGGCGAAGACGTCACCGGAGACGGTGCCGGTCGCGGTCGGCATCTGGGGCAGCGCCGGGTACTCGTCCACCGGGAGGGTGGGGAGGGTGAACCGGGAGCTGCCGCAGACCACGCTGACCCGCTGGCCATCGGTGGAGATCTCCACCGGGCGGTTGGGGAGGTTGCGGGAGATGTCGTTCAGCAGGCGGCCGGAGACCAGGACGGTGCCGGCCTCCTCGACGTCCGCCTCCAGCTCGACCCGGGCCGAGACCTCGTAGTCGAAGCCGGACAGCGCCAGGCTGCCGTCCTGGGCCGTCAGCAGCAGGCCGGCCAGCACCGGCACCGGCGGCCGTGCCGGGAGGCTGCGGGCAGCCCAGGCCACCGCCTCCGCGAGGACGTCACGCTCCACCCGGAACTTCACCGGTAACCGCCTCCTGGATCGAGCGCTCCCGCTCGCACTCTGGTTCGTCTGATCTTGATCGTCGGTTCGCCTGTCCGCCGAGCGATGCCACTCCGCTTCCAGTCTGCCGAGGACAGTCTGACGTACTCCACCGACAGACGGGGCAGACGGGCGGAAGCGAGCCGAACAGATGTCGGGGAGCGGTTGTCCACAGATTTCGGGCCCACCCACTTGGAAAGCAGTTCCGAGCTCTATCTGTGTAGCGGTAGTAGTAGGGCCTGTGGAAACCGTGGATAACCCTGTTTCCGCAGGTCAGCGCCCGAATTTTGTCCACAGCGGGTGTGGACGGCGGCTGTGGACGGACAGCCGGTGCTGTGGACGGCGGAGCGTTACCCACAGCCCACGCTCGGTATCCACAGGTTATCCCCAGGACTGTCCCCAGATCCGGGCCGGGTTATCCACGGTGGCCGGTCAACTTTTCGTGACGCCTTTCACACCAGGGCATGAACAGGGCCCCAAGGTTGTCGAACTGTGGACGCCGCTGTGGACAAGCTGGGGATAACCGCCCTCACCCTGGGGACAAGCGGTGGATAACCCGGACGGCCCACTGGTGGCCCGTCAATTGTCCACACCCTGTGGATAACCGTTGTGCACAAGTCCACAGGCACCTGACCTGCGCGGAAGAGCGTAGCGGTGGCCGCGCTGTGGACGAATTCTGGATAACTCCGGGAGCCCCGGCCTGTGGACGGTGTGGAAGGCCCCGTTCCTGTGGACAACCGCCTCGCGCTCCCCGGGTTTTCGAATCACCGGTCAGTTGTTCGGCGCGGGCTGTGGATCGGTGGCACGTCCGTCGGGACATCTCTGCCCCGCCGGCGCGCCGCGCACACCTGCGAATGCGCGAAAAGGGCGTCAGGATCGCTCCTGACGCCCTCGCGTGGCCGTGCCGGTGTCCGTGGGCACCCGGCCCGCCGCTAGCTCTTGATGCGGTTGGTGAGTTCGGTGACCTGGTTGTAGATCGAGCGCCGCTCCGCCATCAGCGAGCGGATCTTGCGGTCCGCGTGCATCACCGTGGTGTGGTCGCGGCCGCCGAACTGCGCGCCGATCTTCGGCAGTGACAGGTCGGTCAGCTCCCGGCACAGGTACATGGCGATCTGACGCGCCGTCACCAGTACACGGCTGCGCGAGGATCCGCACAGGTCGTCGACGCCCAGGCCGAAGTACGCGGCGGTCTGCTGCATGATGACCTGCGCGGTGATCTCCGGGCCGGCGTCCTCGTCCCCGCCCGGGATCAGGTCCTTGAGGACGATCCCGGCCAACTCCAGGTCCACCGGCGCCCGGTTCAGGTTGGCGAAGGCGGTGACCCGGATCAGCGCGCCCTCCAACTCCCGGATGTTGCGGGTGATCCGGGACGCGATGAACTCCAACACGTCGGCGGGGGCGTTGAGTTGCTCCTGGATCGCCTTCTTGCGCAGGATCGCGATCCGGGTCTCCAGCTCCGGCGGGGTGACGTCGGTGATCAGCCCCCACTCGAAGCGGTTGCGCAGCCGGTCCTCCAGCGTGGTCAGCAGCTTGGGCGGCCGGTCCGAGGACAGCACGATCTGCTTGTTCGCGTTGTGCAGGGTGTTGAAGGTGTGGAAGAACTCCTCCTGCGTGGACTCCTTGCTCGCCAGGAACTGGATGTCGTCCACGAGCAGGATGTCCATGTCCCGGTAGCGGCGGCGGAAGGTGTCCGCCTTGCCGTCCCGGATCGAGTTGATGAACTCGTTGGTGAACTCCTCCGAGGACACGTACCGCACCCGGGTGCCCGGGAAGAGGCTGCGCGAGTAGTGCCCGATGGCGTGCAGCAGGTGGGTCTTGCCCAGCCCGGACTCGCCGTAGATGAAGAGCGGGTTGTACGCCTTGGCCGGCGCCTCCGCGACGGCGACCGCCGCCGCGTGCGCGAAGCGGTTGCTGGCGCCGATGACGAAGGTGTCGAAGAGGTACTTCGGGTTCAGCCGGGCGGCCGGCTCGTCCTTGCGGGAGCCGCCGGCCGGCGGAGCGCCGGGCGGGGCGGGCACGCCGGGGACGCCGGGGCGCTCGGGGGCGGGCTCGGCGGGGGCCTTCTCGGCCGGGCGGCCGCCGGTCGGGCGGGAGCCGGGGGAGCGGCGGCCGGCGCCGGCGCGGGGCTGCTCGTTCGGGCCGGGGCCGTAGGCGCCGCCGAACAGGTCGCCCTGGGTGGTCGAGGGCGGGCTGGGGACGGGCCGCGGCGCCTGGCGGGGCGCGGACTCCTCGTGCTCGCGGTACGGCGCCTGCTGCTCCTGGTAGCCGGGCCAGGACTGCGGGCCCGGCTGGCCGCCGTACGGCGCGGGGCGCTGCTCGTAACCGCCGGTGTCGTAGCGGGGGCGCTCGTAGTCCTGCGGGTGCTCGTAGTCCGGCTCGTAGGGCTGCTGGTAGCCCGGGCCGCCGTAGCCGCCGGTGCCCTCCTCGACCGGGCCGGGGTACGGCTCGACGGGCGGCTGCGGGGCCGGCGCGGGAGTGGTGGGCACGGCGTTGGCGTCGACCATCACCGCGATCCGCACCGGGCGGCTCAGCTCGCGGCTGAGGGCCTCGGTGAGCTGCGGCAGCAGCCGGCCCTCCAGCACCTGCTTGGCCCGCTCGTTGGGGGTCGCCAGCAGGGCGGTGTCGTGCATCATCCACATCGGCTGGGTGCGCTGCACCCACTGCTTGTCCATCTCCCCGACGTCCGGGTCGTTGACCAGCCGCTCGACGACCCTCGTCCAGACCGGGACGAGGTCGCTGTTGTGATCAGCCACTGGTGCACGCTTTCCGATGAACAAACCAGACAAGTCCTGCAACGGTAGTCAGCGAACAGAGCCGGATCAAGTCGTTGTCCACAGGCTGTGGGAAACCCGGGTCGGGGAGGTCCGGTTTGACCCTCGGACCCCGTCCCGCGTACCGTAACCAGGTCGAGTTGTCGATGGCCGCTGCCGCATGTCCGCGGGTCCACCCGCTCCATAAGGCGCGCAGCACGGGCGCCGTGGATTGCCTGAAACCCCAGCCGAACTGGGGCGATGGGCCGGATTTCCGAAACATGGGGAGATCACGCGGACGCACGGTGACGGCCAAGCGACTCCCCGTCATCCTACGATTCACCTCAGGAGCCCCCGAGTGAGCAAGCGCACCTTCCAGCCGAACAACCGTCGTCGCGCGAAGACCCACGGCTTCCGGCTGCGTATGCGTACCCGCGCCGGCCGCGCCATCCTGGCCGCCCGCCGTGGCAAGGGCCGCGCCAGCCTGTCCGCCTGATCCACACCAAGGGTCTGTTGTGCTGCCCTCCGAGAATCGGCTGCGGCGGCGCCAGGACTTCGCGACCGCGGTGAAACGCGGTCGCCGGGCCGGCCGGCCCCTGTTGGTCGTCCATCTCAGCAGAGAGGACGCCCAGCCAGGGCCGACCGACCGGACCAGCGACTCCCGCCCGCACGTCGCCGAGGGGACTCCTTCGGCGCGTGCGGGTTTCGTCGTGAGCAAGGCCGTCGGCCCGGCGGTCGTTCGCAACCTGGTCAAGCGCCGGTTGCGCCACCTGATCCGTGATCGCCTGTCCAGGCTGCCCGCCGGTAGCCTGATAGTGGTGCGCGCGCTCCCCCCCGCCGCGACCGCCTCGTACCAGGACCTCGAACGGGACCTGGACGCGGCGCTCAAGCGGCTGCTGAGGGCGGAGCCCGCCGCCGCGGCGCCGACGGGAGCAGGGCGATGAAGTACCTGCTGATGGGCCTGATCAGGGTCTACCAGTGGACGATCAGCCCACTGCTCGGTCCGGTCTGCCGCTACTACCCCTCCTGCTCGCACTACGGCTTCGAGGCCGTGAAGGTGCACGGGGCGGTCAAGGGCGGCGGGCTGACCGTGTGGCGCATCCTGCGCTGCAATCCGTGGTCGCCCGGCGGGGTGGACCACGTACCGCCGCGCAAGCACCCGGTGTGGCACCGCCGGCTGCGCGATCTGCTGAGCCCCAAGAGCGGGACCGCCGAGCCGGAGCCGGTGGCGAAGCCCGATGCCCAAGGAGTCTGACCGGTGACCTTCGGTTTTCTGAGTCCCCTCTACACGGCGGTGTCCTGGATCATCGTCCAGTTCCACTCGCTGTACAGCCACATCTTCGACCCGGACGGTGGCTGGGCCTGGGGTCTGTCCATCGCCTCGATGGTGGTCGTCATCCGGATCTGCCTGATCCCGCTCTTCGTGAAGCAGATCAAGGCGACCCGGGCCATGCAGGCGATCCAGCCGAAGATGAAGGCCATCCAGGAGCGCTACAAGAACGACCGGCAGCGCCAGTCCGAAGAGATGATGAAGCTGTACAAGGAGGCGGGTACCAACCCGTTCTCCAGCTGCCTTCCCATCCTCGTGCAGGCCCCGTTCTTCACCGCCCTCTACGGCGTGCTGGCCTCGGTCGCCAAGGGCAAGTCGATCGGCGTCATCCACGGCGACCTGCTGCTGAGCGCCGGCAAGGCGCACATCTTCGGCGCCCCGCTCTCCGCGACCTTCGTCAGCAGCGGTGAGACCAGCGTCAAGATCGTCACCGCGGTGATGATCATCCTGATGTCGCTGTCGCAGTTCATCACCCAGCGCCAGCTGATGACCAAGAACGTCGACCTCACGGTCAAGACGCCGTTCATGCAGCAGCAGAAGATGCTGATGTACGTCTTCCCGGTCATGTTCGCCGTGATGGGCATCAACTTCCCGGTCGGTGTCCTGGTCTACTGGCTGACCACCAACGTCTGGTCGATGGGCCAGCAGCTGATCGTCATCCACAACAACCCGACCCCGGGCAGCAAGGCCTTCCAGGACCGCCAGGAGCGGCTGAAGAAGGCCGGCCGGCTGCGTCCGGACGGTACGGAGATCAAGGGCGCGCTCTGGGGCATGCTGCCCCCGTCCAAGGCGGCCATCGAGGAGGCGGCCTCCGCCGCCGCGGTCGTCGAGGAGTCGGTCCGGGCGAGCCGCCAGCAGCCCCGGCGGCAGACCAAGGCCCAGCGCCAGCAGGGCGGTGCCGCGCAGGTCGCCGAGGCGGGCGAGGACGCCCCGGCGGAGCCCGCCGAGGAGGCCGTCCCGGCCGAGTCCGGTGCCAAGCCGGCCGCCAAGCAGACCGCGGCCAAGCCCGCCGGCCCCAAGCCGGGCGCCCGGCAGCAGCCCAAGCGCGGTGGCGGCCAGCGGCCGAAGAAGAAGTCCTGACCGGTCCCGGACCTGTCGTGACAGCGCGCAGAGCTTCGTTCCCGGCCCACCAGACTGGGCCCAACTCCGAAGGAGTCCATCAGTGACGGAAGGCACCACCTCCGCCGTCGAGGCCGAGGCCGCTGCCAGCGCCGACGAGAGCCTCGTCGCGCGTCTGGAGCAGGAGGGCGACATCGCGGCGGACTACCTGGAGGGTCTGCTCGACATCGCGGACCTCGACGGTGACATCGACATGGACGTCGAGGGTGACCGCGCCCTGGTGTCCATCGTCAGCGACGGCAACGACCGCGCGCTGCAGCGCCTGGTCGGCCAGGACGGCGAGGTGCTGGAGGCCCTGCAGGAGCTGACCCGGTTGGCCGTGCACCGGGAGACCGGCGAGCGCAGCCGCCTCATGCTGGACATCGCCGGCTTCCGGGCCCGCAAGCGCACCGAGCTGGCGACGCTCGGCGCCAAGGCGGCGGAGCAGGCGAAGAGCTCCGGCGAGCAGGTCAAGCTGCGGCCGATGACGCCGTTCGAGCGCAAGGTCGTCCACGACGCGGTCGCGGCCGCCGGTCTGCGCAGTGAGTCCGAGGGCGAAGAGCCCCAGCGGTGCGTGGTCGTGCTGCCGGTCTGAGCCGGCAGGTCGACAACCGGCCGCCTCGGTGGCCGGTGGGCTTCACCGGACGCGACCCCGTCCGCCTCGTGCGGGCGGGGTCGTCGTCCCTTCGCGGGGCGTGGCGTTCGGCGGGAGATGTTCCACGTGAAACAGTGCGATGAGCGGGTCGGTGGCGATCCGGGGATCGGAGAGGTCGAGATGGACACGGACAACGCGGCTGCCGGCCGGCCGGGGGCGGAAGACGTGAACCCGGCCGCCGAGGAGCGGACCACCGCGGCGCCCGAGCTGGACGTGCTGGCCGAGGCCCCGGCCGCCGCCCGGGAGGTGTTCGGCGACCGCTTCGACGCCGCCGTCCGCTACACCGAGCTGCTGGCCACCGCCGGGGTGCAGCGCGGGCTGATCGGACCGCGCGAGGTGCCCCGGCTGTGGGACCGGCACGTGCTCAACTGCGCGGTGCTGGCCGAGCTGCTGCCGACCGGCGCGACGCTCTGCGACGTCGGCTCCGGCGCCGGCCTGCCGGGTATCCCGGTCGCGCTGGCCCGTCCGGACGTCCAGGTGACGCTGCTGGAGCCGCTGCTGCGCCGGACCACCTTCCTGGAGGAGGTCGTCCGCGAGCTGGGGCTGGAGAACGTCACGGTGCTGCGCGGCCGCGCCGAGGAGATGATCGGCAAGCTCGCCGTGGACGTGGTGACCGCCCGCGCGGTGGCGCCGCTGGACCGGCTGGCCGGCTGGGGCATGCCGCTGCTGCGTCCGCACGGGCAGATGCTGGCGCTCAAGGGCGACAGCGCCGAGCAGGAGCTGGCCGACTCCCGGGCCGGCCTGGCCAAGCTCGGCGCGGTCGAGTCCTCGGTCATCTCGGTCGGCGAGGGCACCCTGGAGACCTCCACCCGGGTGATCCAGGTCAAGGCGGGGGAGAGCCCCGGCGGGGTGAAGGCGGCGACCCGGCGGGCCAAGGCGGCCCGGGCCGGGCGCAACGCCGGCACCCCCCGGGCGGGCGGTGCGAGCGGCGGCCGGGGCGGGCGGCGCCGCAGCCGCTGAAGCCGCGGCACCCCGGCCGCCTCGGCCGGGACGGCAGCCGGGCACCTGCGATCCACGGGCGGACGGCCCTCCTGAACGGGAGGGCCGTCCGCCCGCGGTCGTTCCGGTGGCGGTCGGGCCGACTTCCCCCCGGCCTCCGGCTGGGAGGTGTCCTCAGGTCATCGGAGTGTCGCAACGTCAGAATTCCGACATAGCGGGCATGGTGTTTCACGTGAAACGTCGCTCCTTGCTCTCCGACAGTTTCGATTTGCGGCTCAGCCGCGGGCTCGCCCTCTTCCGGGCCGCGACTGTCGCCGCTCCGGTTCCACGTGAAACACTGGCGCCCATGCAGGACTCGGAGACCGTCGACCAGATCGACGACACGCCCATCGCACGGGCTGCCCAGGCTGCGGTTCAGGCGATCGGCCGAGCGGGGGAGGGGCTTCCCCGGCCCGCCGCCACCCGGGTGATGGTGGTCGCCAACCAGAAGGGCGGGGTCGGCAAGACCACCACCACCGTGAACATGGCCGCCTCGCTGGCGATGCACGGACTGCGGGTGCTGGTCGTCGACCTCGACCCGCAGGGCAACGCCTCCACGGCCCTCGGCATCGACCACCACGCCGACGTGCCGTCCATCTACGACGTCCTGGTCGAGGGCAAGCCGATGGCCGACGTGGTCCAGCCGGTGCGGGACGTGGAGGGGCTGTTCTGCGTCCCCGCGACCATCGACCTGGCCGGCGCCGAGATCGAGCTGGTCTCGATGGTGGCCCGGGAGAGCCGGCTGCAGCGCGCCATCGCCGCCTACGAGCAGCCGCTCGACTACGTCCTGATCGACTGCCCGCCCTCGCTGGGCCTGCTGACGGTCAACGCCCTGGTCGCCGGCCAGGAGGTGCTGATCCCGATCCAGTGCGAGTACTACGCGCTGGAGGGCCTCGGCCAGCTGCTGCGCAACGTCGAGCTGGTGCGCGCGCACCTCAACCCCACGCTGCACGTCTCGACCATCCTGCTCACCATGTACGACGCCCGGACCAGGCTGGCCGCCCAGGTCGCCGAGGAGGTCCGGACCCACTTCCAGAACGAGGTGCTGAGCACGGCGATCCCCCGCTCGGTGCGCATCTCGGAGGCGCCCAGCTACGGGCAGACGGTGCTCACCTACGACCCGGGCTCGACCGGGGCGCTCTCCTACCTGGAGGCGGCCCGCGAGCTGGCGCTGCGCGCGGTGGGCCAGAGCGGTCCGGTGGTGAGCCGGCAGCGGGACGGCAGCGGAACGGCAGCGGTACGGGGCACCGAGCCCCGGTGGCACGGCACGACGGAGGGTCAGCAGTGAGTGGTGGTCGCAGGGGTCTGGGACGAGGACTCGGGGCGTTGATCGGTCCCGCCGCCCCGGCTGACGGCGGGGCGGTGCGGCCCGCCGACGCGCCCGCGCCGACCTCGGTGGTGGCGACCGGAGCGACGTCGCCGGCCTCGGTGCCGGTGCTGCCGGGCGGTCGGGGCACGGTGGCGGCCAGGGCGGCGGCGGGCAAGCGGGCCATCGAGCGGCCGCAGGCCGACCAGTCGGCGGCCCCGGTGTCCGGCGCCTTCTTCGCCGAGCTGCCGCTGGACTCGATCAAGCCCAACCCGCGGCAGCCGCGCGAGGTCTTCGACGAGGACAAGCTGGCCGAGCTGGTCCTCTCGATCAAGGAAGTGGGCCTGCTCCAGCCGGTCGTGGTGCGCCAGACCGGGCCGGACGGCTTCGAGCTGATCATGGGCGAGCGCCGCTGGCGCGCCTCCCGGGAAGCCGGCCTGACGCTGATCCCGGCGATCGTCCGGGCCACCGAGGACGACAAGCTGCTGCTGGACGCCCTGCTGGAGAACCTGCACCGGGCGGAGCTGAACGCGCTGGAGGAGGCGGCCGCCTACGAGCAGCTGCTGCACGACTTCTCCTGCACCCACGACGAGCTGGCGGACCGGATCGGCCGCTCGCGCACGCACGTCACCAACACCCTGCGGCTGCTGAAGCTCGCCCCGACCGTGCAGCGGCGGATCGCCGCCGGGACGCTCACGGCCGGCCACGCCAAGGCGCTGGCGGGCCTCCCGGACGCGGAGCGCCAGGAGGAACTGGCGAAGCGGATCATCGCGGAGGGCCTCTCGGTGCGGACCACCGAGGAGATCGTCAAGCTGATGGGCGCGGAGACCAAGCCGAAGCGCCAGACGCCGAAGGCGGGCAAGCTGATCACCCCGGCCTTCAACGAGCTGGCCGACCGGCTCTCGGACCGCTTCGACACCCGGGTCAAGGTCGAGGTCTCGCAGCGCGACGGCAAGCTGGGCAAGGGCAAGGTCGTGCTGGAGTTCGGTTCGGTGGAGGACCTCAACCGGATCCTGGACAGCATGGCGCCGGGCGAGGGCGGGCTGCGGCTGTCGCAGGGCTGAGCCGGCCCGGCTCCGCCTCCCGGGCGTGACCGATGGGTGCATGATGCGCGTGAGCGGTTGTTTCACGTGGAACATGCACCCATCGGTGTTGGTGGGGGCATGCTCGACCGTGAAGCGGCTCGATCCTGAAACGGCTCGGCCGCGCAGTGGAGGAGGTGCACGGGGTATGGGACGCCGGGTCGTTCCGCTGACGCTGGACAACCTCGCGGACCTGCCGTCGACCTGCCGCTCCTGCGTGTTCTGGGAGCTGGATCCGGTCAGCGGGAGGGCGGCGGTGGAGTCTGGGAAGTCGGAGGCGGAGAAGGAGGGGTGGATCTCCGCGGTGCTGCTGGAGTGGGGCGCGTGCGGCCGGATCGCCTACGTGGACGACCAGCCGGCCGGGTTCGTGCTCTACGCGCCGCCCGCGTACGTGCCCCGGTCGCAGTCCTTCCCGACCAGCCCGGTCTCCCCGGACGCCGTTCAGCTGATGATCAGTCGGGTGCTGCCCGGCTACCAGCGGCAGGGGCTGGGCCGGGTGCTGGTGCAGACGGTGGTCAAGGACCTGCTGGGGCGCGGGGTGCGGGCGATCGAGGCCTTCGGCTCGGTGGGCCGGGTGCCGACCAGCTGCGTGCTGCCGGCCGACCACCTGCTCGCGGTGGGCTTCAAGACCGTCCGGCCGCACCACCGCTACCCGCGGCTGCGGCTGGAGGCGCGGACCACGCTCTCCTGGCGCGGCGGTGCGGAAGGGGCGCTGGAGCGGCTGCTCGGCGGCGGGCGCAAGGAACCGGCCCTACGGCCGTTCTGAGCCGCCCCGGCGCCGCCGTGGGCGCGCCACGGGGACCGGCCGGAGACGACGACGGCGGCGGGGCTCCCCGCGGACCGGGGGAGCCCCGCCGCCGTACGGGCGACGGTCGGCGGACCTAGAAGTGGCCGTCCAGCTCGCGGAGCAGAGCGGCCTTCGGCCGGGCACCGGTGATCTGCTTCACCGGCTGGCCGCCCTTGAAGAGGATCAGCGTCGGGATCGAGATGACGTTGTACTCGGCGGCGGTCTTCTGGTTCGCGTCCACGTCGAGCTTGACGACGGTCAGCTTGTCGCCGTGCTCGGCGGCGATGTCCTCCAGGACCGGGGCGACCTGGCGGCACGGGCCGCACCAGGTGGCCCAGAAGTCGACCAGGACGGGCTTGTCGCTCTCCAGGACATCGGCAGTGAACGTCGCGTCGGTGACGGTGGTGGTGGCGCCGGCCACGGGGACTCCTCGGGTAGGACGGAGGGGGTGCTGCCAGGACAACAACGGACGGGGGCGTTCTGTTTCTGCCTGGCCGGGGGAGGGGCACCGGGGGCGTTCCGGGTGTTCCACGTGGAACACCCCCGGGAGGCGCGGGGTGCGGGGCTCAGACCGCCACGACGGCGGCCTTGGCCTCCAAGTCGTCCAGCGCGGCGAGGTAGCGCTCGGCGTCCAGGGCGGCGGAGCAGCCGGTGCCGGAGGCGGTGATGGCCTGGCGGTAGGTGTGGTCCACGACGTCGCCGGCGGCGAAGACGCCCTCGATGTTGGTCCGGGTCGAGGGGGCGTCGACCTTGAGGTAACCCTCCTCGTCGAGCTCCAGCTGGCCCTTGAACAGCTCGGTGCGCGGGTCGTGGCCGATCGCGATGAACAGGCCGGTGACGTCGAGCTCGCGGGTCTCGTCGGTCTGGCCCCCGTCATTCGACACCGTGCGCAGGGTGACGCCGCTCAGCTTCGGGTCACCGTGGATCGCCTCGACCGCGCTGTTCCACTCGAAGCGGATCTTCGGGTCGGCGAAGGCGCGCTCCTGCATCGCCTTGGAGGCGCGCAGGGTGTCCCGGCGGTGGATGATCGTGACGGTCCTGGCGAAGCGGGAGAGGAAGGTCGCCTCCTCCAGCGCGGTGTCACCGCCGCCGACCACCGCGATGTCCTGGTCGCGGAAGAAGAAGCCGTCGCAGGTGGCGCACCAGGAGACACCGCGGCCGGAGAGCTTGTCCTCGTTCGGCAGGTTCAGCTTGCGGTGCTGCGAGCCGGTGGTGACGATCACGGCGCGGGCCTTGTGCACGTTCCCCTCGGAGTCGGTGACGGTCTTGACGTCACCGGTGAGGTCGACGGCGACGATGTCGTCCGGGACCAGCTCGGCGCCGAACTTCTCGGCCTGCGCCCGCATGTTGTCCATCAGCTCGGGGCCCATGATGCCGTCCCGGAAGCCCGGGAAGTTCTCCACCTCGGTGGTGTTCATCAGCGCGCCACCGGCGGTGACGGCCCCCTCGAACACCAGCGGCTTGAGGGAGGCACGGGCCGTGTAGAGCGCGGCCGTGTACCCGGCCGGGCCGGAACCGATGATGATCACGTTACGGACGTCGCTCACTGCATCTCCTGGTTCGCATCGCGACCCGCGTTTGCTGCGGGGAGGGCGGTCCTGCTCCGCCGCCCGGGACAACGACTGACCAGTGTCCCGCATTCCCAGGCGGATCAGTACCAGGTGCCCGAACTTCGGGAGCGTCGTGCCGCCCTGGTCGTCGATCGCATGGGAACGCCGATCGCCGGGGAACGCCGCCCGACCGCCGGGAGCTCCCGTCAGCGCACCGGGACGGTCCGGTGCAGCACGACCGGCCCGCAGCCGGGGGAGCGCAGGAAGACGTCGGCGTGCGCCGCGTCCCCGGGCACCGGGTAGACCAGCACGTCCACCGAGGCGCCCTGGTAGGTGCCCCGGTCGGTGGCCAGCGGGGTGCCGGCGGCGGGTGCGGGGCAGGCTGCCGGGGCGGCCGACCCGGTGGCGACGTGGGGGGCCGGGGTGATGGGCACGGACGGGTTCTGCGAGGCCTGGGCCGGCGGTTCGGCGCCGCCGTCGGTGGGCTGCTCGGCCGCGGACCGGCCGGGCTCGGCGGGGCGCAGCCCCGGGGCGGGGGCCGAGCGGGTCAGCAGCTGTTGGACCTGCGCGGCGAGCCGGTCGTCCTGGTAGGCGGTGCCGGCGCCGGACGAGCGGGGGCTCTGCGCGGCGGCCACGGCCGACCCGGAGGCGGCGGAGCTGTCGCGGTCGGTGTCGCCGGGGGAGAGCCACAGGACTCCGCCCCAGCCGAGGGCGGCCAGCGCGGCGGCCGTGCCGACCAGCAGGCCCAGTCGGCGGCGCCGCCGGGGGCGGCCCGGGCCGGTTGCCGCGCCCGACCGGCCCGGCGGTGCGGCGAGCGGGGCCGGGGACGGGGTCTGGGGCGGGGCGGGGCGGGGCGCCGGGGTGACGGCCCGGGCTTCGGCGGCGCGCGCCTCCTGGGGGGCCGTCCGGGCCTCGGCGGGGGCGGCTTCGGGGGCGGCTTCGGCGGCGGCCTGCGTCAGCGCGGCGTCCAGCCGGGCGGCGACGTCGGCGGGCATCGGCGGGGTGTCGACGTCGCCGAGCAGCGCTTGGACGTCGGCCAGCGCCTCGACGGTCTCGCGGCACTCGGCGCAGCCGTCCAGGTGCCGGTGCAGCGCCTCGACGGCCGCGGCGGGCTCGACCAGGCCCTCGGCCAGGTCGGCCAGCTCGTCGACCGAGGGGTGGGCCCCGGCGGGTTCGGGGGAGGAGAGGGGGGCGCTCATCGCGGGCTCGCGTCTCCTTCCAGAATCGTCCGGCCGGTGTTCGGGCCTGTCCCTGTGACGGTGCGGGGGCCGGTCGGGTTCCCCCGGGCCTCGGGCCGCGTCGGCGGTGTTCCACGTGGAACATCCCGCCCACCGCGCCGGGCGGCGGTCTGCTCCGGCCCGTCCGAGGGTTCGCGCAGGTGTCGCACCAGCGGCAGCAGCCGGGCCCGGCCGCGGGCGCAGCGGCTCTTCACGGTGCCGACCGGGACGCCCAGCAGCTCGGCGGCCTCGGCGACCGGGTAGCCCTGCATGTCGACCAGGACCAGGGCGGCCCGCTGCTCGGCCGGCAGCTCGGCGAGCGCCGCGGTCAGCTCGCGCCGCACCTCGGCCCGGACCACCGGGGAGTCGGCCGGCTCGGCCGCGCCGACCAGGGTGTCCAGCCGCTGCGGGTCGTCGTCCAGCGGGGTGGTGCGGCGGGTGGCGCCGCGCCGTGCGCGGTCCAGGCAGGCGTTGACCACGATCCGGTGCAGCCAGGTGGTGACCGCCGAGCGGCCCTGGAACCCGGCGGCGGCGCGGAAGGCGGAGACCAGGGCGTCCTGGAGGGCGTCGGCGGCCTCCTCGCGGTCGCCGAGGGTCCGCAGGGCGACCGCCCACAGCCGGTCGCGGTGCCGGTTCACCAGCAGCCCGAAGGCCTCCGGGTCGCCGGCGACGTGCCGGGCGAGCAGCGTCGCGTCGTCGTCCGCCACTGTCACCCCTGACTCTCTGCTGTCGTTCCGGTGCCGGACCGCGCGGGCCGTGCGGTCAGCCGAAGACCTTGACCTCGGCGACGTGGCCGCGGAACTGGCCGTCGTCATCTTTCGGCAGAGTGGTCAGCCAGATCAAGAGGTAGCGCGTGGTGGTCGGACTGTCGAGGGTGTAGTCCACGGTGCCGTTGCCGCTCTTCCTGCCGCCCCCGGCGACCGGGAAGGAGGCCAGCGGCGCCTTCTGCGGATTGTCCGCCGCCTGGGCGTTCGGGATCCGCAGTTCGGCCGTGGTGGTGCCGACGAACTGGACGCTCACCGAGTTGACGGCCTGCGGCGTGCCGAGGTCGATCAGCAGGCCGGTGCCCTCCTTGTAGCCGCCCGGCGCGAACTGGTCGTCGTAGCCCTTGGTCGGCCAGTTGGTGTTGGGGTCGCCGTCGATGGCCTTGGGGAGGGCCCAGACGGACTCGCCCGAGTCGCCCTTCGGGTTGTACGAGAGGGCGGCCTTCGGCTGGATCGGGACCGGGGTGTGGGCGGTGGCCTTGGCGGCGGTCGGCGCGGTGCTGACGGTCGAGGACTGCGGGGCGGCGACCGCCTGCCCGTTGTTGCGCAGGTGGTCGACGAACTGCCAGGAGGCGACGCCGATGGCGCCCAGCGCGACCGTCCAGGCCGTCGCCTTGACCACCCGGCGCAGCCGCCGCCGGCTGCGCCGGGTCGTGGTCGGGCGGGAGGAGTCGGGCAGCGGGGTGACCGCCGGGTCGGCGACCCGGGTGGGGTTGGGTGCGGTGGGCAGCGCGTGGGTGTTGTGCCGGGGCGGGGCCGGGAAGGCGGGCAGCTCCGGCTCGGGCTGGCGGATGCGCGGCATCCGGCCGATCTCCCGGGCGAGCTCCTCCGGGGTAATGATCGGCTCGGCGTGGTGCGGCGGGTGGTCGAACAGGGCGCGCGCGGCCAGTTCGGACAGGCCCTTGTGGACGCCGGCGCGGATCTGGTCCGGCGCGGCGTTCTGCAGGCCCTTGGGCAGGCCCTGGAGGTCGTAGCGGTCCTCGGGGTAGGGCCAGCGGTGGGTGAGCGCGGCGAACAGCAGGGCGCCGATCGCCCGGGTGTCGGCGCGCTGGGCGTCCTCGGCGGTGTCGTCGGCGGGCAGTCCGCGCAGCGCGGCGTCCACCGCGATGCCGTTGATCCGGTACTGGCCGCTGTCGGTGCGCAGCACGCAGCGCGGGGTGAGCCGCAGGTGGGCCTGGCCGCGCCGGTGGGCGGCGGCCACCGCGTCGGTGACCTGGCGGACCATCTGGTAGGCCTCGTGCGGCTCCATCGGGCCGTTCGCGAGCAGCCGGGCGAGGTCGGAGGCGTGCGGCAGCCACTCCCGGACGACGTAGACCAGCTCGCCCTCCTGCACGGCGTCCAGCACCTGGACGAAGCGCGGGTCGCCGAGCAGGGCGGCGGACTTGGCGGCGGCGAGCACCTTGCGGGCCCGCTGGTGGCCGGAGGCCATCAGGTGGACGCCCACGGCCCGGCGCAGCTTCTCGTCGACGGCGCGCCAGCTGCTGAAGGTCTCGGTCTGGGAGATGCACTCCTCCAGCCGGTACCGGTGGCCGATCTTGTCGCCGCTGTGCCGCAGCGGGGCGGGGAGGGTGCGCGGGAGGGTGGCGGTGTCGCGCGGGTCGACGGTGGGCTGCGGGTCGGTGGGGCGCCGCTCGGCGGCCGGTGCGGCGGCGGGCTTCTTCCGGGGGGAGCCGGCGGCCAGCTCGGCGGCGATCTCCTTCGCCGAGAGCGGGGCGGTGATCTCCGCGGTCTCCTCGCCGGTGCCGGCCTCGCCGGCCTCGCCGGCCTCCGGCTCGGCGGCCGCGGTGCTCCCGGGGGCCTTCGCGCCGGGGCGCTTCGGCGCGGCCTTCGGCGAGGCGCTCCCGGCGGCGGGCGCGGCGTCGTCCGGGGAGGCTGCGTCGGCGGCGCCCGGGGCGGTCTTCCCGCCCTCGTCGAGTTCGTCGATCGCCGCGGCCAGTGCGGCCTCGTCCGCCGCCTCGTCAGCTGCTGACGTGTCGACGACCGCCTTGGTGCCATCAGCCACCGTGGTCCTGCCTCCCCTTGTGTCGCCCCGGCCTGAGAGAGTCGCTGGAGCGTGCGTGGCGGTGCCCCGTGCTCCAGGACAATTGTGCCCACTCTTCTCCACCGGGTACGACCGCTGAGTGGGCCGCTCGGTTGCGTACCGGTGGAGAGATGTGGTGCAGAACCGACACCGGGCCGTCACGGCGCCCTGGTCGGGGGTGGTGGCACAGTACTCGGCCGGACGAGCGGAGGAGCTGTTCGCTCCGGTTGACGCCTGGTCAAGGGCGCCCGCTCGTCCGGCCGGTCGGTACGGCGGTCAGCGGCCCAGTCGGCCGCGGACCATGCCCAGCATGGCGTTCAGCTCCTCGATCCGCAGGCGCTTCGCGATGAACACGAAGACCAGCAGCTGGAGGCCGCCGCCCAGGGCCACCGAGAGCACGCTGCCCGGCCAGCCGCCGAGCACCTGCTGGATCCCCAGGCTGACGCCGAGGCCGACCACGGCGGCCGGGACACAGGCGGCGGCCAGCCGGCTGTAGGTCTTGCCGATCCGCTTGCTGTCCAGGCCGCCGATCTTCTTCTTCAGCTTCGGCAGGGCGACCGTCACCCCGACGGCGTAGGCCAGGCCGTAGCCGAAGGACATCCCGATCACCGCCCACTGAGCGGGCAGCAGCAGCCAGCACAGCACCGAGAAGCCGGCCTGGCTGACGGCCACCCACACGGTGTTGGAGAACGGCGTCCGGGTGTCCTCGTAGGCGTAGAAGCCGCGCAGCATCACGTACTGCGCCGAGTACGGGATCAGCCCGAGCGCGAAGGCCGAGAGCATCAGACCGACGTTGGTCGCGTCCTCCAGGGCCGTCGTGCTGCCGCCGACCGCGTAGATCGAGCGGCCGATCGCCGGGCCGAGCGCCAGGAACAGGAACGCGCCCGGCACGACCGCCACCGCGGTGGTGCGCAGCCCGTACGAGAGGTCGTCGCGGACGGCCCCGGCGTCCTCGTCGGCCGCCGCCCGGGAGAGCCGGGGGAGCACCGCGCTCATGATCGAGACGGTGATGACGGCCTGCGGGAGCTGCCAGATCAGCAGGGCGTTGGAGAAGGCGGAGAGGCCGACACCGCCGTGGCCCGCCTTGTCGGCCGCGCTGCCGGCGGAGGTGGCCAGCTGGGTGATCACCAGGTAGCCGGCCTGGTTGGCGAGCACGAAGAAGAAGGTCCACTTGGCCAGGCGGGCGGCCTTGCCCAGGCCGTGGCCGCGCCAGTCGAAGCGCGGCCGGAAGCGGAAGTCGGCCGCCCGCAGGTACGGGATCATCGCCAGCGACTGGACGACCAGGCCGAGCAGGGTGCCGATGCCGAGCAGCCGGACGCCCTCGGGGGAGATGGTCTCCGGGGTGACCTGGGTGCCGCCGAAGCCGCCGTAGACCCAGATGTACGCGCCGAAGGTGAAGATCACCACGATGTTGTTGAGGACCGGTGTCCACATCATCGCGCCGAACCGGCCGCGGGCGTTGAGGATCTGGCCCATCACCACGTGGACGCCCATGAAGAAGATGGTCGGCAGGCAGTACCGGGCCAGCGCCACCGTGGTGTCGGCGCGGGCCGGGTTCTCCATCATCGAGTGCGAGATGAGCTGCACCAGCAGCGGGGCGCCGAGCACCGCCAGGAACACCACGCCGCCGAGGCCGACCATCACCAGGGTGAGCAGCCGGCTGGCGTAGGCGGTGCCGCCGTCCTCGTCGGTCTTCATGCTGCGCACCAGCTGCGGCACGAAGACCGCGTTCAGCGCGCCGCCGCCGATCAGGATGTACAGCAGCGTCGGCAGGGTGTAGGCGGCGTTGTACGAGTCGCCCATGGTGACGACGCCGATGGCGGCGGTGATCACCATGGTGCGGACGAAGCCGGTGCCGCGGGAGACCAGGGTGCCGGCCGCCATGATCGCGCTGGAGTTCAGCAGCGAGGCGACCTTGCCGCCGCCGGCCGGGGCCTGGGCCGGCTCGGCGGCGGGCGCGGCGGTGTCGCCGGGCTGCTCGGCGCGCCGGTCGGCCGCGAGGTCCGCCAGCGGCTCGACCGCCGGCGGCACCGCGACGGCGGCCACCTGCATGGTGGCCTCCTCCTCGGAGAGCGGCGGGTCGAACTCGATCGGCGGCACGAAGGGGTGCTGTCCGTTCGGGCCGCCGTGCGGCGGCTGCGCCGGGTGGCCGCCCACCGGCGGGAAGGGCGCGGGCGCGCCGGGCGCGTACGGCGCCGGTCCGGCGGGCGGGGCCGCCGGGGCCATCGGCTGGACCGGGGCCGGCTGCGGCGCCGGCGGCTGCCCGGCGGCGTCCGCCCGCTGACCGCCGAACAGCGCGTCCACCCCGACGTACTCGGTGGTCTCGGTGTCCCAGGCGGAGTGCGCCGGTCCGGGCTCCCACTGCTGCCGGGGCTGCTCGACGCCGCCCCACCCGCCGTCGCCGGCCGGGGCCTGCTCCTGCTGCCAGCCGGGCTGCGCCGGGGCGTCCCAGCCGGGCTGCACCGGCGGCACCGGGGGCGAGAACGGGGCCGCGGGCTGGTACGGGGCCGGCGGCACCGGCGTCGGGTAGCCGCCGCCCTGCGGGGGCAGCTGCGGCGGCACGTCGTACGCGGTGGCCGGCTGCTGCGGCGCGGCCGGCTGGCCGGCCCGCAGGCCGTAGGGGTCCTGACCGTCCTGTGGGCTCCCGTACGCCTCGGCCGCGTACGGGTCCTGGGCGTAGGTGTCGGCCACGTACCAGTCGCCGGAGGGCGACTCGGCGCCCGGCCGGCTCTCGGCGCGGCCCGGCGGCCGCTCCTCGCTGCGCCCGGTCATGTCACCTCTTCAGTGTCGTGGGGGAGGCCGGCCCGGTGTCGCGGGCGGTCGGCGGTGTCAAGGACCAACCTTCTCATCACCGGTCGCCCGATCCCGGCCATCGGCGCCGCTGCCGCGCGGTGTCTGCGCGGGGGCGCCCTCCTCGCCGTCGTCGTCGCGGTCCTGGTCGGGGCCGTCCTCCGGGCCGTCCTGGGGGCCGTCCTCGGGGTCGGTCCCGGCCGGCTCGGCCGCGTGGCCCGCCGCCGGGTCGTCGTCGACCGGCTGGTCCCCGTCCTCGTGCGGCTGCCCGCCGCGCCGCTTGCGCTGGCGGACGAACCGCAGCGCGGCCAGCAGCAGCAGGACGCCGGCGCCCGCGAAGACGTACAGCACGCCGTTGGTCACCGAGGTGACCTCGACGGTGAAGGTCTTCGGGTCGCCGTACGGCTGCGGGTTGGGGCCGGTGGTCATCAGCTGGGCGGTCACGGTGACCGGGCCGTTGTTGCGGGCCTCGGCGTTGAACCGGAGGGTGACGCTCTGCGAGGCGGGGAGGACCAGCTCCTCCTCCTTGCCCAGCCGCAGCCGGTTCGGCTGGGTCGAGGTGAGCACCAGCTTCAGGTTGGTGACCGTCTGGGTGAGGCCGTTGCGCACGCTGACCTGCAGCTGGCCGGTGTTCCCGGCCAGCGTGACCACGGTCTTCTTCGGTACCTCGACGGCGTTGGTGAGGTCCTTCAGGTACTTCTTGACGCCGTCGCGGTAGGTGTTGCCGGCCGGCGCGTCGGCGCGCCACTCGGTGGACAGCGAGCGGACCATGGCGGCGCTGAACGGGCCGCGCACCCGCTGCGGCAGGGTGAGCACCCGCATCAGGGTGTCCAGGTCGTGCTGGATCCCGTCGGTGGTGCTCAGGTCGGCCGCCGGCAGCTCGGTGGCCCGGGTCTGGGTGGGGTAGTCGGTGGGCGCCGGGACGGCGGTGTTCGCCTTCGGGTCGGGCGCGGACTGGGCCAGCTCGTCCAGCCGGGCCGGGGCCAGCCACTGGCCGGAGGCCTGCTGCAGGGCGTTCGCCAGCACCTTGGCGGTGCCGACCGACAGCTCGCGCGGCGGCATGACCAGCAGGCCGCGCTGGTTCTGCGGCTGCTCGTGGGTGATCGCGAAGGTCTCGGCGAGGAAGCGCTGGGTCGACCGGGTCTGCGCCTGCGGGTCGCCCAGGTCGCCCTGGAACAGCGCGGAGACGGTGTCGTCGGCGACGACGGCGCTCTGCCCGTTGCCGATCGGGCGCACCGCGGTCGGGGTGTACGGGACGGAGTCCGGGTCCGGGATGCTCGTGCCGTCGACCAGCACCAGGCTGCTGCCGGCCTGCTGGGCGATGCCGGCGATCTGCTGGTCGAGGTGGCCCTGGTACGGCCAGGCGACGTCGGAGCGGGTGTCGACGCCCAGCCGGCCCTCGACGGTCAGCCGGCCGGCGGTGGCCGCCTTGTTCAGCGCGGTGCCCATCCCGGCCAGGTCGGCGCCGTTGTGCGCGATCGAGGCGAGGTCCGGGTCGGCGTACGGCAGCGAGACCACCTGGGCGCCGTTCTTGCCGACCGCGGCGCGCAGCTTCTCCAGCCAGGCGATGGCGGCGGCCGAGCCGGTGCCCTGGACGGTGTTGTCGTCCCGGGCCGGCTTGCCGGCCGCCTCGGTGCCGGGCTTCTGCACCCGGTACGACTTGTTGGTCATCGCGAACGCGGTGTCCAGCAGGTCCGGGTCGATCATCCAGGTCAGCCCGGGCAGCTTGGCGCCGGTGTCGACCAGCTCGTACAGCCGCCCGCCCGGGGCGAACTCGGTGGCCAGGCTGTCGTTGCGCAGCACCGGGACGGTCTGGTCGTTCTCGGCGTACGTCTGCGCGGCCAGCACCGGCGCGTGCACCAGCGGCCAGAGCGTGGTGACCTTCGTCGGCTGCGCCTCGGCGCCGCCCGGGTTGTACGGCAGGAAGGTGCGGGCGATGCCCAGCGGCCGGTCGTGGGAGTTGTCGCCGGTCGAGCCCCAGGCGTCCACCGCGAGCTCGTAGACGCCGCTCTCGGACAGCCCGAGTTCGCTCACCGCGACGCCCAGGGTGTACTGCTGGCTCTGGCCGGGGCCGAGCTCCGGCAGGGCGTACTGGGGGCTCTCCAGCTCGGCGCCGTCCCGGTCCATCGGCGTGGTGCGGCCGGCCACCAGGGCGAGGTCGCCGCGCCGCTGCAGCGGCTTGCCGGAGTACGGCTTGCGGACGGCGGCGTGGGCGCCCTTGAGCACCGACTTGCCCGCGTTGGTGACGTGCCCGGTGATCGTCACGGTGCCGTTCGGCGCGGCCACCTGCGGCGCCATCGTCTCGATGGTCATCACCACCGGGTACTCGGCGGACACGCCGCTGTCCGCGGCCTGCCGGACGTCGCCGCCGGCGGGCAGCGCCACCGCCGGGGCGGCCGTGAACAGGGTCACGGCGGCCGCACAGGCGGCGGCGAGGCGGCGGGCGGCGCGCCGCCCCCGGCCGGGTCGTTCGGCGGGGCCCTCGGCCCGTCCAGGCTGTCGGTGCGCCCCCAGGCCCGAGTGCCGTGCCGGCTCGCTCACTCGTTCCGCCCTCGCCGTTCTCGATCGCTCGCTGCTGATGCTGGTCGCCCGGCGCTGCCCGCCTGACGTGATTCACTCGACGCTCTCCGCCGCGCTGCTGCCGGGAGGTTCCGCCGGCCGTGGCGACACGTGACACCGCATCCCCTGTCCGGTGTCCGAGACTCGTCCACCGGCATGGTAACGATGCAGCCCGGCGCGCAGTGTTGCGGGCTGTGGGGTGAGACGCTGGAAACGCGCGGGCGGTTGACCTGTCGGGGCACGTACCCTTGTGAGCCGTGTCCACAGCCAATGAGCCCACCGCGCGCACCGACCGTCCCAGCACCGCCGTCCAGGTCGTCCCAGGCCTGAGCGAGGCCCAGACGCTGGGGCTGCAAGAGCTGCTGCGGGTCTCGCCGGTGGCCGACGAGATCGCCCGCCGGTTCCAGGCGGCCGGGCACCGGCTGGCCCTGGTCGGCGGCTCGGTGCGGGACGCGCTGCTCGGCCGGCTCGGCAACGACCTGGACTTCACCACCGACGCCCGCCCGCAGCAGGTGCTCAAGCTGGTCAAGGGCTGGGCGGACGCGGTCTGGGACGTCGGCATCGCCTTCGGCACCGTCGGCGCCCGCAAGGACACCCCCGAGGGTTCCTTCCTGATCGAGATCACCACCTACCGCTCCGAGGCGTACGACCGCACCTCCCGCAAGCCCGAGGTCAGCTACGGCGACACCATCGACGAGGACCTGGTCCGCCGCGACTTCACGGTCAACGCGATGGCCGTCGACCTGCCCGGCCGCGGCTTCGTCGACCCGCACCACGGGCTGGAGGACCTGGAGGCCCGGGTGCTGCGCACCCCCGCCACCCCCGAGGAGTCCTTCTCCGACGACCCGCTGCGGATGATGCGGGCCGCCCGCTTCGCCGCCCAGCTGGACTTCGACCCGGCGCCCGAGGTGGTCGCCGCGATGACGGCGATGGCCGAGCGGCTCACCATCGTCTCGGCCGAGCGGATCCAGGCGGAGCTGAACAAGCTGCTGCTGTCCCGGCACCCGGTGAAGGGCCTGCGGCTGCTGGTCGACACCGGGCTGGCCGGGTTCGTGCTGCCCGAGCTGCCCGCGCTGCAGCTGGAGCGGGACGAGCACCACCGGCACAAGGACGTCTACGAGCACTCGCTGACCGTCCTGGAGCAGGCCATCGACCTGGAGCAGGACGGCCCGGACCTCACCCTGCGGCTCGCCGCGCTGCTGCACGACATCGGCAAGCCGCGCACCCGCCGCTTCGAGTCGGACGGCCGGGTCTCCTTCCACCACCACGAGGTGGTCGGCGCGAAGATGACCCGCAAGCGGATGCGCGAGCTCAAGTACTCCAAGGAGCTCACCGAGGACGTCTCGCGCCTGGTCGAGCTGCACCTGCGCTTCCACGGCTACGGCGGCGGCGAGTGGACCGACTCGGCGGTGCGCCGCTACGTCACCGACGCCGGCCCGCTGCTGGAGCGCCTGCACAAGCTGACCCGCTCGGACTGCACCACCCGCAACAAGAAGAAGGCGGCGACGCTGTCGCGCACCTACGACGGGCTGGAGCACCGGATCGCCGAGCTGAAGGAGCAGGAGGAGCTGGACGCCGTCCGCCCGGCGCTGGACGGCAACCAGATCATGGAGCTGCTCGCCCTGAAGCCCGGCCCGATGGTCGGCAAGGCGTACAAGCACATGCTTGAACTGCGGCTGGAGCACGGCCCGATGGAGCACGACGAGGCGGTCGCCGCGCTGCGCGACTGGTGGGCCGGCCAGCAGCAGGGCTGACCGGCCGGGGACGTGACGAGGGGGTGGCCCCGGCACTCGGCCGGGGCCACCCCCTCGTCGTGTCCGTCCGTGCGGCGGGCCTCAGCTGATCTGCTTGAGGCAGAGCACGTAGTCCAGGGCGGGGAAGCTGGGGTGCTTGCTGGTGTACCAGCTGTCCGCCTTCGACTGCTTCTCGCAGACCTTCTCGTCCGAGGTGGCGATGTACTTGTAGACCACCTTGTACTGGGCCTTGGAGTCGCCGCAGGGCACCATCGTGACCTTCGGGTGGGTGTCGGTGGTCTCGCTGGTGCCGTTCTCGTTGCGCAGGCAGTCGCCGACCTTGGCGTCGTCCACGCTGTCCTTGGGCGTCGGGGTCGGGGTCGGGGTGAAGGTCGGCAGCGGCGGCGGCGTGAAGGTGTAGGTCGGCTTCGGCAGCGGCGCCGGGGTGAAGGTGAACGGCGTCGTGGTCGGCGTCGTCACCGAGAGCGGTGCGGGGTCGTCCTTGCCCTTCGAGCCGAGCACGCCGGTGGCGGCCAGCAGCACGGTGACGACCAGCGAGACCGGCAGGATCAGCATCGCGATGCTCGGCCGGCGGCCGAGCGGTGTGCCGGGGTCGAGCTGCGGGCCGTGGGTGCCCGGGGCGGGCGGCGGAAGCTTGTTGATCTTGCTGTTGGCGGCCAGGTTCATCAGCAGGGTGATCGGTGCCAGGATCACCGACGCCGGGCTCCACCAGCCCTGCACCAGGGTGCGGGAGGACATGTCGCGCACCGTCGCCGTGCCGCAGGTGCGGCAGAACGGGCCGTGCATCTTCAGCATCCGGTAGGCCAGGATCAGGCCCTGGTGGCCGCGCACGGTGGCCTCCACGGCCGGCATGCCGCCGCAGAACCGGCAGGCCGGACCGTCCATCGGCGGGTAGCCGTAGCCGTCGCCCCCGTAGCCGCCGCCACCGCCGTAGCCGCCGCCGTAGTCGTAGCCGCCGGGCGGCGGGGCGCCGTACGGCTGCTGGGGCGGCGGCGGGGCGCTCGGGTAGCCGTACCCGGGCTGGCCCGCGGGCGGTGGTGGCGGGGCGCCGTAGGGGTTTCCGGCGGAGTACGGGTTGCCGTCGCCGGGCGGCGGCGCGCCGTACGGCATCTGCGGCGGCGGAACGGACAAGGGGTCCCCCTGGAGAGCGGTGGTGACGAAGGGTTCAGGACGACTGCACCGGCGGCTTGCCGGTGCCGGTGCCGGGTGCGGCGGGAGTCATCGGGCCGAGGCAGAGCACGTACCGCTTCTTGTTCCAGCGGCGGCCGCTCTTGCCGGAGACGGCGTAGCTGGTCTGCGACGTCTGCCGACAGCGGCTGACGTCACCGGTGTTCTCGAACTTCGACACTACGCGGTAATTCGCGCTGGAATCAGAGCACTTGACGACTTTCTCGACGCGGCCGCCGCCCACGTGCACGCAGTCGCCGGGTTTGGCGCTGCTGACGCTCGGGCCGGCGACGAAGTAGGCGACGCCGAGCGCCGCGCAGCCGCCCAGCGCGCCGAAGAGCCGCAGCTTCGAACGGCCGCGCTTGGCGGGAGGGGCGGCCGGAGCCGGCGCCGGGTAGCCGGGCGGCTGCTGGCCGTACGGCGGCTGGCCGTAGCCGGGCTGCCCGTACGGGGACTGGCCCGGAGCGGGCTGGCCGTACTCCGGCTGCCCGTAGGCCGGCTGCCCGTAGGCCGGCTGGCCGTACGGCTGGGCCGGCTGCCCGTACCCGGGCGGCGGGCCGTAGGCGGGCGGCGGCGGCCCGAAGCCGGGCGGGCCGGACTGCGGCGGTACGGACGGCTGCGGCGGCGCGTACCCGGGCGGCGGCCCGTACGGGCTGGGCGGTGTGCTCATCAGTTCGTCCCCCGAGACCGAGTGCTGTCGCTCCGACAGGTCTGAGTACCTTAGCGAGTCGGTCGGACGCCATCCGTCCCGAGGTCCCGCCGGTTTTCCGGTCGTCCGGGGGACGGCGTCATCGGGTCACCGCGTCAGTGGCCGACCGGGCCGGTGCCGTCCGGCGGGCGGCGGCGGGCGGCGCGCAGGTAGAGGACGGCGGTGAGCGCGTACACCGCGGCGACCCCGACCACCACCGCGACCGAGCGGCCGGACAGCGGCAGCACCAGCGCCGTGACCAGGGCGGCGGCCACGAAGGCCACGTTGAACAGCACGTCGTAGACGGCGAAGACCCGGCCGCGGAACTCGTCCTCGACCGACTCCTGCACCACCGTGTCGGCGCAGATCTTGGTGCCCTGGGTGACCACCCCGAGCAGCAGGGCCGCGATCAGGCAGGGCACCACGGTGAAGCTCAGGCCCAGCGCGGGGACGAAGACCACCGGCGCCACCAGGCAGGCCGTCATCCACCCGGCCAGGCCGAGCCGGTGGGTGCACCACGGGCTGACCACCGCGGCGACGAAGAACCCGGCGGCGGACAGGCCGACCGCCTGGCCGAGGGTGGCGAGGCCGGCCGCGCTGTCGGTCGGGTCGTTGAAGGTGTACCGGGCGAGCATCACCACGACCACGATCAGCACGCCGTAGCAGAACCGGGCCGCGGTGACGGCGGCCAGCGCGTGCACCGCGGGCCGGCAGTCCCGCACCAGGTGGCGCACGGCCGCGCCGAGTTCGACGGCGGCCCGCCCCAGCGCCTGGCCGAGCCCCGGGCGGTCGCCGTGCTGCTCGGGACCGAGCAGGTCGCGGTCCATCCGGCGGGCGGCCAGCGCGGCCGAGAGGTAGAGCAGCGCGGCCACCGTGACCAGCGCGGCGTCCGCGCGCGGGCCGGGGGTCATCACCTGGTGCAGCAGGAAGCCCAGGCCCCCGCCGGAGGCGGCGGCGACGGTGCCGAGGGTGGGGGAGAGCGCGTTGGCGGTGACCAGTTGCTCCTGCTCCACCACCCGGGGCAGGGCGGCGGACAGCCCGGCCAGGATGAACCGGTTGAGCGCCGTCACCAGCAGCGCGGAGGCGAAGAACAGCCAGGTCGGCGCCTCGGCCAGGAGCAGCGCGGCGGTGCCCAGACCCAGCCCGAAGCGGGCCAGGTTGCCGAAGTAGAGCACCTGGCGGCGGCGCCAGCGGTCCAGCAGCACCCCGGCGAACGGGCCGATCACCGAGAACGGCAGCAGCATCACGGCCAGCACCGAGGCGATGTCGGCGGGGGAGGACTGCTTCTCCGGGGAGAACACCACGTAGGCGGCGAGCGAGACCTGGAAAACCCCGTCCGAGAGCTGGGAGAGGACCCTGGCGGTCAGCAGCCGCCGGAAGTCGCGGCCCCGGAGCAGGTCGGCGAGCGTGGCGCGGTGCGCGGACTGGTGGGTGCTGCCGTTCTCGGTGATCGCCACCCGCCCAGGGTGCCACGGAACCCCGCGCTGTTTCACGTGAAACATCGGCAGGGAAAAGGTGAAGGGCTCACGATCCGGAGACCGTGAGCCCTTCGGTGAGGCTATGTGCGCCTATGAGCGATCAGCTCGGCGCTCAGTGCTCAGCACTCAGCACTCAGTGCTCAGCGCTCGACCTCGCCGCGGATGAACTTCTCGACGTTCTCCTTGGCCTCGTCGTCGAAGTACTGCACCGGCGGGGACTTCATGAAGTACGAGGACGCCGACAGGATCGGGCCGCCGATGCCGCGGTCCTTGGCGATCTTCGCGGCGCGCACGGCGTCGATGATGACACCGGCCGAGTTCGGGGAGTCCCAGACCTCCAGCTTGTACTCCAGGTTCAGCGGGACGTCGCCGAAGGCCTTGCCCTCCAGGCGGACGTAGGCCCACTTGCGGTCGTCCAGCCAGGCCACGTAGTCCGAGGGACCGATGTGGACGTTCTTGGCGCCCAGCTCGCGGTCGCGGATCTGCGAGGTGACGGCCTGGGTCTTGGAGATCTTCTTGGACTCCAGGCGCTCGCGCTCGAGCATGTTCTTGAAGTCCATGTTGCCGCCGACGTTCAGCTGCATGGTGCGCTCGAGGATGACACCGCGGTCCTCGAACAGCTTGGCCATCACGCGGTGCGTGATGGTGGCGCCGACCTGGGACTTGATGTCGTCACCGACGATCGGCACGCCGGCCTCGGTGAACTTGTCCGCCCACTCCTTGGTGCCCGCGATGAACACCGGCAGGGCGTTCACGAAGGCGACCTTGGCGTCGATGGCGCACTGGGCGTAGAACTTGGCCGCGGCCTCGGAGCCGACGGGCAGGTAGCAGACCAGGACGTCGACCTGCTGGTCCTTGAGGACCTGGACGACGTCGACCGGGGCCTCGTCGGACTCCTCGATGGTCTCCAGGTAGTACTTGCCCAGGCCGTCGAGGGTGTGGCCGCGCTGGACGGTGACGCCGGTCGGCGGCACGTCGCAGATCTTGATGGTGTTGTTCTCGCTGTTGCCGATGGCGTCGGCCAGGTCGAAGCCGACCTTCTTGGCGTCGACGTCGAAGGCGGCGACGAACTCCACGTCACGGACGTGGTAGTCACCGAACTGGACGTGCATCAGCCCGGGGACCTTGCCGGCCGGGTCGGCGTCCTTGTAGTACTCGACACCCTGCACCAGCGACGCGGCGCAGTTGCCCACGCCCACGATGGCTACGCGAACCGAACCCATTCCGGTTGCTCCCTCTGATCTCATGAGGGCCGCCGGATGTGACGGCACTCGTCCTGCTTCTTCGAATGACTGCTTGTACGGGCGCGCGGGGCGCCCTCTCCTACCGCGCGGCACGGGGCCGGCGCGGTGTCAGCGCTCCTGGGCGGAGCGCCCCGGGCGGTCGTACGGTGGCCCGGGCGGGCCCGGAGGCCCGTCCTCCTGGCCACGGCCGTCCGAAGTCTTGGGGGGTGTGGCGGCGGTGCCACCACCGGCGGGACCGGGCCGGCCGGTGCGGTTGGCCCGCTCGGTCTCGATCAGCTCGTTGAGCCAGCGGACCTCGCGCTCCACCGATTCCAGTCCGTGCCGCTGAAGTTCGACGGTGTAGTCGTCGAACCGCTCGCGGGCCCGGGCCAGCGAGTTGCGCATCCGCTCCAGGCGCTCCTCCAGCCGGCTGCGGCGGCCCTCCAGGACGCGCATCCGCACGGCCCGGTCGGTCTGGCCGAAGAACGCGAAGTGGACGCCGAAGTGCTCGTCCTCCCAGGCGTCCGGGCCGGAGTCGGCGAGCAGTTCCTCGAAGCGCTGCTTCCCCTCGGCGGAGAGCCGGTAGACGATCTTGGACCGCTTGCCGTTGAGCGCGGTGGCCGGGACGTACTCGACGTCCGGGTTGTCCTCGACCAGGAAACCCTGGGCGACCAGGCTCTTCAGGCAGGGGTAGAGCGTTCCGTAGGAGAGCGCGCGGAACGTTCCGAGCAGGATGTTGAGCCGCTTGCGCAGTTCGTAGCCGTGCATCGGGGCGTCGTGGAGCAGGCCGAGAACGGCGAATTCCAGCACTCCTGAGCGTCTGCCCACCGGTGTGGTCCTCCTCCCTCTCGACCCTGGTCCGGCCGTGCATCGGAACGATATGCCGTTTCGATGTATCGGCTCGATATATCGAGAACAGTAAGCCTGACCCCCGGAACCGGCAAGGGGGGCACGCGTGAATGTGATCACAAGCCGACGCGCGGGTGGGCTTGGCAACGGGCGTGTAATGATCTGACGCCGTTTTGCGGGTATTGGCGGCTGATGCCCGATTAGTTGTATTTCCAGGCTGCGTACGCTGTCGCGTGTGCACGAGGACCACCTCCGGGATCGGGTCGGTTTGCGGGCATTCGGACGTGAACCTGCCTTCAGGCTGTAACCGCCTGGCGAGGAGTGGCTGGAAACATGAGCGAACGGCGGCGCAGGACGCCCAACCCGGGCGGCGAGGGTCAGCAGCCCCCGGGGAACAGCGGAGGCCGCCGGGGCGGACCGGGCCGCGACGAGCTGGGCTCGGACGGCGTCGGCCGACGGCGCCCGCCGGGGATGCGGGAGACCGCGCAGCAGCCCCGGATGACCAGGGCCGAGATGCGCAAGGCCGGGCAGAAGGGCGGCAAGGGCGGCGGTCGCCGCGGCGCCGCCGAGGCCGCGGCCGCGGGCCCGGGCAAGAAGCGCTTCATCGACTACCCGCGGTTCGGCAAGACCGGCGTCAAGCGCTGGCTGCCGTCCTGGAAGCAGTGGCTGAGCGGGTTCCTGCTGGTCTTCGGGTGCTTCGTGGGCCTGGTCTTCTACCTGTACCAGACCACCCAGATCCCCGACATGAACGCGCTGGTGAACCAGCAGAACACCATCTACTACTGGGCAGACGGCTCCGAGATGACCCGCAAGGGCGAGGCGAACCGTCAGATCGTCGAGCTCAAGGACATCAGCCCCAACCTGCAGAACGCCGTCATCGCCGCGGAGAACCAGAGCTTCAGGACCGACAGCGGCATCGACCCCAAGGGCATGCTCCGCGCCGTCTACAACATGGCGAAGGGCGGCGAGACCCAGGGCGCCTCGACGATCACCCAGCAGTACGTGAAGAACGCCTACCTGAGCCAGGAGCAGACCCTGAGCCGCAAGGTGCGGGAGTTCTTCATCACGCTGAAGATCAACCAGAAGCTCGACAAGGACGAGATCCTCAAGGGCTACCTGAACACCAGCTGGTTCGGCCGCGGCGCGAACGGCGCCCAGGCCGCCGCCCAGGCGTACTACGGGGTCGACGCCAAGGACCTCAACGTGTGCCAGAGCGCGATGCTGGCCGGCCTGCTGAAGGGTGCCGGGCTCTTCGACCCGACCAACCCGAACAACAAGCAGCGCGCGGTGGACCGGTGGGGCTGGATCCTCGACCAGATGATCAAGACCAAGGCCATCACCCCCGAGGACAAGGCCAAGTGCACGGCCTTCCCGGACCCGATCCCGCAGAAGCAGAGCTCGAAGATGAACGGTGAGATCAGCTACCTGGTCGACACCGCGAACCGGTACGTGATGACCACCGACAAGACGATCACCCAGCAGGTGATCGACAAGGGCGGCCTGAAGATCTACACGACCTTCGAGAAGGACAAGGTCGACGCCCTGAAGAAGGCCGTCGACGACGTCAAGGCCGAGAACCTCAACCCGCAGAAGCGGCCCGACAACGACACCTTCGTCCAGTTCGCCTCCGCCAGCATCAGGCCGGGCGACGGCGCGATCGTCGCCATCTACGGCGGCGACGGCGTGGAGAACGGCCACTTCGACAACAACGCCGAGGCCACCGGTGTGCAGGTCGGCTCGACCTTCAAGCCCTTCGTGCTGGCCGCCGCGATGCAGATGGGCGTGCAGACCGCGAAGGACGACAGCGGCAAGCCGAAGAAGATCAACGCCGACAGCCGCTACCTGTCCGACGACATGGCCGAGATCCGCAAGGCGGACGGCTCGCCGGTGATCGGCGACGACGGCAAGCCCTACCGGCAGAAGAACGAGGACACCGGCAAGCGCGGCTACGTCTCGCTGCGCCAGGCCATGCAGTGGTCGTACAACGTGCCCTTCGTCCAGCTCGGGCAGGACGTCGGCGGCCAGAACATCGCCGACATGGCGGTCCAGATGGGCATCAAGAAGGAGAGCCTGGCCAGCCCGACCACCGCGACCTTCCCGATCGGCACCTCCACCATCAGCCCGATCCGGATGGCCACCGCCTACGGCACCCTCGCGGCCAGCGGCAAGGAGGCCGAGCCCTACTCGGTCACCAAGGTCGAGATCGACGGCCGGGAGAAGCCGGGCTTCGGCAGGAAGGACACCAAGGTGGCGCTGGACGCGGCCGTCGCCGACAACATCACCGACGTGCTGGTCAACGTGGCCTCCAAGGGCACCGGTATCAAGACCAACGCGCTGGGCCGCCCGGTGGCCGGCAAGACCGGTACCACCGACAAGAACAAGTCGGCCTGGTGGGTGGGCTACACCCCGCAGCTGGTGACCAGCGTCGCGATGTGGCGCGAGGACCCGAGCAAGCACCAGCGGGAGTCGCTCAACGGCACCGGTGGCAAGGAGTCCATCCACGGTGGTGACATCCCGACCGACATCTTCACGCGGTACATGAAGGCCGCGCTCGCCAACGAGAAGAAGATGGACTTCCCGACCCCGACGCCGGTCGGCTCCGAGGTGGACTCCTCGGGCGCGCCGTCCACGGCCTCCGCGGCGCCGAGCATGACGGCCTCCGACACGCCGTCCGCCCCGGTCCAGCCGCAGCCCAACCAGTCGCAGCCGAACCAGCCGCAGCCGCCGCAGCCCTCCCAGGGCGGGAACTGCGTCCCCGGCGTGGACTGCCAGAACCCGCAGCCGACCAAGACGCACACCGGGAACCCGCAGCCGACCGGCAGCTGCCTGCCGCTGATCAACTGCCCGCCGGCCACCCCGACCGACGGCACCTCCCCGGGTGGCAGCGGCGGCAACGGCGGCGGGGGCGGCCACACCGGCCGGCCGACGCCCAGCAGCACCCCCTAGCGGCCCACCGGGCGCCCGACGGGCGGTGCCGGACGAACGACGGCGGTGGCGGTCCTCCTCGGAGGGCCGCCACCGCCGTTCCGGTACGGGGGCCCGGCCCGTCCCGGGTGCCGGACGCCGCCGGACGGTTGCGGGGTCCTCCTCGTCCGGGCGCGGCCGGTGCGGCAGGATGTCCGGCATGACGTCGAGCGATCGTGACGAAACCGCCGGCCCGCCCGGGCCCGGCGCAGCCGAAGGGCCCACCCCGGCAGCCGTCGCCACGGCCGTGCCGCCGGTCGACACCGTGGTCGTCCCCGCGGACGAGGACCCGGTGGCGGCGGCCGGCAGCGAGGTGATCGGCGGCCCGCCCGGGCGGCGGGCGCTGCTCGGCGTCTCCTGGTGGATCCCGGCCCGCTTCCTGGCGCTGGTGGTCATCGTGGTCTCGGTGCTCGGCATGGCGCAGAAGCTGCCCTGCTACGAGCAGGCCTGGTTCCAGCCGGGCTCGCCGCAGTACATCCACGCCTGCTACAGCGACGTCCCGCACCTGTTCTCCGGGCGCGGCTTCGCGGCCGGGCTGCACCCGTACGTGGACCGCATCCCGGGCAGCTCGGGGGACCTGCAGTACCTGGAGTACCCGGTGCTGACCGGCCTGTTCATGCAGGTCGCGGCCTGGCTGACGCCCGGCGGCGGGGACCAGCAGAGCCAGGAGCAGTGGTTCTGGGCGATCAACGCCGGGATGCTGATGGCCTGCGCGGTGATCGCCGTGGTCGCGCTCTCCCGCACCCACCGCCGCCGGCCGTGGGACGCCCTGATGTTCGCGATGGCGCCCGTCCTGCTGCTCAACGGCACGGTCAACTGGGACCTGCTCGCCGTCGCGCTGGCCGCCGTGGCGATGGCCTGGTGGTCCCGCTCCCGGCCGGGCTGGGCCGGCGTCTTCATCGGCCTGGCCACCGCGGCCAAGCTCTACCCGCTGCTGCTGCTCGGACCCCTGCTGGTGCTCTGCTGGCGGGCCGGGAAGTGGCGCGAGTTCGGCGCGGTGCTGGGCGGCGCGGTGGGCTCCTGGCTGGTGGTCAACCTGCCGATCATGCTGGTCAACTGGCAGGGCTGGTCGACCTTCTACGTGTTCAGCAAGCACCGCGGCGAGGACTACGGCTCGATCTGGCTGCTGCTGATGCGCTGGCGCGGCGCCGCGCTGGCCGACCTCGACCTGTACATCGCGGTGCTGATGGTGCTGGGCTGCCTGGCCATAGGGTGGCTCGGCCTCGCGGCGCCCCGCCGGCCGCGCTTCGCGCAACTCGCCTTCCTGGTGGTCGCGCTGTTCATCCTGACCAACAAGGTGTACTCGCCGCAGTACTCGCTCTGGCTGCTGCCGCTCGCGGTGCTGGCCCGGCCGCGCTGGCAGGACTTCCTAATCTGGCAGGCCTGCGAGGTGCTGTACACCCTGGGCATCTGGTCCCACCTGGGCTTCGTGACCGGGCCCAAGCAGCACGGGATCGGCGAGCCCTGGTACAACTTCGCGCTCGTGCTGCACGTGCTGGGCACGCTCTACCTGGTCGTCCTGGTGGTGCGCGACGCCCTCCGGCCGGAGCGCGACCCGGTCCGCTGGGACGGCAGCGACGACCCCTCCGGCGGGGTGCTCGACCACGCCCCGGACGTGTCCGTGCTCGGCACCGCCCGGTACCTGCGCGAGCAGCAGGACTACGTCGGCGCCGGATACGCGCCGGCCGGCCCCGAGCAGTGGCTGAACGAGCCCGAACTGCCGGAGCCGGCCGAGAAGGCGTGACCCGCCGGGAAGCCCCTGGGCGTGTCTTGCGGATCTTTGCCGGGTCCGCGGCGTTGGGACACGCACCTCGCCGCGTTGTCGTCGGTCGCCAATGGCCCCCAGCCTTCGGCCGGGAGGTGCCCCCACCGCAGTGGCTCCCTCCTCCGCCTTGCGATGCACGCACCCCAACGCCGCGGCCTGATCCGACAAGATCCACAAGACGCGCCCTAACGGTCCACCACGCGGTCGAAGTGCGTGGTGGTGTGCCGGACCTGGAGGCCGAGCTCCTCGCCGATCGCGGGGGGCGCGGTCTCCCCGTCCAGGAACAGCAGCGAGACCTGCATGTGCGGCGGCTCGGCGAACCACAGCTGCTTGCCGGCCCAGTGGAACGGCGACTTGGTCTTGTTGACGGTCGCCAGGCCGGCCCGGGCGATGCCCTTGGCCCGCGCGCCCATGCTCTGCACGTACTTGGGCGCCTCCAGGCCGATGCCGTGCGCGGTGCCGCCGGCGACCACCAGGATGTGGCCGTCGGACGGCGCCGGGTGCTGGCGGTAGCCGTAGCGGTCGCCCTTCTTCACCGGGGTGACGTCCAGCACGGTGGCCCGGACCTCCAGCGCGGCGTGGTCGCCGAGCCAGAGCCGGGTGCCGATCCGGGCCCGGAAGACGGTGTCCGGGTAGCGCTGGCCCAGCTGCTCCATGCCGGCCGCGCCGAGGTGGCTGACGAACACGGTGTGCACCGGCACGCCGGCCGCCCGGGCGGTGTCCACCCAGTAGGCGACCTCCTCGACCGGGCTGGAGCCGTCCGGCCGGTCCATCGGCAGGTGCAGCGCCAGGCCCTCGAAGGAGACGCCGTCCAGCTCGGCGGCGACGGCCTTCAGGTCGGCCGCGCTCACGCCGTGCCGGCGCATGGTGGTCATGCACTCCAGCACCACCCGGGCGCCGTGCAGCGCCCGCAGCGCGTCCACGCTCGCCACCGTCCGGATCACCCGGGCGTGCGGCAGCGGCAGCACCTCCTCGCCGACCCGGTACGGGGTGAGCACCAGCAGCTCGCCGCCGTAGTACTCGGCGGCGTCGGCCGCCTCGTAGGCGGTGCCGACGGCGAGGACACCGGTGCCGAGCAGCGTCGCCTCCTCGGCCAGCCGGTGGTTGCCCAGGCCGTAGCCGTTCCCCTTGGCGACCGGTACCAGGCCGGGGAACTCGGCGAGGACGGAGCGCTGGTGGGCGCGCCAGCGGTCGGTTTCGAGGTAGAGCGACAGTGTCATCGGGTCGGCCTCCTGAGCGGCGGACGGGCAGCGCGGACCGGGGTCAGCGGCGGGACATGTAGAGGTCGAGCGCCTTGTGCAGCAGCTTGTTGAGCGGGAAGTCCCACTCGCCGAGGTACTCGGCCGCCTGGCCGCCGGTGCCGACCTTGAACTGGATCAGACCGAACAGGTGGTCGTTCTCGTCCAGGGTGTCACTGATGCCGCGCAGGTCGTACACGCCGCCACCGAGCGCGTAGGCGTCGCGCATCATCCGCCACTGGATCGCGTTCGAGGGCTTGACCTCGCGCTTGTGGTTGGCCGAGGCGCCGTAGGAGTACCAGACGTGCTCGCCGACCACCAGCATCGTGGTCGAGGCCAGCGGCTCGCCCTCGTGGTAGGCGATGTAGAGCCGCATCCGGTTCGGGTCCTCGGAGTTGAGGGCCTTCCACATCCGCTGGAAGTAGGCCAGCGGGCGCGGGGTGAACTTGTCGCGCTCGGCGGTGACCAGGTAGAGCTGGTGGAAGATCGGCAGCTCGTCGTAGCCGCCCTGGACGACCTCGACGCCGCTCTTCTCGGCCTTCTTGATGTTGCGGCGCCAGAGCTGGTTGAAGCCCTTCTGGATGTCGTCCAGCGAGCGGTTGGCCAGCGGCACCTGGTACACGTAGCGCGGCTGGACATCGCCGAAGCCGGCGCCGCCGTCCTCGCCCTGCAGCCAGCCGGCCTTCCGCAGCCGGTCGGCCACCTCGAAGGCGCGTGCCTCGTACCAGTCGGCCTCGACGTCGCGCAGGCGCTTGGCCTGCTTGGCGGCGATGGCCTCCTTGATGGTCGGCGCGTTCCAGCGGCGGATCACCACCGGCGGGCCCATCTTCACCGAGAACGCGCCCTGCGACTTGAGGTGCGCCAGCATCGGGGAGAGCCAGCGGTCGAGGTCGCGGTCGAACCAGTCGATGACCGGGCCCTCGGGCAGGTAGGCGAGGTAACGCTTGAGCTTGGGCAGCTGGCGGTAGAGCACCAGGCCGGCGCCGACGAGCTGGTTCTGGTCGTCGAACCAGCCGATCGACTCCGAGCGCCATTCGGCCTTCACGTCACCCCAGGCCGGCACCTGCATGTGGCTGGCCGAGGCGCGGCTCCTGATGAAGGCGAGGTGCTCCTCGCGGGTGATCGTCCTCAGGCGCAGGCTCATTGCTCGGTGCTCCTCGTCGGTCGGGCTGCGGTGGGCCCCGTGTTCTCGGGCTGACCCTATCGTCCGGGGCCCGGACGCCCGCCGCTGCGGGCGCGACGGCGCCCCCGTCGCGTACCTGTCTGCTTGCAGATACGCCACGGGGGCGCCGAGGGTTCCTGGACGGGCGGGGCGGTGGCTCCGCACCGGGCTCCGCGGCCGGCTCAGCCGATCAGGCCGCCGCGGGCGATGCCGAGGTAGAAGCCGACCGCGGAGGCGCCGAGCGTGATCATCAGGACGAACCGCTCCGCCGTGGTGACCGAGACGAACATGCCCCAGAAGCCGGTGATGATCCCGGCCAGGCCGGTCCACGACGTGAGCACGTGCAGGTTGTAGAAGAACGAGGTGGTGAAGGCGATCACGCCGAACAGGGCGGTGAGCGCCACCAGGGTGTTCTCGCGGGGGTGTGCGTGGCCGTCGGTGTTCAGCGTGAGCGCGGGCATGCGGTGGACGGACTGGGCCATGAGTCCCACCTCCTGGCGTGGAGACGAACGGGCAGGAATCCCGTTCCGTCCAGATTGCGGCGGTTGCGCCGCTCTCACAACCCCTATGCGTTTTGTTCGGCCGTCCGGGTGCAGGTAGGCTGTGCCGTCTGCACTGGTGTAGTTGTGCCCCCCTTGTGCCCTCCTGAGGGCCGGTCCCCTCCGGGGGAGCGGGGCCCGACTGTCCGACCCGGCCGCTACGGTGGGCCGGTGTCGTCACCGCACCGGTGCCGACGCTACGCACAACCCTCCTGCCACGGAGAGACCGTGGCCGCTGAGTCCAAAGGAGGTGGGTTACTCATGCGTCACTACGAGCTGATGGTCATCCTCGACCCCTCGGTCGAGGAGCGCGCTGTCTCCCCCCTGATCGAGTCCTTCCTCGCCGTCGTCCGCAACGGCGGTGGCAAGGTCGAGAAGGTCGACACCTGGGGTCGCCGCCGTCTGGCCTACGAGATCAACAAGCAGTCCGAGGGCATCTACTCGGTCATCGACCTGAAGGCCACGCCTGAGGTCGTCAAGGAGCTCGACCGCCAGCTGGGCCTGAGCGAGTCGGTTCTGCGGACCAAGGTCCTGCGCCCGGACACCCACTGAGCCACCTCTGAGGCCTTCGGGTCTCGGGTAGCTCGCGTCCGCTGTTTCACGTGAAACAGCGGTGAACGGACATCTTCCCGAGAGGTCATCACCACCATGGCAGGCGAGACCGTCATCACCCTCGTCGGCAATCTCGTCGACGACCCGGAGCTGCGCTTCACCCCGTCGGGTGCGGCGGTCGCGAAGTTCCGCATCGCGTCCACCCCCCGCACCTTCGACCGTCAGACGAACGAGTGGAAGGACGGCGAGAGCCTCTTCCTCACGTGCAACGTCTGGCGGCAGCCGGCGGAGAACGTGGCCGAGTCGCTGCAGCGCGGCATGCGCGTCATCGTGCAGGGCCGACTGCGCCAGCGGTCTTACGAGACCAAGGAAGGCGAGAAGCGGACGGTCTTCGAGGTCGAGGTCGACGAGGTCGGCCCGAGCCTGCGCTCGGCGACCGCCAAGGTCACCCGGGCCAACCGGTCCGGCGGCCCCGGCGGTGGCGGCGGCTTCGGCGGCCAGCAGGGTGGCGGCCAGGGCAACTGGGGCGGCGGTGGCGGCCAGCAGGGCGGCGGCAACTGGGGTGGAAACTCCGGTGGCGGCCAGTCCGGCCCCTCCGACGACCCGTGGGCGTCCAGCGCTCCGTCCGGTGGAAACCAGGGCGGCGGCGGCTGGGGTGCCCCGTCCGGTGGCGGCTTCTCGGAAGAGCCCCCGTTCTAGAGCTGACAGATTTCGTGCGGCCCGGCCGCAGGCGCCCTCGGGCGCCGGCCGGGCCGTGAAACCAAATGGAGCACACCATGGCGAAGCCGCCTGCTCGCAAGCCGAAGAAGAAGGTTTGCGTCTTCTGCAAGGACAAGGTCAACTACGTTGACTACAAGGACACGAACCTGCTGCGGAAGTACATCTCCGACCGCGGCAAGATCCGTGCCCGCCGGGTCACCGGCAACTGCACCCAGCACCAGCGTGACGTCGCCACGGCCGTGAAGAACAGCCGTGAGATGGCGCTGCTGCCCTACACCAGCACCGCGCGCTAAGAGAGGGTGACCGAGTAATGAAGATCATCCTCACGCACGAGGTGCCGGGTCTCGGCTCCGCCGGCGAGGTCGTCGAGGTCAAGGACGGCTACGCCCGCAACTACCTGGTCCCGCGTGGCTACGCCATCCGCTGGACCAAGGGTGGCCAGAAGGACGTCGACGCGATCCGTCGCGCCCGCAAGATCCACGCCATCCAGACGCTCGAGGCCGCCAACGAGGTCAAGGGCAAGCTCGAGGGCGTCCAGGTCAAGCTGGCCGTCCGCTCGGGCGACGCCGGCCGTCTGTTCGGCTCGGTGACCCAGGCCGACGTCGTCGAGGCCATCAAGGCCGCCGGCGGCCCGGCCGTGGACAAGCGCGCCGTCGCGATCGCCTCGCCGATCAAGACCGTGGGCACCCACAAGGTCTCGGTCAAGCTGCACTCGGACGTCGTGGCCAACCTCGACGTCGCCGTCGTGGCTGCCTGAGTCCCACCAGCAGTGGCCTGAGGGCCGGACTCCTCCGGGAGTCCGGCCCTCGGTCGTTCCCGGCGCCGTCCGCCCTTCAGGCCCGGACGGCGCCGGTGACCAGCCAGCGGCCGCCGCGGGCCCGCCACACCAGGAACGCGGCGCGCACCAGCATGAACAGGTTCATCGCCCACCAGAGCCCGGCCAGCCCGGTGCCGGAGGGCGGCACCGCGAGGGCAGTCGGGACGAACACCGCCAGGGTCGCGAGCGCCGCCCGGGCCAGGTACGGGCCGTCCCCGGCGCCCATCAGCACGCCGTCCAGGACGAAGACCAGGCCGGCCACCGGCTGGGTGAGCGCGAGCAGCAGCAGGGCGGTGGCCAGCTGCCCCTGCACCGCCGGGTCGGGTGTGAACAGCGGCACGTACAGCGGGCGGGCGAGCACCACCAGCAGGCCGAGCACCACCCCGGAGCCGACGCCCCACTCGACCATCCGGCGGGCGGCCTCCTTGGCGCCCGGGACGTCCGAGGCGCCCAGGTGGCGGCCGATGATGGCCTGCCCGGCGATCGCGATGGCGTCCAGCGCGAAGGCCAGGAAGCTGAACAGCGTCATGGTGACCTGGTGCGCGGCGATCTGGTCGTCGCCGAGCCGGGCGGCCACCGCGGTGGCGATCATCAGCACCGCGCGCAGGCTGACCGTCCGCACCAGCAGCGGGCCGCCCGCCCTGGCGCCGGCCCGGATGCCGGCCGCGTCCGGCCGCAGCGAGGCCCCCTCGCGGCGGGCGCCGCGGACCACCACGACCAGGTAGACGGCGGCCATCCCGGTCTGCGCCAGCACCGTCCCCCAGGCCGAGCCGGCCACCCCGAGCCCGGCGCCGTACACCAGCCCGGCGTTCAGCCCGATGTTGGCGGTGAAGCCCGCGACGGCCACCAGCAGCGGGGTGCGGGTGTCCTGCAGGCCGCGCAGCACGCCGGTGGCGGCGAGCACCAGCAGCATCGCCGGGATGCCCAGGGCGCTGATCCGCAGATAGGTTTCGGCGTGCGGCGCGGCGGTCGGCGAGGCGCCCAGCGCGCCGGCCGCCCAGGGGGCCAGCAGCACGGTGAGCAGGACCACCGGGGCGGACAGGCCGAGCGCGAGCCAGAGGCCGTCGACGCCCTGCTGGACGGCGCCCCGGCGGTCCCCGGCGCCGATCCGGCGGGACACCGCGGCCGTGGTGGCGTAGGCGAGGAAGACGAACACCCCGGCGGCGGTGGTGAGCGCGGCGGAGGCGACGCCGACCCCGGCGAGCTGCGGGGTGCCGAGGTGGCCGACGATCGCCGAGTCGGCCATCAGGAACAGCGGCTCGGCGACGAGCGCGCCGAAGGCGGGCACGGCGAGGGCGAGGATCTCGCGGTCGTGCCGGCGGCGGGAGGGCCGGGCGGAGGGGGCGGCGGGAGGCCCGACGGCGGGTCCGGCCGGGGGGTCGGTGGGGGCGGCGGTCATGGGCTCCAGGGTACTCATCCACAGGTAATGACCACGAGTGGTTTTCAGGTCTTACTCGAACTGTGGAGTGACGCACTCGGCGTGCTCGGTGCCCACAGCCGTCCGGGTGTGTGTGAAGAATTTCTCATGCACAGGCCCGGGAAGAAGGAATCCCAGGTCAGCCGGTTGACGGTGGATCGATGGTCGGTTTATCCACAGGGGCTTCCACAGGGGTGTCCACAGCTTTGCGGTACTTCTCCACAGCCCTGGGCCGCTCGTCCACACCCCCTGTGGATAACCGCCTTGGCGCTGGGGCTCCCGGCGCCTTAGCGTGGGCCCTCCGCCCGACACTCCCGCCCACCCCGGCGTCCGATTTGTCACTGCCGTGGCGTACAAAGAGGAGCGGCTCCGCTCCAGAACTCGCACCACTCGCTGATCGGGGAACACGCGTGACCGGCCCCCAGTACGACCCCCACGACGCCCCGCCGCCGGAGGAGGACTGGCAGCCCGCCGAGGACCCGTTCCCGGCCGGCGCCTTCGACGACGCACCCTTCCCGGACGGGCCGAGCGACCGGCTCCCGGTCTCCCGCAACCGCGGCGGCCAGGGCGGCGGCCGGGGCGACGGTCAGGGCGGCTTCCGCAAGGGCGGCGCCGGCTTCAACGACAGCGGCAAGAAGGGCGACCGCCGGGACCGCCGCGACGACGAGGGCCGGGGCGGCGGCGACGGCTTCGAGCGGGTGCCCCCGCAGGACCTGGCGGCCGAGCAGTCCGTCCTCGGCGGCATGCTGCTCTCCAAGGACGCCATCGCCGACGTCGTCGAGATCCTCAAGCCGGCCGACTACTACCGGCCCGCGCACGAGCTGGTCCACGGCGCGATCCTCGACCTCTACGCCCGCGGCGAGCCGGCCGACCCGATCACCGTCGCCGGCGAGCTGACCAAGCGCGGCGAGCTCCAGCGGGTCGGCGGCGCCGCCTACCTGCACACCCTGGTCAACTCCGTCCCGACCGCCGCCAACGCCGAGTACTACGCCCAGATCGTCCACGAGCGCGCCGTGCTGCGCCGCCTGGTCGAGGCCGGCACCCGGATCGCCGGCATGGGCTACGCGGCCGAGGGCGACGTCGACGAGATCGTCAACGCCGCCCAGGCGGAGATCTACGCCGTCACCGAGCAGCGCACCAACGAGGACTACGCGCCGCTCGCCGACATCATGGAGGGCGCCCTCGACGAGATCGAGGCGATCGGCTCCCGCAACGGTCAGATGTCCGGCGTGCCGACCGGCTTCGCCGACTTCGACCAGCTCACCAACGGCCTGCACCCCGGCCAGATGATCGTCATCGCGGCCCGCCCCGCCATGGGTAAGTCCACCCTCGCGCTGGACTTCGCCCGCGCCTGCTCGATCCACCACAAGCTGCCGAGCGTGATCTTCTCGCTCGAAATGGGCCGCAACGAGATCGCCATGCGTCTGCTCTCCGCCGAGGCCCGGGTCGCGCTGCACCACATGCGCTCCGGGAACATGACGGACGACGACTGGACGCGGGTGGCCCGCCGGATGCCCGACGTCAGCGAGGCGCCGCTGTTCATCGACGACTCGCCGAACCTGTCGATGATGGAGATCCGGGCCAAGTGCCGCCGGCTCAAGCAGCGCAACGACATCAAGCTGATCGTCATCGACTACCTCCAGCTGATGCAGTCCGGCGGCTCCCGCCGAGCCGAGAACCGCCAGCAGGAGGTCTCGGACATGTCCCGTAACCTCAAGCTGCTGGCCAAGGAGCTGGAAGTCCCGGTCATCGCGCTCTCCCAGCTGAACCGTGGTCCGGAACAGCGCACCGACAAGCGGCCGATGGTCTCCGACCTGCGCGAATCCGGCTCGATCGAGCAGGACGCCGACATGGTCATCCTGCTGCACCGCGAGGACGCCTACGAGAAGGAGTCCCCGCGCGCGGGCGAGGCCGACCTGATCGTCGCCAAGCACCGTAACGGCCCCACCGCGACCATCACCGTCGCCTTCCAGGGCCACTACTCGCGCTTCGTCGACATGACCCGGGACTGACCCGGCTGTCCCCGGCTGTCCCCGGCTCGCCCCGGCCGTTCGCGGTCGGTCGCTTCGGGCGGAGGCGGTCAGAGCGTCACGGTGGCGCGGAAGACGGTCGCCGCCGGGCCGGCCAGCCGGGTGGGGGCGCCGGTGGCGGGGAGGAACGCCGACTGGCCGCGGGCGAGGGTCAGGCCGGTGCCGTCCGCGGCGGTGAGGCGGGCGGTGCCCTCGGTGCAGAGCAGGATCTGCGGGGTGCGGCCGTCCACCTCGCACGGGGTGTCGCCCAGGGTGAAGCGGGAGAGCCGGAACTCGTCGATCGGGACGGGGTACAGCTCCTCGCCGGGCGCGGCCGCGACCCGGCGCGGGTGCACCGGCTCGGGTGCGCAGGGCTCGAAGACCACGACCTTCAGCAGCTCGGGCACGTCGATGTGCTTGGGGGTGAGGCCGGCCCGCAGCACATTGTCCGAGTTGGCCTGCAGCTCGACGCAGGCGCCGGACAGGTAGGCGTGCGGCACCCCGGCGCCCAGGTAGAGCGCCTCGCCGCTGTGCAGCCGGAAGTGGTTGAGCAGCAAGCCGGCGATCACGCCACGGTCCTCGGGGAAGTCCTTCGCGATCCGGTTGTACGGCGCGTACTCGCCCTGCGGGTCGGTGCGGCCCAGCGCCTCGACGGTCTCCCGGACGGTCCGCGCGGCGGCCTCCCCGTCCATGGTGAGCACGGCGGCCAGCGCCCCGCGCAGCGCCTCGGACTCTCCCCCGGCCTTCGGCGAGGTAGCGCCGTGTCCGGCGGCCAGCAGCGCGATCACCGGGTCGAGCCCGGGCACCGCGAGGCCGGCCAGCAGGCGAGCCGCGTCCGCGGGCCGGCGGAAGCCGCACAGGCCCTCGAACTCGCCCAGCGCGCACACCATTTCAGGCTTGTGGTTGTCGTCCCGGTAGCTGCGTTCGGGGGCGTCCAGCGGGATGCCGAGCGCGTTCTCGGCGGCGAACCCGGCCCGGGCCTGGGCCACGGTGGGGTGGGCCTGGATGGACAGCGGGATGCCCGCGGTGAGGACCTTGAACAGGAACGGCAGGGCCGGGCCGAACTTGGCCACGCTCGCCTCGCCCAGCTCGCCCCGCGGATCGGCGGCGATCAGCTCGTCCAGCCGGCGCGGTCCGGCGCCGCGGTCGACGCGGGACGGGTCGCCCGGGTGGGCGCCCATCCACAGCTCGGCCTGCGGTTCGCCGGTCGGCTCCACTCCGAGCAGCTCGGGCAGGGCCGTGAGCGACCCCCAGGCGTACGGGCGGACGGTGTTGACGAGCCTGTCCATGCGCGCGGTCCTACTCCTTCGCTGACTGCCAGCGCCGGCTGGGCGGGCGGGTGCCGGATCGCCGGGGCGGGGCCCCGGGTGGCGCGGGCGGTACGGGCGGTACGGGCACGCGCCAGGGCAAGGGCATCGACCCTAGCCGACCGGTGTCCCGGAAGGGGAAACGGTGGGTGTCCGGTGGGAGTGCCGAGGACGGACCGGCACTTCCCGGGGGCGCGGTAGTAGGATGCCAGGACGCGGAAGTCTCCGCCCCGCGCGACAGTTCCCCACCGCGGCGATCGCCGGCGGGCCGGCGGCGGAGCCGCGTTCCAGACTGCGGGAGCCGGTGTTCTGGTACTCCCCGCCATCGGCCGAGAGGTTTGTACGTGACCGTGAACCAGCGGAGTTTTGCTGATCTCGGCAGGGTTCTGGTGATCATCCCGACCTACAACGAGGCGGAGAACGTCCAGCGGATCGTCGGCCGGGTCCGCGCCGCCGTCCCCGAGGCCCACGTGCTGGTCGCGGACGACAACAGCCCGGACGGCACCGGCGAGCTGGCCGACAAGCTGGCCGCCGACGACGGCCACGTGCACGTCCTGCACCGCAAGGGCAAGGAGGGCCTGGGCGCCGCCTACCTCGCGGGCTTCCGCTGGGGTATCGACGAGGGTTACGACGTCCTGGTCGAGATGGACGCGGACGGCTCGCACCAGCCCGAGGAACTGGACCGCCTGCTCGCCGCGCTGCGCGGCGCCGACCTGGTGCTCGGCTCGCGCTGGGTGCCCGGCGGCCGGGTGGTGAACTGGCCGAAGTCCCGGCTGCTGCTCTCGCGCGGCGGCTCGACCTACTCGCGGCTGATGCTGGGCGTGCCGATCCGGGACGTCACCGGCGGCTACCGGGCCTTCCGCAAGGAGACCCTGCTGGGCCTGGGCATGGACGAGGTGGCCTCGGCCGGGTACTGCTTCCAGGTCGACCTGGCCTGGCGCACGGTGAAGGCCGGCTTCAAGGTGGCCGAGGTGCCGATCACCTTCGTCGAGCGCGAGCTGGGCGCGTCCAAGATGAGCCGCAACATCGTGGTCGAGGCGCTGTGGCGGGTGACGTCCTGGGGCGTCGCCGACCGGGTCGCCAAGCTGCGCGGGGGCGCGAAGAAGGGCTGATCCGCCGCCCGAACGTCCGAACGGGCCCGCCCACCGGTTGTCGGTGGGCGGGCCCGTTCGCGTGTCCGGGGGCCGGCGGCGGTGGCTTCAGCAGCCGCCCTTGAGGGCGCTCTCCGGCAGGTAGCGGTCGGCCCAGACGGCGAGCTCGCCGAGGGCGGGCTTCAGCGCGAGGCCGCCCTCGGTGAGCCGGTAGCTGACCCGCAGCGGCGGGCCGGCGTCGACCTCGCGGACGACCAGACCGGCCTCGGCCAGCTCGGTCAGCCGGTCGGAGAGCATCCGCTCGCTGATGGCCGGGATCGCGCGGCGCAGCTCGGAGAAGTAGGCCGGGCCGCCGTGATTGAGCACGCCCAGCAGCAGGCCGGTCCAGCGCTTGCCGAGCAGAGTGAACACCCGGTGGAGGGCCATCTCGACGTTGATGCAGCCGGCCTCGCTCCCGGCGTCGCACACGTCGGCGGGGGCCGGGACGGCGTCGGCCGCCGTGCCGGTCGTCGTCGCCGGGCTGGTCTTCGTCGCGCCGGTCACCACGTCGTCGGTCACTGCCTCGCGCTTGGCCATGGCTCCAGCCTACTAGACGCTTCCCTAGTGACTGCAGAAAAGTAAGCTGCTACGGTAGCTGCAGCTGCACGGGAAAAGGCAGCTACTAATCTCTCGGAGGTACTGCCATGCCCACGCTCCTGCACATCGACTCCACCGCGGTCGTCGACGGCTCCCTCTCCCGCGAGGTCGCGGCCGCCTTCAAGGCCGCCTGGCTCGCCGAGCACCCCGGCGGCACCGTGATCCACCGGGACCTCGCCGCCGCCCCCGTCCCGCACCTGGACGTCCACGGCATCAACGGCGCGTACGTCCCCGCCGAGGGCCGCACCGCCGAGCAGGCCGCCGCCTGGGCCCTGCGCGAGGAGCTGATGGCCGAGCTGGAGCAGGCCGACGCCGTGCTGATCGGCGCGCCGATGTACAACTTCACGATCCCGTCGACCCTCAAGGCCTGGCTGGACCAGGTGATCCTGGTCGGCCGCACGGCCGGCGAGGCGCCCACCGCCAAGGGCACCCCGGTCACCGTCGTCGCCCCCCGCGGCGGCTCGTACGCGCCCGGCGCGCCGCGCGAGCCGTACGAGTTCGTCACCACGTACCTGGAGAAGGTGCTCACCGGCATGCTCGGGCTGGAGGTCGACTTCATCGTCCCGGAGTTCGCCCTGGCGGCGAAGGTGCCGGCGATGGCCGACTTCGTCCCGAACGCCGTCGCGTCCCGGGCGCAGGCGCTGGAGCAGGCCACCCGCCGCGGCAAGGAGATCGCCGCCCGGGTCGCGGTGTGAGCTGACCGTCACGACCCGTCTGGCGCGCCTCGCTCGCGATCGGTCGCCGCTGCTCCCATGCTGTAGGGCGCAGCACGTCCGTCCGCGAACCAAGGGAGCAGCCCGTGACGTCGTCCCCGCCCGAGGAGAGCGCCGACGCGGAGCGGGTGGACGCCGAGCCCGCCGGGGCCGGCCCCGCCGCGGCGGCCGATCGGCCCGCCCGGCCGCTGGAGGTCGCCGTCTTCACCGGCCCCGAATCGGCCTTCTTCGCCACCTCCACGCTGATCCTCGGCGAGCACGCGGCGATCCTGGTGGACGCCCAGCTCACCCGCAGCGCCGGTCGCGAACTGGCCGAATGGGTCGCGGGCAAGGGACGCCGACTGCTCGCCATCGTCGTCACCCACCAGCACCCCGACCACTACTTCGGTGCCGAGGAGGTGCTGAAGCTCTTCCCCGACGCGCGGCTGCTGGCCGCGCCGGCGGTGGTCGAGGGCATCCGGCGCACCGCCGCGGCCAAGGTCGCCCAGTGGAAGCCGGTGTACGGCGACGACGTCCCGGACCACCCGCTGATCCCCGCCCCGCTGCTGCCGCAGCCGCTGATGCTCGACCGGCAGGTCATCCCGGTGCTGCTGCTCGGGCAGGGCGACTGCGGGAACTCCACCGTCGTCCACGTGCCGAGCATCCGCACGGTGATCGCCGGTGACTTCGCCTACAACGGCACCCACGTGTGGACGGCCGACACCACCCCCGCGCAGCGCACCACCTGGGGGCACAACCTCGACCGGATCGCGGACCTCGACGTGGACCGGGTGATCGCCGGGCACCGCGCCCCCGGGCAGGGCGACGACGCCGCCCGGGTGCTCGCCTTCACCGGCGAGTACCTGCGGGACTTCGACCGGCTGCTGGCCGAGCACCCGGACGACGCGGAGGCGCTGACCACCGCGATGAACGAGCGGTACGGGGAGCTGACGCTGCCGGTCGTCCTGGACCTGGGCGCGGCGGCGAACACCGCCGCCCGGCAGGAGGCGGCGGACGCGGCGGACGCGGCGGACACCGTCGATCCGGAGGACACCGTGGAGATCTCCCCGGAGGACCTGGAGCCGTAGAGCCTGGAGCCGTAGGGCCTGGAGCCGTAGGGCCTGGCCCTTGGGCCCCGGGCGGGATACTGGCCGCATGACGCCGTACGACGTGATCGTCCCGGCGGGCGGGGCCGCCCGGCGGCTCGGCGGGGCCGACAAGCCCGGCCTGACCGTGGGCGAGAGCAGCCTGCTCGACCGGGTGCTCGCCGCCTGCGCGGGCGCCCGCACCGCCGTCGTGGTCGGCCCCGCCCGGCCGACCGGGCGGGCCGACGCGCTCTGGACCAGGGAGCGGCCGGCCGGCGGCGGGCCGGTCGCCGCCGTCGCGGCCGGGCTCGCCCTGGTCACCGCCGACACCGTGCTGCTGCTCGCCGCCGACCTGCCCTTCCTGGACCGGCGGACGGTGGAGCGCCTCGCCACCGCCCTCGACGAGGCCGGGGAGCACGCCGACGCCGCCGTCCTGGTCGACGCCGCCGGACGCGACCAGCCGCTCACCGCCGCCTACCGCACCGCCCCGCTGCGCGCCGCCCTGGCCGCCCTCGGCGACCCGGCCGGGCTCCCGCTGCGCCGCCTCACCGGCGGGCTGACCCGGGTGCTGGTGGCCGACACCGACAACGTCGCGTACGACTGCGACACCTGGGAGGACCTGGAGCGGGCCCGGGAGCGGGACCGGCGGCAGGAGTAGCGCGCTTCCGGTGCTTCCGCGCGGTTCACGGCCCCGGCTGGGGCGCTGTGAGCGAATCGACGCGCGCCGCACACGGGGCGAACACCTCCCGGAAACCGCCGATCGGGCAGCATGGGCGCATGGAGCGCACGCTGGATGACTGGATCGCCGAGGTCAACGCCGACCTGGGCATCGACCTGGACGTGGACGTCCGGGGCCTGCTCGACATGGCCCGGGTGGTCGCGCACGGGGTGGAGCGGCCCGCCGCGCCGCTCACCGCCTTCCTGATCGGCTACGCCGCCGCCCAGCAGGGCGGCGGGCCGGAGGCCGTCGCCGAGGCCGTCCGGCGGACCGTGGCGCTCGCCGAGCGGTGGACCGCCGCCGACCGGCCGGGCGAGCCGTGAGCACGGTCGGGCAGACCGCGATGGCCGCACCGCACACCGGCCCCGGGGTGCTCGGCTGGCCGCGGGCCCGGGCGACCGCCCGGCGGGCCGGGCTGCGCCCGCTGCCCGCGCTCGGGCTGCCGCTGGTCGAGGCGCTCGGCCACACCCTCGCCGAACCGCTCACCGCGCTGACCGACCTGCCCGCCTTCGACACCTCCGCGATGGACGGCTGGGCCGTCGCCGGGCCCGGGCCCTGGCGGGTGGCCGGGCAGGTGCTGGCCGGCCGCACCGAGGTGGCGCCGCTGGACGACGGCGCCGCCGTGCAGATCGCCACCGGCGCCCAACTGCCGCCCGGCGCCACGGCGGTGCTGCGCCGCGAGCACGGCCGGGTCGACGGCGCGCTGCTGCACGCGTGCGGGCCGGGGCCGCTGACCACCGGTCAGGACGTCCGGCCGCGCGGTCAGGAGTGCCGCCGGGGCGAGGAGCTGCTGCCGGCCGGTGCGCCGGTGGGCCCGGCCGTGCTCGGCCTGGCTGCCGCCTGCGGCCACGACCGGCTGTCGGTCCACCGCCGCCCGGTGGTCCAACTGCTGGTCCTGGGCGACGAGTTGCTCGCCTCCGGGGTGCCCAGGCCGGGCCTGGTCCGGGACGCGCTCGGGCCGCTGCTGCCGCCCTGGCTGCGCGCGGCCGGTGCCGAGGTGGCCGAAGTCCGGTGCGTGCGCGACGACTTCGGGCTGCTCCGGGACGCGCTGCGGCACTCCGGGGCCGACGTGGTGATCACCACCGGGGGCACCGCCGCCGGGCCGGTCGACTTCCTGCACCGGGCCCTGGCCGAGGCCGGCGCCCGGCTGCTGGTGGACGGCGTGGCCGTCCGGCCGGGGCACCCGATGCTGCTGGCCGAACTCCCCGGCGGGCGGCACCTGGTGGGCCTGCCCGGCAATCCGCTGGCCGCCGTCGCCGGCCTGGTGACGCTCGCCCTGCCGCTGCTGCACGCCCGCAGCGGGCGGAGCGCCGAGGGCCCCGCCGCGGCGCCGGCCGCCGTCGCGCTGCCCGGGCACCCGGTGGACACCCGGCTGCTGCCCGTCCGCCGTACCGCCGAGGGCGTCCGCCCGCTCGCCTTCGACGGGCCGGCGATGCTGCGCGGCCTGGCCCTGGCCGAGGCGCTGGCCGTGGTGCCGCCGGGGGGCGTGGCGGCGGGGGAGACCGTCGAGCTGGTGGAGGCCCCGTGAGCGAGCGGAGCGAACCCGCCGTCGAGCGGTGCGGGTGGGCGAACGCCCCTGCCGAGCGCGGCGAGGCGGGCGCATGAGGCGTCTGCGCGGGGCCGTGGCGCCGGGGACGGACCCGTGGGCGGACGCCGGGATCGTGCTGCCCGCGCGGCGCACCGAGCCCGCCCTGCGGCAGGTCGGCTCGCGGCTGCTGCTGGCGCTCGCCGTCCTGGTCGCCACCAGCGTGATCGTCTACCTCGACCGGGCCGGCTACCACGACAACGCGGGCGGCGAGTTCAGCTTCCTGGACGCGGCGTACTACGCCACCGTCACGCTCTCCACCACCGGGTACGGCGACATCACGCCGTACAGCGACAGCGCCCGGCTCATCAACATCCTCGTCATCACCCCGCTGCGGGTGCTGTTCCTGATCATCCTGGTCGGCACCACGCTGGAGGTGCTGACCGAACGGACGCGCCTGCAATGGCGGTTGAACCGCTGGAGGTCCACCGTGCGCGAGCACACCGTCGTCATCGGGTACGGGACGAAGGGGCGCAGCGCCGTCGACACCCTGCTCGGGCAGGGGGTGAAGAAGGAGGAGATCGTCGTCGTCGACCCGCAGCGCAAGGCGATCGAGCACGCCTCGCAGCACGGCCTGGTCGGCGTGGTCGGCGACGCCACCCGCACCGACACCCTGGTCCGCGCGGCGCTGCCGGACGCCGCCCGGGTGGTGGTCGCGCCCGAGCGGGACGACACCGCGGTGCTGATCACCCTGACGGCGCGCCAGTTGAACAAGGCGGCCACCGTGGTGGCGGCCGTCCGGGAGGACGAGAACGCGCCGCTGCTGCGGCAGAGCGGCGCCGACGTGGTGGTCACCAGCTCCAGCTCGGCCGGGCGGCTGCTCGGCCTGTCGATGCTCAGCCCGCACGCCGGGGCGGTGATGGAGGACCTGCTGACCTACGGGCAGGGGCTGGACGTGGTGGAGCGGCCGGTCACCCGGGCCGAGGCCGGGCACGGCCCGCGCGACTGCGCGGACCTGGTGGTCGCGGTGGTCCGCGGGCGGCGGGTGCTCAACTTCAACGAGCCGGAGGCGGCGGTGCTGCAGCTGACCGACCGGGTCATCGTCATCAAGGCGACCGCCCGCGGGGCCTGACGCCGGAACGGCCGTGCGGCGCAGTAGGTTCGGGGCATGCATGCGATGACGATTCCCGTACCCGGCGGTCCCGAGGCGCTCGTCTGGGCCGAGGTGCCCGACCCGGTTCCCGGTGAGGGCGAGGTCCTGGTCGAGGTGACGGCCACCGCCGTCAACCGGGCCGACCTGCTCCAGCGGCAGGGTTTCTACAACCCGCCGCCCGGCGCCTCGCCGTACCCCGGGCTGGAGTGCGCGGGGCGGATCGTCGCGCTCGGGCCGGGGGTGTCCGGCTGGGCGGTCGGCGACGAGGTGTGCGCGCTGCTGGCCGGCGGCGGCTACGCGGAGCTGGTCGCGGTGCCGAGCGGGCAGCTGCTGCCGATGCCGAAGGGGCTGGGCCCCGAGCAGGCCGCGGCGCTGCCGGAGGTGGCCTGCACGGTGTGGTCGAACGTCTTCCTGACGGCCCACCTGCGGCCCGGTGAGACGGTGCTGCTGCACGGCGGCGCCAGCGGGATCGGGACGATGGCGATCCAGCTGGCCAAGGCGGTCGGGGCGCGGGTCGTGGTCACGGCGGGCGGCCCGGAGAAGCTGGCCCGCTGCGTCGAACTGGGCGCGGACGTCGCGGTCGACTACCGCGAGCAGGACTTCGTCGACGAGGTCCGCAAGGCCACCGGCGGGGCCGGGGCGGACGTGATCCTGGACATCATGGGCGCCAAGTACCTGCAGCGGAACGTCGAGGCGCTGGCGGTCAACGGACGGCTGGTGATCATCGGGCTGCAGGGCGGCGTGAAGGGCGAGCTCGACCTCAACGCGCTGCTGCGCAAGCGCGCCGCGGTGATCGCCACCAACCTGCGCGGGCGGCCGCTGGCGGAGAAGGCGGCGATCGTGGCGGCGGTGCGCGAGCACGTGTGGCCGCTGGTGGAGTCCGGGGTGGTGAAGCCGGTGGTGGACCGGGTGCTGCCGCTGGCCGAGGCCGGGGCGGGGCACCGGGTGCTGGAGGCGGGGGAGCAGGTCGGGAAGGTCGTGCTGCGGGCCTGAGCGGGCCGCGGCGGGGCGGGTCGACGGGTCCGAAATGCCCCTGTTGTCGGATTGTGTGAGGCTGGTCACGAGCTGTCCCGCCGCTGACCCGCCCCCGGGCGCGGTCGGCCGTCGGAAGGACCTCCGACCGTGGCCGCACCTCTCCGCGCGTCCCGCGCGCACGCGCTCCTCGGGCCGCTGCCCGTTCCGCCGCACCACCGTCGCAACCGCTGGGGCCGCTGCCGCCGGGACCTCCGTCCGGGCCGGGCGCGGCGGCTCTTCACGGCCGCCGTCCTGGGGGTGACGCTGCCGCTGGCCGTCGCCTCGGTCGCGGCGGCCGCGCCCTCGCCGGGGGCGGCGTCCGCTCCCGCCCCGGCGCCGTCCGGCGGGTCCCCGTCCCCGTCCCCGTCCCCGTCCGAGGCCGCCGGGCCGACCGGGACGGCGGGCGCCGACGCTGCGCCGAGCGCCGGGCCGGCGGCGTCCCCCTCGGCCGAGGCCCCGGATGCCCCCGCTGCCACCGGGACCGCGCCCGCCATCACGTCCACGTCCACGTCCATGCCCGCGCCCACGCCCACGTCCACGTCCCGGCCCGCCCCGACCCCGGCCGCCGCGCCGCCGCAGCACCCGGTGCGCCCGCACCCGGAGGGCGTCGACCCCCGGGCGCTGCGCTACCGGCCCGGCTCGGCGGCCGAGCGCGCCGACGCCGCCGCCGAGCAGGCGCCCGACCAGGCCGCCGACCAGGGCGTCGAGCAGGCCCCGGACCAGGCCCCGGACCAGGCGCCGGACCAGGCGACCGAGGACGACCCGGGCGCCCCGGACGCACCCGCGCCCACCGGCGATCCCGCCTCGGAGAGCGTTCCGGTGGCCTCCGGCCAGGCCGTCGCGGCCGCCGTCGCCGTGCCCGTCGTGCTGCCGGCCCGCTGGCAGGACGCGTCCACCGTGCAGCTGCCGCTGGGCGTCGGGCTGGGGCTGATCGGCTGCGGCGTGGGCCTGGTCGGGCTGCGGCTGCGGCGCGGCTAGCCGCCGGGCGCCGCTCCACCGGCGTGCGGGCGGCTGTCGTCGAGCGCCGATCGGGCCCGACCGCGGCCGGTCCGCGGCGCCGGTCGTCCGGCACCGCGCGGGATCTGAGTATCCGTACGGATTCCGGTCCGCCCCCGGTGGGCGTACCGTCGTGCGGGGTGGCGCAGGCAGGCGGGACGCACGGGGGCTTCCGCCCGACCAACCCCAGTGAGAGAGAATGTTGTTCATGACGAATCCGATGAACGAGCGCCCGTCGCAGGAGCCCTTCCGGGCCGCCGGCGGGCAGTCGCAGGACGGCCAGAAGGTGCTGATCGTCGGACCGGACGGGCTGCCCGTGGGCCAGGGGTTCGCCGCCGCGGACGACGGGGACGACGAGGGCGACCTGCCCCGTGAGCTCCCGGTGACCGAGATGGTCGAGCAGCCGGCCAAGGTCATGCGCATCGGCAGCATGATCAAGCAGCTGCTGGAGGAGGTCCGGATGGCGCCCCTCGACGAGGCGAGCCGGGCCCGGCTGAAGGACATCCACGCCAGCTCGATCAAGGAGCTGGAACTCGGGCTGGCCCCCGAGCTGGTGGCGGAGCTGGAGCGGCTGTCGCTGCCGTTCACCGAGGACTCCATCCCGACCGAGGCCGAGCTGCGGATCGCCCAGGCCCAGCTGGTCGGCTGGCTGGAGGGCCTGTTCCACGGCATCCAGACCGCCCTGTTCGCGCAGCAGATGGCGGCCCGGGCGCAGCTGGAGCAGATGCGCCGGGCGCTGCCGCCCGGGCTGCACGGCGGCGAGGCCGACGAGGACGAGCCGGGCCACGGCCGCGGCATCCGCTCCGGCCCCTACCTGTAGGTCGCGGCCGGCAGCCTGCCGGCCCGCCACCGGGGGGTGGCGCGCGGTCCCGGGCCGGGTGCGGCCCCCGGGGCCGTTCGACGTCGGCGCGAGCCGCTACTCTGACCCCTGTCGCAGGCCGAATCCGCCGCGACAGGGGTCTGCGGGGCCGGCGGGCCGGGCCCACACGCACGGACGAGAGACCGAACGTCACGGTCGCGGCACCGCGTCGCGCCGAGGGGGAGCAGAGGACCATGAGCGAGCACGGCAACGCGGCGGTCGAGGGCTTCTCCCTGGGCAACGGCCGCTATGTGCTGCAGCGCCTGCTGGGCGAGGGCGGCATGGCCTCCGTCCACCTCGCCTACGACAGCGTGCTGGGGCGGCAGGTCGCGCTGAAGAGCATGCACAGCGACCTGGGCCGGGACGACTCGTTCAAGGAGCGGTTCCGCCGCGAGGCCCAGGCGGTGGCCCGGCTGGAGCACCCGAACATCGTCACGGTGTACGACAGCGGCGAGGACGTCGCCGCGGACGGCTCCAGCACGCCGTACATCGTCATGCAGCTGATCGACGGCAAGGGCCTGCGCGAGTCCATCAACGACGCGGTCGCCCAGCAGGGCGCGATGCCGACCGAGGACGCCCTGCGGGTCACCGTCGGCGTGCTGAACGCGCTGGAGGCCTCGCACGACATGGGCCTGGTCCACCGCGACATCAAGCCCGGCAACGTCATGTTCGACCGCAAGGGCAACGTCAAGGTCATGGACTTCGGCATCGCCCGGGCGCTGGAGTCCGGCGTCACGTCGATGACCCAGACCGGCATGGTGGTCGGCACCCCGCAGTACCTCTCGCCCGAGCAGGCGCTCGGGAAGCCGGTGGACGCCCGCTCCGACCTGTACTCGGTCGGCGTGATGCTCTTCGAGATGCTCACCGGCCAGCTGGTCTTCGACGGCGACTCGGCCTTCTCGATCGCCTACAAGCACGTCCAGGAGGAGCCGCCCGCCCCCTCCGCGATCAACCGGGCCGTCACCCCCGAGGTGGACGCCTACGTCGCCAGGGCGCTGCGCAAGGACCCGGCGCACCGGTTCCAGAGCGCGGCGGAGATGCGGGACGAGGCGGAGCGGCTGATCGAGGCCGCCAAGGGCGGCGGCAGCGGGCGCGGGCTGCAGGCCAGCACCCCGCTGGTGATCGGGGAGGGCCCGCGCTCGGCGCACGCCGGGCCGCACGCCCCGCAGACCCCGCAGCCGCAGTACCTCAATCAAGCGCAGTCCGGGCAGCAGTACCAGACCCCGCCGCCGGCCTACCAGACCCCGGCCCCGCAGGCGCCGCACACCCCGCAGCCGCAGTACCTGCAGCAGGGCGGGCAGCCGCGGCCGCCGTACCAGACCCCGCCGCCGGCGTACCAGACCCCGCGCCCGCAGTACCCGCAGCCGGCGCACACCCCGCCGCCGCGGCCGATGCCGCCGTACCAGCAGCCGAAGCCCTCCGGCGGCGGCTGCTCGACGGCCGCGGTGGTGATCGCGATCATCGTCGGTGTCCTGGTGCTGGCCGGGATCATCATCGCGATCGTGATCAACAAGGCGCAGGAGAAGACCGGCAGCAAGGTCGGGCACGCCGCACCCCCGGCGGCCGTCCTGGTCCTGGACGTCCCGACTGACCGGAATGCCCTGATCTGACGGTCTCCGCCGGGTTCGGGCGTGCCACGCGCCCTCTCCGGAAGCGGTAGCGTTCGGGGATACGCAAGCGACAGGGCACCGCGATCCGAGCGAACGCCCGGGGCGAGGAGCGATGGCACAGACGCAGCAGCCGGACGACGGCGGTGCCCGGGCGGACGGTGGGACCGGCGGGACGCCGAGGATCCCCCAGCCCGGCAGCGGCGGGCCGCAGACGCCGGGCCGCGGCACCTCCGCCCCGATCGGCACGGTCGGTGACGGCCGCTACCGGCTGACCCACCGGCTCGGCCGGGGCGGCATGGCCGAGGTGTTCGCCGCCGAGGACATCCGGCTGGGCCGCACGGTGGCGGTCAAGCTGCTGCGCGGCGACCTGGCCCAGGACGAGGTCGCCCGGCTGCGCTTCACCCGCGAGGCGCACGCCGTCGCGGCGCTGAACCACCACTCGATCGTCTCGGTGTACGACACCGGCGAGGAGTACGTCGGGGACGAGTCCACGCCGTACATCGTGATGGAACTGGTCGAGGGCCGTACCGTCCGCGAGCTGCTGATGGAGGAGGAAGCGCCGCCGGTCGACCAGGCGCTGATCATCATCGCCGGGGTCCTGGAGGCGCTCGCCTACAGCCACCGGCACGGGATCGTCCACCGCGACATCAAGCCCGCCAACGTGATCATCACCAACACCGGCGCGGTCAAGGTGATGGACTTCGGCATCGCCCGGGCGCTGACCGGCGGGGCCACCACGATGACCCAGACCGGCATGGTCATGGGCACCCCGCAGTACCTCTCGCCCGAGCAGGCGCTCGGCAAGCCGGTCGACCACCGCTCCGACCTGTACGCGGCCGGCTGCATGCTCTACGAGCTGCTCGCGCTGCGCCCGCCGTTCACCGGCGACACCCCGCTCTCGGTGGTCTACCAGCACGTCCAGGACCCGCCGATGCCGCCCTCGCAGGCCAACGGCCGGGTGCCGGCGAACCTCGACCCGCTGGTGCTGCGCTCGCTCGCCAAGAACCCGGACGACCGCTTCCAGGACGCCGACGAGTTCCGCGCGCACGTCCAGCACGCGCTGCGCGAGATGCACACCGCCGGCCCCGGCTGGGTCGGCGACACCGGCGCCACCCAGGTGCTGCGGCCCACCGACGAGACCGCGGCCACCGCGGCCTTCGGCGCGATCGGCCCCGGCGACCGGACCTCGGTGCTGCCCTACTCCGTGCCGGGCGGCCCGCACACCCCGGCGACGCCGTACCAGGGCGCCGGCGGCCCGTACGGCGGTGGCGGCGGCGGTGGCGGCGACCACGAGGACGACGGCCGGCGGCGCCGCGGGCCGTGGGCCTGGGTGGCCGGCGCGGCCGCCGTGCTGCTCGCGGCCGGGATCGGCATGGCGGCGGCGTTCGGCGGCGAGGACAAGGGCACCAACACGCCCACAGCCCCCACCTCGGTGGTCAGCACGACCGAGTCCACCGCGCCGACCCCGACCGGCCCGCAGAGCCCGCAGCCGACCACGACCACCAAGAAGCCGCAGCAGCCGACCGACAACGGCTCGTACACCGGGAACGGCAGCGGCAACAACATGTCGCCGTCCCCGGGCACGGGCCGGCACACGCCGATGCCCACGGCGAGCGCGAGCGCCACCCACACACCGACCGCCAGTGCGTCGGCCACGTCCACGGGCGGGGCGACCTCGGCGCCGACGACGCCGAGCGGGGGCGGCGGCAGCACGGCCTCCAACCCGCCGCCGGTGCCCACGGGGACGACCAAGCCGACGCTTCCCGGGACGGGCAACTGACGGGCTCAGTTGGCGAAGGCGTCCAGGACCTGCTCGTACTCCTGGCACCACCACGCCAACTGGCCCGCCGAGGCGGGGTAGAGCGGGTCGGCCCGGTGGTCGCCCCGCTGGTAGCGCCACTGCAGCATCCAGAAGTCGTTCAGCCGCTCCCACCAGACCCGGTGGGCGGCGGCGGCCAGGTGCTCGGCGGTGGCGGCGCCGGTGGCCCGGTACGCCTGTGAGTAGCGGCGGACCCGGACCAGGTCGAGCATGCCGGACGCCCGGTCGTTGAACAGCAGGGTGGCGGCGCGGACGGCCTCCTCGGCGCGCGGCTGCGGGCCGAGCTTGTCCCAGTCCAGCACCGCCGCCACCGGGCCGCCGGCCCCGGCCCCGGCCTCGTCCCCGTCCGGGCCGGGGCCGTAGAGCAGGTTGAGCCCGTGGAAGTCGCCGTGGGTCCAGCCGGTGGGCGGGGCGGCCTGCGGGGCCGGGCGGCGGTGGGCGTGTTCGGCGAGCAGTTCCAGCCGTTCCGTCAGCCGGCGGTCGGCCAGCGCGTCCAGGTCGCCGTGCGGGCGGTGCTCGCGGGCACGGCGCCGCAGGTCGCGGGCGAGCGCGGCGCTGTCCGCCGGGTCGGCGCTGCGGTAGCCGGCGGGCTGGTCGAGCGGGGTGCACACGTCGTCGAGGGCGCCGTGCAGGCGGCCGAGCAGCGTGCCGAGCGCGTCGCACCGGGGCGGGGACAGCTCGGTGCCGTGCCGGTGCCGGCCCTCGACCCAGGGGAACAGCGCGAAGAGCCGGCCGTCCAGGGCGGCCACCGTGGCGGAGCTCCCGGTGCGGCTCAGCGGGGGTGCGACGGGCAGTCCGAGGGCCTGCAGGTCGGCCATCGCGCGGTGGTGGGCGAGGATCTTCGGGCGGGCGGCGGTGGCGGCGTCGACGTAGCACTTCAGGAAGTACGGGCCGGACTCGGTGGTGATCCGGTACCCCCGGTTCAGCAGACCCTCGGCGACCGGTTCGGCGGTCAGCAGGCGACCCACCGGGTAGCGGTCCAGGACCTCGGCGAGTGCGGTGTACGGAACGGGCGGGCTGAGGGTTCCCATCGGCGGGGCGGAGAGATCGGGGCGGGCCGGGGCACAGGCGAGGGTCTGGCTGAAAGTCACAGCCAGAGGTTATGGCCACCCGGTGAGGGTCCTTGACAAACCGTCAGATCTGTGAACGGGCCGGATCAGTACTGGTGGTCGGCCTGCCGCCGGGCCACGAAGGCCGCCGCCTGGGTGCGCCGCTCCATGCCCATCTTGGCGAGCAGACTGGAGACGTAGTTCTTCACCGTCTTCTCGGCCAGGTGCAACTCGTTGCCGATCTGACGGTTGGTCATCCCCTCGCCGATCAGGTCGAGGATCCGTCGCTCCTGCCGGGTCAGCTGGGCGAGCCGTTCGTCCTCCTTCTCGCCGCCGTCGCGCAGCCGGGCGAGCACCCGGCTGGTGGCGACCGGGTCGAGCAGCGAGCGGCCGGCCGCGACGTCCCGGACGGCGGTGATCAGGTCGGTGCCGCGGATCGCCTTGAGGACGTAGCCGGAGGCGCCCGCCATGATCGAGTCGAACAGTGCCTCGTCGTCCGAGAACGAGGTCAGCATCAGGCACTTGATCTCCGGCATCCGGGACCGCACCTCGCGGCACACCTCGACCCCGTTGCCGTCCGGCAGCCGGACGTCCAGCACCGCGACGTCGGGCCGCGCCGCCGGGATCCGGGACAGCGCCTCGGCGGCCGTGCCGGCCTCGCCGACCACCTCGATGTCGTCCTCGACCGAGAGGAGATCGTGTACGCCCCGCCGGACCACCTCGTGGTCGTCGAGCAGGAATACCCTGATATGTCCGTTGTGAGTCACGCCCAAAGCCTCCCATATCACCGTACGGCAGACCTATCGCCCGGACCCCGGCACCGGCGGGATCCGGCCACACTCGACCGAAACCGATACCGAGAACCCCCTTACGTACGGGCTTCCGCCCGGATAGCGTGCGCTGGTGTCCTGAAGGCGCTCGAAATGAGAGCTGCGTCACGCCGACCGTCACCCCCACCCTTCCGACGGCGAGCCGAACGCGGCACCCTCGGGGTTGTGGACCCCGAACAAGTAGGACGTCCTAGCGCAAAAGCGCCGAGGGCGGACGCTGGGTAACGTTCTCGTGCGGGAGCGCCGTCGGATCAGGATCACCACCTGCCACGCAGTAGGTGCGCACACCCACGCGCGCCCCGCGAGGCGGTGACCGGACCGGTCACCGGCGACCCCGGGCGGCCGGACAGACCGAGGAGTGAACGTGACCGTCAAAAGCACGGCGAGGACCCGCAAGAAGGCGGCCCCCGCTGTCCCTGACACCCTCCGCGCCACGGGTACGGACGCCCAGCCGGAGCTCGTCCAGCTGCTCACGCCGGAAGGCGAGCGGGTCGAGCACCCGGAGTACCCCCTCACCGTCACCCCGGACGAGCTGCGCTCCCTCTACCGCGACCTGGTGCTGGTGCGCCGGTTCGACGGCGAGGCCACCTCGCTCCAGCGCCAGGGCGAGCTCGGCCTGTGGGCCTCGCTGCTCGGCCAGGAAGCCGCCCAGGTCGGCTCCGGGCGCGCCATGCGCACCGGCGACTACGCGTTCCCCACGTACCGCGAGCACGGCGTCGCCTGGTGCCGCGACGTCGACCCGCTGAACCTGCTCGGCATGTTCCGCGGCGTGAACCACGGCGGCTGGGACCCGAACGAGAAGAACTTCCACCTGTACACCATCGTGATCGGCTCGCAGACCCTGCACGCCACCGGTTACGCGATGGGCATCACCAAGGACGGCGCCGACGACGCGGTCATCGCGTACTTCGGCGACGGGGCCTCCAGCCAGGGCGACGTCAACGAGGCCTTCACCTTCGCCTCGGTCTACAACGCCCCCGTGGTGTTCTTCTGCCAGAACAACCAGTGGGCGATCTCCGAGCCCACCACCACCCAGACCAAGATCCCGCTGTACCGCCGCGCCTCCGGCTTCGGCTTCCCGGGCGTGCGGGTCGACGGCAACGACGTGCTGGCCTGCCTCGCGGTCACCCGCTGGGCGCTAGACCACGCCCGCAGCGGCAACGGCCCGGTGCTGATCGAGGCCTTCACCTACCGGATGGGCGCGCACACCACCTCGGACGACCCCACCCGCTACCGGCTCGCCGAGGAGACCGAGGCCTGGAAGGCCAAGGACCCGATCCTGCGGCTGCGCACCCTCCTGGAGAAGGAGGGCCTGGCGGACGAGGAGTTCTTCGCCGCCGTCGACGCCGAGAGCGAGCAGCTGGGGCTTCGGGTGCGCGAGGGCGTGCGCAGCATGCCGGACCCGGACCCGACGCTGATCTTCGACCACGTGTACAGCGAGCCGCACGCACTGGTCGATGAGGAACGGGCCGAGTACGTCGAGTACGCGGCCTCCTTCGAGGCGGGGGAGAACCACTGATGGCCGGCCAGCTCAGCATCGCCAAGGCGCTCAACGGGGCGCTGCGCAAGTCGCTGGAGAACGACCCGAAGACCGTCCTGATGGGCGAGGACATCGGCAAGCTCGGCGGCGTCTTCCGGATCACCGACGGCCTGCAGAAGGACTTCGGCGAGGACCGGGTCATCGACAGCCCGCTCGCCGAGTCCGGCATCGTCGGCACCGCGATCGGCCTCGCGCTGCGCGGCTACCGCCCGGTCGTGGAGATCCAGTTCGACGGCTTCGTCTACCCGGCCTTCGACCAGATCGTCTCCCAGCTGGCCAAGATGCACGCCCGTGCGCTGGGCCACGTCAAGATGCCGGTCACCATCCGCATCCCCTACGCGGGTGGAATCGGCGCGGTCGAGCACCACAGCGAGTCGCACGAGGCGTACTTCGCGCACACCGCCGGCCTGCGGGTGGTCAGCCCGTCCAACGCGCACGACGCGCACTGGATGCTGCGCCAGGCCATCGAGTCGGACGACCCGGTGATCTTCCTGGAGCCCAAGCGGCGCTACTGGGACAAGGGCGAGGTCGGCGACTCCGCCGACCTGGGGATGCACGACGCCCGGATCGTCCGCGCCGGCACCGACGCGACGCTGATCGCGTACGGCCCGATGGTGAAGACCTGCCTGGAGGCCGCCGCGGCCGCCGAGGAGGACGGCCGCCGTCTGGAGGTCGTCGACCTGCGCTCGCTCTCCCCGGTGGACTTCCGCACCCTGGAGGAGTCGGTCAAGCGCACCGGCCGGGCGATCGTGGTGCACGAGGCGCCGGTCTTCCTGGGCATGGGCGCCGAGCTCGCCGCCCGGCTCACCGAGAAGTGCTTCTACCACCTGGAGGCACCGGTTCTGCGGGTCGGCGGCTACTACGCGCCGTACCCGCCGTCCCGCGTCGAGGAGGCCTTCCTCCCCGACCTTGACCGCGTGCTCGACGCCGTCGACCGCGCGCTCGCGTACTGATCCCGGGGAGCGCAGATGACCACCGCAGTTCGCTCGCTCCGCGAGTTCAAGATGCCCGACGTGGGCGAGGGCCTCACCGAGGCCGAGATCCTCAGCTGGTACGTCAAGCCCGGTGACACCGTCACCGACGGGCAGGTCGTGTGCGAGGTGGAGACCGCCAAGGCGGCGGTCGAGCTGCCGATCCCGTTCAACGGGGTCGTCGAGCAGCTCTTCTTCCCCGAGGGCTCGACGGTCGACGTCGGCACCGTGATCATCTCGGTCGCGGTCGCCGGCGAGGCGGGGGCCGCGCCGGCCGCCGCTCCGGCCGCCGCGCCCGCTGCTGCCGCCGCGCCCGCCGCCCCGGCCGAGCCGGAGCGCCGGGAGGTGCTGGTCGGGTACGGCCCGCGCACGGGTGGCACCCAGCGCCGGGCCCGGCGGACCACGCACACCACCACGACCGCGGTCGCGCCCGCCGCTCCGGCGGCGCCGGTCGTTCCGGTCGCGCCGGTCGTTCCGGTGGCCGAAGCGCCGGTCGGGGAACGGCCGTTGGCCAAGCCGCCGGTCCGCAAGCTGGCCAAGGACCTCGGCGTCGACCTCCGCGCGGTCACCCCGACCGGCGCGGGCGGCGTGATCACCCGCGAGGACCTGCACGCCTTCGCCGCGGCCCAGGCCGCGCCGGCGGCCGTGCCGGCCCCGGCCGTCCAGGCCGAGGCGGTCGCCGCGGTCGAGGCGCCGGTGTCGCTGCCGGTCTCCGCCGCGGGCGACGTCCGGGTGCCGATCAAGGGCGTCCGCAAGGCGACCGCGCAGGCGATGGTGGCCTCGGCCTTCACCGCCCCGCACGTCACCGAGTTCGTCCAGGTCGACGTGACCCGCACGATGAAGTTCGTCCGCAAGCTCAAGGAGACCGGCGAGCTCGGCCGGGACGTCCGGGTCAGCCCGCTGCTGCTCGTCGCCAAGGCGCTGCTCACCGCGATCAAGCGGCACCCCGAGATCAACGCGCAGTGGGACGAGGCGGCCCAGGAGATCGTCATCAAGGGCCAGGTGAACCTCGGCATCGCCGCGGCCACCCCGCGCGGCCTGATCGTCCCGAACATCAAGGACGCCGGGTCCAAGACCCTCACGGGCCTGGCCGTCTCGCTCGGCGAGCTGGTCGAGACCGCCCGCCAGGGCAAGACCTCGCCGGCCGACATGCAGGGCGGCACCGTCACCATCACCAACGTCGGCGTCTTCGGCGTCGACACCGGCACCCCGATCCTCAACCCGGGTGAGGCCGCGATCCTCGCCTTCGGCGCGGTCCGGGAAATGCCGTGGGTGCACAAGGGCAAGGTCGTCCCGCGCATGGTGACCACGCTGGCGCTCTCCTTCGACCACCGCCTGGTCGACGGCGAGCTCGGCTCCAAGGTGCTGGCCGACGTGGCCGGCCTGCTGGAGCAGCCGAAGCGGCTGATCACCTGGGGCTGACGGCTCCGGAGGAACGCGGCAGGGGCCCTGCTCCGCACCACGGTGCGGAGCAGGGCCCCTGTCGCGTGACCGTCAGCCGGAGTCGCGCTGGGGACGCATCCGGCGGACGGCGATCAGGACGCCGGAGCCCAGGGCGAGGAACAGGGCGGAGGAGACGGCGAGGAAGGTGTTGTTCTCGGCGGCGCCGGTGTGGGCCAGCTCGGGGGTGCCCGCCGGGGCGGTGGTGGCCGGCGCGGCGGTCGGGGTGGCGGCGGGCGCCTTGGCGGGCTCGGCGGCCTTGGCGGGGGCCTGGGTGGTGTCGGCGGCGGGCTCCGCCGGAGCGGGCTTGGCGGGCTTCTTGGTGGCCTTGGGCTTGGCCGGGGCGGCGGGCTCGGCGGCGGGGGCCTGGCGAACGACCTTGACCGTCGTCGTCGCGCTGGCGAAGTCGCCGCCGTACACCTGCAGCTCGTTCATGTCCTTGGGCGCGTCGGCCGAGATCGAGACCCTGAACATGTAGCGGCGGGCGCGGCCGACCGCGAGCGGCTCGCCCAGGGCCTCCATCCCCACCGCGTGGATCGCCGGGTCGCAGCCGCCCTTCATGGTGAGGCGCTTCCAGTGCCCGTGGTCCATGACCTCCACGGTGACCTGCGAGGGCCGCGGGGTGGCGCCGTGCGGGTTGAAGAGCCCGAATCCCGCGGCGACCTTGTGGTAGTCGGCCTTGCTGAAGTTCGCGATCTGGACGCCGAACTCGGCCTTCGCGCCGCCCACCGTCAGCGTCTCCGGGACGTCGAAGAAGCTGGCCTTCGCGCCGGCGCCGTGCAGGTCGAAGTCGCGGTCCTGAAGGGTCTCCTGGCTCACCGCGGGGACGTTGCCGTCGGTGTCCGGGCCCGAGCAGGCCGAGGCGTCGGTGGCGGTGAGGAGCTGGACGCCGCCGGCGAGGACGACGGTGGTGGCGAGGGCGGCGAGGCTGCGGCGGGCGGAGAAGGAACGGTCGTTCTTCGCGAAACGGGTGATAACGGACGTGCGCATGACGTGACTCCCCAGGGTCATGTGACTGACGGTGTGTGGTGAAGACGACCGGCTCCGCTCCTCCTGAGCGAAAGCGCCCCCCGGCTCTGCCGGTCTCGCTCTCCGTGCCTTCACCCTGATAGACGTCCATCCCCGCAGGGGGTTGCAGGTGAGTCGAAAAGTTTTTTCGGGAGTCTTCGCACCGGCTTCGGGATACTGCCGGAATGACGGATGAGCTGACGGTCCGACCGGGGACGACGCCGGTCGGGAGCGGGGAACGCCGGTCGCTGCGACGGGACTTGTCCGGTCCGGCGCTGCTGGCCGGGCTGGTGTGTGTCGCGGTGTCCTTCTCGGGACCGCTGGTGGTGGTGCTCGCGGCGGCGAACGCCGGACGGCTGGACGCGGCGCACACCGCGTCCTGGATCTGGGCGGTGGCGATCGGGAGCGGGGTGAGCGGCTTCGCGCTGAGCTGGTGGACCCGGACGCCGGTGGTCACCGCCTGGTCCACCCCGGGGGCCGCGCTGCTGGTGACCAGCCTCGGCGACTACCCGTACCGGGACGCGGTCGGGGCGTTCCTGGTGAGCGCGGTGGTGGTGACCCTGTTCGGGGTGACCGGCTGGTTCGGCCGGCTGATCGCCGCCGTGCCGGTGGGGATCGTGAACGCGATGCTGGCCGGCATCCTGTTCTCCTTCGGCGCCGGGATCTTCGGCGCCGTGCACAGCGCGCCGGTGCTGGTGGTGGGCGCCTTCGCCGCCTTCCTGCTGGCCAAGCGGCTCGCCCCGCGGTACGCCGTCCCGGTCGCGCTGCTGGCCGGCGGGGTGCTGGCGGCGCTCACCGTCGGGCTCCCGCTGCACCTGGGCTCGGGCGGGCCGACCGTACCGGTGCTGACCGTGCCGGCGTTCTCCGGCGCGGCGCTGGTGGGGCTGGCACTGCCGCTCACGATCGTCGTACTGGCCTCGCAGAACGCGCCGGGCCTGGGGGTGATGCGGGCGTTCGGCTACCGGGCGGACGACCGGCTGCTGATCGGCTCGACCGGGCTGGCGTCGTTGCTGATGGCGCCGTTCGGCTCGCCCGGGGTGAACCTGGCGGCGATCACGGCGGCGATCTGCTCGGGCCCGGAGGCCCACCCGGACCCGCGCCGCCGGTACGTCGCGGGGATGTCCTCGGGCGCGCTGTACGTCCTGGTGGGCAGCTTCAGCGGGGTGCTGGTGAGCCTGTTCACCGGGCTGCCGAAGGAACTGGTCGCGGTGATCGCCGGGGTCGCGCTGCTCGCCTCGCTGCAGGGCAGTCTGGCGGCGGCGGTCACGGAGGAGCGCGGGCGGGACGCAGCGGTGGTGACCTTCCTGGCGAGCGCGTCGGGGATGAGCCTGTTCGGCATCGGCTCGGCGTTCTGGGGGCTGCTGTTCGGGCTGGGGACGCATCTGGTGCTGGACTTCCGGAGGAAGTGAGCGGGGGAGTGATTGGTATGACTGGCAGGATCCGGATCGTTCGGCCAGGTCGGTGACATTTGCGTCGCCCGGTAGGGGCGACACGCCGGTCCGGGTACGTCTCCGCTCCCCCACCCGGGCGACACCGGGTGACCGGAGCCCCGAGGACGCACCCGTATGCCGCCTGGCAACCCTGGCCGTCTCGTCCGGAGTCTGGCCGCCCTGGTCCTGGTGTCCACCGCCGTGCTCCCGGCCGCGCTGGAGCTGGCCGGCCCGTCGCCGTTCGGCGTGATCGGGCCGGGTGCCCCCGCGGACCGGGCCGCGCCGCCGCACCAGGCGCTGCGCGCCGACCTGCGGGCCCCGGCCGCCCCCACCTTCGACATACGCCGCACCGGGGACCCGGCCAACCGGATCACCCTGGTCCTGCTCGGGGACGGCTACACCGACGCCGAGCAGGAGCTGTTCCGCCAGCAGGCCGACAAGGCCTGGCACGCCCTGATGGACATCGAGCCGTTCCGCAGCTACCAGGGCTTCTTCAACATACGGCGGGTCGAAGTGGTCTCCGCGGCCTCCGGGATAGCCGAGACCGAGACCCGCGGCCGCAACCCGTCGACCCCGCTCGGCATGCACTTCTGGTGCGAGGGCACCGCCCGGCTGCTGTGCGCCGACGAGGGCGCCACCGCCCGCTACGCCGGGGACAGCGCCGGGCCGCAGTACCTGATCGCGCTCGCCAACTCCACCGAGTACGGCGGCGCCGGCGGCACCGGGGTGACCACCCTGGCCGGCGGCAGCCCGGACGCCGGGCGGATCATCCAGCACGAGATCGGGCACACCGTGGGGGACCTGGGGGACGAGTACGACAGCGCCCCCGACGACGCCGACTACCCGAACCTCTCCACCCTCAACGCCGACGACATGCGCAAGAAGCAGACCAAGTGGTGGCGCTGGCTGGGCGCCGAGTCCCCGGACGGCGCCGGCACGATCGGGGCGTACCGCGGCGCCAACGGCCTCTACCGGCCCACCCCGGACTCGGTGATGCGCACCCTGGGCAGCGCCTACAACCTGCCCTCGCGCGAGGCGATCATCGAGGAGCTGTACCGCAAGGTCCGGCCGACCGACCCCCCGGTGCCGGCCCCCGGCGAGGTCACCGGGCGGCCCCGGCTGGACGTCCGGCCGCTGCCGCTGACCGGCGCACGGCAGCTCAGGGTGGAGTGGAAGGTGAACGGCGCGCCGGCGCCGCCGCAGGCCACGGACGGCGGCCGGCTGGACACCGCCCTGCTGGACCTGGAGCCGGGCCGGACGGCCACCGTGACCGCGACGGTGCGGGACACCACCGACTGGGTCCGGGACGAGGCCTTCCGGGACAAGTACATGACCCGCTCGGTCTCCTGGACGCTGACCGGCTGAGGCCGCTCCCGCGGATCCACCGGGGCCCCGGCGCCCCCACTCTGGGCGTCCAATCATGGGATGACTAATCTGGACGAACTATGACCGTGGAGCCAGCCCGTTCAGTCCCGTCCCTGTCCGTCCCCGCTCCCCGATCCACCGCCGAGCCCCCGGCCGCCCGGACCGCGCCCCCCGTCGCGCCCCCCGCCGTGCCCCCCGGCGGGCGCGCCGCCTGGCTGGCCTGGTCCATCGGCGTCACCGTCTACGTCCTCGCCATCGTCCACCGCACCAGCCTCGGCGTGGCCGGCCTGGACGCCGCCGCCCGCTTCGGCATCGGCGCCTCGGCGCTCTCCACCTTCTCGATCCTCCAGGTGCTGGTCTACGCGGCCATGCAGATACCGGTCGGCCTGCTCGTCGACCGGTACGGGCCCCGCAAGGTGCTGCTGCTCGGCGTGCTGCTGCTCAGCACCGGGCAGCTGGCCTTCGCCTTCAGCTCGTCCTTCGGCCCCGCGCTCGCCTCCCGGGCCGTGCTCGGCTGCGGCGACGCCATGACCTTCATCAGCGTGCTGCGGATCGCCGCCCGGTGGTTCCCGGCGGCGAAGAACCCGTTCGTCGCGCAGCTCACCGGAATGGTCGGCATGGGCGGCAACCTGATCACCACCGTGGTGCTCGCCCAGGCCCTGCACGGCGAGGGCTGGACGCCCACCTTCACCGCGATCGCGCTGCTCGGCGTCGCGGTGTTCGCGCTGGTCGCGCTCTTCCTGCGGGAGGCGCCGGCGGGGGAGCGGGAGGCCGAACGCGCCGCTGGGCCGGTCGTCGAGCGGCCGCGGATCGGCCGGCAGGTCCGCGCCTGCTGGCGGGAACCGGGCACCCGGCTGGGCCTGTGGATCCACTTCACCACCCAGTTCCCCGGCAACACCTTCGCCCTGCTCTGGGGCATGCCCTACCTGGTGCAGGCCCAGGGCCTCTCCCGCGCCGGGGCCGGCGGGCTGCTCACCCTGCTCGTCCTCGCCAACATGACCTCCGGCTTCGTCTTCGGCCGCGTCCTCTCCCGCACCGCCCGCGCCCGGATGCCGATCGTCTTCACCGTCATCGGCGCCACCGCGCTCGGCTGGGCCCTCGCCCTGGCCTGGCCCGGCGGCCACCCGCCGATCTGGCTGCTGGTCGCGCTCGTCGCGGTGATGGGCAGCAACGGCCCCGCCTCCCTCGTCGGCCTCGACTACGCCCGCGCCCGCAACCCGGTCGAACGCCTCGGCACCGCCTCCGGCGTCGTCAACATGGGCGGCTTCATCGGCACGGTGATCACCCTGCTCGGCGTCGGCGTGCTCCTGGACGCGCTCACGCCGGAAGGCACCGCCGGGTACCCGGTCGATGCCTTCCGATGGGCGTTCTGCTGGCAGTACGTGCCGCTGGTGGTGGGGACGCTGATGATCCTCCGGCTGCGCCGGAAGGTCATGGCCTCGGATTCGTAGGGTCTCTGACCTGTGCGAACGTCGTAACCATCGCTTTGGGCGAGGGTTTGCGGCCGCTATGCCTCACGTCAAGTGAGGCATCAGCGCCGGAGCTCCCGGATGAACTCGGCCATCTGCGGGGCCGTCCCGTAGACGCGGCCGATCATGCCGACGTCCACCGTCGCGTACATGAGCCCGGGACTAGGCGTGGGCGCGGTGACGGGCTCGGGCCGGGCCTCGCACCGCATCCGGACCAGGTCCACCAGCTTCAGCTTCGGGCAGCCGGGGACGACCCGGCTGCCCCGGATGCCGACCCGCTCCCCGCCCGGGCAGGCGAAGTACGCGCCGAAGGGCGGCCCGCTGTCCTCCTCCCGAGTCGGCTGGTGGAGGACCATCTCGCCGTGGGGGCAGTGCACCGTCCCGTCCGAGTGGAAGGCCAGGCCGGGCCAGTCCTCGTGGTCGATCTCGGCGACGATCTGCACCTGCTGGCCGATGGCCTCCGTCAGGGTCTCCGCCATCCGCCGCCGCTGGGTGGGGAAGTCGGCGTCCCCGCGGCGGACGGAGGGGAGGAGGTCGCGGGTGACCCACTCCTGGAAGGGCTGGGCATTCGGCTTGGTCGACCTCATGATCAGGGTGTACAGGCCCACCTCATTGAGGACTCCGAGCATGGGGTTTCCGCGCATGTAGGGCTTCTCACCTGCGGAAACCTGGTAACCCTCAGAATTTCTGAGGGTTACCAGACGAAGATCGACCGTGCGGGAGTCCACGGACTTCACGATCTTGATCGCTTCGCTCGGGTTGCTGCGGCCGAGAACTCGGCACACATCCGCCGTGACGAACCACGGCTCCCCGCCGATCATCACGACCCTGATCGGTTGCCCCGTGACCGGGAAGCTCGACCGCACCAGCACCATCTGTTCCTGCTGTTTCCGCCGTTCGTCGTCCATGGGGACGCTCCTCCTTCATCCGGGTGGCGGCTGACTGCCCGGAACAACGAGGCCGAACGGGTGAGGTTGCTGGTGCTGGATTGACGTATGGGTGCACGGGTCGTACCGACCCGGCGTGCGTTGGTGCGTGTACGCCGGGTGGTGCGCGCCGGTGGTCAGGGGGTGATGGAGAAGTTGGCCAGGATGCGGTCGGCGAGTTCCTTGTCGCCGTCGACGGTGACCGGGCCGGGGCGGCCGCGGCCGCAGGCGAGGCGGGCGTAGGTCTCCCAGTCCATGGTGAGCTGGACGTCGGGGGCCAGGCTGATGGACTCGTCGACGGTGCCGCGGCCGGCGGAGTCGACCCGGACGGTGCGCAGGAACTCGACCGGGCCGGTGACGTCCAGCACGACGGTGGTCCCGGCGGGGACGCCGGCGTTGTCGGCGACGGCCTTCGGCAGCTGCTGCAGCAGGAGGTCGCGGCTGATCAGGGCGGCCGGGGAGTCCAGGTTGCCGGGGGTGTTCAGGGCGCGGCGCAGGTCCTGCTCGTGCACCCAGACGTCGAAGACCCGCATCCGCAGCGACACGTGGTACGGGACGTCCTTGGCGAGCGGGCCGAGCGGCAGCCGCACCAGGTCCTCGGGGGCCTGCTTGGCGTTGCGCAGCGCGCGGGCGCGGCGGATGACCGTGTACTCCAGCTCGCTGGTCATCTCCAGCGCGGTGTGGCAGCGGCGCTTGTCCACCGGCAGCTCGATGTAGCGGGTGAACTCGTTGGTGATGTGGTGCAGGTCGCGCGGCAGCGAGTGGATCGGGCGCGGGTCGCCGAGCAGCTCGGACTCGACGGCGATGACGTGCGCGACGACGTCCCGGACGGACCAGCCGGGGCATTCGGTCGGCCGGTTCCAGGAATCCTCGGGGAGCGGGGCGACCAGCTCCGATATGGACTCGATGCTCTGCGTCCACGCTTCCGTGTAAGCCTGCACGGTCTGGTTATCCGTCACGGGAATTTCTCCGGCCCTCCGTCAGCTTCCTCGCCGCCTGCGCCCGGTCCGCACCCCGTCCGCGGGGTCGGACAGGAGTTGGTCCGGCTTCCGGGCGCACACGCTAACGGCACGTTACGCTGCCGGGAGACAGCAGGGCAGCGCTTTCGGGTGACGATCGTAGGTCTCTTGTCGTGGACGGTGGTACTGTGCGCGCTTCATTGATCCAACTCGCGGTCTCCGCCGCCGAGCCGCCAGCCGAGCGGAGGGCCCGGGCGGCCACCTTGGTCCGGGCCCAGCAGGGCGCCGACCTGGTGGTCCTGCCGGAGCTGTGGCCGCTCGGCGGCTTCGCCTACGACCTCTGGTCGGAGGGTGCCGAGACACTGGACGGGCCGACCTCGGACGCGATGGCGGCGGCGGCACGGGCGGCCGGGGTGTGGCTGCACGCGGGTTCGATCGTCGAGCGCGATCCGGACGGGCCGATCTACAACACCTCGCTGGTCTTCGCCCCGGACGGCGAGCTGGTGCACACCTACCGCAAGATCCACCGCTTCGGGTTCGACAGCGGCGAGGCGGTGGTGATGGGCGCCGGGCAGGAGATCGTCACCGCGCCCACCGACTTCGGCACGCTGGGCCTGGCCACCTGCTACGACCTGCGCTTCCCGGAGCTGTTCCGGGCGCTGCTGGACGCGGGCGCGCAGCTGCTGGTCGTCCCGGCGGCCTGGCCGGCCCGGCGGCGCGAGCACTGGACGCTGCTGGCCCGGGCCCGGGCGGTGGAGGAGCAGTGCTTCGTGCTGGCCTGCAACACGGCCGGGACGCACGGCGGGGTGGAGCAGGCCGGGCACAGCATCGTGGTGGACCCGTGGGGCCGGGTGCTGGCCGAGGCGGGGGCGGGGGAGCAGGTGCTGACCGTCGAGTTCGACCCGGCGGAGGTGGGCAAGGCGCGCGAGGAGTTCCCGGTGCTGCGGGACCGCCTGCTGGGGATCCCGGCGCCGGTCCAGCGCTAGGACCGCGGGGCTGCGGGCGTCGCGGGTTCGGTCCGGCCGCCGGTCCGGGGGGCGGTCCGGGGGCGGTCCGGGGGTTGGTTCGTACCTGGCTGCTCCGGGTTTGAGAAGATGAGTACTCGTCGTGTTCTCCGCCGCTCCACGGCCGCTCCGCCGGGGGTCGGCCCGGTCGGCCCGCCCGCGAGGAGGTCGCGCGCATGTCCGTCTACGGCGCAGGCGACACCCGCCCCGTCATCCACCGCAACAGCCTGCGCGAGCAGATCGCCGGCGCCCTGCGCGAGGAGATGATGGCCGGCCGGCTGGCGGCCGGCCGCAACTTCACGGTCAAGGAGGTCGCCGAGATGTACGGGGTCTCGGCGACCCCGGCCCGGGAGGCGCTGGTCGACCTGGGCGCCCAGGGCCTGCTGCGGGCCGAGCACCACCGCGGGTTCACCGTCCCCGAGCTGTGCTGGGACGACTTCCTGGAGATCTTCGAGTCCCGGGTGCTGATCACCGACAGCTTCCACCGGCAGTTCGCCACCGGCCGGGCGCTGCCCGACCTGTCCCGGCTGGAGCCGCTGCGCCGCCGGGCGGACGCGGCGGTGCGGGCCGCCCGGGCCGGGAACCTGGACGTGATGGTGGGCTGCGATCGCCGGTTCTGGCAGGAGGTCGCCGCCCTGCTCGGCAACCGCCGGATCGGCGACTACCTGGACTGGCTGCGGGTGCAGTCCTGGATGTTCGCCGCGCGCTACCTGCGGGAGCTGCCGAGCCTGGCGGGGGTCTGCTGGGACGGCCACCCGGGCCTGGTCGACGCGATCGAGGCGGGCGACCTCGTCGGCGCGCACCGGATCATCTGCGCGTACAACCTGGACACCGTCCGGATGCTGGCCGAGCGGGCCGGCCGGCCGCTGGAGTCGGTGACGGTGCTGGGCCTGCTGGTCGAGCAGGTGGACGGCCCGGAGCAGGCGCCGCCGACCGTCCCGCCCGACCCGCAGCCCGAAGCACTGCCCGAACCGCTGCCCGAGCCGCCGGCGCCGCAGCCCGGGGCGGCACTGGAACCGGGCCGCTCCGGGCGCCGGTCGAAGGCCGGCGACGAGCTCGGCCGGGAGCTGGGCCGCGAGCTGGGCCTGGGCCTCGGCCTGGTGCCGCAGCCGCGCGCGGTGTCGAACGGGCGGTTCGGCCGGCGGCTGCCGGAGTCGCCCACGGAGGCCCCGCGGGGGCGGCCCGGTCCGCACCGGACGCCGGGCCGGTAGGGTGGGCGGTCGTCGAACCGGGCGCCGCGCGAGGCGGTCGTCCGGGTACCGACCCGTCCCCGTCGTCGCCCCGCCCCGCGGGCGATCCCGCCGCCCGGAGAGGAACTGCCGGCCATGGCCTGCGACCTCTGGCTCGTCCCGCTGGTGGACGTGCTGAGCCACAGCCCCGACAACCCCTTCCGGGACGATCTCGCGCTCTACAACGCGGCGTTGGCCGCGCACGGGCTGCCCGAGGTGCCGGTCTACCAGTACGTCCCGGGGCTCAGCGGTGCGGTCGAGCCGATAGCCGCGTTCGACTACGACTCGCTGCACTTCCTGCGCCGCGCCTACATGTTGGGCCTGACCGGCCTGGACATCACCCCGGTCGACTCGCTCGGCGGCGACTACGAGCAGCTGCTGGAGATGTTCGAGAGCACCGCCGAACAGTCGCACCTGGTCTGGCACTTCGACCACGCGGGCGCGTACGTGCCGATCGAGTTCGCGGTCCCGCTGGTGGACGACGCGCTGCTGGCCGGCGGCGGCCCGCTCGGCTCCAGCCACGGGCTGCTGCGCGAGCTGCAGGCCGTGGCGCCGGCCCTGGGCATAGACCCGGCCAACCCGCCCGGCCCGACCCGGCCGCTCGGCCCGACCGGTCTGGAGCAGCCGTTCGGACCGCCGATCGACGACGTGCACCCCTTCGCCAAGGAGCGGCACGCCTGGTCGGGCCTGTACGCGGCGGCGGTCCGCAGCGTCGCCCAGGGCTCGATGATCGTCTTCGCCTGAGCCCTGAGCCCCGAGCCCCGAGCCCTAAGCCCCGAGCCCTAAACTCCGAGCCCCTCGCCCCACGGTCAGCGCAGCGGCCCCTCCGGCGGCCGCTGGCGCGGCATGGTGGGCCTGGTCCCCGGCGGCGGCAGCACCCGCACCTGGGCGCCGACACCGGTCTCGCTGCGCCCGCCCCAGGTCCCCGGGGCCTGGGTGGGCAGCTGGGTCATCGAGGCGCGGAACTCCAGCATCCACTCCGAGGTCTCGGTGCGGACCATGTCCGAGACGTCCTCGCAGAACCGGCGCAGCACCCCGAGGCAGCGCTCGGCGGCCTCGCCCGCGGTGCCCTCGGTCGGGCCGAGCACCTCGCGCACGCACTCCGAGGCCCAGTCGAACTGGAAGGCCTCCAGGCGGCGTTGCAGCGCCTGGGCGGTGGAGACGTCCCGCATCCAGCCGGAGGTCAGGCCGAAGACCCGGTCGGTGCCGTAGCAGGCGGCGGCGAGCGCGAAGCCGACGTAGCCCCAGCTGGTGCCGTGCGCGAGGGTCCCGGTCAGGTCGACCAGCGGGGCGGTCGCCCCGCCGATCGCGAAGCCGGCGGTGCCGAACCGCAGCAGGCGGGCCCAGCGGCGCTTCCACACCCGGTCGCGGCGGTACCAGTCGATGGCCTCGACGGCCCGCTCCTCGGACCAGCGGTACAGCTCCTCCAGCCGCTCGGCGGGCTCGCCCCAGTCCCCGAGCGGGAACTGGCGGGTGCTCAGATCGGTCCGGCCTCGGGTGGAGGCCCGGCGGGCGAGGGCGGCGGCGGGCGGGTCCTCCTCACCGATCTCCTTGGCCCAGGCACTCTCCTCGGGCTGCATTTCCGGCTGGCTCACCTGTGGGGCTCCCTGTGGCGGGCGGACTGCTGGGGCTGGCGGCGCACCGGCTGACGTGGCGTCTGCCGGTGGTGGTCCAACAGCACTTCTTACCGCCAAATGGCTGACCGTGGGGACGCTTCCCCGATGATCGTTACCGGATTCCGCCACCGGAACCCGAGGTGAGCGGGTTGCGCGAGTCGGCGGGATTTCACCCGTCCGAGGGAGCCTCCGGTGACCCGCCGTCCTGACCCGGGCACCCGCCGCTGATCCGGCCGGGCCCGGCTCGGAGGATCCTCCGACGTCGTCGGCGTACGGACCTCTTCCGGCTGGAGGATCGGACGGGACCGGAGGACGGCCGGAACCGGCCACCGACTACTCTTGGCGAGCGTGAAGGTCCTCGTCATCGGCGGCGGCGCCCGCGAACACGCCCTGTGCCGCTCTCTGTCCCAAGATCCCGCCGTGACCGAGCTGCACTGTGCCCCGGGCAACGCCGGGATCGCACAGGTGGCGACGGTCCACCCGGTCGACCAGCTGGACGGCGCGCAGGTCAGCGCGCTGGCCCGGCAGCTCGGCGCCGAGCTGGTCGTGGTCGGCCCGGAGGCCCCGCTGGTGGCCGGCGTCGCCGACGCGGTGCGCGCGGCCGGCGTCCCGGTGTTCGGCCCGTCCGCCGCGGCCGCGCAGCTGGAGGGCTCGAAGGCCTTCGCCAAGGACGTGATGGCCGGGGCCGGCGTCCCGACCGCCCGCTCCTACGTCTGCACCACCGCCGAGGAGGCCGCCGCCGCGCTGGACGCCTTCGGCGCGCCGTACGTGGTCAAGGACGACGGCCTGGCGGCCGGCAAGGGCGTCGTGGTCACCTCCGACCGTGCCGAGGCGCTGGCGCACGCCGCCTCCTGCGAGCGGGTGGTCATCGAGGAGTACCTGGACGGCCCCGAGGTGTCGCTGTTCGCGATCACCGACGGCACCACCGTGCTCCCGCTGCAGCCCGCGCAGGACTTCAAGCGCGCGCTGGACGGCGACGAGGGCCCCAACACCGGCGGCATGGGTGCCTACTCGCCGCTGCCCTGGGCCCCGGCCGGGCTGGTCCAGGAGGTCCAGGAGACCGTCCTGCAGCCGACCGTGGACGAGCTGCGCCGCCGCGGCACCGAGTTCTCCGGCCTGCTGTACGCGGGCCTGGCGCTCACCTCGCGCGGCACCCGGGTGATCGAGTTCAACGCCCGCTTCGGCGACCCGGAGACCCAGGTCGTGCTGGCCCGGCTGCGCACCCCGCTGGCCGGCGTCCTGCTGGCCGCGGCCAACGGCACCCTGGACCAGCTGGAGCCGCTGCGCTGGGACGAGGGCGCGGCCGTCACCGTGGTCGTCGCCTCCGAGGGCTACCCGGCGGCGCCGCGCACCGGCGACCCGATCGAGGGCCTGGCCGAGGCCGAGGCGGACGGCACCGCGTTCGTGCTGCACGCCGGCACCGCGGCGGCGGAGGACGGCCGGGTGCTGAGCGCCGGCGGCCGCGTCCTGTCGGTGACGGCGACCGGCCCGGACCTCGCCGAGGCGCGCGAGCGCGCGTACGCGGCGGTCGGCCGGATCTCCCTGAAGGGCGGGCAGCACCGCACCGACATCGCGCTGAAGGCGGCCACCGCGTAGGCGACTTCGGCCCCTCCGAGGGCGCTGCGGGCCGTGGGGTCAACCCCCATGGACGCAGCGCCCTCGGCGTTTCCGGGGCGGGGGCGGCCACGGCGGGCGGCGCACCGTTCGGCGGCCGGATTCCAGCCCATCGGGTGACAGCGTCCGCATCCGGCTGACGCAACCGGCCGCCCGGCCTTATGGTGCGCCTGATCGCGTTGCGCGGGGTCCGTGCGCTGGGGCGCCGCCGGGTAGCGGCGCGCCCGCGGGGGGATGCTGGACGGCGTCCGGCCGGGTGCTCGCCCGGGTGCTTCGCACCGGACCGGTCGTCGGCGTCCCGGGTGACGACGGCGGTGTTCGGGCGCCGTCACCGGGACGAGTGGAAACCGGGACCATCCGGAACGCCCGCCCGGGGCGGCGCGTCGAGAATGGCAGTAGTGCCACACAGCTTGTCCTGACGCAGCTCGTACTACCGGGATCGGACTCCTCCGCTCCCGGTCGGAACTGATCGTTTCGAGTCGGCTCGGGCCCCGTCGCCGGGCGCCCGAGGGCTCCGAAGGGGGTGCCGCACCGTATGGCCGCAGTCGACACCGCGCGCGCTCACGCCCAGGTGGTCCTGCGGGTCCGGGGCCTGGCCCTGGCCGCCGCCGTCCTGCCCGCCGCCGTCGCGGCCGTGCTGCTCGCCGGCCGGTTCACCGGCCGGATCGGGGCGCCCGGCGCCGGGGACGCCGCCGGGTGGGACGCCGTCCGCTGGGTGGTCTGCGCGGTCGCCGCGCTGACCCTCCTGGTGGCCGGCCTGACCGCCCGCGCCTACCGCGGGGCCGTCCCGCCGCGCATCCCGGCCGTCCCGCTGGAACGCGTGGAGGCCCCCGAGCTGTACCGGCTGATCGACGAGCTGGCCGACCGGATGGAGGTGCCCGCCCCCTCGGCCATCGCCCTCACCCCGGACTGCGACAGCTGGCTGGAGGACGTCCCGCCCGCCCGCCGGCAGCACGAGCCGCCCGCGCCGGTGCTGGTGATCGGCTCGCCGTTCCTGTGGTGGATGCGGGCCGGCGAGCTGCGCGCCCTGCTCGCCCCCGTGGTGGCCGGCACCGCCGCCTCCGCCGACCCGGAGATCGCCGCCGCCCGCCGCTTCCTGCGCAGCCTGGACGCCAGCCTCGACTCGGGCCGGGGCACCGCCCCCGGCCTCGGCGGCGCCCCCGCCGTCGAACCCGCCCCGCCCCGGCGCGGCCCCGCCGCCCTCGCCTACCGGCTCACCCGGCCGATCACCCGCCGGCTGCTCGGCGCCTGCCGCGGCCACGCCGCCGAGCTGGAGCGGGCCGTCGCGGGCCGGGCCTCCGAGCGGGCCCGGACGGTCGACTACGGCCTCCGGATAGCCGCCCAGGAGCAGGTCGGCCTGGCCTACGCCGGCTGGGACCGCCTGCTCACCCGGGTCGCGCTGCCCGCCTGGCGGCTCGGCCGCCACCCCGCCCACCTCAACGCCGGCGTGGCCGCCGCGCTCACCGAGCTGTCCCGCCGCGACCGGCTGGCCGACGGCTACGGCACCCGGCTCGGCGACCGCCCGGCCTGCGACCTGCTGGAGGAGCCCGGCACCGTCGACCGCGCGGTCTCCCGGCTCGCCGCCGAGCTGTTCTTCGGCCGCCCGCCGGCCGGCAGCTGGCACGAACTGGAGTGGACCGACTATCCGGCCGACGTGGTGGACGCCGGCTGGCGGGCCCGCGCCGCCGCCCTGCAGACCGCCCTGGACCGGCTCGCCCCGCAGTCCCGCCCCGGCGCCCCCACCCTGACCCGGCTGCTGGTCCGGCTGGCCGAGGGCGGCGGCGAACGGCTGGCCGCCGCGCTCGCCGCCGAGCTGGCCCGCACCACCACCCCGGCCCCGCTGCTCGAACCCGACCGCACCGGCCGCGACCTGCTGGTCGACCACGTCACCGCGATGGTCTGCTGCGCCGCCGTGGACACCGCGGGCGGCGCCCCCGGCCTGGACTGGCTGGACGGCCCGGTGCTGCTGCTCGGCGGCGTCCGCCGCACCGATCTGGCCGGCCCGGTCGCCCAGGCCGTCGAACAGGGCCAGGACGGCCCGCTGCGGGCCTGGCTGGACGCCGCCGACGTCCGGCTGGAGAAGCCGGTCCGGCTTTAGGCCCCGGGAGGCGCTCGGCGGCTCCGTACGCGCCCCCGGGCGGTCCGGCGGGCGGGCGTCCGCGCAGGCCGGAGGCCCTGTCCGGGCGGGCCGCGAGATTCCCGACACCAATTGCTACCGTGGGGTGACGCAGCGCCAGCGCGGTGTGGTGTATTAGACCGCACGCACATCCGGGGGGCACGTGCCAACCGGGCGGAAGTGCACCTGGGAGGGCGCGTGGGCACGGAACTCAATCGCCGCTGGGAGTCCGGAACGCACGCCTACAGCGTCTCCGACCCCTTCGGGCAGGGCCCGCTGCCCTGGCTGCGCAGCCCCGAGGAGTACCTCGAAGCCGAGGGCAGCGTGCCCTGGTACGTCTCGGTGGACGCCCCCGGCCAGCGGCCGCTGCTGGACGCCGCCCGCCCCGTGCCGCCGGCCGGCACCCCGCGCAGCTCCAACGACGTGGACCAGCAGATCAAGGGCTTCGCCTCGGCCGGGGTGATCCGCCCCGGCGGCTCGGTGGACTTCCGGGTCACCGTCAACCCACCCCGCGAGTTCTCCGTCGCGGTCTTCCGGATCGGCCACTACGGCGGCGACGGGGCCCGCCACATGACGACCAGTCCGCTGATCTCCGGTCTGGTCCAGCCCGCCCCGCTGGTCGCCGAGCGGACCGTCTCCTGCCACCACTGGTGGCACTCCTGGCGGTTGCAGATCCCGACCCACTGGCAGCCGGGCGCGTACGTCGCCGTGCTGACCACCGCCGACATGCTGCACCGCAGCCACATCCCGTTCACCGTCCGGGACGTCGCCGAGCAGGGGCACGCCGCCGAACTGCTGCTGGTGCTCCCGGACGTGACCTGGCAGGCGTACAACCTGTTCCCGGAGGACGGTCGCAGCGGCGCCAGCCTCTACCACGCCTGGGACGGCGGGGGCGGGCTGGTCGGCGAGGCGGACGCGGCCGTCACGGTCTCCTTCGACCGCCCGCACGCCACCGCCGGGCTGCCGCTGCACGTCGGCCACGCCTACGACTTCATCCGCTGGGCCGAGCGCTACGGCTACGACCTCTCCTACGCCACCGCCACCGACCTGCACGCCGGCCTGGTCGACCCGGCCCGGCACCGGGCGCTGGTCTTCCCCGGCCACGACGAGTACTGGTCCGAGCCGATGCGCCGGGCCGCCGAGCAGGCCCGGGACGGCGGCACCTCGCTGGTGTTCCTGTCCGCCAACACCATGTACTGGCGGGTCGAGCTGAGCCCGGCCGCCTCCGGCGAGCCCAACCGGCTGCTCAACTGCCGCAAGCGGCAGAAGGTCGGGCCCGGCAGTCCGGCCGCGGGCGCGGCCGGCGCGGCCAGCGCGCTGTGGCGGGACGCCGGGGAGCCCGAGCAGCACCTGCTCGGCGTGCAGTACTCGGGCCGGGTCGCCGCGCCCGTCCCGCTGGTCGCCCGGCACACCGCGCACTGGCTCTGGGACGGCACCGGCCTGCAGGAGGGCGACGAGCTGCCCGGACTGGTCGCGGGCGAGGCCGACCGGTACTACCCGAAGGTGGCGCTGCCCGAGCACACCGAGCGGGTGCTGCTGGCGCACTCGCCGTACCAGGACCTCACCGGCCGCACCCGCTTCCAGGAGACCTCGCTGTACCGGGCGCCCAGCGGCGCGTACGTCTTCGCGGCCGGCACCTTCGCCTGGTCGCCCGCGCTGGACCGCCCGGGCCTGACCGACGAGCGCGTCCAGCGGGCCACCGCCAACCTGCTGGACCGGCTCTGCAAGAACTGAGCTCCGGCGGGCGTGAAAGACTGCGGGGGCAGTGACCTCCCCTTTCGCGGTGCCCCACGCCCGTGAACGACCCCTGAGGACTGAGAACACTTGAGCGGATTTGTCACCAAGCCCGAGCCCGTCCAGGTCCCCGGCCTGGTCCACCTGCACACCGGGAAGGTGCGCGACCTCTACCGCACCGAGTCGGGCGAGCTGGTGATGGTCGCCAGCGACCGGATGTCCGCGCACGACTGGGTGCTGCCGAACGAGATCCCGGACAAGGGGCGCGTCCTCACCCAGCTCTCGCTGTGGTGGTTCGAGCGGATCGCCGACATCGTGCCCAACCACGTGATCTCCACCGAGGTCCCGGCCGGCGCCCCGGCCGACTGGAAGGGCCGCACGCTGATCTGCAAGAGCCTGGACATGATCCCGGTCGAGGCGGTCGCCCGCGGCTACCTGGCCGGCTCCGGCCTGACCGAGTACGAGGAGAGCCGCACGGTCTGCGGCATCGCCCTGCCGGAGGGCCTGGTGAACAGCTCCGAGCTGCCGGCCCCGATCTACACCCCGGCGCTCAAGGCCGAGGTCGGCGAGCACGACGAGAACGTCCCCTACGAGGAGACCGCCCGCCGGATCGGCGCCGAGCTGGCCAACCAGGTGCGCCGCACCACCCTGGACGTCTACGCCCGGGCCCGGGACATCGCCCGCGACCGGGGCATCATCCTGGCCGACACCAAGTTCGAGTTCGGCCTGCTGGACGGCGAGCTGATCATCGGCGACGAGGTGCTCACGCCGGACTCCTCCCGCTACTGGCCGGCCGACGAGTACGAGCCGGGCCGCTCGCAGTCCTCCTTCGACAAGCAGCTGATCCGCGACTGGCTGGTCTCCCCGGCCTCCGGCTGGGACCGCTACAGCGAGCTGCCGCCGCCGGAGCTGCCGGCCGAGCTGGTCGAGCGGACCCGGGCCCGGTACATCGAGGTGTACGAGCGGCTGACCGGCATCAGCTGGGTGTAGTCCGTCGCGACGCCCGCGGGCACCACGGTCCGGGCCCTAGATCCAGCCGTGCTCGCGGGCGATCCGCACCGCCGCGTGGCGGTTCTCGGCGCCCAGCTTCCCGGCGGCCGAGGACAGGTAGTTGCGCACGGTGCCCTGGGAGAGCGAGGCCCGGTCGGCGATCTCGGCGATCGAGGTGCCGTCCGCGGCCAGCTCCAGCACGTCCGTCTCGCGCGGGGTCAGCGGGGTCTCGCCGGCGCTGATCGCGTCCGCCGCCAGCTCCGGGTCGACGTACCGGCCGCCGGAGCGCACGGTGCGGATGATGCCGGCCAGGTCGGCGGCCGAGACGGTCTTCGGCAGGAAGCCGCGCACCCCGACCTCCAGCGCCCGCTTCAGGTAGCCGGGGCGGCCGTGGCCGGTGACGATCATGCAGCGGCAGTCCGGCAGCAGCCGGCGCAGTTCGGCGGCGACCTCGATGCCGTCCTTGCCCGGCATCTGGAGGTCCAGCACCGCGATGTCCGGCCGGTGCGCCTGCGCCATGGCCAGCGCCTCCGGCCCGGAGCCGGCCTGCGCGACCACCTCCAGGTCGTCCTCCAGCGACAGCAGTGCGGCCATGGCGCCCCGGATCAGGTGCTCGTCGTCGGCGAGCAGGACGCGGACGGGGGCGGTGTCGGTCATCGGGCGGCCTTCCTCGGCAACGGGGTTCACAGCGGTACGGCGGCGAGCATCCGGAAGACGCCGGGTGAGACGGCCGGGACGGTCAGTTCGCCGTCGTGCGCGGCCAGCCGCTCGCGCAGGCCGCGCAGCCCGGTGCCGCCGCCCTGCGAGGGGAGCGGGACCTCCGGCACCCCGTCGTTCTCCAGCTCCAGCACCGCCCGGCCGTCCTCCTGCCGCAGCCGGATCAGGCAGTGGGCCGCCTCGCTGTGCCGCAGCACGTTGGTGGTGGCCTCGCGGATCACCCAGCCGAGCACCGACTGCACCGGCAGCGGCAGCCCGTCGGCGTGCTCGCCGAGGTCGATCTCGCAGTCGACGTCGGCGGCGCGGAGCACCGCGCGGGCGCCGATCGCCTCGGCGTGCAGGTCGGCGGTGCGGTAGCCGCGGACGACGTCCCGGACCTCGCGCTGCGACTCCTGGGCGATCTTCTGCACCTCGGCCATCTGGTCGGCGGCCTCGGGGCGTCCGCGCCGGGCGAGCTGGACGGCGAGTTCGCTCTTCAGCGCGATGGTGGTGAGGTTGCGGCCCATCACGTCGTGCAGGTCGCGGGAGAAGCGCAGCCGCTCCTCGGCGACGGCCAGCCGGGCCTGCGCCTCGCGGGCGGCGTCCAGCTCCCAGACGACGGCGCACAGCCAGGCGAAGCCGCGGCAGCTGGAGCCGATGAAGGCCGTGAAGAGCCCCTGGCCGATCAGGAATCCGGCGGCGGTGACGACGCTGACCCCGGCCAGCAGCACGGCGGGGGCGACCGCCAGCATCATGCCGAGCCCCACGAGCGCGGCCGGCTTCGGGCGCAGTCCCACGCACACCGGGCCGAAGCAGGAGAGCAGCAGGTCCCCGGCGACGTACAGGGTGAACGGAACGTCCCCCGGGCCCGCCGCCACGTCGGCCTTCGGCCCGAGCAGCAGGACCGTCCAGCAGCCGGCCACGGTGAGGCCGACGGCGACGGCGATCCAGCGGGTGCGGGCGGTGGGGCGGCCCAGGTAGTGGTCGATGGCGACCCGGTAGGTCCGCAGCAGGACCAGGGTGAGGGCCAGGGCGAGGAGCAGGGAGACCCGGATCGCGGGCATGAGCGCGGGGTCACGGTCGGCCTGCTGGACGGCGTGGCCGGCGCTCGCCAGTACGGCGATCAGCAGGAGCAGCGCCATCAGGTAGAGCGACCAGCGGAGGTAGAGCTCGGTGCGCTGGGGTTTGCTCAGGCTCCGCCAGCTGCGCAGTGGTGACCGCATCTTCACTTCGTCCGCCCCCTGTCCTGCCACGATCGTGCAGCTGCCTTCCTATCAGAGGTCGAACAGGGGGCTCACCTTCGGATCGCCGCTGGTCAGCGGCGGGGCTCCCAGCGGAAGTACCGCACCGCGCCCCAGACCGCCAGGCCGAGCCAGATCCCGCCGGTGATCAGGTGCGGGGCCGCGGTGCCCCAGCTGCCGAAGAAGCCGGTGGCGGCGGCCGAGCCGTCGGTGCCGAACCAGCCGACGCGGATCAGCTGGAAGGCCGGGGTGGTCGGCAGCAGGCGGCAGACGTCGGCCAGCTGCGAGGGCATGACCTCCAGCGGGACGAACAGGCCGGAGCCGAACTGCATCACCAGCATCACCGGCAGGGTGGTGATGCCGGCGCTCTCCACGGTCCTGGTGAAGGCGCTGGAGAGCGCGGCCAGGGCGATCATGGTGGCCAGGGCCAGCGCCAGGCCGAGCACCATCAGCAGCGGGTTGACCGGCACGGTCAGATGCAGGCGCAGGCTCCCGCCGATCCCGATCAGGGCGGCCATCAGCAGGCCGAGGGTGAGCGAGGGGACGGCCGTGCCGAGCAGGATCTCCAGGTCCCTGGCCTCGCCGGTGCGCATCCGCTTGAGGACCAGCTCGCCGCGCCGCCCGACGTAGGCGGCGGTCAGGTTGTAGTAGACGACGAAGGCCAGGATCATCCCGACCGAGCCGTAGACCAGCAGGGAGTCGACGTCCAGCCCGGGGTTGTCCTCGGCCTGCTTCTTGAGCAGGCCGTGCAGGGAACTGATCAGCACCACCGGCAGCACCAGCGCGGTGAACAGGGCCGTGCGGTTGCGCAGCAGCAGGGTGGCCTCGGCCCGGCCGAGGGCGAGCAGGCGGCGGGCGGTGGTGCTCTGCGGGCCGGTGGCTGCGGTGGTGGTGGCGGCGGTGGTCATCGGGCGGTTCCGATCAGGCGGCGGCGGGCGGGACGGGCGGGGGCGGCGGGCGGTGCGGCCGGTGGCGGCGCCTGGTCGGCGGCCTCGGAGGCGATCGCGAGGAAGGCCTCCTCCAGCGAGGCGCTGCGGGCGTCCAGCGCGCCGAGCGCGATCCCGTGGTGCCGGGCCCAGCCGAGCAGGTCGGTGAGGGTGTCCTGCAGGGTCGTGGTGTGCACGGTGACCTTGCGGCCGTCGACGACGGTCTCGGCGCCGGTCAGGACGGGCAGCGCCGTGCCGGTGAACGAGGGCAGTTCGAAGCCGATCCGGGACGGCCGGCCGGCGATCACCTCGGCGACGGTGCCGGTGGTGACGACCCGGCCGCCGTGCATGATGGCCAGCCGGTCGGCCAGTTCCTCGGCCTCCTCCAGGTAGTGCGTGGTGAGCAGCACGGTGGTGCCCTGGGCGCGCAGCTCGCGCACCAGCCGCCAGACGGCGGCGCGGGCCTCCGGGTCGAGGCCGGTGCTGGGCTCGTCGAGGAACAGCACCTCGGGACGGCCGAGCAGGGCCATCGCGAGGTCGAGCCGGCGCTTCTCGCCGCCGGACAGCTGCTTGACCCGGACGCCCGCCCGGTGGCCGAGCCCGACCAGGTCCAGTGCCTCCGCCACCGGGCGGGCGCCGCTGGTCGTCCCGGCCCAGACGCGGCCGGTCTCGGCGCAGGTCAGGTCGCCGGGGAAGCCGCCCTCCTGGAGCATGATGCCGATCCGCGGGCGGACGGCGGTGCGCTCCCGGTACGGGTCGTGGCCGAGGATCCGGACGCTGCCGCCGGTGGGGGCGGTCAGGCCCTCGATGACCTCCATGGTGGAGGTCTTGCCGGCGCCGTTGGTGCCCAGCAGGGCGAACAGCTCGCCGCGGCCGACGGTGAGGTCGACGCCGCGGACGGCGTGGAACCCGGTGGCGCCGCCGTAGCGGCGGTGCAGGTCGGTGACCTCGATCACGTGGTCGTCGGGGCGGGAGGGCTGGCTCGTTCGCATGACTCCAGCCTTCCGCCGGCCGGGCCGGTCGGGCAGTGCGCGGCGTCATGGAACGGCGGTGGCGATCCATGGGTCGGCGATGACGAATGTCATCGGTCCCCGGCCCCGAGGAATGCCCGGGGACCGAATGCGGTGCGGCCCGGGAATGCCGAAGGGCCCCCTCGATCGAGGGGGCCCTTCGTGCTGGAGCGGACGACGAGATTCGAACTCGCGACCCTCACCTTGGCAAGGTGATGCTCTACCAACTGAGCCACGTCCGCAGGTCTTGCTATTTTGTTGTGCTGTGCTCGCGCACTGCGAGCGGACGACGAGATTCGAACTCGCGACCCTCACCTTGGCAAGGTGATGCTCTACCAACTGAGCCACGTCCGCACGGTGCCTGGTGGGGCACCGGCCGCCTCTTCGGATCTCTCCGTTGCGGCGACGAGGAATACTCTACAGCATGTTTCGGGGTGGTCGCCCCACCCTTTCGGTCCAGGGTGCGGGCGGGGCGACCTGGGGCGCTGCCCCGGACGGGTCAGTTCGCCTCGGCGAACTGCTCGTACACGTGCTTGGGGATCCGGCCCCGGGCGGGCAGCTCCATGCCGCGGGAGAGGGCCCAGGCGCGCACGGCGGCCGGGTCCGGGGTGAGCGCGGTGCGGCGGAAGGACTTTCCGGTGCGGCTCTGTCGGCGGCCGGCCGCGACGAAGGGGGCGAGGGCCTCCCGCAGCTTTTCGGCGTTGTCCACGGACAGGTCGATCTCGTACGACTTCCCGTCGACGCCGAAGTGGACGGTTTCCGCGGCGGCGCCGCCGTCCAGGTCGTCGGAGAGCGTGACAACTACACGCTGAGCCATGGGTGTCAATCCTCTCGGGCAATTCGGCCGCCGGTCCGCGGGATGCGCACGGAGGCCCGTTGTGCACCACTCGCGCAAGCACGTACGGGCAGGCCCGATGGCCGGCCGGATACGCAGCACTTGCCGCGACAGGTGGCCCTATTCTGCACCCGAAGGGGGTCGAAATCGAAGAGTCCGGCATTCTTTTCCGGATATTCACGAATCTTCGCCGTACTGCCGGATACCCCTGTGCGGGGACGGGAGGATCTGTCCCCAAGTGCCGTATTCGGGTGTTCTTCGGGCGTTCTCTCTCCCGGTCCCGAATCCGTGGAAACCGGCCGCCCCGGGCGGGGGGCCGTGGAGCCGGATCCCTTGCGGCGTAAGGGTCTCGGGTCTACGCGCGTCGCTATCCCCGGCCAGCAATCCTGCCCGAAACCCCCGGTAGTCTGGAGTTCCCCCGCCTCACCGAAGACACCACCGGGAGTGCCAGTGGCACGCGTCGTAGTCGACGTCATGCTCAAGCCGGAGATCCTCGACCCCCAGGGACAGGCGGTGCAGCGTGCACTGCCCCGTCTCGGATTCACCGGGATCGCCGACGTCCGCCAGGGCAAGCGTTTCGAGCTGGAAGTGGAGGGCCCGGTCGACGACGCCGCGCTCGCCCGTATCCGTGAAGCCGCCGAGACGTTTCTCGCCAACACCGTCATCGAGGACTTCACCGTCCGCGTCGAGGAGGCGGCGAAGTGACCACCCGCGTCGGCGTCGTCACTTTCCCCGGCTCCCTCGACGACCGCGACGCCCAGCGTGCGGTCCGCCTGGCCGGCGCCGAGCCGGTCGCCCTGTGGCACCGTGACAAGGATCTCCACCAGGTCGACGCCGTCGTCCTGCCGGGCGGATTCAGTTACGGCGACTATCTGCGCTGCGGCGCGATCTCGCGCTTCTCGCCGGTGATGGAGACCGTCATCGAGCAGGCGAGGCTCGGAATGCCCGTGCTCGGTATCTGCAACGGGTTCCAGGTGCTCTGCGAATCGCACCTGCTGCCCGGCGCGCTCACCCGCAACGACTCGCTGCACTTCATCTGCCGCGACCAGAAGCTGCGCATCGAGAACGCGGAGACCGCCTGGACCCGGGATTACTCGGTCGGCCAGGAAATCGTCGTCCCGCTGAAGAACGGCGAGGGCCGCTTCGTCGCCGACGAGCGCGTCCTGGACGAACTGGAGGCGGAGGGCCGGGTGGTCGCCCGTTACCTCGACGTCAACCCGAACGGTTCGTACCGCGACATCGCCGGCATCACCAACGCCGCCGGCAATGTCGTCGGCCTGATGCCGCACCCGGAGCACGCGGTGGAGCCGCTCACCGGTCCGACCACCGAGGGCCTGGGCTTCTTCACTTCCGTCCTGAAGCAGCTGGTGAACGCCTGATGAGCCTCGACACCGTCAAGAACGCCGAGCAGACCCCGGACGCCGCCCAGCCCTGGGCCGAACTCGGCCTCAAGGAGGACGAGTACGCGCGCATCCGGGAGATTCTCGGCCGCCGCCCGACCGGCGCCGAACTCGCGATGTACTCGGTCATGTGGTCCGAGCACTGTTCGTACAAGAGCAGCAAGGTCCACCTGAAGCAGTTCGGCGAGAAGAAGCCGGATTCGGACGCGATGCTCGTCGGCATCGGCGAGAACGCCGGCGTCGTCGACGTCGGCCAGGGCTACGCCGTCACCTTCAAGGTCGAGTCGCACAACCACCCGTCGTACATCGAGCCCTACCAGGGCGCGGCCACCGGCATCGGCGGCATCGTGCGCGACATCCTGGCGATGGGCGCCCGCCCGGTCGCCGTGATGGACCCGCTGCGCTTCGGCGCGGCCGACCACCCGGACACCCGGCGCGTGCTGCCCGGCATCGTCGCGGGCATCGGCGGCTACGGCAACTGCCTGGGCCTGCCGAACATCGGCGGCGAGGTCGTCTTCGACTCCTGCTACCAGGGCAACCCGCTGGTCAACGCGCTGTGCGTGGGTGTCATGAAGCACGAGGACATCCACCTCGCGCAGGCCTCCGGCGCCGGCAACAAGGTCATCCTGTACGGCGCCCGCACCGGCGGCGACGGCATCGGCGGCGTCTCGGTGCTGGCCTCCGAGACCTTCGACGACACCAAGCCGGCCAAGCGCCCGGCCGTCCAGGTCGGCGACCCGTTCCAGGAGAAGCTCCTCATCGAGTGCACCCTGGAGATCTTCCGCGAGAAGCTCGTCAAGGGCATCCAGGACCTCGGCGGCGCCGGCCTGTCCTGCGCCACCAGCGAGCTGGCCTCGGCCGGCTCCGGCGGCATGCGGATCGACCTCGACACCGTGCACCTGCGCGACCACACGCTCTCGCCCGAGGAGATCCTCATGAGCGAGTCGCAGGAGCGGATGTGCGCGATCGTCGAGCCCGACAAGGTCGACCGCTTCCTGGAGATCTGCGAGAAGTGGGACGTCATCGCCAACGTCATCGGTGAGGTGACCGACGGCGAGCGGCTGGAGATCTTCTGGCAGGGCGAGCTCGTGGTGGACGTGCCGCCGCGCACCGTCGCCCACGAGGGCCCGACCTACCAGCGCCCGTACGCCCGCCCGAGCTGGCAGGACGCGCTGCAGGCCGACGCCCCCACCGCCGAGCGGCTGGCCCGCCCGACCACCGGCGAGGGCCTCAAGGCCGACCTGCTGAAGGTCGCGAGCCACCCGAACCAGGCCTCCAAGTCCTGGATCACCGACCAGTACGACCGGTACGTGCTCGGCAACACCGTGCTCTCGCACGGCGAGGACTCGGGCATGATCCGGATCGACGACGAGACCAACCTCGGCGTCTCGGTCGCCACCGACGGCAACGGCCGCTTCGCCAAGCTGGACCCGTACACCGGCGCCCAGCTGGCCCTGGCCGAGGCGTACCGCAACGTCGCGGCCGGCGGCGCCAAGCCGCTCGCCGTCTCCGACTGCCTCAACTTCGGCTCCCCCGAGGACCCGGACGTCATGTGGCAGTTCGCCGAGGCGACCCGCGGCCTGGCCGACGCCTGCCTGGTGCTCGGCACCCCGGTCACCGGCGGCAACGTCTCGCTGTACAACCAGACCGGCGAGGTCGCCATCCACCCGACCCCCGTGGTCGCGGTGCTCGGCGTCATCGACGACGTCACCCGCCGCACCCCGGCCGCCTTCGCCGAGGAGGGGCAGCTGCTCTACCTGCTCGGCGACACGGCGGACGAGCTCGGCGGCTCGGCCTGGTCGCAGGCCGTCCACGACCACCTCGGCGGCCTGCCGCCCAAGGTGGACCTGGAGCGCGAGCGGCTGCTCGGCGAGATCCTGATCGCCGCCTCGCGCGACGGCATGGTCGACGCCGCGCACGACCTCTCGGACGGCGGCCTCGGCCAGGCGCTCGTGGAGAGCTGCCTCAAGGGCGGCCACGGCGCGCGGATCATCGTGCCCGAGGGCCAGGACCCGTTCGTGTTCCTGTTCTCCGAGTCGGCCGGCCGCGCCGTCGTGGCGGTGCCGCGCAGCGAGGAGCTCCGGTTCAACGACATGTGCACCGCGCGGGGCCTGCCGGCCACCCGGATCGGTGTCGTGGACGGCGAGAGCCTGGACGTCCAGGGGCAGTTCAGCGTCTCGCTGGCCGAGCTGAAGGACGCCCACACCGGCGTCATCGAGGCCCTGCTGGCCTGACCTGCGTGTCCCGAGGGGCGGCCGGTTCGTTCTGAACCGGCCGCCCCTCGGCGTAGGTTGGGGCCCATGCCACCCAAGTCCCGTACGTACCAGCCGTCGAAGGTCAGCGCCGCGCTGGCCGCCCAGACCGAGGCGCTGCGCGCCGCCGTGCACGCCCTCACCGAGGAGCAGTTGGAGCTGCCCACCCGGCTCGGGACGTGGCGGGTGCGCGAGCTCGTGGCGCACCTGGGCCTCGCCCTGGGGGTGCTGCCGTCGCAGTTCCACGAGCCGCTGCCGGCCGGCGCGCCGGTGGGTGCGGTCGAGGCGCTCGGCCTCGGCCGGGCGGCGGCGGGTCTGATCGACGAGGGCGCGCGTGCGCTCGCCGCCGACGCGTACGCCGGGGGGCCGGCCGAGGTGGCCGAGGAGTTCGACCGGTCGGCGCTGGCGGTGCTGAAGGTGCTGGACGGGCCCGAAGCCGCCGATCCCGCACGGCGGATCGCGCTGCGCTCCGGGCGGCCGATGCTCCTGACGGACTATCTGGTGACCAGGCTGATCGAGGCCGTCGTGCATGCCGACGACCTGGTCGACGCCCTCGGGCCGGACGCCCCCGCCTTCCCGCACGACCGGCAGGCGCTGGCCGCCGTCACCCGGCTGCTGGCCGACGCCCTCGCCGAGCAGGCGCCCGGCGGGGCCGTCGAGCTGCGGATCCCGCCGTACGCCGTGGTGCAGGCCGTGGAGGGGCCCCGGCACACCCGGGGCACCCCGCCGAACGTCGTCGAGACCGACCCGCTGACCTGGATCCGGCTGGCCACCGGGCGGCTCGACTGGGCCGCGGCGGAGGACTCCGCCGCCCTGTCGGCCTCGGGGGAGCGCAGCGACCTGCGGGAGTACCTGCCGGTGATGGGCTAACGCAGCTGGTCGGCCAGGGCCTCGGCGGCCTTGCGCAGCGGCTCGCCGGCCAGGGCCGGGTCCGGTTCGTCGTGGCTGTCCTGGGCGAGCGTCAGGATCAGGTCGCCCTCGCCGTCGAGCGGGATGCGGGAGACGGCGACCAGGCCCCGGCCCGGGGTGAGCCCGGTCTGGCCGATGCCGGGCCGGTTCTGGGAGAACTGCATCAGCTCGTCCAGGCTGAGTCGCCCGGCCGCCCGGATCCCGGGCAGCCGCATGCTGATCGCGTAGTCGTTCTTCGGATCGGCCATCAGCTCGACGCTCACCGGGGTCGGGCCGACCCGGTACGCGCAGGTGATCTCGGCGAACGGCGGGACGGCCGGCTGCTCGGGCATGGACGGCGGGTGGCTCACCCCGGAGGGCCAGGGCTGGGGCGCGACGCCGTCGCCGGCGTTGCTCGAGACGGAGCGGCCGCCGCTCTCGGCGGGGGTGACGGCGCCGGTGATCCCGGCGGCGCTCGCCGCCTTCGCGAGGTCGAGGCCGAACGGGCAGCTGTCGGACTTGTTCTTGAACCGGTCCAGGGCGACGGACCGGACGCGGTCGTAGCTGAGCGCCCCGCCGCCCTGGGCGAGGTCGACGGCGGAGGAGCAGGCGGCGGTGCCGAGCGCGATCCCGGCGGCGGCGAACGCGGCGGCGAGCCTTCGGCGTTGGGCAGTGGTCATGCCCGCAGGGTAGGGCGCGATCGTTCCGTCCCGTCGTCGGCGGGGTCTCGACTCCGTACCGCCGGGGCCGCCTTACGGGACGGCGGGCCCGCTCAGGTAGATGCCGTCCGCGGTGTACGGCCAGGCGTTCGGCGCGCAGCCCTTGAGGCCGTATATCTGCTGCATCATCGCGGGCGCGGGCTTGCCGGGGCCGGGGCAGGTCTCGTGGCCGTGGCCGATCCGGTGGCCGACCTCGTGGTTGACGATGAGCGCCCGGTACTCCTCCAGCGGGCCGCTGAACTGCGGTGAACCGGTGTTCCAGCGCTTGGAGTTGACGAGCACCTGGTTGCCGACGTTGCAGTTGACCTCGCCGTGGGTGTCCAGCCCGGAGGCGCCGCAGATCTTGTCCACGGTGGCCGGGGAGGCGATCTTCACGGTGAAGTCGTAGGAGCCGCCGGCGACCAGCTGGAAGCCGTTCTTGCGGTCGTTGGTCCAGCCGCGCCGGTCGCCGAGGATGCCGTGGATCTGGGCGGCCGCGGAGGGGGCGTCGATGCCGATGCCGTCCTCGACCTCCACCCGGTAGCGGCGGATGTTGCCGCGGCCGACCGGCTTGGCGTTGGCGGGGGCGGTGGTGAAGGTGCCCGCGCCCTTGGTCGGGCCGGGGTCGGGCCCGGTGGCGGTGGGCTCCGGGGTCGGCGTCGCGGTCGCGGTCGGGGCCGGGGCCGGAGGGGTGGCGGCCGGGGTCTCCTCGGCGGGCGGGACGACCCGGGCCTGGGCGGTGGGCGCGCCGGCGGGCGGGCCCGAGGGGCGGTCCAGCATGAAGGCGGCGGTGCCCAGCACCAGGACGGTCGCGACGATCGCCGCGAGCATGCCAGGCCTGACGCCGCGTCGCCGGTTTCGGCGGCGACGGCCGCTTGGGGCGGTCCGGTCGGCCGGGGCGGGCCGGCTCCGCCGGGCGGACCGGTTGCGCTGGGCGTTCCCCCGATCGCCCTGCGTGGTCCGGGCGTTGGGGGTCTTGCGGCTCGGGGTGGCTCGCCTGGGGGCGGATCTGGCTGCGGGCACGAGCGACACCCTGGCATGCGAACGGGTGAATGTCTACATACCGAGTATGTGGGGGAATGCCGGTCCGGCGGCCCGGAGGCCCAAGGGACCGGCATCGCCGCGCAGTTCGCTCCGGCACCGCCCGGCACCGCCCGGCACCGCCCGGCACCGCCCGGCACCACCCGGAACGGAACCGGAGCGGAACCGGGAAGATCGGGAAGATCGGGAGAGGGCGGTTGACCCCTGCGGCACGGGTGGCAGACTTCAGGGCATGGCGATTCACAGGAATCTTCTCGACGGCCCCGACCCGACCCTCCTGCCGGAGGACGAGCAGCCCTACCGCATGCTGGCGGAGGAGTCGGCCTCGCCGACCCAGGTGGCCGCCGACTTCCCGTCCTTCTGCCTGGCCTGGGCCATGCTCGCCGACGACGCGTACGCGGCCGGCCGGTACGTCGAGTCGTACGCCTACGCCCGCACCGGCTACCACCGCGGCCTGGACGCGCTGCGCCGCAGCGGCTGGAAGGGCCACGGGCCGGTGCCGTGGGAGCACCGCGGCAACCGCGGCTTCCTGCGCTGCCTGGCCGCGCTCGCCCGGGCGGCCGGCGCGATCAAGGAGACCGAGGAGGAGGCCCGCTGCTGGCAGTTCCTGAAGGACAGCAGCGCGGAGGCGTACGCGGAGCTCAAGCAGTAGGACCCGGACACACGGGTGCCCCCGGCGGTCCTCCGCCGGGGGCACCGTCGCGTCCGGCGCCTACTTCAGGCGCTTGCCGGCCGAGCGCAGCTGCTCGGCGGCCTCGACCACGCGGGCGGCCATGCCGGCCTCGGCCAGCTTGCCCCAGGTGCGCGGGTCGTAGGTGTTCTTCTTGCCGACCTCGCCGTCGACCTTCAGCACGCCGTCGTAGTTGGCGAACATGTGGCCGGCCACCGGGCGGGTGAAGGCGTACTGGGTGTCGGTGTCCAGGTTCATCTTCACGACGCCGTTCTCCAGCGCGGTGGCGATCTCCTCGGCGGTGGAGCCCGAGCCGCCGTGGAAGACGAAGTCGAACGGGTCGTTCTTGCCGTACTGCTTCCCGATCGCGTCCTGCAGCTCGCGCAGCAGCTCCGGCTTCAGCACGACGTTGCCCGGCTTGTACACGCCGTGCACGTTGCCGAACGAGGCGGCCAGCAGGTAGCGGCCCTTCTCGCCCAGGCCCAGCGCCTCGGCGGTGCGCACGGCGTCGTTGACGGTGGTGTACAGCTCGTCGTTGATCTCGTGGGTGACGCCGTCCTCCTCGCCACCGGTCGGGGTGATCTCGACCTCAAGGATGATCTTGGCGGCGGCGGCCTGGGCCAGCAGCTCCTGGGCGATGGCGAGGTTGTCCGACAGGGTCTCGGCCGAGCCGTCCCACATGTGCGACTGGAACAGCGGGTTCTGGCCCTTGGCCACGCGCTCGGCGGAGACCGCCAGCAGCGGGCGGACGTAGCCGTCCAGCTTGTCCTTCGGGCAGTGGTCGGTGTGCAGGGCGACGGTGACGTCGTACTTCGCGGCGACGATGTGCGCGAACTCGGCCAGGGCCACGGCGCCGGTCACCATGTCCTTGTTGTGCTGGCCGCCCAGGAACTCCGCGCCACCGGTCGAGATCTGGATGATGCCGTCGCTCTCGGCCTCGGCGAAACCGCGCAGGGCGGCGTGCAGGGTCTGCGAGGAGGTGACGTTGATGGCCGGGTAGGCGAACTTGCCCGCCTTGGCCCGGTCGAGCATCTCGTTGTAGACCTCGGGAGTTGCGATGGGCATGCGATCCGCTCCTGTCGGGTTGCGGCGTACGGACGGGTGCTGTCCGACGCTGGTACGCCTTCGTGACGACTCCGTGCCGGCCCGCCGACGCGCGGCGCTGCGGTGTGGCTCTCCGGCACCAAGGTTCGAGGCGGCCACCGCGGAACGGCCATGAGGGTGGGGACCGCCGCGGACCGGACGCCGGTGCCATCTTCCCAGACTCGTGCCCGCAGGTCAGCAGGAGCCCGCCTGTCGGGACACCGGCGGCGGCGGTGGACCGGGCCCCTGGCCGAAAGTCGTCCGCAAGGTACGCCCGCTATCCTGCGCCCGTGGACTACAACCAGCTGGCCGTCAATCTGCTCGACGCCAAATCCCTGATCTCGTCCCTCGGCGCCATCGGGCTCATCGCGATCATCTTCGCGGAGACCGGCCTGCTGGTCGGCTTCTTCTTCCCGGGCGACTCGCTGCTGATCCTCGCGGGCGTCGCCGCCTCGAACGCCGCCTCCTCGGTGCTCGGCGACGGCGCCAAGCTGCCGATCGCCGTCCTGCTGGTCGGCTGCCCGATCGCGGCGATCGCCGGCGCCCAGCTGGGGCACCTGATCGGGGTCAAGGTCGGGCCGCGGATGTTCGACAAGCCCGACTCGAAGATCTTCCGCCGCGAGTACGTGGTGAAGGCGGAGGAGTACTTCAACAAGTTCGGCTCCGGCAAGGCCGTGGTGCTGGCCCGCTTCATGCCGATCATCCGGACGTTCCTGAACCCGGTCGCCGGCACCCTGGAGATGCCCGCCCGGACGTTCTTCCTGTGGAACGTCGTCGGCGGCGTGCTCTGGACCGAGTCCATGCTGCTGATCGGCTACTTCTTCGGCGACGCGCTCGCCCCGGTGATCGACAAGTACCTGATCCCGGCGGTGCTGCTGATCGTCCTGCTGTCGATCTCGCCGATCCTGGTCGAGGTCTTCCGGGAGCGCAAGAAGAAGAAGGCCGGCGTGGTGGACGCCGTCGACGGCGAGTCCGTGCAGAGCGGCAGCGGGCGGCACCGCCGCGGCTGACCGGGCGGCGGGCGCGCGTACGCGAAGGGGCCGGGTGTCGTTCCACGTGGAACAACGCCCGGCCCCGGTCGTTTCGTCGTGCTCGGGGCCCCGTGGACCCCGTGACCGCTCCGGGGTCAGAGACCCAGGTCGGCCGCGGTGTAGGCGGTCACGTACGGCAGGCCCTGCGCCTCGACGGCCGCCTGGCCGCCGCGCTCCACGATCACCGCGACGCCGACCACCACGGCGCCCGCCTCGCGCAGCGCCTCGACGGCCGTCAGCACCGAACCACCGGTGGTGGAGGTGTCCTCGACCGCCAGCACCCGGCGGCCCTTCACGTCCGGGCCCTCGATCCGGCGCTGCAGGCCGTGCGCCTTGCCCGCCTTGCGGACCACGAAGGCGTCCAGCTCGCGACCGCGCGCGGCGGCGGCGTGCAGCATGGCGGCGGCCACCGGGTCGGCGCCCAGGGTCAGGCCGCCGACGGCGTCGTACTCCAGGTGCGAGGTCGCGTCCAGCATCACCCGGCCGACCAGCGGGGCGGCCTGGCCGTCCAGCGTGATCCGGCGCAGGTCGACGTAGTAGTCGGCCTCCTTGCCGGAGGAAAGGGTGACCTTGCCGTGCACGACGGCCTTGTCCTTGATCTGTGCCAGCAGGGCGTCGCGGTCGTTGCTCATGAGCGTTCAGTCTAGGCCCTGCCGCTGATCCCGGCGCCTGCGGTCAGCGCCGGCGGAGCGCCCTGGCCAGCACCACGGCGCCGCCCAGCAGGGCCACCGAGCCGCCGATCACCCACGGCAGCGGGCTGCGGCCGCCGGTCCCCGGCACCACGATCCCGCCGACCTCGCCGCCCCACCGGGACGCCGCCCGGGCCCGCGCGCTCCGGGCCGGCAGCGCCGGGGCGTACCGGCCGCGCGGCGGCGCGTGGTCCACCTCCTCGGCCGACCGGCCCACGATGCTGCGGCGCACCGGGCCGCTGAGTACCGGCTCCTCCTCGTACGCGAACAGCGCCTCGGTGGACAGCTCCTCGGAGACGCCGGAGGGCTCGTCGACGTCGTCCGCCTCGGTGTCGTCCTCCTCGTGCGACCCGTCGGCGTCGTCCGCGTCGTCGGTGGAACCGGTGACCAGGCCGAAGCGCTCGGCGTCGGCGTCGGAGAAGGCGATCAGGTCGGAGAGGTCGTCGTCGAGGTCGTCGCCGGGCTGGTCCTGGCGCTCCTCGATGAAGACCACGCCCGCACCGGCCGTCGTCCCGGCGGCCTCGCCGGTCTCGGCCCCGGCGTCGTCCGCCTCGGCGTCCTCCTCGGCGTCCGCCCCGGCGCCGTCCGGGGCGACCAGGGCGGCGGCGAACCGGTCCAGCAGGCGGCGGCCCGCCGCGTCCAGGGTCTCGTCGTCGAACTCGGTCAGCCGGCCGGTGGCGCTGAGATCGCCGGTGAAGCGGATCACGGCCGTGCCGTCCTCGGCGCCGTCCGCGACGCTCACCCGGACGGTCGCCGTCGCCTCGCCGCTGCCCCGGGCCTCCTCGCCCTCGGCGAGCACGGTCAGCACGCCCTGCCGGCCCTCGATCAGCGACAGCACGCCCTTGTACGTGATCGTGGAGCCGCCGATCCGCAGCTTCAGCCGGCCGCCGATCTCCTCGGCCGGCCCGCTGCCCACGGCGGCCGGCTCGGTGCTCAGCCCCGGCACGCTCCGGGCCAGCCGCGCCGGCTCCTGCAGGGCCTGCCGCACCAACCCGGCGGCCATCGGGACGACAACCTCATGCTCCATGCCACGGAGCCTACCGACCCGAGCCCGCCCGGTCCCCACCCACCACCGCCCGGATTTCCGGCCCGGGCGCCGCGGGCGGGCTTCCACCGGGCCGGGGGCCGTGCTCCGCCCGGGACCGGAGGGTCAGCGGGGCCCGAGGAGGGTGAGCGGGGGCGGGGGGTGGAGCGGGCGGAGGGCGGCGAGCCGGGCGGTGGAGCCGCGGAGGGTGTCCGGGGTGAGGGCGCGCGGGGGCGGGGCGTCGGGGGCGAGGGCGAGGGCGGGCTGGTCGGCGGCGGCGAGCAGGTAGGTCTGCGCGGTGTCCGGCGGCCCGAGGCGGCAGGCGGCGGCGGCGTCGCCCGGCACCGCGTACGGGGCGGTGCGCAGTCCGGCGGTCCGGAGGCCGGACTCGATCGGCCAGAGCCCGTCCTCGTCGCCGCCGGCCCGGACGGCGATCCGCCCGCCGGGGGCGAGCAGCCGGGCGGCGAGGCCGTAGAACTCCTCGGAGTGGAACGTGACCGGCCCGCCGTCCGCCGGTGCGGGGAGGTCGACGAGGACCACGTCGTAGCGGTCGCCGGGCCCGTCCCCGGCGGCGTTGCGGAGCCAGGCCAGCGGGCCGGCGGCGGTGACGGTGACCCGGGGGTCGTCCAGGGAGTGGCCGCCGAGGGCGGCGAGCCCGGGGTCGGTGCGGGCCAGCCGGGGGAGGGCCGGGTCGGTGTCGACCAGCCGGACGCTACGCACGCCCCGGTGCCGCAGCACCTCCCGCAGGGCGAGGCCGTCCCCGCCGCCGAGCAGCAGCACCCGGGCGTCGGGGCCGCCGGCCATCGCGGGGTGGACCAGCGCCTCGCTGCCCCGGTACTCGTCGGGCCCGCAGGCCGCGAGCCGCCCGTCCAGGTAGAGCCGCAGCGGGCCCTCGGCGGGGCCGGCGAGCACGATCTCCTGGTAGCGGCTGCGGGTCGCGTAGCGGACGTCGCCGCCGTAGAGGGCGTGCCGGGCGGCGCGTTCGATGACGTCCGAGCCGGCCGCGGCGGCCGCGAGCAGGCCGAGCACGAGCGCGCAGCCGGCCCAGAGCAGCCGTCGTATCCGGGGGGCGGGCTCCTCCCGGAAGAGCCAGAGGACGACGGCGGCCCCGGCGACGGCGTTGACGGCGCCGGTCAGGAGCGCGCCGTCGCCGGGGCCGAGGGCGGGCAGGATGAGGAACGGGAAGGCGAGGCCGCCGATCAGCGCGCCCACGTAGTCGGCGGCGAAGAGGTCGGCGACGGCGCGCCCGGCGTCCTCGCGCCGGATCCGCTGGATGAGGGTCATCAGCAGCGGGATCTCGGCGCCGATGAGGATGCCGATGAGGCAGGTGAGGACGACCATCGCGGCCTGGTAGCGGCCGATCCAGGCCCAGCAGGAGTACAGGGCGAGGACGGAGAGGCCGCCGGTGAGCGCGAGGGCGCACTCGACCAGGGCGAAGGCGGTGGCGGGCCGCCGGGTGAGGCGTTTGGCCAGCAGCGAGCCGAGGCCCATAGCGAACACCATGACGGACAGCACGACGGAGGTCTGGGTGACGGTGTCCCCGAGCAGGTAGTCGCCGAGCGCCACGAGTTCGAGCTCGTAGACCAGTCCGCAGGCCGCGCAGACGAACGCGGCCAGCAGGACGGTCAGGCGGGCGAGCCGGGGGTTCGATCTCAGCCGGGATCGACGGCGGGCGGGCAGGGGGACGAGCCCGCGCCCGGGCCGGGGAGGGGTGCCGTCGTCGAGGTCCACTCGGGAGCGGGTGGGTGGACCGGCCGGATGGTTGATCACGAACAAACGCTAGGGGACGTGCGGGACGGATAGCTGCACCCATTCGACGGACAGCGCGGGACGTCAGGTTGACGAATCGTTCCTGCGTGCGAGTGGCTGGCTGGTGTGGGGTGAAGGGGAACCGGGCCGGGGATCTCGAACCGGAGCTCGTCCGTCATGCCGCCGACACCACGAGCGAGGAGCGGGTGCAGACCAGCTGCCCCTCCTGCGGGTAGGCGTGCCAGGTGCGCCACAGCACCCGGCCCGCGTCACCCTGGGTGACCAGCGCGGTGAAGGCGCTCGGATCGCCCGGGAACACCCCGGCGAGACCGCGCGGGTGCCCCTCGACCAGGGCCAGCAACTCCTGGGCGCGGGCGGCGAAGTCGTGCGGCGGCAGCGCCTCGATCCGGGCCGCGAACTCGTACTCCCAGCCGCCGATCTGCTTGGCCACCCGGGCCGGCAGCGGGGTGCGGCGGCCGGGCAGGCAGGCGACCGTCTCCAGGCACCGGCCGGGGCCGGCCTCGATGACCACCTGGTGCGAAGCGCCGAGCAGCCGCAACTGGAGCGTTCCGGGCCGGCCGCCGCCGTCGAGTCTCAGGTCGCGCACCGCGAGAGCGGGCAGCGGTTCGCCGCCGAGGCACCAGGCCAGGTCACCGGCGCGGGTGTCCGTATAGGAGGTCTGCAGTGTGGTGAGCATGCTCGGCTCCGCGTTTCAGCTCCGTGCGCGCCCGCCGAGCAGCAGCGAGTAGGCCTAGGCGATGGCGAGGCTCTTCGTGGCTGTTGCGGCCCTGGGCGCGGCCGACCGTGGAAGGAAGGATTCCGGCTGGAGATTCAGCAGCAGAGAAGCACGAATACGCCGGGTCCGTCGGTGATTTACCCAACTTTGTCAAGCATTCACCGTTTCGAGCACATCCGCTTCCCCGCTCTGATCGACCCGATGTGCGACTTTGCACAGCGCGCGCCCCTGTGACCGGCTCGTGCGCCGTGCGCGCGGGGTGTGCGCCGTCCGTGCGCTTCAAACGCCGCCGCCCTCCACGCGCCGGGCGTGAAGGGCGGGCGGATCTGCCGGAGTGATCGGCGCAGGTGCCTCCTCGGCATCGAATCGGCGGACTCACCAAGGGAGTTGAATGAGAATCAGAACGCGTGTCGGGCCGCGCTCGCTCCCGTTCGAGGGGGCGCGAGGCTCCGTCAGACGCGCTGCAGCCGCGCTACGGCCTCCTGAAGCACCTCGTCCTTTTTGCAGAACGTGAAGCGAACGAGTGTGCGACCGGCGTCCTGGTCGTCGTAGAAGACGGCGTTCGGGATGGCGACCACGCCGCAGCGTTCGGGCAGCGAGCGGCAGAACTCGATGCCGTCCTTCTCGCCGAGCGGGGTGATGTCGGTGGTGATGAAGTAGGTGCCCTCGGGGGTGAAGGTGCGGAAGCCGGCCGCGGTGAGGCCGGCCCCGAGCAGGTCGCGCTTGCGGAGCAGGTCGGCGCGCAGGGCGTGGAAGTACGCGTCGGGCAGCCGCAGGGCCTCGGCCACGGCGTACTGGAACGGGCCGGCGCTGACGTAGGTGAGGTACTGCTTGGCGGTGCGGACGGCCGCGACCAGCGGCGGCGCGGCCGTCACCCAACCGACCTTCCAGCCGGTGAAGGAGAAGGTCTTGCCGGCCGAGGAGATGGTGACGGTGCGTTCGCGCATGCCGGGCAGGGCGGCGAGCGGGTGGTGGACGGCGCCGAAGACGAGGTGCTCGTAGACCTCGTCGGTGACCACCAGGAGGTCGTGCTCGACGGCGAGCCGGGCGATGGCGGCCAGCTCCTCGGCGGTCAGCACGGTGCCGGTCGGGTTGTGCGGGGTGTTGATCAGCAGCAGCCGGGTGCGCGGGGTGATCAGGGCGCGCAGTCCGTCCAGGTCGGGGCGGAAGTCCGGGGCCCGCAGGGTGAGCGGGACACGGACGGCGCCGGCCATCGCGATGCAGGCGGCGTACGAGTCGTAGAACGGTTCGAGGGCGATCACCTCGTCGCCGGGTTCGAGCAGGGCGAGCAGGGCCGCGGCGATGGCCTCGGTGGCGCCCGCGGTGACCAGCACCTCGGTGTCCGGGTCGTAGGCCAGGCCGTGGAAGCGCTGCTGGTGCTCGGCGATCGCGGTGCGCAGCTCGGGGATGCCGGGGCCGGGCGGGTACTGGTTGCCGCGGCCCTCGCGCAGCGCCCGGACGGCCGCCTCGCGGACCTCCTCGGGCCCGTCGGTGTCCGGGAAGCCCTGGCCGAGGTTGATCGAGCCGGTGGCGGTGGCCAGGGCCGACATCTCGGCGAAGATCGTCGTTCCCATGCCCGCCAGTCGGCGGTTCAGCAGCGGCCTCGTACCCATCTCGGCTCCTCACGACTCGTCGTCGGCTTCGTGCCCGGGCGGCCTCGTTCTCGGCGCGGCCCCGGGGCGGCTTCATCCTCGGGGCGACGAGCGTACGGCGACAAGTGGCCCCGCCCCGGTGCTGCCGCGCGGGCCGAGCCGGCCACCCGGGGGTTCGCCGCCCCGCCGCCCCGCCGCCCCGCCGCCCCGCCGCTGCGCCGATGCGCCGCCGCGCCGGCACCGGGTGGACGGGACACGGCGGTTCCGCCGATCCGGACGATTGCTAAGCGATCCCGTCCGGATCCTCATCGACCCGTCCCGGGCGTTCGAGAAGGATCTGACGGGCCGTTGCTTAGAACCGGACGGGGAGCTCCGCCGGCGGCGGAGGCCTTCCCGGCCCACGACGAGGGATTTCTCAAGGAGGTCCACGCATGACCGGGAGCATCAACCCGCGCCGGGCGGACGACTCGGGCGACCTGAAGAACTACCTGCTGGACAGCACGGATCTGGAGAAGATACCGGGCCTGGTCCGCAGCGAGTCGGTCAGCCAGGAGGACTGCTACAACCTCATGGTGGAGGGCACCAAGGAGACCTACTCGCACGAGGAGGTCTTCGGGCAGTTCTGCTCGCTCGGCGAGTACATCGACGTGCCGTACGACGTCGTGTTCGAGTACGCCGCCAACGTCCACTCGATGGAGGAGTGGACGTTCAGCGTCCGCGACCTGAAGCACGTCGGAGGCGGGCTCTACCGGGGCACCGAGGCCATCCAGCCGAACACCGAGATCTTCATCCGCGCCGACGTCCTGAAGGGCCCCGAGCACGGCATCGTGTTCTACCCGTGCGCCTGGGACCAGGGCAAGGAGCTCTGGATGCGCTACTACTTCACCTTCATCGACGCCTCCAAGACGCTCCGCAAGCCCGGCACCGTCGTGCTGTGGACCAACTGCAAGCACCCGTACTACGACCGGAACGTCACCGACGTCCCGGACTACATCGCCGAGGGCCGGGCGCGCACCGACCGCTACTGGGTCGGCGACATCTGGCCCAACTTCGACGCCATCCACCGCATCGAGACGGCCAACCTGAAGCGCATCCTGGAGCACCGCTTCGGCAGCGCCTCGGCGAACGGCTGACGCGATGGCCCTGGAACCGAACGGCCGCACCGGCCCGCAGGCGCAGCTGATCGACGTGGTGAGCTTCCTCCCCGAGCGCGTGGTCTCCAACGCGGCCGCGGAGGGCTCCGGCGACGACCTCGGCGACCACGCGTTCTTCCGCGGCGTCGCCGAGCGCAGGTTCGCCTCGCCGGACCACACCTCCGCCGAACTGGGCGCGGCGGCCTGCGCCAAACTGCTCGACCGCACCGGCCTGGCCGCCGACGAGGTCGACCTCATCATCTACAACTGCATCTTCAACGACACCTTCTGGCCGGGCATCGGCTCGGCGGTGCAGGAGGCGATCGGGGCGTCCCGCGCCACCATCATGCAGCTGGACACCAGTTGCTGCTCCTGGCTGTCCGGGCTGCGCACGGCGAAGGCGTTCATCGAGTCCGGCATCCACCGCAACGTCATCGTGCTGACGGTGACCAACTTCGTCTCCCGCCTGCCGGAGTTCCAACGCTCCAACCGTTCGCGGGTGTTGGGCGACGGCGCGACCGCGACCCTGGTGGCGCCCGGCCGGCCGAGCATCCTGTCCGCGTACGAGCGCTCGCACGGCGAGAACTACGGCCTGCTGCGCTTCGAGCCGGAGCTGGTCGACGGCGCCTTCCGCAACTACTGGGAGCGCGGCTGCGGGCCGATCACGGTCAACTTCACCAAGGAGCGCCTGGAGGCCATCCGGGAGAACTCCATGAACCTGGTGCCCGAGGCGGTGGCCGCCAGCCTCGCCGAGGCCGGGCTGACCTCCGACGACGTCTCGCTGCTGATCACGCACCAGCCGAACGAGGACTTCCTCGCCGAGTGGCGCAAGCGGTGCGGCATCGAGGAGGCGCGGACGCACGACACGCTGGCGAAGTACGGCAACCTCTTCGCCGGCTCGATCCCGGTGACCGTCGCCGACGCGCTGGACCACGGCCTGGTCCGGGACGGCGACGTCCTGGCGTTCGGCACCTTCGCCAACGGCGGCGACCTGGTGAGCGCGATGACCGTCCGCTGGCACGCGGGCCGATGACGGGAGGACGAGTGGACCGGGGGACAACGATGGGGACGGCGGCACCGGCCGCGACCGGAACGGCCACCCTGACGGTCGCCGACGCGCTGGTCACCGCGCTGCGCGACTGGGGCGTGGGGTACGTCTTCGGCGTCAGCGGCGCGAACATCGAGCACCTGCACGACGCGATCCACCGGCTGGGCCGCGGGCGGCTGTCCTCGGTGCTGGCCCGCCGCGAGGACGGCGCCGGCTTCATGGCGGACGGGCACGCCCGGGTGCACCGCACGCTCGGCGTGTGCTGCTCGACCTCGGGCGGCGCGCTGGTCAACCTGGCGGTCGGCCTGGCCGAGTCCTACGCGGAGTCCGTCCCGGTGCTCGCCCTGGTCGGGCAGCCGCCGCGGCCGCTGGCGGGAGCGGGCTCCTTCCAGGACGGCTCCGGGATCGGCCGGACGGTCGACGCCGAGCGGCTGCTCTCGACCGTCACCAAGCGGACCGTGACGCTGACCGACCCGGCGCGGCTCTGGGAGGAACTGGCGGAGGCGGCCCGCACCGCGCTGTCCGGGCGGCCCGGCCCGGTGGCGCTGCTGGTGCCCCGGGACGTCTTCGAGCTGACCGTGCCCGAGCGCCCGGCCGACTGGCCGGCCGCGATGGAGGACCTGGTGCCCGCGCCCGAGGTGGACCCGGGCGAGCTGCGCGCCCTGTTCGACGCGCTGCGGGGGGCGCGTCGGCCCGTGGTGCTGCTGGGGCACGGGGTGCGCCGCAGCGCCGACCGCGAGGCGGTGCTGGAGTTCGTCCGCGCGGCGCGGATCCCGGTCGCCACCACGATGTCGGCGCGGGCCGAATTCCCCAACTCCGACCCGCTGTACCTCGGCGTGGCCGGCGTGGTGGGCCACCCCTCGGTGCACGAGGTGCTGCGCGGCTCCGACCTGGTGGTCGCGATCGGGGCGGGCCTCAACATGATGACCCGGGGCCCGCTCGGCGAGCTCCGGGGCGACCGGGTCGCGGTGGTCAACATCGATCCGGGCGAGGCCGTCCGCGCGGTGGCGCCCGGCCTGGTGGTCCGGGCGGACGCGGGCGCGACCGCCCGCGGGCTGCTCGACCTGCTGCGCCGGGAGCCGTTCCGCAGCCCGGAGTTGACCGGGTACCGGCGCACCCGGTTCCGGCCCCGGCTGGCGCCCGGTCTCGACCCGGAGCCGGCCGGCGGTGAGCTGCGGCAGAGCGAGGCGATCACCGCGCTCGCCGAGTGGCTGCCGACCGGCGGGCACGTGGTGCTGGACGCGGGCAACTGCGCGTCCGCGGCGATCCACCTGAGCGACGTGCCGGCCGGGGCCAGCTCCACCATCGCGCTCGGCGCGGGCGGCATGGGCTACAGCCTCGGCGCGGCGGTCGGGGCCCAGGTGGGTTCGGCCGAGGGCGCCCGCACCGTGGTGATCTGCGGGGACGGCGCGTTCCTGATGAACGGCCTGGAGGTGCACACCGCCGTCGACCTGCGGCTGCCGATCCTGTACGTGATCTTCAACAACGCCATGCACGGCATGTGCGTGACCAGGCAGCAGACGTTCTTCGACGCCCGGATCGAGTCCGTGCGCTACGCGCCGGTGGACATCGGCACGGTGGCCCGCGGCCTGGGCGGCCCGGACCGGCTCTGGGTGGCGGACGTGGACAGCCGCGAGCAGCTGGACCTGGCCCTCGCCGACTACGCGGCCAGGGCCGCCGCGGCCCCGGCCGGAACGGGGCTGCCGGGGGTGCTGGAACTGCGCCTCTCCCAGGAGGAGGTGCCGCCGTTCACCCCGTTCCTTCCGCTCGACGAGCCGACCGAGGTGGTGCGGGCGGCGGTGCCGGCGGCGCGTGCGGAGCCGGTGCTCGGCCGGCGCTGAGCCGCACGACGCCGGTGCCCGGCCGACCGGTCAGTCCGGCCGGACCGGGTCAGTTCGGCCGGACCGCTCGGCCCGGCCGGACCGGTCAGTCGAACAGGACCGGGGCGACCGCCCTCGGGCCGCCGCGGGAGCCAGTCCCGCGGCGGCCGGGGTGGGCGTCCCGGTACTCGCCCGGTGTCGTCCCGGTCCACTTGCGGAACGCCAGGTGGAACCCGACCGAACTGCGGTAGCCGACCGCCGCCGGGATGAGGGACAGCGCCAGGTCGGTCTCGCTGAGCAGCCTGGCCGCCTCCCGCATCCGGCGGGCGGTCAGGTGGCGGCCCGGGCTCTCGCCGACCAGCTGGCGGAAGACGGTGGTGAAGCCGGTCCGGGACATCAGGGCCTCGCGGGCCAGCAGGTCGACCGTCCACTGCTCGCTGTACCGGGCGTAGACGGCGGTGAGGGCGCGGCTGATGCCGGGGTGGCGCAGGGCGCGCAGCGAGGGGTAGTCGTCGTTGAGGCGCTCGGCGGCCTCGCCGCGCAGGGCCAGCCGCAGGGCCAGCACCAGGGCGGTCTCGAAGCCGCGCAGCAGCTCGCCCTCCACCGGGTCACCGGGGTGCTCGGCGCTCAGCGCGGCCAGGGTGTGGTGGAGCAGCGGGTGCCGCCGGACGACCTCGCGGTGCAGCACCAGCATCGGCGGCAGCGCCCGGTACAGGGCGGACTCGCCGACCGAGTTGTAGGACAGGCCGGCGCACAGCATCGCGGTCTCGGGGCCGGGGCCGGGCAGCCGCACCGACACCGGAGCCACCCCGGGGGTGCGGTCGGGCAGGACCGCCGTCAGCGGTAAGGCCTCGCGCCAGGGGCGGTCGCCGAGCGTGTGCGGCGCGCCCCAGGGGAAGATCACCAGGTCGCCCGGGCGTAACCGGGCCTGGCGCAGGTGGCGGGCCGTGTCGGGCAGCCGGACCTCGTCGGCCAGCGTCGCCCAGCAGCTCCCCGCGACGACGTAGTGCAGCACCGCGCAGTTCTCGGCCGGGCCCCGGACGGCCCAGGGCGCCCGCGCCCGCAGGTGGCTCTGGAGAACGCCCCTCACCCGGAGTGCGGCGAGGAGTTCGCCGAGCACGTCATCCATGTGTCATCCCCCCTGGTCAGACTACGCTCCCGGGTTATCGCCGCAGCGGCCTTCCGGGGGAGAAGGGTCGACCGGGTACGAACGGGGCGCAGGTGACGGGCGAGGCGGCCGGCCGGCACGGGACCGGGCTCGCCGGGAACGCGAACGGTCCGGCCGCCCGGGTGTCGGGCGGCCGGACCGCGCGGTGCGTGCGGTGGCGGGATCAGGCCTCGTCGGTGCCCTCGGGGGCGCCGCCCTCGCCCTCCTCGCCCTCGATCTCGTCCTGCAGGCCCAGGCGCTCGACCATCCACTGCTCGAAGCCGACCGCGGCCTGGGTCCAGTTGGCGGTGGTGGTGACGAAGTAGTCCAGGTTGACGCCGGTGCCGACGATCATCTGGACCTCGCCGATCAGGCGGACCACGCCGTCCTCGTGGGTGTGGGTGTAGACCTTCGGCCACAGCGTCTCGCGGTTCCACTCGTCGATCAGGTCGAGGATCTCGCCCTTCTTCTCCAGCGGGTACGCGCGGTCGTAGAAGGCGCGGACGGCGAAGAGCTCCTTGTTGTCGCCGCGGAACATGTAGTAGACCCGGAAGCCCTCCCAGGGGGCGGTGAGGTCGCCCTCCTCGTCCACGACGTGCTTGAGCTGCATCTGGTCGAGCAGCTGGGCGACCAGGTTCTGGTCCGGGACGACGATCGGCGGCGGGCCGGCCGGTCGCCCGCCCTGGCCACCGGGCTGGCCGCCCTGGGGCAGGCCGAAGGAGGGGATGGACGACGGGTCGATGCTCATGGGGGTCCTCTTCCTCAGTGCACGTGGTGGCCGGCAATGAGAGGCCGCCCTTTCCACCTCCCATCCTGCCTCATTCGGGGCCCGCCTCACAGGGGCGCCGGGGGGTGCGTCGATCTTCGCGGGGGCGTGGGAACGGGCGCGTTCCGGGCGGATCCGGTCACACCGGGTGGCGGTCGGTCGGGCCCCGGACGGCGGCGTCCGGCCGTGCTCGGCGCGGGTTCGGGAGGCGCCCGCGGGGCGTCCGGGAGGACCTCGGCGGTACGTGAGCCACGTCACGTCGTCGGCTGTACGGGTTCGGGCTGCCGGTCCGGCCGGATGCGGTTAGCGTGCGACGGAACTCGACGCAAGTAACGCCCGTTTCGCTAGCGCGAGTTGATGGACAGTGAGACACAAGGGGGAGATGAGATGGACAGTGCTCTGAGTAATGGGCCGATGCACGAAGGGGCATCACTGGGGGTGATGCTGCGCAGCATCCGGCTGGCCCGGGGGATGACGCAGGAACAGCTGGGCGAGGCCTCGGGGCTGAGCGTGCGCTCGATCCGCGACCTGGAGCGGGGGGTGTCCTGCCCGCGGGTCTCCACCCTGCGGCTGCTCGCCCAGACCTGGAACCTGCCGGAGTCCCAGGGCGCCGAGCTGCACCGGCTGGCGCGCAGCTGGCGCGACCGGGTGCGGCGGCGCGAGCCGGACGGCGTGGCCGGCTGACCAACGGGTACGGGCCGTACCGCCACGCCTCGTGCGCGGCGGCACGGCCCGTACCCGTACCCGTGGCCGTACCGGATCGGGCTACTTCTCCAGCGGCCCGCGGCCGCGGACGGTGAGGCGGTCGCCCTCCTCGTCCCGCTCGACCAGCACGGTGTCGCCGTCGTGCACCCGCCCGGAGAGGATCTCCCGGGCCAGCTGGTCGCCGATCGCGGACTGCACCAGCCGGCGCAGCGGCCGGGCGCCGTACGCCGGGTCGTACCCGGTGAGGGCCAGCCAGTCGCGGGCGGCGTCGGAGACCTCCAGGGTGAGCCGCCGCTCGCGCAGCCGCTCGCCGAGGCGGGCCACCTGCAGGTCGACGATCCGGCTCAACTCGGCGGTGCTCAGCGGGTCGAAGACCACGATGTCGTCCAGCCGGTTGAGGAACTCCGGCTTGAACGCGGCCCGGACGGAGTCCAGCACCAGCGCCTTCTTCCGCTCCTCCGGGATGGCCGGGTCGACCAGGTACTGGCTGCCCAGGTTGGAGGTGAGGATCAGGATCGCGTTGCGGAAGTCCACCGTGCGGCCCTGGCCGTCGGTGAGGCGGCCGTCGTCGAGCACCTGGAGCAGCACGTCGAAGACCTCCGGGTGGGCCTTCTCGACCTCGTCCAGCAGCACCACGCTGTACGGGCGGCGGCGGACGGCCTCGGTGAGCTGGCCGCCCTCCTCGTAGCCGACGTACCCGGGCGGGGCGCCGACCAGGCGGGAGACGGAGTGCTTCTCGCCGTACTCGCTCATGTCGATCCGGACCATCGCCCGCTCGTCGTCGAACAGGAAGTCGGCCAGGGCCTTGGCGAGTTCGGTCTTGCCGACGCCGGTCGGGCCGAGGAAGAGGAAGGAGCCGGTCGGGCGGTCCGGGTCGGCGATGCCGGAGCGGGTGCGGCGCACCGCGTCCGAGACGGACTGCACGGCCTCGGCCTGGCCGATCAGGCGGTGGCCCAGCTCCTCCTCCATGCGCAGGAGCTTGGCGCTCTCGCCCTCCATCAGCCGGCCGGCCGGGATGCCCGTCCAGGAGGCGACCACGTCGGCCACGTCGTCCGGGCCGACCTCCTCCTTGACCATCGAGGCGGAGGAGTCCTGGTCGGCGGCGCGTTCCTGGGCGTCGGTGAGCTCCTTCTCGGCGGCCGGGATCTCGGCGTACATCAGCTTGGACGCCCGCTCGAAGTCCCCGTCGCGCTGGGCCCGTTCGAGCGCGCCGCGCAGGTCGTCGAGCCGGCCCTTCAGTTCGCCGACCCGGTTGAGGCTCTTCTTCTCCTGCTCCCAGCGCGCCGTGAGCGCGCTCAACTGCTCGTTCTTGTCGGCCAGATCGCGGCGCAGCCGGGCCAGCCGGTCGACCGAGGCCGGGTCCGACTCCTTCTCCAGGGCCAGCTCCTCCATCCGCAACCGGTCGACGGAGCGCTGGAGTTCGTCGATCTCGACGGGGGAGGAGTCGATCTCCATCCGCAGCCGGGAGGCCGCCTCGTCGACCAGGTCGATCGCCTTGTCGGGCAGGAAGCGGGAGGTGATGTAGCGGTTGGACAGCGTGGCGGCGGCGACCAGGGCGGCGTCCGCGATCTGCACCTTGTGGTGCGCCTCGTAGCGGCCCTTGAGACCGCGCAGGATGGCGATCGAGTCCTCGACGCTCGGCTCGCCGACCAGCACCTGCTGGAAGCGGCGCTCCAGGGCCGGGTCCTTCTCGATCCGCTCGCGGTACTCGTCCAGGGTGGTGGCGCCGACCATCCGCAGCTCGCCGCGGGCCAGCATCGGCTTGAGCATGTTGCCCGCGTCCATCGCGGAGTCGCCGCCGGCGCCCGCGCCGACCATGGTGTGCAGCTCGTCGATGAAGGTGACGACCTGGCCGTCCGAGTCCTTGATGTCGTTCAGTACGGCCTTCAGCCGCTCCTCGAACTCGCCGCGGTACTTGGCGCCCGCGACCATCGCGCCGAGGTCCAGCGCGACCAGCCGCTTGCCGCGCAGCGACTCCGGCACGTCGCCGGCCACGATGCGCTGGGCCAGGCCCTCGACCACGGCGGTCTTGCCGACGCCGGGCTCGCCGATCAGCACCGGGTTGTTCTTGGTGCGGCGGGACAGCACCTGGACCACCCGGCGGATCTCGTGGTCACGGCCGATGACCGGGTCGAGCTTGCCGTCCCGAGCGGCCTGGGTGAGGTCGGTGCCGTACTTCTCCAGCGCCTTGTAGGTGCCCTCCGGGTCCGGTGAGGTGACCCGGCCGCTGCCGCGCACGTCCTTGAAGGCGGCCAGCAGGGCTTTGGGCGTGGCGCCCTGCTGCACCAGCAGCTCGGCGACCGGCCCGCCCTCGGCGGCCAGGCCGACGGTCAGGTGCTCGGTGGAGACGTACTGGTCGTCCAGGTCGTCCGCGCGCCGGCCGGCCTCGGTGAGCACCGCGAGGGTGTCCCGGGCGAGCTGCGGGGCGGCGACGGTGGAGCCCATCGCGCTCGGCAGGGCGGCCAGCTGGCGGCGCGCCTCGGCGTCGACCCGGGCGGCGTCCGCGCCGACCGCCTCCAGCAGTGGCCTGGTGACGCCCTCGGGCTGCTCCAGCAGGGCGATCAGGATGTGCACCGGCCTGACGTCCGGGTTGCCGTTCGCGCCGGCCTGCCGGATCGCGGCGGACAGGGCGTCCTGCGTCTTGGTGGTGAACTTGCTGGCGTCCACTGCTGGGGGTTCCTCCCTCGTCGTCCTTCACTGCTGCTACGTACAGCATGCACTATGTTGAGTCTATTCCACTCAACTTCTGCTCGGCGGATTCCGGTCGGCCGCCCGCCGGGTCAGCCCCAGCAGCTCCCGGGCCGGGCCGCCCGGCCGCTGCCCGGCCGGCCACACCGCCCGCAGCGGGCGCCGCAGGTCCAGCTCCCCGGCCAGCGGCACCGCGACCAGCCGGCGGGTCACCAGCTCCTCCCGCACCGCCAGCTCGCTCAGGCACACCGGCCCCGCCCCGGTCATCGCCGCCGCCTTCAGCGCGGTCGACGAGGCCAGCTCCAGCTGCGGGCGCACCGCGCCGCCGTACGGCTCCAGCGCCGCCTCCAGCACCTCGCGGGTGCCCGAGCCCGGCTCGCGCAGCACCAGCGGGGTGGCGGCCAGCTCCGCCCCGGTGAGCGGGGAGCGGCGGCGCGCCCACGGGTGGCCGGGCGCCACCACGACGACCAGCCGGTCCGCCGCCACCACCGCGCCGGCCAGGCCCGGCGGGGTGGACGGGCCCTCGACGAAGCCGAGGTCGGCGTCCCCGGCCAGCACGTGCCCGGCGACCTCCGCCGAGTTCGCCGTCCGCAGCGTCACCGCCGTCCCCGGGCTGACCTCCGCCAGTGCCAGCAGCCAGCCGGGCATCAGGTACTCGGCGACGGTCAGGCTGGCCACCACCCGCAGCTTGGCGTCCCGCCGCTCGCGCAGCGCGTCGATCCCGGCGTCCAGCGCCTGCGCGGCCTCCACCACCTGCCGGGCCCACTCGACCACCAGCCGGCCGGCCTCGGTCGGCTTCGAGCCGCGCGGCGAGCGCTCCAGCAGCGGGACGCCGATCTGCCGCTCCATGCCCTTGATCCGGGCACTGGCGGTCGGCTGGCTGACGCCCAGCTCGGCCGCCGCCCGTCCGACGCTGCCCAGCCGGGCCACCGCGAGCAGGAGTTCCAGGGCGCCCAGTTCGGGGACGTGCGGAGAGAGAGCCATAGGTCCAGGCTATGCCCCCATAGAGTCCGCGGCGCTACCGCGGGCGGGCCCGGGCGGCGACCGTGGAGGCATGTCCACCTTGGCCGATGTCCGCCCGCTCGCCCGTACCGCACCCCGCCCCCGGCTCTCCCGGTTCCCCCGGCCGGACCTCTCCCAGCTCGGCCCGAACTGGTACGCGGCGGTGATGGGCACCGCGATCCTGGCCAACGGCGCCGCCGTGCTGCCCGTCCGGCTGCCCGGACTGATCGGCTTCGGCGAGGCGGTGTGGGCGCTCGCCCTGGCCGCCCTGCTGGTGCTCGCCGCGGGCCGGCTGCGCCACCTCACCCGGCACCGCGCCGCCGCCCGCCGCCACCTGCTGGACGAACCCGCCACCGCCGTCTTCTACGGCTGCCCGCCGATGGCGCTGCTCTCGGTCGGCCTCGGCACCCTGCTGCTCGGCTCCCGGGTGATCGGCACCGGCCCGGCCGTCGCCCTCGACGCGGTGCTGTGGAGCCTCGGCACGCTGTACGCGCTGGCCGTCGCCGGCGGCATCCCGTACCTGATGATCACCCGGCACCAGGTGTCCGCCCTGACGGCCAATCCGACCTGGCTGCTGCCGGTGGTCGCCCCGCTGGTCGCCTCCGCCTGCGGCCCGGCGCTCGTCCCGCACCTGCCCGCCGGCCCGCCGCAGCAGGCCATGCTGTACGGCTGCTGGGCGCTGTTCGGGATCGGGCTGCTGGCCACCCTGGTGCTGCTGCCGGTGGTGTTCACCGGGCTGTTCCACAGCAAGCTGCCCGCCCTCGTCCTCACCCCCTCGCTGTTCCTGGTGCTCGGGCCGCTCGGCCAGTCCGTCACCGCCGTCCACCAGCTCGCCGACGCCGCCCGCCCGGTGCTGCCCGAACTGGCCCCCGCCATGCGCTCGCTGGCCGAGCTGTACGGCGTCGCGGTGATCGGCGTCGCGATGCTCTGGCTGGCCGTCGCGCTCACCGCCAACCTGCGCGCCCGCCGGGCCGGGATGCCCTTCGCGATGACCTGGTGGGCATTCACCTTCCCGGTCGGCACCTGCGTCACCGGCGCCTCCGCGCTCGCCCGGCACACCGGCTTCGGCGGCTTCACCGCGCTCGCCGCCGGGCTCTACCTGCTGCTGGCCGTCGCCTGGCTGCTCGCCGCGGGGGGTACCGCCGCCGGGCTGGCCCGCGGCCGGCTGCTCGCCCGCTGAACCCCCGGCCCCCCGGGGCGCCCGGGCCGCCGCTGCAGGAACCCGCAGCTGCGGGAAACCCCGCCGGCGGCCGGCCCGCGGCACCCCGCCGGGCCGCCGGCACCCCCATGCCGACCTCGGCCTTCACCGGAATCCGACCCGCCGCCCGACTCGTCGCACCCACCCCGCCGTGCAGGTAGCTGCAATTGCGCGAACCTGCACTCGGGCGGCACTTGTTCACCGGGCGTCACGCCTGTGAAGGTGGAGGCACGCCAAGTCCTCCGGGCAACCGCAGCCCGATGGTGGCGCTCGCTCTTCGATACTGACCGTCGGCGCATCGTCCCGCGCCGGTGGAACGGGGGGGAAGAGCACCGGCCGGCAGCCATGTGTGGTGATGGCTGCCGGGACCGGACCCGTCGAGGCGTTGCTGCTCCGCCTCGACGGGAGCGCCCACGACACGGCGTGGTGAAGGCGGCCCCCGGGGGCCCCGGTGTGCGACGGCACCCGGGCCCGGGGGCCCGCCGATCGCCCGGTACCGTGATCGCACCCGGCGGGACCGGCCCGGACGCGGCTTCGGCCGCCTCCGCTCGCACCTCCCCGCCGGCGGACGGTTCCGCCCGGCGGGCACCTCGCGCCGGCGGGCATCGCCGGCCGCGCGGCCCGGGGCGGCAACAGGGGGAGAGGCTTGTCCGGCAGGGAGTGTGCGACGTGACGGCGGAACCGGCGGTCGCGCCGAAGCACCGGCCGCAGGCCCCGGGGGGTACCGGGCCGGTACGGCCCGCGGGGACCGTCGGCGACGAACCCGACGAGGCCGCCCAGCGGCTCTACCTCGCGGTCGTCTCGGACGGCGGCCGCCTCGCCTTCGCCGAAGCCGGGGGCATCGACCAGGCCGCGCTCCGGCAACTCCTCGACCTCGGCCTGCTGACCCCCAACCCGCTGGCCCACTGCTACACCGCCGTCAGCCCGCGCGCGGTCAGCGACCGGCTCGGCGCCGAACTGCGCAGCGAGGCCACCCGGTTGCTGGTCCGCGCGGAGAGCCTGCCGGACGCCCTCGACGGCCTCACCCGCGCCTACGACACGCTGTCCCAGCCGCCTGGCCGCAGCGTCGGCGAGGCCGTCTACGTCGAGGGCCACGTCCACATCCGCCAGCGGATCACCCAGCTCGTCACCGACTGCCGCACCGAGGTGCTCACCGCCCAGCCCGGCCGCCGGCCCGCCGAGAGCATGCGGACCGTCCTCGCCCAGGACGTCCGGCTGCTCCAGCGCGGCCGCACGCTGCGCACCGTCTACCAGCCCGCCGCCCTCGCCGACCCGGCCGCCCTCGCCTACGCCGAGGAGGTCGTCCGGCACGGCTCGCAGATCCGGGTGCTCGACGAGCCCTTCCCCCGGCTGATCGTGGTCGACCGCGCCGTCGCCGTCGTCCCGGCCGGCGACGACGACAACACCGCCGCCTTCATCACCGACCCGGCCGCGCTGGCCTTCCTGGTCGGCGCCTTCGAACGGGACTGGGCCCGCGCCGACTCCACCGAAGCCGCCGCCGCGCTCGGCCTCGGCCCGGCCCGTACCGTCCCCGAACGCGTCGGCCGGCTGCTCGCCCGCGGCCTGACCCAGCGGGCCATCGGCGCCCGGCTCGGCCTCAGCGAACGCACCGTCGCCGCCCACATCTCCCGGCTGCGCGACCGCCACGGCGCGCAGACCCTCTTCCAGCTCGGCTGGTTGATGCGCGGCACCCGCGATGACCGGTGAACCGAGGAGGGACGCCCCCGATGACCGATGAGCCCGGCCCCGCCGAGCGCGACCTCTACCTCACCGCGGTGCGCCTCGGCGGACGCCTGCGCCCCGCGGACCTCGCCCCCGAGGACCGCCCGACCCTCGCCGCCCTCGTCGCCCGCGGCCTGGTCACCCCCACCGCCGCCGGCTGGACGGCCGCCAACCCGCGCTCCCTCGGCGACCGGGTCGGCGTCGAGCTCCGCGGCCGCGCCATCCGCCTGCTCCGGCAGGCCGAACACCTCCCCGACCGGCTCGCCCCGCTCGCCCGCGCCTACGACACCGTCCGCAGCCCGGTCGGCAGGCTCGGGACCGGCGGGTGGGGCGGGGGCGGCCCCGACCGCCCCGGTGACGCCGAGCGGCCGGGCGTCCGCCGGCGCGACACCGTGTCCTGCGCCGGCGGCGTCGCCGTCCGCCGGCGCATCGCCGAACTCCTCGCCGACTGCCGGGAGGAGTTCCTCTCCGCCCAGACCGGCCCGCGCCCGCTCGACGGGCTCCAGGACGCCCTCCCCGAGGACCTCGCCCTGCTGCGCCGCGGCTGCGCCGTCCGCGCCCTCTACCAGCCGGTCGCCCTCGCCGACCGCCCGGTGCTGCGGCAGATCGAACTCCGCGTCCGGGGCGGCGCCCAGGCCCGGGTGCTTCCCGAACCGTACGAGCGGCTCCTGGTCTTCGACCGGACGACCGCCGTCATCCCGGCCGGCGAGGAACACACCGGCGCCGTCTTCCTCGACGACCCCGCCACCGTCCGCTACCTGGTCAGCCGGTTCGAACGCGACTGGGCCCGGGCCACCCCTCTCGACCGCCACCTCGGGCCCCCGCACCCCACCACCGCCCGGGTCGGCCGGCTGCTCGCCCACGGCCTCACCCAGCGGGCCATCGGCGCCCGGCTCGGTCTCAGCGAACGCACCGTCGCCGCCCACATCGCCCGGCTCCGCGACCGCCACGGCGCGCAGACCCTCTTCCACCTCGGCTGGCGGATGCGGGGCGTCAGCGATGCCTGATCCGGGCTGACCGACGGGACGGGCCCAAGAACCGCACCGCGGCGGACCACACCGCCCGGTCGCGCGAACAGTACGAAGCCGAGACGCTCCACCGACTCGGCCGGCAGATGCGAGGTGAGCAGACATGACCGACCCCGGCTTCAACCTGCCCGACGCCACCGCCCGGGACCTTTACCGGGAGATCCTGAGCGCCGGCGGCCGGATCCGGATCACGGACATCCGGCCCGAGGACACCGAGACCGTCCAGACGCTGCTGGACCTCGGGCTGCTCAAGCCCTACGTCATGGACGGCTCGCTCAGCGCCGTCAACCCGCGCTCGGTCACCGCCCGGATCGGCGCCGACCTACGGGCGGCGGGCACCCGCCTGCTGCGCCAGGCCGACGAACTCCCCGACCTGCTCGGCGACCTGGCCGCCGCCTACGACGCCGCGCCCCGGCAGCACGACCGCACCGGCACCATCCGGATCGTCGAGGGCGACGAGAACGTCCGGCACCGGGTCTCCCAGCTGTCCGAGGAGCTGCTCCACGAGGCGCTGTCCCTGCAGCCGGGCGGCGCCCGTCCGGCCGGCGCGGCCGGCGACATCCTCAACCACGCCCGCCGCTTCCTCGGCCTCGGCGGCGCGATCCGCACCGTCTACGAGACCGGCGCCCGGCTGGACGCCCCGACCGTGCAGCTCGCGGCCCAGCTGACGGAGCTCGGCTGCCACATCCGGGTCGCCCCGTTCGCGCTGCCCAAGATGATGATCTTCGACCGCACGGTGGCGGTCATTCCCGCGGGCGTCGGCGCCGCGGCCTTCGTCGAGGACCTGGCGACGGTCGCCTTCCTCGCCGAGGTCTTCGAGAACTACTGGCGGCTCGCGGAAGGCGTCAACTGGTCCGCCCTGGCGGCCGGTTCCGCCGAACCGGCGCCTCACGAGCAGGTCGGCCGCCTGCTCGCCCAGGGCTTCACCCAGCGGGCCATCGCCTCCCGGCTGGGCCTGAGCGAACGGACGGTGGCCGGCCACATCGCCCGGCTGCGGGAGCTGTACGACGCCGAGACGCTGTTCCAACTGGGCTGGCAGATGCGGGGAGCCCGGACCACGGGGGAACCCGGGTGAGCGCTGCTCAGCCGGTGGCGGCGCTGGTCGGCCAGTAGCCGGGGTGCTGACGGGGGACGGAGAACTGCTCGCCGGGAGCGGTCCAGAAGCCCTCGCGCAGGGAGAGCGCCATGCCCGCCCAGTCCAGCGCGGTCTCCACGGTGTGGTGGAGGGCCTCCTGGGACCAGGTGTCGTCGAAGACCAGCGGCAGGACGGGGGCGACCTGCTCGATGGTGGCGATCAGCGGGTTGTGGGTGATGGCCTCGTCGACGAGCAGGACGATCGGCTTCCGCAGGGCGGACGCCCACCCCAGCTCCAGGCTCACCCCGGCCGAGAGCGGCGCGCCGACGTAGGCGAACACCAGGTCGGCGGACTGCAGGGCGCGGAAGTCGGACGGAACGCGGGGCTCCGGGGCCTGCCCGGAGACGGTCCAGGCGTCGCTGTGGTGCGCGCTGTACACGGCGGCACCGCTGCGCAGGAGGGTGGTGCGGAGCGTCGTCAGCCGCGTCCGGCTGGCGAGCGTCACCACGCTGTCCGCCGGCCCGGTCAGCCGCATCAGCGGCGCGGCCAGGAACACACGTGCACGCCGGCCTTCAGTGGCCTGGCTGTCGCGGTGACGCAGGTAGGGCTCGGTCATGTCGACTCCGGGAGATTGCCGACCAGGGGGGGAAGCGTCGGCGCGGTGTGGGATATGGGCTGCTCAGATCGGTGATCCCGGTGGTGAACTGTCGCGTATTTGACGGTACATTGGCAGAGTGTGGCTCTCTGTTGGACCATCGGGAGCGAACTGATCGTCCATCGCGGGGGCGTGCCGCGTCCAGGGTTGGCCTGTGTCATCTGGATGACTGGCAGAGAGATGACGCACGCCTGTGCAGGCGGCACAGGTGACAGCAACTCTTCCGTGCGGCACTATGTGAGCCGAAGTTCTGTGGCGCCGTTGGTGGCGAAATCCCGAGGGAAGGAGTGGGAGCATGCCGAGCATGCGCCGATTTGCCCGCAAGATTGTGCTTTCGCTCGCCATCGCAGCGGCACTTGGCACGGCTTACCTGGCCGACGCTCAGGGCTCCGATCGCGCGGCCGCTCCGGCTGCTGCGGTGACCGTCGCCGACGACTTCAGCTGGAGCTGAGTGCGGGCGGGGTGTCCGGCTGTCGTTGAGCCGATGAGGGCATCCCCGGGCGTCAATGCCCACTGCCGACCGTAGGGCCGGGGTGTGTCACCCCGCGGCGCCCTGGGACTGGCGGCCGAGGACATAGCCGAGCTGGAACAGCGAGTCCACTTTGTATTCCTCGCGCATCTCGGCGATGTGCCTCGCAAGTGTGCGCTCGCTGATGCCCAGGCGTCGTGCGATGACGCGGTGGTTGGTTCCTTCGAGCATTTGATCGATGATCGTCTGCCGCAGGCGGGGCACCACTTCCTGCGGAATCGCCCGATCACCGTCGAATTCGAGCGCGCGACTCCAGTAGCGCTCGAAAACCTCCTCCACCAGGTAGCCGATCACGGCGGCATCGTGGATGAAGGCGGCGAGGGTCAGATCGTCGCCGATCGGTATGACGGCCAGGCGTCGATCGAAGACGATGAGCCGCGTGTAGGGCTCGTCGAGGGTCCGGTACTGGCCTCCCGCACGGGTGAGGGTCGCGACGTAATCCCTGGTCGGCTGATGATGCCGCGTGCTGGCGTGGTAAATTGTCCGGGTTTTAGTGCCCTTGCGGAGAGTGTCCAGGTCGCTTTCGAGCGTTCCGGCGAGAATGTCCGGCGGTCTGGGACCGCCAGGCTGAAGTGCCAGCCCTTCCTCCATCCCGGAAGCCACGGATTGCTGCAATCTCTGGTGAATCAGCGCCTTTCCGCGGACGTATTCGATCGACCCGCCGGCCTGCTTCGGGGCGTGGAACTCCTGGGCGAGCTCCTGGAGCTCCGAAGGAAGGGAAACCGCGCGCGACAGGAATTCGAGTGCCTGACGCTGCCAGGAGTGGCTGAGGCTTTCCGAGAGTTGGGCGGGATCCGTCGCGAGGAACGTACCGGGGTCTTCCGTGTCGGGAATCAGCAGGCCGATTCTGACCAGCTCGTCCAGGGCCGCGTCGGGAAGTTCGGGACCGGAACCCGGCAACAGCTGGCCGTCCCCGCGAACGACGTCCAGATACAGCTTCCGAGCCTCCGCCGAGAGGACGGAAAGGCTGATGAGCTGGTCTCGTTCACTCACCTTCGGCTCCTTGCCGTTACCGTGACGCTTGCGTCCCATCAGCGCCGACGCTGAATCACGTTTCAGCATGCCAGACCGGCCGAGCCCGATGGAAAGGCCCAGTCCGACTGCACTCTCTCACCACACACCAGCCGCCGGCACCCCCCGAACAGGAGGGAACCGGCGGCTGGTGGTGCGGCCGGGGCCCCGGTCAGCGGCGGGGGCGCCAGACGACGAGGGCGCTCGACTGCGGGGTCGGGGGCTGGTACGGGACGAGGTCGCGGCGGTAGGAGGCGTGCACGGCGGCCTCGCGCTGCTGGAGGGCCACGGCGGCGCCCTCCAGGGAGTCGACGAGTTCGGTGACCCGGGACTGCAGGGCGGCGACCTGGTTCTCCAGCTCGATGATCCGCTTGATGCCGGCCAGGTTGATGCCCTCGTCCTGGGAGAGCCGCTGGACCTCGCGCAGCTGCTGGATGTCGCGGGCGGAGTAGCGCCGGCCGCGGCCGGCGGTGCGGTCGGGGCAGACCAGCCCGAGGCGGTCGTACTGGCGCAGGGTCTGCGGGTGCAGGCCGGACAGTTCGGCGGCGACGGAGATGACGTACACCGGGGTTTCCTCGGTGAGCACGTACTGCGGAGGAGCGGTGGCCCGCCGGGTGCGGCGCGGGGCGTCGCCGGGCAGGCCCTCGCCGAGGCCGGGCCCGATCGGGCTGTCAGGGGTCATCGGGGACATCTGGTGGTCACGCTCCCTTCGCCGCCCGGAAGATGGCGGCTCGCGGGTCGTCGGAGGCGGTGGCCTCGCGGTACTGCTCCAGGGCGTCCAGCGCGTCGCCGGTGACGTGCTGCGGCACCACGACCTCGACGGTGACGAGGAGGTCGCCGCGGGTGCCGTCCTTGCGGGTGGCGCCCTTGCCGCGGGCGCGCATGGTGAGGCCGTTGGCGCTGCCCGGGGGCAGCTTGAGCTTCACGGCCGGTCCGCCCAGCGTCGGCACCTCGATGGTGGCACCGAGGGCGGCTTCCGGGAAGGTGACCGGGACGGTGACGGTCAGGTTGTCGCCCTTGCGCCCGAAGACGGGGTGCGGGTCGACGTGCACGGTGACGTAGAGGTCGCCGGGCTGGCCGCCGCGTTCGCCCTGGGCGCCCTTGCCCTTGAGCCGGATCCGCTGGTCGGCCTGGACGCCGGCCGGGATGCGGACCTGCATGGTGCGGGCGGAGCTGGCCCGGCCGCTGCCGTGGCAGTCGGGGCACGGGTCGTCGACGATCATGCCCCGGCCGCGGCAGTCCTTGCAGGGCTCGGAGAGCGCGAAGGCGCCCTGGCCGCGGCTGACGGTGCCGGAGCCGACGCAGGTGGGGCAGACCCGCGGGGTGGTGCCGGACTTGGCGCCGGTGCCGTTGCACAGCCGGCAGGGGGCCTGGCTGGTCATCCGCAGCGGGACGGTCGCGCCGTCGACGGCCTCCTCGAAGGAGAGCGTCACCTCGGTCTCGACGTCGGCGCCGCGGCGGGGCTGGGCCTGCCGGCCGCCGGTGCGGTTGAACAGGCCGCCGAAGACGTCGCCGATGCCGCCGCCACCGCCGCCGCCCTGGCTGCCGCTGAAGAGGTCGCCGAAGTCGAAGCTGTAGCTGCCGGTGCCCGGGCCGCCGGAGCGGAAGCCGCCGTTGGCGAACAGGCTGCGGGCCTCGTCGTACTCCTTGCGGCGCTTCTCGTCGGAGAGGACGTCGTACGCCTCGGAGATGTCCTTGAAGCGCTCCTCGGCCTTGGCGTCACCCTTGTTGGCGTCGGGGTGGAACTCGCGCGCCAGCTTCCGGTAGGTCTTCTTGATCTCGGTGGCGGTGGCGTCCTTGGGCACGCCGAGGACCTTGTAGTAGTCCTTCTCGACAAAGTCCTTGCCGCTCATGGCTTCCGCCACCTCCCGATGTCCATCGTCGCGTCGTTGTCGACAGCGCACGCACGAGGCGCTGTCGACAGAGCGCTGCGGAGCCGGCCGCCGTTCTGGCCGGCGTACGACTCCGCAGCGCACTGGGTGTCAGCTGTCACAGGTGGTCAGCTGTCCGAGCCACCGTCGGCCTTGTCCGCGTCGGCGGACTTCGCGTCGGCGTCCGGGCCGGACGCCGTCTGGGTGCCCGGCTGGGGCTCCGCCACGGCCACCATCGCCGGGCGGATGATCCGCTCGCCGATGCGGTAGCCGGGCTGGAGGATCTGCACGCAGGTGTCCTCGGTGACGTCCGAGGAGTAACTGTGCATCAGCGCCTCGTGCATGGTCGGGTCGAAGGGCTCGCCCTCCTTGCCGAACTGCTGCAGGCCCAGCTTGGCGACGACCGTCTCCAGCGACTCGGCGACGGACTTGAAGCCGCCCGTCACCTCGCCGTGCTCGCGGGCGCGGCCGATGTCGTCCAGCACCGGGATCAGGGACTCCAGGATGTTGGAGACCGCGATCTCGCGGACGGTCAGCCGGTCGCGCTCGACCCGCTTGCGGTAGTTCTGGTACTCGGCCTGCAGGCGCTGGAGGTCGGCGGTGCGCTCGGTGGCCTCGCGCTTGGCGGCGGCCAGCTCGTCCGCACCGGCCTCGGAGCCACCCGCGGCGGCTTCCTCGGCGGCCTTGATCACGGCCTCCTCGGCGGCGGAGTCGTCGCCGGGCTTGCCACCCTGCGGCTTCCCCGTCATGCCGACGCACCACCCTTGGGCTTCTCGTCGTCCACGATCTCGGCGTCGACGACGTCGTCTTCCTTGGCGTGGGCGGAGTCGCCGGCCGCGGCGGCACCGGCGGGGGCGTCGGCGTTGGCGTAGAGCGCCTGGCCGAGCTTCTGCGCGGTGGTGGAGACCTTCTCGGAGGCCTCGCGGATCTTCGCGATGTCCTCGCCCTTGAGGGCTTCCTTGAGCTCGCCGATGGCGGTCTCGACCTCGGTCTTGACGTCGGCCGGGAGCTTGTCGGCGTTGTCCGCGATGAACTTCTCGGTCGAGTAGACGAGCTGCTCGGCGGAGTTGCGGGTCTCGACGGCCTCGCGGCGCTTGTGGTCGTCCTCGGCGTACTGCTCGGCCTCGCGGCGCATGCGGTCGACCTCGTCCTTCGGCAGCGAGGAGCCGCCGGTGACGGTCATCTTCTGCTCCTTGCCGGTGCCGAGGTCCTTCGCGCCGACGTGCATGATGCCGTTGGCGTCGATGTCGAAGGTGACCTCGATCTGCGGCAGGCCGCGCGGCGCCGGCGGCAGGCCGGTGAGCTCGAACATGCCGAGCTTCTTGTTGTACGCCGCGATCTCGCGCTCGCCCTGGTAGACCTGGATCTGCACGGACGGCTGGTTGTCCTCGGCCGTGGTGAAGATCTCGGAGCGCTTGGTCGGGATCGTGGTGTTGCGCTCGATGAGCTTGGTCATGATGCCGCCCTTGGTCTCGATGCCGAGGGACAGCGGGGTGACGTCCAGCAGGAGGACGTCCTTGACCTCGCCCTTGAGGACACCGGCCTGGAGCGCGGCGCCGATGGCGACGACCTCGTCCGGGTTGACGCCCTTGTTGGCGTCCTGGCCGCCGGTCAGCTCCTTGACGAGCTCGGCGACGGCCGGCATGCGGGTCGAGCCACCGACCAGGACGACGTGGTCGATCTCGGAGAGCGAGATGCCGGCGTCCTTGATCACGTTGTGGAACGGGACCTTGCAGCGCTCCAGCAGGTCCGCGGTGAGCTGCTGGAACTGGGCCCGGGTGAGCTTCTCGTCCAGGTGCAGCGGGCCCTCGGCGGAGGCGGTGATGTACGGCAGGTTGATCGAGGTCTCGGAGGACGAGGACAGCTCGATCTTGGCCTTCTCGGCGGCCTCGCGCAGACGCTGCAGGGCCATCTTGTCCTTGGACAGGTCGACGCCGTGGCCGGACTGGAAGACCTTGACCAGGTGGTCGACGACGCGCTGGTCCCAGTCGTCGCCGCCGAGGTGGTTGTCACCGTTGGTGGCCTTCACCTCGACGACCCCGTCGCCGATCTCCAGCAGGGAGACGTCGAAGGTGCCGCCGCCGAGGTCGAAGACCAGGATGGTCTGGTCGTCCTTGTCGAGGCCGTACGCGAGCGCGGCCGCGGTCGGCTCGTTGACGATGCGCAGGACGTTGAGGCCCGCGATCTCACCGGCCTCCTTGGTGGCCTGGCGCTCGGAGTCGTTGAAGTACGCCGGGACGGTGATGACGGCGTCGGTGACGGTCTCGCCCAGGTACGCCTCGGCGTCCCGCTTCAGCTTCTGCAGCACGAAGGCCGAGATCTGCTGGGGGTTGAAGTCCTTGCCGTCGATGTTGATCTTCCAGCCGGTGCCCATGTGGCGCTTGACCGACCGGATGGTGCGGTCGACGTTGGTGACCGCCTGGCGCTTGGCCACCTCGCCGACGAGCACCTCGCCGTTCTTGGCGAAGGCGACGACGGACGGCGTGGTCCGCGCACCCTCGGCGTTCGTGATGACGGTGGGCTCGCCACCCTCCAGAACGCTGACGACCGAGTTCGTCGTACCGAGGTCGATGCCGACCGCGCGTGCCATCGTAGATACCTCCACGGAAGAGTTGAGCTTTACGGACTCAAGGATGCATGAGGAGCACGAACGAGTCAACAGCCATGAGTCGATCCGACTCAGCTTTGCTGCGGCCGGTCGCTTCCGCTTCCCTTTGGCCTTCCTTTGACGCCTTTTGGGTCCGAATGGGCGAGTGTGGCCTTACGTGACTGCCGCCATACCTTGAGCATCTTCTGAGTCGGTGCTACGGGCGATAGTGTCCGCCCGGTGGGTGATTAAGTTACCCACGAGTACACTTGACCGACCTCTATCCTCACCGCCGCTGGAGTACGGAGAAAGCCGGATGCAGCTAGCAGCGATCCTCATCTCACTGGGCACCACCCTGGTCGGCGTGGCGCTGTTCGCTCGTGCCGTCGCGCAGATCTACAAGTTCATCCGGCTCGGCCAGCCCATCCCGAAGGGCGCGCGGATCAACAACCCGGTGGCCCGCACGATCACCCTGATCCGGGAGTTCCTCGGCCACACCCGGATGAACAAGTGGGGCGTCGTCGGCGTCGCCCACTGGTGCGTCGCCGTCGGCTTCTACGCGCTGATCCTCACCCTGGTCGGCGCGTTCGGCCAGCTCTTCGATCCGGACTACGAGGTCCCGATCATCGGTGACTGGACGCCGTACCTCCTGTTCCAGGAGCTGCTCGGCCTGGTGACCTTCCTCGGCATCGCGGCGCTGATCGTGATCCGGCAGCTGAGCCTGCCGAACAAGGCGGGCCGCAAGTCCCGCTTCGCGGGCTCCAACATGGGCTTCGCGTACTTCGTCGAGGCCGTCATCTTCATCATCGGCGCGGCCATCCTGACCCTGCGCGGTCTGGAGGGCGCGCAGCTGGGCGCCGACCACTACTCGGCCGACTACGTGGTCTCGTACCCGCTGGTGAAGCTGTTCTCCGGGCTGAGCGCCGGCACCCTGCACAACCTGCTCTGGGTCACCGCGACGATCAAGATCTCGATCTCCTTCATCTGGATGATCACGGTCTCGCTGAACACCAACATGGGTGTGGCCTGGCACCGCTTCCTCGGCTTCCCGAACATCTGGTTCAAGCGCAACGCGGACGGCGCCTCGGCGCTCGGCGCGCTGGAGCCGATGACCTCCGCCGGCAAGCCGATCGACTTCGAGGACCCGGCCGACGACGCCGTCTTCGGCGTCTCCCAGGTCGAGCACTTCTCCTGGAAGGGCATCCTCGACTTCTCCACCTGCACCGAGTGCGGCCGCTGCCAGTCGCAGTGCCCGGCCTGGAACACCGGCAAGCCGCTCTCGCCCAAGCTGCTGATCATGAGCCTGCGGGACCACGCCTACAACAAGGCGCCGTACCTGCTGGCCGGTGGCGGCAAGGACATGGAGGGCACCGAGCGGGCCACCGCCGAGCAGCTGCAGGGCGTGCCCGCCGCCGCGCTGGCCGAGGCCGAGCGCCCGCTGATCGGCACCGCCGAGGAGAACGGCGTCATCGACCCGGACGTCCTGTGGTCCTGCACCACCTGCGGCGCCTGCGTCGAGCAGTGCCCGGTGGACATCGAGCACATCGACCACATCGTCGACATGCGCCGCTACCAGGTCATGATCGAGAGCAACTTCCCGACCGAGGCCGGGACGATGCTCAAGAACCTGGAGAACAAGGGCAACCCGTGGGGCATGGCCACCAAGGCCCGCCTCGACTGGGTCAAGGAGCTCAAGAAGGAGACCGGCATCGAGGTGCCGGTGATCGGTGAGGACATCGAGCCCGCCGAGGTCGAGTACCTCTACTGGGTCGGCTGCGCCGGCGCCCTGGAGGACCGCGCCAAGAAGACCACCAAGGCCTTCGCCGAGCTGCTGCACACCGCGGGCGTCAAGTTCGCGATCCTCGGCAAGGAGGAGACCTGCACCGGTGACTCCCCGCGCCGCCTCGGCAACGAGTTCCTGTTCCAGATGCTCGGCGCGCAGAACGTCGAGACGCTGAACGCCGCGCTGGAGGACGCCCCGACCAAGCGGATCGTGGCCACCTGCCCGCACTGCTTCAACACCATCGCCAACGAGTACCCGCAGCTCGGCGGGCACTTCGAGGTGATCCACCACACCCAGCTGCTGCAGCACCTGATCGACGAGGGCAAGCTCGTCCCGGTCAACCCGGTCGAGGGCCTGATCACCTACCACGACCCGTGCTACCTGGGCCGCCACAACAAGGTGTACAGCCCGCCGCGCGAGATCATGGACAAGGTCCCCGGCCTGCGCCAGCAGGAGATGCACCGCCACAAGGAGCGCGGCTTCTGCTGCGGCGCCGGCGGCGCCCGGATGTGGATGGAGGAGCGCATCGGCAAGCGGATCAACACCGAGCGCGTGGACGAGGCGCTGGAGCTCAACCCCGACATCGTCTCCACCGCCTGCCCGTTCTGCCTGGTGATGCTCTCCGACTCGGTCAACGGCAAGAAGAACGAGGGCGCGGCCAAGGAGCACCTGAAGGTGGTCGACGTCGCCCAGCTGCTGCTCGACTCGGTGAAGGCGACCCCGCCGGCCGAGACCGATGAGCAGCCCGCGACGGTGGACGCGTAACAGCCCGCTGTTCGACGGTTCTGCAACAACTGCCCGGCCCGGTGGACGCCGCCAACGCGCCCGCCGGGCCGGGCTTTTCGGTGCCCCGGACGGCTCCCGGAGGTACGGCCGGGGTACGGGGAGTGACGTCTATCGCACAGCCGCCGGACGGGCATTCGGTTGGAAGCAAATACAGTAGGCGCCGGACCGGCTGCGTGCCGGTCGCCGCGTTCCGGGCGGACGGCCGCCCGGGCGCCCACCCGGGCCGGGTGCACACCGGCCGGGCGCAGACCACGACGGAGGTGCCGGCCCGCCGGGCCGGGCCGCGGAGAGCACAAGGGGAACAGCGCAGACCATGACCGAGGCGATCATGCTGGTCGGTGGTAAGGGCACGCGACTGCGCCCGCTGACCACCCACACCCCCAAGCCCATGCTGCCCGTCGCGGGCGTCCCGTTCATCGCGCACCAGCTGGCCCGCGCGGCCGCCGCCGGGGTCACCCGGGTCGTGCTGGCCACCTCGTACCTGGCCGAGGTGTTCGAGGACCACTTCCAGGACGGCACCCCGTACGGCATCGAGCTGGTCTACCTGACCGAGCGCGAGCCGCTGGGCACCGGCGGGGCGATCCGCAACGCCGCCTCCGGGCTCACCTGCGGCCCGGACGAGCCCGTCCTGGTCTTCAACGGCGACATCCTCTCCGGCGTCGACATCGCCGCCCTGCGCGACGGCCACGTGGCCGCCGGGGCCGACGTCACCCTGCACCTCACCCGGGTCGAGGACCCGCGCGCCTTCGGCCTCGTCCCGACCGATGACAACGGGCGGGTGCTGGAGTTCCTGGAGAAGCCGGAGACGCCGGAGCAGATCGTCACCGACCAGATCAACGCCGGCTGCTACGTCTTCACCCGGTCCGTCATCGACCGCATCCCGGCCGGCCGGGAGGTGTCCGTCGAGCGCGAGACCTTCCCGGAGCTGCTGGCCACCGGCGCGCTGCTGCGCGGCGTCGTCGACACCTCGTACTGGCTGGACCTCGGCACCCCGGCCGCGTTCGTCCGCGGCTCCGCCGACCTGGTCCTCGGCAAGGTGGACTCCCCGGCCGTCCCCGGTCCGACCGGCGACGCCCTGCTGCTGCCCGGCGCCACCGTCCACCCCGGCGCCGTGCTCAGCGGTGGCACCGTGGTCTCCGCGGACGCCGTGGTCGAGGCCGGCGCGATCGTCGAGGGCAGCGTGATCCTGCCCGGCGCGGTGATCGGCCCGGACACCCTGGTCAAGGACTCCATCGTGGGCGCCTTCGCCAGCGTCGGCGAGCGCTCGGCACTGGACGGCGCCGTCATCGGCGACGGCGCGATCGTCGAGGCCGACAACGAGCTGCCGAACGGCATCCGGATCGCCTGCGGCACCCTGCTGCCGGTCGGCGCCGTCCGCACCACCGCCGGCCCGGGCGGCTGCCCGGCCGGCACCACCGCGGCCGCGGCCGTGCACGGGCCGTCCGTCACCGCGCAGCGGTAGCGGGCGGGGCCGGCACCGCCCGTTCGTCCCAGACTCGCTGCAAACCGGCCCCGGCTCCGTCCGGGGCCCACGCGCACTGGGCCGGACGGGTACCTTCGGACCGTGGCTGGTAATCGATACGACAGCGGTCAGGGCGCCGACCCGAACGGCGGGTGGGCGCCCCCTCCGCCGCCGGCGGGGGGCCCCGGGGGACAGGGGCGGCCGGACGGGCCGGAGTACTTCACGGCGCCGCACCCGGGCGTCGGCCCGGCGGGCCCCGGCGGCGGGCACGACCCGTACGGGGCCGACCGGCCCGGCAGCACCCGGGCGTTCCCGGTGGGCGACCCGTACGGCGGGCAGCCGTACCCGGGGCAGCCGGGGCAGCCGGGGCAGCCGGGGCACGGGCAGGGCCACTACGACGGCGGCTACGGGCAGCAGCCGCCGCCGTACGGCCAGGGCGACGGCTACGGCCCGCCGCCGGCGTACGGGCCGGGCGACGGCTACGGGCAGGGTGACGGCTACGGGCCGGGTGACGGCTACGGGCAGGACAACGTCACCGTCTACCGCGCCGGCGGCCAGTCCACCCCGCACGTCACCGGCCCCCGGCCGCAGTGGCGCGAGCTGCTCGTCGGCATCGTCCGCACCCCGAGCGCGATCTTCGACCGCACCCGCGACCACCAGGTCTGGCTGCCCGCCCTCACCGTCTCGCTGCTGTACGGCGCGCTCGCGGTGCTCGGCATCGGGCTGACCCACGACGACATCGTCAACTCGACCTTCAGCGTGGCGCTGACCGGCATCGTCGCCGCCGCGATCGTCTTCACGATCGTCGGCGCGGTCTTCGGCGGCGTCACCTACGCGCTGGCCCGCCAGCTCGGCGGCGACGGCCCGTGGCGCTCGACCGTCGGCCTGGCCGCGCTGATCGGCTGGCTGACCGACGCCCCCCGGCTGCTGCTGGACCTGGTGCTGCCCTCCGACAGCGCCGTCGTCCAGGTCGTCGGCTGGGCCACCTGGATGCTCTGCGCGTACCTGCTGACGGTCATGGTCCGGCGGGTGCACGACCTGCCCTGGGGCAAGGCGGCGGCCGCCGCGGCCGTCCAGCTGCTCGCGCTGCTGGTGCTGATCAAGCTGCCGACCCTGGGCTGAGCGCCCTGCGGGCCCCCGGCGGGCCGACCGGCAGAATGGGGGCGGGCCCCGGGCACGAGCCGGGCCCGCCCACCCCCGCAGGCCGACACCCACCGGAGCCAGCCATGACCCTCCCCACCACCCACGTCAGCTTCCCGGCCGGGGCGGTGACCGGCGAGTCCCCGGTGCTCGCGGTGAGCCCGCTGGCGGACGGCCGGTACGCCGTCGTCACCGCGGCGACCCCGTTCCACCCGCTCGACCACACCTGGCCCGACCAGCCGGCCGACCACGGCACGCTCACCGTGGACGGCGCCGAGCTGGCCGTCGTCGACTGCCTCACCGGCGCGATCGGCCCGGACGGCGGCGAGCCGCTGGTCGGCGCCGACATCCCGGTCCGGCGCGGCGACGAGGAGTGGTCCTGGCTGGTCCTGCACGTCCTGGACACCGACCCCGGCGACATCGTCGGCCGCACCGCCGCCCTGGCCGTCGACGCCGAGCGCCGCGCCGCCCTCAGCGCCGCGCACAGCGGCTGCCACCTGCTCGCCCTCGCCCTGAACGCCGCGCTCGCCCCGCGCTGGCGCAAGGACCCGGGCCGCTCGGACGCCTTCGGCAACCCGGACTTCGACAGCCTGGCCATGGCGAGCTCGGTGATGGACACCGCGGCCAGCACCGACACCTACCGGCTCGGCAAGTCGCTCAAGAAGAAGGGCTTCACCGCGGACGCCACCGAGGGCCTCCCGGCCCTCGCCGACGCGCTGCCCGCCCTCACCGAGGCCGTCAACGCGCACCTCGCCGCCTGGGTCGCCGCCGACGCCCCGGTCCGCATCGACGTCCCCGGCCCCGAGCTCACCGCCCGCCGCCAGTGGCACTGCGAGCTGCCCGAGGGCGGCGCGCAGATCTTCTGCGGCGGCACCCACCTGCACCACCTCGGCCAGCTCGCCGAGCTGCGCACCGAACTGCGGCTCTCCGAGGACGGCACCGAGCTGGTCGCCGTCACCAGCCCGAAGCGGGCCTGAGAAACGCCACGGGCGGCCGCCCCTCCGGTGGAGGGGCCGCCGCCCGCCGTGCGTGCTCCGGGGTCGTCAGACCTCGCTGCGGTGGAAGTTCAGGTACGAGCGGGACGGCGTCGGGCCGCGCTGGCCCTGGTAGCGCGAGCCGTAGCGCTCCGAGCCGTACGGGTGCTCCGAGGGCGAGGACAGCCGGAACAGGCACAGCTGCCCGATCTTCATGCCCGGGTACAGCTTGATCGGCAGCGTCGCGACGTTCGACAGCTCCAGCGTCACGTGACCGCTGAAGCCCGGGTCGATGAAGCCCGCCGTGGAGTGCGTCAGCAGGCCCAGCCGGCCCAGGCTCGACTTGCCCTCCAGCCGGGAGGCCACGTCCTCGGGCAGCGTGATGACCTCGTACGTCGAGGCCAGCACGAACTCGCCCGGGTGCAGGATGAACGCCTCGTCGCCCTCCGGCTCCACCAGCCGGGTCAGGTCCGGCTGCTCCTCGGAGGGGTCGATGTGCGGGTACTTGTGGTTCTCGAACACGCGGAAGAAGCGGTCGAGGCGCACGTCGATACTCGACGGCTGGATCATCGACGGGTCGAACGGGTCGATGACCACCCGGCCCAGGTCGATTTCGGTCCGGATGTCCTTGTCAGAGAGCAGCACGCTTCGAGGTTACGTGCACGGCAGGGCCCCGGACGAATCCGTCCGGGGCCCGTTCCGCTCTCCGTCCGTCCTCAGGCGAGGAACTCCGCGGCCTCCAGCCGCATCGCCCGGGCCAGTTGCGCCCCCGACAGCTCCCGCACGTCGGCCAGCACCGAACTCCGCAGCCGTCCGCACTGCGGGCAGCGGATCAGCCGCCCGGGCCCGAGCCGCCCGGGCCCGAGGTTCTGCATCGGAAACGTGGTGGTGCTGAACAGGTGCCCCTCGGCACAACGAACGACGGCGCGCTGCTCCATCGATCCCCTTCCCATCCCTAACCCAGTACTCACCCGTACTCACGCGCCCCGGCGACCAGGCCCCGGGACAGCGTCACATTAGGGGATGCTCCGGACATTCCGCACCATGGCTCGCCGCCCCTGACCCCACCCGCCGGAGCACTCGCACGCGGCCCACACAGTACGCCCCGCACCCGCCTCCGACCGGCTCCGCCACCTCCCCGAACCACCCGTGCGACCACAGTCGCGGATGGGGTAAGGTGGCACCAGATCGAGGCGTCTCTGACGGCTCGTCAGGCGGGCGTAGTTTAATGGTAGAACATGAGCTTCCCAAGCTTAGAGCGCGAGTTCGATTCTCGTCGCCCGCTCCGTACCGAAAGCCGCAGGTCACATGACCTGCGGCTTTTGTGTTGTCCGGGGCTTCGCGGCGGACGGGCGGGGCGGACGGGCCCGGCCGGTGAGCGGTCGGCCGGGCCCGTTCCGATGCGGGCGGTTACGCCTCGCGGGCCTGCGCCGGGGCGTCGGCGGGTTGCCTCGGGTGCCGGTCGAGGGCCTGGCCGAGGGCGCGGTCGAGGCGGCGGCGCAGGGCCCGGCCGGCGGGCTTCTCGACCACGTGGTGGATCGCCGCGGCCAGCAGGAGCATCGAGACGGTGGTGAGGGCGAGACGGCCCCACGGGCCGAGCCAGTGGGCGTGCACGGTGAGCTCGGTGCCCATCGGCAGGCCGAGACTCTGGTGGATCAGGTAGAAGGGGTAGGTCAGCGCACCGGCCGTCATGAGCCAGCGCCAGCGGACGCGGGCGAGCGGGCCGATGGTGGCCAGCAGCAGGAGGGCCAGGAAGGCGGTCAGCAGGGCGCTGGCGACGGTCCAGGAGCAGAGCGCCTTGGATCCCCATTCCTGGTAGTGGCCCGACAGCCGGACGGGGAGCATGGTCAGCTCGTAGCACCAGGCGAAGCCGAGCAGGATCCAGAGCATCAGGTTCTGCCCGAAGCGGTACATGAGGTAGACCGCGATGCCGGCGACGAACAGGCCGGCGTACTGGCTGAGGACGAGGTCGTCCAGGAACTTGCTCTTCGTCTCCGAGGTGACGATCCCGGCGGCGAGCCAGATCACGCAGAACCCCATGACCCGGTGGTAGGTGGTGCCGAAGGCCAGGAGGACGGCCATCAGGAGGTAGAAGTGGGCCTCGACCGCGAGGGTCCAGGCGACGCCGTCCAGGAGGCCGGCGTGGAGGGCGTCGGGGAACATGGTCAGGTTGGCCAGGACGATCCGGGGGTGGATCACCGAGGCGACGTCGTGGGTCTGCATGGGGATCAGCGCGATCCTGGCCACGATCAGGGCGAGGGCGCACCAGTAGGCCGGGTAGAGCCGGGATATTCGGGACACGGCGAACTGTCCGGCCGTGCGGCCCCAGCTGCTCATGCAGATGACGAACCCGCTGATGAGGAAGAAGGCCTCGACGCCGAGCCAGCCGTACATCGAGGCGCGGTGCAGCGAGTGGGCGAAGTCCTTCGGGGACGGCCCCCACTGGTTGGGCGGGATCGCGCTCAGGTAGTGGAATCCCGCGACGGCGAGCGCGGCGAGCAGCCGCATGCCGTCGACGACGGCCAGCCGGGCTCCGGGCTCACCCCGGCGACGGCCTTCGACCGGGGCGCCTGCCGGGGCGGGACCGTTCCGGTCCGGCCGGCGGATCGGCGGCGACGTGGGCGCATCAAGCACTGGCGGGAGTCCGATCGTGTCGAGACGCCCGCTCTCGCCCGGGGCCACAGACGAGGGTCATGGGCGTAAGGGAACTGTGATGCCTCTCAGCCGCTGCACGGGCACGCCACCTGCGGGCTGATCAACCGTGCGCGTATCTTATGACAACGAATGTTCGACCAAAGCCGGGGCGGCGGTTCTCGTCGCCCGCCCCCACCGCCGACAGCCGCAGGCCATGTGACCTGCGGCTTTCGTGTCTCCCGGGGGAGCGGCGGGGCTCAGGGGGTGATGCCGGCGGCGATGGGGCGGACGGCGGGAGGGCCGGCGGGAGGGCGGCGCGGAGTGGCGGCCGTGGGGCCCCGGCGGCCCGCTCAACAGTCCCTGCCCGAAGGCCGCCCGGCCCGCCCGCCGGTGTGCGCGCGGGCGGCGGGTGCGGGCCTACGATGAGGCGATGGACACCCGCACCCAGGTCGCAGATGCCTCCCATGCGCATCAGCCCGTGGACGGCGAGCGGCTGGACGTCGCCGCCTCGATCCTGGCGCTGCTCGCGGACCGGACCAGGCTGGCCCTGATGGAGCGGCTCGGCCGGGGCGAGGCGGACGTGTCCACCCTGGTCGAGGCGACCGGCGCCGCCCGGCCCTCGGTCAGCCAGCACCTGGCCAAGCTGCGCCTCGCCGGGCTGGTCGCCACCCGTAAGGACGGCCGCCGGGTCGTGTACTCGCTGCGCCACGGCCATCTGCGCCGCCTCGTCGACGAGGCGCTGAACGTCGCCGACCACCAGGTCGGTTCGCTCCCGCCGCACGACTGACCGCTCCGGCGGCGGGCCCGCCACCGCCGTCCCCGGCTCGTCGGGGGACCGCCTTGGCCAACATGTGCATCCATGCGCACTCATTGATTACGATGGACGGGCCACGCCACTCCGATCCGGGGAGCGCGCCCATGCTGACCGTGCTGCGCAACCGCACCTACCGCCACCTGTTCACCGCCCAGGTCGTCGCCCTGGTCGGCACCGGCCTTGCGACGGTGGCGCTGGCCCTGCTCGCGTACGACATCGCCGGAGCCGACGCGGGCGCCGTCCTCGGCACCGCCCTCGCGATCAAGATGGCCGCCTACGTGGCCGTCGCCCCGATCGCGGGCGCGCTCGCCGGGCGGATCCCCCGCCGGGCGCTGCTGGTGGCGATGGACCTCACCCGGGCCGGCGTCGCGCTCGCGCTCCCGTTCGTGGACCAGGTCTGGCAGGTCTACCTGATGGTCTTCCTGCTGCAGGCCGCCTCCGCGGCGTTCACGCCGACCTTCCAGGCGACCATCCCGCACGTGCTGCCCGCCGAGCGCGACTACACCAACGCGCTGTCCATGTCCCGGCTCGCCTACGACCTGGAGTCGCTGTTCAGCCCCGCCCTCGCGGCCGTGCTGCTCACCCTGGTCTCCTACAACTGGCTGTTCGCCGGCACGGGCCTCGGCTTCCTCGCCTCCGCCGCCCTGGTCCTGTCCGCCGTCCTGCCCAAGGCCCCGGCCGAGGAACGCACCGGCGGCGTCTACGCGAAGGCGCTGTCCGGCTCCCGGTTGTTCCGGGTCACCCCGCGGCTGCGGGCGCTCCTGGCGCTGGACCTCGCGGTCGCCGCCGCCGGGGCGATCGTCTTCGTCAACACCGTCGTGGTGGTCCGCGAGCACTTCCAGCGGCCCGCCGGAGCAGTCTCCCTCGCCCTCGGCGCGTACGGTGCCGGGTCCATGCTGACCGCTCTGCTGCTGCCCCGGCTGCTCGCCCGGGTCAGCGACCGGGCCGTGATGCTGCCCGCCGCCCTCGCCCTGCCCGCCGTCCTCGGCGCCACCGCGGTGATCACCGCGGCGGCCCCCGGGGCGGGCACCTGGCTCGCGCTGCTGGCCGCCTGGGCGCTGATCGGTGCCGCGAGCTCCGCCGTCCTCACCCCCGGCGGGCGGGTGGTGCGCCGCTCCGCCGGCGACGCCGAACTGCCCGCCGCGTTCGCCGCCCAGTTCTCCCTCTCGCACGCCTGCTGGCTGCTCACCTACCCGCTGGCCGGCTGGCTGGCCGCGGGCGCCGGCCTTCCCGTCACCGCCCTCGTCCTCGGCGCCGTCGCCCTCACCGCGGCGCTCGGCGCGGTGCGGCTCTGGCCCCGGCACGACCCGGACGCCCTCGACCACGTCCACACCGACCTGCCGGCCGGCCACCCCCACCTGGTCGAGGCCCACCGCTCCCCGACCGGCGCCTGGAGCCACGGCCACCACTACGTGATCGACCGGAACCACCGCAGCTGGCCCCGCCACGCCTGACCGGCGACGGCCCCGTAAAGGTCGGGGCCGTCGCGGGTGCGCCCGGGCGGCTCAGCGGCGGGTGGCGAGGGCCTCGAAGGTGGGGACGAGGTCGGCGGGCGTGGGGAGCGCGGTGTTGGCCGCCCGGACGTCCTCGGCGGCGCCCCGCAGGGCCGGGTCGGTGAGGAGCCGGTCGAGGACCGCGGCGTCGACGTCGGCCGAGCTGGAGCGCAGCCCGATGCCGGCCTCGACGAGGGCGTCGGCGACCATGAAGTTGTCGGCGCCCTGGGGGAGGACGAGCTGGGGCAGCCCGGCGTCCAGCGTGGTGAGGGTGGTGCCCGCGCCGCCGTGGTGGACCACGGCGTCGGAGTGCCGGACGAGGGCGGCGAGCGGGATCCACGGCACCGGGCGGACGTTGGCGGGCAGGGTACCGAGCGTGCCGAGGTCGGCGTCGCCGACCGCGAGCAGGAACTCGGCGTCGACGGCGTCCGCCGCCTCGACCAGCCGGGCCACGCCGCCGACGCCGTTGACGCCGGCGACCACCGAGCCGAGCGTGATCAGGACGCGCCGCCGCTCGGCCGGGCGCAGGAACTCGGCGGGTACCACGCCGGTGCCGTTGTACGGGATGTAGCGGGCGCGCAGCCCCTCCGGGTCACCGCCGATCGGGCCGACGTTGAGCACGGTGGACTCGGCGGGGCCGGCCACGCCGTGCTGCTCGTAGAGGTCGGCGAGCTTGGTGGTGAAGCGGGCGACCGTGTCGCGACCGGACGGGATGCCGTAGTTCTGCAGCACCAGCGGGATCTTGAGCTTGGCCGCCACCAGCGGGGCGACGGCCTGGTAGGCGGCGTGCACCAGCAGGTCGGCGCCCCAGTCGGCCGCCGTGGCGAGCAGCCCTTCCAGGGCGGGGCGGGAGGCGTACGCGAAGCCGCCGGCGGCCATGTCCAGGATCTCCTCCTGGGTCATGTCCTGGCCGCCGTAGGTCATCGGCCGCCCGCCCCGGTGCTCGCTGAACAGCTGGCGCAGTTCGCGGCCGTCGCCGATCTCGACGGTCGGGAAGCCGGAGGTCAGCAGCGGGTCCATCGGGCGCTGCCCGGCGAACAGGACGTCGTGGCCGACGGCGCGGAGTGCCTGGGCGAAGGGCACCATCGGGAACAGGTGGCCGGGCGAGGCCGGGCCGGTGAAGAGGATGCGCATGGTGGTGGTCTCCCTGCCGCGCCGGGGCGCGGGCTGCGTGGAGTGGTCAGGGTCGTCGGATCGTCGCGATCAGGGCAGTCTCACTTTCGGAAGTGATGTCAGGTCAATTCGATTCCGATCGGGATGGACGTGAATCGGCCATTCTGCGACGGTACTTGTCACCGGCATCGGGCGCTGCTCGGCGGCCGGAGGTGAGGGGATGGTGAGGGGTGGAACTGCCTGTCCGCGCCCGCCGTCCAAGCAGTGACGGAATCCCTGCCCGGAGCGAACTCCGGGAGGAGACGGAGGGCCCTGTGCAGTCAGGTGGTGCCGAGCTGAACCTCGGCTTCCCGGGCGGTTGTTGCGGAAACGGGTCCGGCGGTGTGCTCGGCGGAGCGCTCGGGGGAATGACGGGCCGGGCGTCCTGCGGCGCGTCGTCCGGGGCGGCGCCGGCCCTCTCCGGCGGGTCGCCGGTGGCGGTGGTGAAGGCCCAACTGGCCGCCGCCGAGCGGTGCGAGACGCTGCTGGAGGACACCCTGGACGCCATCGACCCCGCGCCGGCCTGGCGGTCGAGCGCGCCCGTCGCGGGAGTGCGGCTGCCGCGGCCCGGGCGGGAGTCGGGGGCGTGCTGGTACGTCGGCCGCGGGCGGGACCTGCTCACCGTGGTCTCGCTGCACCGGCGGGCGGAGCTGGTGGGCGTGGTGGAGCGGTACTGGCGGCGGCGCGGCTGGACGATCACCTCGCGCAACGCCGTCCAGGAGGCTCCGGGGGTCGCCGCCGCGACCCGGGACGGCTACCAACTGGCGTTCCGCTTCGGCGATCTGGGACAGGCGCGACTGGCGGCCGGGTCGTCGGGCGCGGCCTGCGCCGAGCACGGCCCCGCGGTGCTGCCGGAGGCGCGCTGCTCCTACTGGAGCTCGATGGGCTGAACCGGGCGCGGGGCGCGGGGCTCGGACGCGCGGCCGAACGCGGCACGGGGCCCGGGCCGGTTGAACCGGGGGAGGCGTGGAACGAGCCCCCCGGTCTCGTTCCACGCCGCCTCGCTGCGCGGCTTCGGCGCTGCCGCTCCCCCCGACCCCCCGGCGGCTGCGCCGATCCCCCCTGGCTTTTCACTCTCCGGCGAGAGTCGTCCGCACAGGCCTCGGCGAGCCCCTACCCCCCAGGGCGTCGTTGGTATCACGCTAACAAACCGCGTGGTTGGTTTGTCAATAGTGATGTCCACGAAACTTCCACAACTGGGGAGGCCTCGATCGGTCGCCTCGCAGGACGTCGGGGCAGGTGGGCGCGGGTGCCGCACGGCCCGGCCCGGACCGGCCGCACCTCCCGCCCCCGTGCCCGGACCCCGGCGCACCGCCACGGAATCCGACACTCCGAGCATCATCGCAGCACGCAGTGACACCGCGCGAGTGCTTAACGCGAGCAACCGCCCCCGGCCGGCGTGACCTTCGGCTCACCGCAGCAGCCGGCGCTCCTTGGCCACCGCCACCGCACCCGACCGGGTGTCCACGCCCAACTTGTCGTAGATCCGCCCCAGGTGCGTCTTCACCGTGGCCTCGCTGATGAACAGCGCCCGCGCGATCTCCCGGTTGCCCAGTCCCTGGGCCAGCTGCGCCAGGATGTCCTGCTCGCGCTCGGTGAGCTGCGGCGCGGGCGCCCGCAGCTGCGCCATCACCCGGGAGGCGACCGGCGGCGAGAGCACCGTACGGCCCAGGGCGGCGGCGTGGACGGCGGCGAACAGCTCCTCCGGCCGCTCCGCCTTGAGCAGGTAGCCGGTGGCGCCCGCGGCGATCGCCCGGGTGATGTCGGCGTCGGTGTCGTAGGTGGTGAGCACCAGGACGTGCGGCCCGCCGGGGGCGGCGGTGATCCGCCGGGTGGCCTCCACGCCGTCGATGCCGTCGCCGAGCTGGAGGTCCATCAGCACGACCTGCGGCGCCAGCCCGGCGGCCAGCGCGACGGCCTCCTCCCCGGTGCTCGCCTCGCCGACCACCTCGATGTCGCCCGCGCTGGCCAGCAGGGCCCGCAGCCCGGCGCGGACCACCGCGTGGTCGTCGCAGACCAGCAGCCGGACGGGGGAGGGGCTGTTCATCGGTGCTCCAGGTGCTCCAGGGGGACGGCGGCGGAGACGACGGTGCCCTCGCCGGGGGTGCTCTCGACGGTCAGCGTGCCACCCAGCTGCCGCAGCCGGGCGCGCATCGCGGGCAGCCCGTACCCGCGCCCGCCGCCCGTCCCGGCCGCTGACGGGTCGAAGCCCCGTCCGTCGTCGGCGACGTCCAGCACGGCCTGGTCGCCGAGGAAGGACAGCGTGATCGCGGCCGCCGAGGCCCCGGCGTGCTCCCTTGCGTTGGCCAGCGCGCCCTGGGCGATCCGCAGCAGCGCGGCCTGCACGGCGGCCGGCAGCGGCACCGGCGTGCCGTCCAGGTGGAACCGGACCGGCAGTCCGCTCTCCGCCGACTCCCGCCCGGCCAGAGCCCGCAGCGCCCGGTCGAGGGCGCCGCCCTCGGCCAGCTCGGCCGGCGCGAGGTCGTGGACGAAGCGGCGGGCCTCGGCGAGGTTCCGGGCGGCCACCCCGGCGGCGGTGCGCACGTGGGCCCGGGCGGTCGCCGGGTCGGCGTCCCAGATGCGCTCGGCCGCCTGCAGCAGCATCTGCTGGCTGGACAGGCCCTGCGCCAGGGTGTCGTGGATCTCCATGGACAGCCGCTGGCGCTCGGCCAGGGTGCCCTCCCGCCGCTCGGTGGCGGCGAGTTCGCGCCGGGTGCGGACCAGGTCGGCGATCAGCGCCCGCTGCCGGGCCGCCTGCCGGGCCATGAACAGGAAGACGCCGGTGGCGAGCGCGGCCACCGCGGGCGGCAGCAGCACGAGCGTGGCGTCGGCGCCGTCCGGCAACCGGATCTCGGCGATCACCACCAGCAGCGTCAGGGCGGCGACCAGCGGGATCGCGGCCTTCGCCGGGAGCACCCGCAGCGCGCTGTAGACCAGCGGGACGGCGCACCAGGCGAAGCTCGGCGCGAGCAGCACCAGCACCACCCACAGCGCGACCACCAGCGCCAGCGGCCACCGCCGCGGCCGGCCGCCCGGCGCGGGCGGGTGGCGGTGGGCGAGCCAGGAGCCGGCCGGCTGGGCGACGGCCAGGGCGGCGCTCAGGCCGATCACCCAGGGGACGCCGGGGCGGTCGGCGTGGTGGGTGAGGTAGCGGCTGAGCGCGGCGGCGAGCAGCAGCAGGAACGCGGAGTCGAGCAGCAGCGCCAGCCGCCCCGCGTCCGGGTCGCCGGCGTCGCGCCCGCCGGCGGGCGGTCCGGCGGCGGGGCGGGGCTGTGGCACGGGTGGCTCCAGACGACGGGCGCGCGGCGGCTCCGACCTGCGCCGATTCCTCGATGGTGACCCGATCGGCCCGGCCCCGCATCAGCCGATCGGTGGACGGCGGTGTCCTCCATCATGCCCGGACGGTCGCGCCGGACCGTCGATCCGGCGGGCCCGGAACCGGCCGGAGGATCGAAGCGGAGCCGGGCGGTCCCCCCGCCGCCCGGCCGCCGAACCCGTACCGGCCGTCACCGGCCCCACCGGCCCCGCCGAGGAGCAGACCGTGCAGAACACCCTGAAGAAGACCTCCGTCCGCACCCGGGTGCTGACCGGCGGCGTCGCCGTCGCCGCGCTCGCCGCCGCTGCCGTGGGCGCCGTCTCCGCCAGCGCCGAGACCACCGACACCCCGACCGCGCCGGCCGCCGTCAAGGCCGACACCCAGAACCGGAACCTCGCCGAGACCACCGGCCTGACCATCGACGCCGCCACCCGCGCCGCCCAGGCCGCCCTGGACGCGGCGACCAAGGCCGGCCAGCACGTCTCGGTCGCCGTCGTCGACCGGGACGGCGTCGTCCGGGTCCTGCTCAAGGGCGACGGCGCCGGCCCGCAGGCGCCCGAGTCCGCGCAGCGCAAGGCCTTCACCGCCGTGTCCTGGAACGCCCCGACCTCGGAGCTGGCCAAGCGGCTGGCCCAGGCCCCGAACCTGAAGGACATCCCGGGCACGCTGTTCCTGGCCGGCGCCGCCCCGGTGCAGTCGAAGGGCGCCCCGGTCGCGGGCATCGGCGTCGCGGGCGCGCCGAGCGGCGACCTGGACGAGCAGTTCGCGCAGGCCGGCGTCGCCGCCCTGGCGAAGTGACGCACGGCCGGCCGGTCCGCTCCCCGCCCCCGGGGCGGACCGGCCGGCCGGGCGCGTGGTGGCGGGCCGCCGCGCCCGCAACCGCCGGACCCACTCGTTCGGGTGAACGCCGGAAGGGTCGCCGCAGAACAGCGGGTGACCCTTCGAAAAGCCGCTCCCGCTGTCAGTGCCGCGTGGCAGGCTTCCCGGTATGACGGCGTGGACCCTCAACGACATCGAACGTGCGATCCGCTCCTCCTGGGGTGTCGACACCTGTGCGCCCGAGGACCTGGCCCACTGGCGTCCCGACAATCCCGCCCGCGGCCAGTGCGGCGTGACGGCCATGGTCGTGCACGACCTGCTCGGCGGCGAGCTGATGATGGGCGAGGTGCACGTCGGCGGGGTCCGGACGGACCTCCACTGGTGGAACCGCTTCGCCACCGGCGTCGAGATCGACCTCACCCGCGAGCAGTTCGGGCCGGACGAGCTGGTCGGCCCCGGCCGTCCGGTCGCCCGCCCGGCCCGTCCCGGCCGGCTCCAGGCCCAGTACGAGCTGCTGCGCCACCGGGTGGTCACCGAGCTGGAGCGCGGCGCCGCCGCGGACCGCGCCTGGGCCCAGGCCCGCGCCTGCGCGTGACGCCCCCGGCCCGCCGCGCCCGCCCGCGTGGGACGCCCCCTGCCGCCGAGCGCTCCTGACGTACAGTCGGCCGCGAACGGACGGACGGCCGGGGAGGCCGCCCGGGCTGTGCCGCCCGGACGGCCGCGAGCACGGGAGAGTTGCGGATGAGCGGGTCGACGATCGGCTTCGTGGGGCTGGGCGCGATGGGGCGCGGCATGGCGGGCAGCCTGCTGCGGGCCGGCCACGCCGTCCGGGTGTGGAACCGCTCGCCCGAGCCGGTGGCCGCCCTGGTGGCCGAGGGCGCCGAGCCGGCCGGTTCCCTGGCCGAGGTGTTCGCCGCGGACACGGTGGTCTCCATGCTCGCCGACGACGCGGCGGTCGAGCGGCTGCTGCTCGACCCGGCCCTGCTGGCCGGCGCCAAGGCGAGCCTGCACGTCAACATGGCCACCGTCTCGCTCGCCCTCGCCGAGCGCGCCGAGGCGCTGCACACCGAGCACGGCATCGGCTACGTCGCCGCGCCCGTCCTGGGCCGGCCGCCGGTCGCGGCCGCCGGGCGGCTGAACATCCTGGCCGCCGGCGACAGCGGCCTGCTGGCCCGTGCCGAGCCGCTGTTCGCGGCGATGGGGCAGCACACCTGGCACTTCGGCGAGCGGCCGAGCCAGGCGAACACCACCAAGATCAGCGTCAACTTCCTGCTGGCCTGCGCGATCGAGTCGATGGCCGAGGCGTGCGCCCTGGCGGAGGCCAACGGCGTCCGGCCGACCGACCTGATCGACCTGCTCACCGGCACCCTCTTCCCCGGGCCGGTGTACTCCGGCTACGGCGCGATGGTCGCCGAACGGCGCTACGAGCCGGCCGGGTTCCGGCTGCCGCTCGGCCTCAAGGACGTCGGCCTCGCGCTCGACGCCGGGGCCGCCGCCACCGTTCCACTGCCGTTCGGCAGCGTGCTGCGTGACGCCTTCCTGGACGCGCTGGCGCACGGCGACGGGGACAAGGACTGGGCCGCCGTCGCGTCCGTCGCCCGCCGCCGGGCCGGACTGCCCGAGTAGCGGCTCCGCGAACGCGGCCGTCCGGGCGGCGCGGGCGCGGAATATCCGGCGTGCGGCGGGCGCTCGCACCTCCGTTCGTCTCAGCAGACCGGGGGAAACACCATGACCGACCAGCCGCACGCCACCGGGCCCGCCCGCTCCTTCCTGTTCCTGGAGGCGAGCTCGCGCGGCGAGGGCAACACCGTGCAGCTCGCCCGACTGGCCGCCGAGGCCGGCCTGCCCGCCGGAGCCGAGCAGCGCTGGCTGCGGCTGGACGACCACCCGCTGCCGCCCTACCAGGACCTGCGGCACGCGGACGGCGGCCACCCCGAGCCGGCCGGCCACCTGCGGACGCTGCTGGACGCCACCCTGGCCGCCACCGACCTGGTCCTCGTCGCGCCGCTGTACTGGTACACGCTGCCGACCAGCGCCAAGCTCTACCTCGACCACTGGACGGGCTGGCTGCGGGCCCCCGGTGTGGACTTCCGCGCCCGGATGAACGGTCGCACCCTCTGGGGCGTCACCGTCCTGGCCGACGGGCCGGAGAAGGCCGAGCCGATGATCGGCACCCTCCGGCTGACCGCCGACTACATGGGGATGCGCTGGGGCGGCGTCCTGCTCGGCAACGGCAGCCGCCCGGGGGACGTGCTGCGCGACGAGCGGGCCATGGTCGCGGCCAAGTCGTTCTTCGCGGGCTGAGCGGGCTGAGCGGGCCGACCGGCGACTTCCGGCCACCGCGAGTCGTGCGGTACGGTCCTCCGGGCGTGTACCCGTCACGTTCGGTGGCCGTCCGGTGAAGGGCAAAAGCCTTACCGATGGACGGAGTTGGACGTATCGGACGCCCCCGGCCCCGGAGCGCTCCCCGGGCGGGCCCCCGGCTTCCGGAGTGGCCGGATCGTTGGGTAATCTCCGTCGAACTTCAAGCTTCGCGGGGGGCGCAGCGCCCGTGGCCACCCTCCCGCCCGGGCCTCGCCCGGAAACTTCCGTGAGGTCTCCTTGTCCATACGTCGCAGTCTCGCCCTGGCCGGCGCCGCCGCGCTCGCCTCCTCGCTCGTGCTGGCCGGCGCCCAGGGTGCCATGGCGGTCGGCGCCACCAGCAGCCCGACCACCGCCGCCCCGCAGGCCGACACGTCCTCGGCCGCGAAGCTGGACCTCTCCGTCGACGGCGTCCCCGGCTCCTTCATCGCCGGTGGCGGCGGCCGGATGTTCACCTTCGAGGCGGAGAACAACACCAAGCACGACTTCGTGCTGTACCCGATGCTGAAGTTCAAGAGCCGGGCGGGCGAGCTCCTGCCGAAGGACCTCAAGGTCGAGTACCAGCTGCCCAACGAGGACTGGCGCACCGCGGTCGTCGCCCCCGACGCGAGCGGGGAGAAGAAGGACTCCGTCCTCATCCTGCTCGGCACCCTCGGCGACGACGGCAACCCCGTCCCCGGTGACCTGCTGGCCGTGAACCACGGCAAGACCCTGAAGATCGACGTCAAGGTCTCCTTCGGCTCGGACGCCCCGCTCGGCAAGGCCGGCGTCGTCCCGGTCGCCTTCTCGGCCCAGCTCGACGACGACAGCCACCTGCCCGTCGACAACGGCCACCTGAGCTGCGACGGCGGCTCGCGGTTCGTGATCAAGGCCCAGGGCGGCGGCGGCAAGCCGACCCCCACCCCGACCCGCACCGGCAAGCCCACCCCGACCCCGTCGCAGACCGGCACGCCGACCCCGACCATGACGGCCACCCCGACCCAGACCCCGACCGCCACCGCGACGCCGACCCCGACCGCGACGGCCACCTCGACCCCGTCGCAGACGCCGACCGCCACCGCGACGCCCACCACCCCGGGGACGCCCACCGGCCCGGCGACCACCCCGGCCGCGAGCACCAGCGGCGACGCCGGCGGCCCGATCGACTTCCCGGTCGAGCCCCCGGTGATCACCCCGCCGAAGCTGCCGGCCGACGCCGTCACCAAGGCCAAGGCCAAGGCCGACACCAACGACAAGGCGCTGGCCCAGACCGGTGGCGGGGACGACACCACCGCGATCGCCGCGACCGGTGCCGCCGTCCTGGCCGCCGGTGCCGGCACCCTCGTGCTGCTGCGCCGCCGCAAGGCCGGCCGGCAGGCCTGATCCCACCGGGAGCCTCCCCGCGGCCGGAACACCGGCCGCGGGTGACCGCCGCGCCCGCCCGCCCGTCCTCCGGGACGGGTGAGGCGGGCGGCACGGGCCGTGTTCCTCGGTCACATAGGATGTCCGGCCGAGGGGGGCGGAACCGGCGGGGAGAGGTACAGGTGCGGGGAGCACGCACGGCACGGGCCACCACCGACTACGACGCGGCGACCGGGCGCATCGCCGGGCTGCCGCTCCGCAGACACCACGTGCTGCTGGTCGCGTGGACGGTGCTCTGGTTCTTCCTGGTCGAGCCCAGCGGCGGGTTCTCCTGGCACTACCTGCGCCAGGGTGAGCAGCTGCTCTTCTCCGGCCAGCCGGACGGCGGCCTGGCGCTCTACGCCCACCACCCCGAGCTGCAGATCGGCCCGGTGAGCCTGGCCGCGGCCCGTCTCACCGCCCCCTTCTCGCCGCACACCGGCCAGCTGATCGCCGAGGCGGCCAGTGCCGCGCTCGGCCTGGTGATGCTGGTGCTGATCGGCCGCACCGCCGCCCTGCACTACCTGGGCACCGGCACCAACCACCGCCGGCTGCAGCAGCGCCTGCTGATCGCGGGGCTGGCGTTCATCCCCATGTGGGTCGAGGTCTCGGTCCGCTTCGCGCACCTGGACGACGTCCTCGCGCTGTTCTTCACCACCCTCGCCGCGCACGCCCTGGCCCGCGGCAAGCCCGTCCAGGTCGCGCTGTTCCTCGCCCTGGCGGTCGACTCCAAGCCCTGGGCGATCGCCTTCGCCCCGCTGCTCCTGGCGCTGCCCCGGCGCACCTGGCTGCGCGCCGGGTTCTGGTTCTGCGCGCTGGTGGCGGTGGCCTGGCTGCCGTTCTACCTGGGCGACCTGGACACCGTGGCGGCCGCCAAGTTCACCATCCCCAACCAGCCCGCCTCCGCGCTGCGCTGGTTCGGGGTGACCGACCCGGCCACCCCCTGGTGGGACCGCCCGACCCAGTTCGCGCTCGGCATCGGCCTGGGCTGCCTCGCGGTGTGGCGCGGCCGCTGGCCGGCCGTGGTGCTGCTCGGCGCGGACGCCCGCATCCTGCTCGACCCGAGCGTCTACACGTACTACACGGCCTCGATCCTGCTCGGCACGCTGCTCTGGGACGCGGTCGGGCAGAAGCGGCTCGTCCCGTGGTGGAGCTGGATAGCGCTGGCCGCGCTGTACGGCGGCACGCTGTTCCTGCCCACCGACGCGGCCCGCGGCTTCGTCCGGCTGGCCTTCGTGGTGGTCTCGGCGGTGTACGTGCTGTGCTGGCCCACCCAGCGCACCCGCCGCCCGCGGTCCCCGCGGAAGGCGGACGGCGCCGGATCGCGCCGGGGCGGCCGGCGGCGCGAGCGCGAGCTGGTGGGCGCGGGCGCCTGACGGCTTCCGCGGAAGCGGCTTGACCCTCACGCGACGTGAGAGCGGAGGGTTGTGGTCAGCACCAGGGAGGAGTCGAGGGATGAACGAGGACGGCTACGCGGTCGGCGCCGTGGCGAAGATCGCCAAGGTGACCGTCCGCACCCTGCACCACTACGACGAGATCGGTCTGCTGTCCCCCGCGGGCCGCACCCGGGCCGGCTACCGCCGGTACGTGGACGCCGATCTCGACCGGCTGCAGCAGATCCTCTTCTACCGCGAACTCGGCTTCCCGCTGGACGAGATCGCGGCGATCCTGGACGACCACTCGGTCAGCCCGACCGAGCACCTGCGCCGGCAGCACGAGCTGCTGACCGGCCGGATCCGTCACCTCCAGGACCTCGCCGCAGCCGTCGAACACGCCATGGAGGCACGCAGGATGGGCATTCAGCTGACCCCGGAGGAGAAGTTCGAGATCTTCGGCGAGGGCTACCAGGAGGACTGGGAGCAGGAGGCCGAGCAGCGCTGGGGCGACACCGAGGCCTGGGCCGAGTCGCAGCGCCGCACCGGCGGCTACACCAAGGCCGACTGGCAGCGGATCCAGGGCGAGATGACCTCGCTCAACACCCGCCTGGCCGAGGCGCTGGCGGCCGGCGAGCCGGCCGACGGCCCGGTGGCCACCGGCCTCGCCGAGGAGCACCGGCAGCACATCTGCCGGAACTTCTACGACTGCACGTTCACCATCCACCGCGGCCTGGCCGGCCTGTACGTCTCGGACCCACGGTGGACCAAGACCTACGAGGACGTCGCCCCCGGCCTGACGCAGTGGCTGCACGACGCCATCGTCGCCAACGCCGACCGGCGCGAGAACGCGTAGCCGCCGCCGGACCGGTTCAGGCCACCCCGCGCCCGAAGGAGCGCCGGTAGGCGGTCGGGGAGGTGCGCATCACCCGGCCGAAGTGGTGGCGGAACGTCGCGGCGCTCTCGAAGCCGACCGCCGCGGCGATCTCCTCCACCGTCCCGTCCGGGGCCTCCAGCAGCGGCAGGCTGGCCGCGATGCGCTGGGTGACCACCCAGCGCATCGGGCTGGTGCCGTTGCGGGCGGTGAAGTGCCGCAGGTACGAGCGGTCCGACATGCGGGCGGCGTGGGCCAGCTGCGGGATGGTCAGCGGGGACGCCAGGTGGTCCAGCGCCCACTGCATGCTGCGGGCGATCCCGTCGTCCTCCGGCTCGACGCCGGGCACGGCCGCCTCGATGAACTGGGCCTGCCCGCCGTCCCGGTGCGGCGGCACCACGAACCGCCGGGCCACCGTGTTGGCCACCTTGGCGCCGTGGTCCCGCCGCACCAGGTGCAGGCACAGGTCGATCCCGGCGGCGCTGCCCGCGCTGGTCAGCACGTCGCCGTTGTCCACGTACAGCACGTCCGGGTTGACCCGCACCTGCGGGTGGCGCTGCTGGAGCAGGTCGGCGTACCGCCAGTGGGTGGTGGCCTCCTTGCCGTCCAGCAGCCCGGCGGCGGCCAGCGCGAAGGCGCCCGAGCAGATCGAGACGATCCGGGCGCCGCGCTCGTGCGCCGTCCGCAGCGCCGCGACCAGCCCGGGGGAGACCGCGCCGCCGAAGGCGTTGGGCACCCCGGGGACCACCACGGTGTCGGCCGCGGCGAGTTCGTCCAGCCCGTGCCGGGCGGTCAGCGCGAAGCCGCCCACCGCCTCCAGCGCCGTTCCGGGCCGGTCGGCGCACACCTTCAGTCCGTACCAGGGCGCCGCCAGCAGCCCGCCCAGCTCGGGCCGGGCCAGCCCGAACACCTCGACCACGACGCCGAGTTCGAACGGGGCCATGCCGTCGAAGGCGTACACCGCCACGTCGTGCACCGGCTCCGGACGCCGCCCGATGGCGACGGCCACCGGCCCGGTCCGGGGCACCGGGTTCCCGTTGTGCTGCTCGGCCATACGAACCCCCTGCTCACGGGTGGCGGAACGCCGGTGAGTGTAGCCGCCCGGCCGCCCCGGAACTTTTCTCGAATCGCCCTGCAACCTCCACGCCCGCCACACGTCCATTGGTACGGGGGCGGAGGGAGCCCGGCGGAGCGCAGCTGCGAGCATCTCTCCGATCGCGATCTTGATCAGGTGATCTGACGGTCCGGCACCAGCCGTCACCGTCCCGGGGGAAAGCAGAACCGCTCATGTCCATGGCCATCGGGCCGATCGCCGCGCCAACGGGGTGGCGCGGTATCTCCCTTCGCGGAGTCCGCGGAGCGGTCGCCGCGCTGTTCGGCGCTCAGGAGGCCGGTGAGCCGACTGCCGCCGTCGCCGCCGACCACACCACCGACCAGCAGGCGGCGCAGCGCCGCTCCGGTTTCCGGCTGCTGCGCGGCGGGCGCAAGCCCGCGGAGGACCGGCCCACCCTGACCGACCTGTACCACGCCCACCGGCTCGGCCTGGTCCGGATGGCCGTGCTGCTGGTCGACCACCAGGACCTCGCCGAGGACGTCGTCCAGGAGGCCTTCACCCAGCTCTACCAGCGCCACGGCGAGCAGCTGGACGACCTCGACAACGCGCTCGGCTACCTGCGGACCTCGGTGGTCAACGGCGCCCGCTCGATGCTGCGCCGCCGCAGGACCGCCCGCGAGTACGTGCCCCCGCACGAGGCGGACGCCCCCTCCGCCGAGGACCACGCGGTGCTCAACGACGAGCACCGGCGAGTGCTCGTCGCCCTGCAGGAGTTGACCACCCGCCAGCGCGAGGTGCTGGTGCTGCGCTACTGGTCCGACATGTCGGAGGCGCAGATAGCCGAGACCCTGGGCCTGTCCCGGGGCGCCGTGAAGTCCACCGCCAGCAGGGCCCTGGACGCCCTGGAGAAGCACCTGGAGAAGGTTCGATGACCGACAAGTCCACTCCCCGGACTGGCGGTGACGACGGTTCGGCCGAGACCCCGACCGAACGGCTGCTGCGCGAGGCGATGAGCGCCAGAACGTCCCTGATCACCGCCCACGACCTGCGCCCGGCCGCGCCCCCGCGCAGCCGGATCCGCCGACTGCGCCCGGTGTACGCCGTCACCGTGCCGCTGCTCGGCCTGGCCGCCGCCGCGGCGATCGGCGTGGTCACCCTGCACGGCAGCCCGGTCGCCGACCGCGAGACCCCGCCCCCGGCGGCCACCCTGACGGCCTCGCCCAGCCCGACCGCCACGCCCACCACCACCCCGACGCCGACCCCCACGGCCACCGAGACCCCGACCGCCACCGAGACCCCGGGCGACGCCCCCACGACCGACACCCCGCTGGCCGACGTCACCCCGACCACCCCGGCGAAGTCGTACACCTTCCGCGGCGTCAAACTGCGGATCCCGGCCGGCTGGCGAGCCGTACCCGCCGACCCGGCGAGCTACCACCTCTGCATCCTGTCCCCGGGGGCGCCGCAGGGCGCCACGGAGCGGGACTGCCAGCCGTACGGGGTGGACCTGGCGGCCTTCGACGGCGAGTCGCAGATCTGGCCGACGACCGGTGACCTCGATGACGACGGCGGTTGGGGTCACCAGCCCTACTGCCCGATCTGGGGCAATCCACATCAAGCCGGCGGTGGCGAGATCACCTACAGCAGCCCGGTGAAGAGCACGCCCACCGTCTCCGGCCGCCCGGCCCGCAAGTCGACCTGGCAGGTGTCCTGCGGCAAGTCGCCCTTCAGGGCCCAGATCTGGGCCCTGCCCAAGGACCAGGTGTTCGTCTCGGCGGTCGGTCTCAAGGCCGACTACCAGGACGACCTGCAGTCGATCGTCGACAGCCTGGACGTCAGCGGCCATGCCTCGCCCTACACGCAGAGCGTCAGCGTGTCGGTGGCCGGGCTCAAGTCCGGCCAGCAGGTGCCGAACGACGGGACGCCGGTGGAGTTCTCGGCCACCTTCAAGAACAACGGCACGAAGAAGCTGACCGGAGCGAAGGCCGTGGTCTTCCAGGAGGGCTACCCGGGGGTGAACCCCGGTGAGCCGATGCCGGGCACGCTGGAGCGCAAGGACGGCGCGGACTGGAAGTCCTTGAACCTCAACACCCTCCTGTCCCTCTCGGCCCTGGACACCGGCGTGCCGGTCGATCTGGACCCCGGCCAGAGCATCACGGTGAACTACCGGCTCAAGCTGACCCCGCAGAACGGCCCGGGGACCTTCCCGCTGACCGTGCGCCTGGCCGTTCCCGTCAACGACAGCTACAACGTTCCCGGAGACACCGTGGTCAACGTCCAGGTGGTCGCCGCCAAGTAGCACGCGAAGGCCCGGCCTCCCCGTCGCGGGGAGGCCGGGCCTTCGTGATCACCGGGTCAGGCCAGCGAGGCCATCCACGCCTCGACCTCGTCGGCGCGGCGCGGCAGCCCGGCCGAGAGGTTCTCGTTGCCGTCCGCGGTGACCAGGATGTCGTCCTCGATCCGGACGCCGATGCCGCGGTACTCCTCCGGCACGGTCAGGTCGTCCTGCTGGAAGTACAGGCCGGGCTCGACGGTGAGCACCATGCCGGGCACCAGCAGCGCGTCGACGTGCTCCTCGCGGCGCGAGTGGGCGCAGTCGTGGACGTCCAGGCCGAGCATGTGGCCGGTGCCGTGCAGGGTCCAGCGGCGCTGCAGGCCGAGCTCCAGGACCTTCTCGACGTCGTACACCGAGGCGTCCAGCAGGCCCCAGGCGAGCAGCCGCTCGGCCAGGACGCGCTGCGAGGCCTCGTGGAAGTCGCGGAAGCGGGCGCCCGGCTTCACGGCCGCGATGCCGGCCTCCTGGGCGTCGTACACCGCGTCGTAGATCTTCCGCTGCAGCTCGTCGAAGCGCCCGTCGATCGGCAGGGTGCGGGTGACGTCGGCGGTGTACAGGGTGTGGGTCTCCACGCCGGCGTCGAGCAGCAGCAGCTCGCCGGGGCGGACGTCGCCGTCGTTGCGGACCCAGTGCAGGGTGGTGGCGTGCGGGCCGGCCGCGGCGATGGTGCCGTAGCCGACGTCGTTGCCCTCGACGCGGGCGCGGCGCCAGAAGGTGCCCTCGATCCAGCGCTCGGAGGTGGCGACGGCCTGGCCGAGTTCGCGGACGACGTCGGTGAAGCCCTTGACGGTGGCGTCGCAGGCGGCGCGCAGCTCGCCGATCTCCCACTCGTCCTTGACCAGGCGCAGGCCGCTCAGGAACTCCTTCAGCTCGGCGTCCCGGTCGGCGTCCAGCACCTCGGCCAGCGCGGCCTCCAGACCGGCGTCGTAGCCGCGGACGATGCGGGTCGGCACGGCGGAGTCGGCGGCCCGCTCGGCCAGCTCCTCGGCGGCCTTGCGGACGTCGCGGGCGGCCAGGCCGAGCAGCTGCTCCTGCTCGGTGAGGCTGTGCCGGCGGCCGACCCACAGCTCGCCGTAGCCGTCGAGCCAGAACTCGCCGTTCTCGCGGTTCGAGCGGGGCAGCAGGTAGAGGGTGAACGCGTGGCCGGCGTCGCCGGTCGGCTCGGCGACGAGCACCGCGTCCTCGGTCTGGTCACCGGTGAGGTGCACGTACTCGCTGGCGGCACGGAAGCTGTAGTCGGTGTCGTTCGCGCGCACCCGCAGGTTGCCGGCCGGGACGACCAGGCGCTCGCCGGGGTAGGCGGCGGACAGCGCGGCGCGGCGCTCGGCGGCGTAGGGGGCCTGCGCGACCGGGGTGAGGCCGTGCAGCTCGGTGTCGGCCCAGCCGGACTGCATCGAGGCGGACAGCGCGTCGGAGATCTCGCCGTAGAGCCCGTTCTTGCGGCCCTTGAACTGCTGCGGCTCCTCGCCGCCCTCGGCCTCGGGGTTCTCGGCCACCGCGGGGGTGCGGTCCTCGGTCACGTGCAACGCCTCCTTGGGGGGTGGTACCGCCGCCCTCGGGGGAGGTGTCGGGTCGCGACACGCGCGGGCGGCCGTTCGTCCATGGTACGGACGCCCGGCCGCCCACCGGTTCGGGGTTCGTGCGCCTACTCGAACCGGGCCGCCAGCAGCATCAGGTCGTCGGTGGCCGGCGCGGTGTCCGGGCGGGGGCAGACGGCCAGCAGGTGGGCGCAGAGCCGGCCCGGGTCGATCCGCACGTCGCGCGGGGCGCCGGCGGCGGCCCGGCGCAGGTTGGCCTGCCCGGCGTGCAGGGTCGGGCCGCAGCGGCGGGCCAGGCCCTCGGTGTAGAGCAGCAGGGTGTCGCCGCGCTCGGCGGTGAACTCGACCCCGGGCGCCTCCCAGCAGGCGAGCATGCCGAGCGGCGCGGAGAGCGAGGTCTCGACGAACTCGGCGCCGTGCCGGCCGACCAGGACCGGCGGGCAGTGCCCGGCGCCGGCCAGGGTGATCCGGCGCTCCCCGGGTTCGACCCAGGCGTAGACGGCGGTGGCGGTGCGGGTCGGCTCGGTGGTCTTGAGCAGCAGTTCCAGGTCGCCGAGGACGGAGACCGGGTCCTCGCCCTCCAGCACCGCGTACGCCCGCAGCGCGGCCCGGACCCGGCCCATCGCGGCGGCCGCGCCGGGGGCGGAGCCGGGACCGGCCCCGGGGCCGTCGCCGGAGACCGAGCCCACGGTGAGGCCCATGGTGCCGTCCGGCAGCGGGATCGCGTCGTACCAGTCGCTGCCGCTGGAGCGCTCCAGGCCGGCCGGGACGAGCCGGGCGGCCAGCCGCAGTCCGGGGGTCTGCGGGAGGTGGTCGGGCAGCAGGCCGCGGCGCAGCGCCTCGGTGGTGCGCCGGGTGCGGTCGGCCTCCAGCTGCTTGGCGAGCAGCGGGGCGGCGATCTCGCAGTAGTGGCGGGCGAGTTCGCGCCGGCACTCGGTGGGCTCGGCGGGCTCGTCCCAGAACCAGACGACGGCGGCGAGCGGGCCGTCCTCCTCGGTGGCCAGCGGCAGGCCGTAGCAGCCGCCGAGGCCGAAGTGGCCGGCGAGCTCGCGCAGCCGCTCGCCGATGGCCGGGTCCGCGGTGAGGTCGGTGGAGTGCAGCCGGGCGGGCCGGTCCCGGTCGCGCAGCAGCCGGGCGAGCAGGCTCTGCTCGGGCGGGACGGTCTCCAGGGCGCCGAGGCTGGCCCGGTCGAGGCCGAGGCCGACCGGCTGGCCGGTGCCGCCGCCGGGCAGCCGGGTGACGAGGACGCCGCGGCGGGCGCCGAGCAGGGCGGCGCCGGAGGCGAGGACGGTGTCGAGGGTGGCGTCGAGGCCGCGGGCGCGGGCGAGCTGCTCGGTGTGCTCGTGCAGGCTGGTGATATCGGACAGGCGTCCGGCCAAACGGTCCTGCAGCGAGGCGGACTGCGCGGCGCGGTCGTCCGGCGCGCCCTCCGGCGTGTCGGCGGGGCCCGGGAGGCCCGGCGGGTCGAGGACGGTGAGCCCGCCGGCACAGCCCGGTTCAGCGGGCTCGGAGGGTGTCGTCGACGGGTGGGACTCGGTCATGCCGCCACTCCTGACGCGGTGCTACGTGCCATGCGAAACCCCCAGATAAGGCCAATGTGGAGCGAGCACGGCCTTAGGGCGCGTTTCGCCTCGATTCGCTACTACTCGTCATTGATCGACAGCAATGCCACCACTTCTACACAGGCCATTCGGGGCATGTCCAGATCCAGGACGACGCGGTGGCCGGTTCCACGGCGTTCGCGACCCGGTCGGAGGGCGCGCGCGGAACGCGGGCGCGCCGGTCGGGCCGCGAGGCATGGAGCGGGCATGGAGCGGGCATGGAGCGGGCAGAACCGGGAGGACGGACCGGGCGGCCGTCCGGATCGTATGTCCGCGCCGCCCGCGCACCGGGTCGGCCGGAACTCTCTCACTCGTACGGTGGAACCAATCGCGCCCGGGCGGCGTCCATCCGGTCGCATACGGGATTCTCGTTCCATGGGCTGTGCTGGTCCGCGGCCCTTCTCATGTCGTGCCCCACCCCGTGTCCCATCCCGTGCTCCACGTCGTGGCCGAGCCCGTCCGCAGTGCCGCCCGCCCCCGCAGTTCCGCGTCCGGGGCCGTGCCGCCGCAGGTCCGCGTGGTGAGTTCCGAGGGGCCGTCCCGGTGGGCGAACCGAGCGGTCAGGGAAAGGAACGAGCGCCATGCGTGAGAATCCGAAGGCCCGGTCGGACGATGACTCCGCCCGGCTGGCCGCGGCCCTGACGGCCGCCGTCGACCACCGCTGGCCCGTGGTGCCGGGCGCCGTGCTGTGCGGCGGCCGCTGCTCCTGCGGCGACCCGGACTGCACCGTCCCCGGCGCGCACCCGCACGACCCGTCCCTGCTGGCCGCCACCACGGACGCCCGGATGGTGCGCTGGTGGTGGGAGCGGCAGAGCCCGGACGCGCCGGTGCTGGCGGCGACCGGTACGGCGGTCTCGGCGGTCAGCCTGCCGGCGGCGGCCGGTGCCCGGGCGCTGGTCTACCTGGGCGCGCTGCGGCTGCCGCTCGGCCCGGTGCTGGCGATGCCGGGCCGCTACGCGCTGTTGGTGGCCCCCTACTCGCTGGACTCGCTGGGCGAGATGCTCGCTCAACTCCCGTGGGTGCCGGGCTCGTTGCGCTACCACGGGCCGGGCGGCTTCCTGCCGTTGCCGCCCGGCGGCGGGGCCGGCCGGGTGCGCTGGGTGCTGGCGCCCCGCCCGGCGGCGGACGGCGGCGTCCGGCTGCCCCAGGTCGGGCCGCTGCTGGGCGAGTTGGTGGAGGCGACGGTCCGTCTGGACAGCGGGCGCTCGGCGTACTGAGGGGTGCGCCGTCGTGCGCGGAGGTCCGGGGGCGCGTGGGCGGCGTGCGCGAAGGCCCGTTCCGGAAAACAAAAAGATCCGACCGCTGGCGACGGGGGATGCACCAGCGGCCGGACGCTTTAGACAGTAACAAGGATCGGCGCCCGCGCCAATTTCCAAGACGCCCTGTACGCCGGGAAATTGCGCTTCCCGGCGACAATGTGACGCGTATCACCCCGATCCTGCGAGGCTTTAGTTCAAGGTGACCTGACGGTTCACCAGGTTTGCGCGGGCGCGCCGCTCCTCGGCGGTGAGCGGCGTTCCGTCGGCGAGCGTGGCGGCGAGTCGCTCGGCGAACTCGGCGGCGGGCTTCTCGCAGTCGGCGGCGGTCATCGTGAGCGGCAGGTCCCACACCGGGACGGTCAGGCCGTGCGCGCGGAACGAGCCGACCAGCCGGGTGTCCGCGCCGAGCGAGGCCTCGCCGGCGGCGTTCAGCCGGGCCAGCGCGTCGAGCAGCTGCTCCTCGGGGACGGTCATCACCCAGCGCAGGTGGTTCTTGTCCGGGGTGCCGCACCAGTAGGCGGCGTCGACGCTGCCCAGCTTCTCGGTCGGGATGGCCGAGGCGTTGGCGCGCTCCAGCGAGGCGGCGACCTCGCCGGTGGCGGTCTCGGCGTCCTCCAGCCAGAACTCGAAGCCGGTGTGCACGGTGGGCGCGAACGCGGCGGAGGCGTCCAGCAGGTCCTGCAGGCGGCGCCCGCCGGGGACGGTCCGGCGCGCGGGGACGGGGCTGCCCGGCTCGGTGGCCAGGGCCAGCTCCAGGGCGTCCGCGAGGTCGCGGCTGAGGTCGCCGGAGGAGGACTGGGTCTGCAGGCCGAGCAGGATCGAGCCGTCCTGGCGGCGCAGCGCCGGCCAGGCCAGCGGCAGCACGGTGGCCAGGGTCACCGACGGGACGTCACCGGTGGCGCCCTCGGCCACCCCGGCGGCCAGCGTCAGCGGCACCGTGGCGGCGGGCACCAGCTCGCGCAGCGCGACCCAGTCGGCCTCGCCCGGCAGGCCCTCGAACGGGCGGTGCACCAGCTCCTGGACGGCGTGCGAGGCCTCCCGGCCGTGGCAGGCCTTGTAGCGGCGGCCCGAGCCGCAGGGGCAGGCCTCGCGGGCCCCCACCACGGGGACCTCGCCCGTGACGGCGGTGGTGGACTGGCGCTGCGGCGCCTTCTTGGCGGCCTTCTTGCCCATGCTGCGGCTCTCCCGGGGACGTGGTCCTGTTGCTCGGGAGAGCCTACTGACGTTCCCCGGGCGGGCGGGAACGCGCCGGGGCGGGCCCGGTGCGATCCGCCGCCCGGCCCGGGCGGCAGGGCCGGGCCGGCTGCCGCCCGCGCGGGAGACGGACCCTAGGCCGAACGGGCGTCGCCGCCGGTGCGCCGGGCGTGCCGGGCGCGCGCGGGCAGCGCGGCCCAGACCGTCACCTCGCCGGGCGCGTCGCGCACGCCCCAGTCGCTGGCCAGCTGGTCGACGATGCTCAGGCCGCGGCCGCCGCGCGAGGTCAGCGAGGGGCTGGCGGGCAGCGGCCGGGTGGCCGCGCCGCCGTCGGTGACCTCCAGGGTCAGCACGCCGTCCGTGTGCATCTGCCAGCGGACCAGCACGCCGCCGGCCGGCTCGTCCCGGTCCTCGCCGTGGCCGTCCGGTCTGCTCTCGCCCCGGCCGTCCTCGTGCTCGGTGGCGCCCGGTGCGGGGTGCTTCCCCGAGGGGACGCCGACCAGCACCTGGTCCACCACCTCCGCGCGGGCGCCGCGGCCGAGGGCCGTCAGCGGGCCGAGCGGACGGGCGTACCGGCAGGCGTTGCTCAACAGCTCGGAAAGGATCAGTACGGCATCATCAATGACCGGTTCCGGTATCTGCCGGTCACCCAGATCTCGACGCAGTCGGCGCCGTGCGACCCCGACACTCGCTGGGCCGTGCGGCACTGCCATGGTCGATGAAGTCGGCACTTCGCGCGCCACCATCAACGCCACCCCCGGACCTCCTTCAGCGTATGCCGAGGGAGAGATGCCCCTTGGTAATGCGTCGGAAACGACCGTCCGGCGATCCCGGCGGCCCATTTCCGGCGGCACGACGGACGGTGGACGAGAGGTCATTCCGCGCTCACCCTCCGTCGCCCGCGCGGAAGAATTCCGGCAATAACGTGCCCGGAAGGTTTGACTGCCGACCGAAACGTTCAGGTTGGCCGAGGACGTCGTTCCCGGCCCGGCGGATCACCGCCGGCGCGCGGGCCCGGACCACCCCCGCGCGGCCCGGCTCAGCGGCCGAGCTGCTTCAGCACCTCGGCCGGCCGGTTGGTGATGATCGCGGACACCCCGAGCTCCAGGCACAGCTCGACGTCGGCCGGCTCGTCCACCGTCCACACGTGCACCTCGTGCCCCAGCTCGCGCAGCCGCGGCACCAGGTCCGGCCTGGCCCGGATCAGGTCGATGCCCGGCCCGGCGATCCGCGCCCCGCCCGGCAGCGGCCTGCCCTCGCGCAGCCGGCCGAGCAGCGGCAGCATCCGCTCGATCAGGAAGACCCGGCGGTAGTCCGGCGCGGCCTCGGCCACCCGGGTCAGCGCGATCGAGGAGAAGCTCATGATCCGGGCGGACGGGCGGTCGCCCTCCCGCTCCGGGCCGATCTTGAACCGCTCCAGCATCGCCAGCAGTTCGGCCTCCACCCGGCCGCGGAAGCGCACCGGGTGCTTGGTCTCGATCGCCAGGTCCACCGGGCGGCCGCAGTCCACCACCAGCTCCAGCAGGCGCTCCAGCCGCAGCACGCCGCGCAGCTCCGGGTCGGTGCTGGGGCGGCCGGTCTTCCACGCGCCGAAGTCGTACGCCTCCAGCTCGGCGAGGGTCATCGCGGAGACGGTGCCGCGGCCGTTGGACACCCGGCCGATCCGGCGGTCGTGCACGCAGACCAGGTGGCCGTCCGCGGTGACCCGGACGTCGCACTCGACCGCGTCCGCGCCCTCGTCCAGGGCGCGCCGGTAGGCCGCCAGGGTGTGCTCGGGCAGGGCGTGGGAGGAACCGCGGTGGGCGATCACCTGGACGGGCGGCGCGGTGCGCGCCGCCGCCGAGGGCAGGTCTTTGCTGGTCACAGCGCTAACGATAGGCGGCGGAAGTGAAGCGGAGGCGAAGACGGTCCCAACCTGCGGGGCCGTCTTCGCCTCCGGACGCCGTGCCCGGGGTCAGCCCCGGCCGGTGCGGCGGGTGAGCGGGGTGAGCGCCCAGGTGGCCAGCGCGGGCACCAGGAAGGCGAACAGCGAGGCCGAGGTCCACTCCTGCGGCGTGAAGTGCAGCGTCTCCTGGGCCGAGGTCCAGAAGCCCGTCCACCAGTCGGCGACCTCGGTCGGCGCGAGGAACTGGTAGACCGCGAAGCCCAGCACCCACGGCAGCAGCATCAGCCAGCGGGACGGCGCGTCGGCCGCGAGGTTCCAGCCGGACCGGCCCGCGCCGAAGAAGTAGTCCACCGCCAGCACGGCCAGCAGCGGCACGAACACCGAGCCGATCAGGCCGAGGAAGTTGCTGTAGGTGTCGGTGAACCGGTCGATCCGCAGCGCCAGCACGGTGGTCAGCAGGCCGATCGCGCCGCTCAGCACCCGGCGGTCCACCCGCGGCAGCAGGTTCTGCACCGACATCGCCGTCGAGTAGACGTTGGCGAAGGACTGGTCGGTCTCGCGCAGCACCAGCACCAGCAGGAACAGCCATCCGAACGACACCCCGAGGAAGGAGTCGAAGATCTTGTTCGGGTCGCCGTCCGACTGCAGCAGCGCCATCAGGCCGAGCACGTAGCACCAGACCTGGGCGACCGTGTAGCCGGAGAAGCTGCCCCAGAAGGCCGACCGCGCGGTGCGCGAGTGCCGGGTGTAGTCGGCGGCCAGCGGGACGAAGGAGATCGACACCGCGATCATCGTGTCGGTCGCGTGCAGGAAGCCCGTCCAGTTCCCGGCGCCCGGGTCCGGCACGCCCTGGCGGCCCAGCTGGACGGTGAAGTACACCATCGCCACGGCCACCGCCCCGGCCACGAACCGGCGCAGCACCGCGATCGAGCCCAGCGGCCAGATGGTCAGCGCGGTGGTCAGTGCGCCGGCGAGCAGCACGAACAGCCAGCGGTAGCCGCTGGTGTGCGCGACGGTCTGCGCGCCGGCCGAGATGGTCAGCAGCTCGAACACGCCCCAGCCGACGCACTGGACGATGTTCAGCACGGTCGGCAGGTACGACAGCCGGGTGCCGAACAGCCCGCGCAGGTTCGCCATCGCGGGCGCGCCGGTGCGGGCGCCGATCAGCGCGGCCACGGCGAGCATCGCGGTGCCGACCGCCGTCCCGGCCACGATCGCGGTCACCGCGGCGGCCAGCGACAGCTCGCTGTCCTTGGCGCCGAGCACGGTGGCGGCGGTGGAGAAGCCGATCAGGCTGACGCCGAGGTTCATCCAGAGCGCGAAGTGGTCCCGGAAGCGCAGCGTGCGCGGCGGTTCGGTGTCCAGGACGAGCGGGGCCTCGGCCCGTCCCGGGTGGTCGAGCACGGCGGTCGGCGCGGCGGCCGGACCGGGGAAGTCCTTGGACGCGGGCGCGCCCTCGGAAGGGGATGGCGAAGCAGGCGGCACGGCCGATACTCCCTACGCCGGCATTACCCGGACAGGTTCCGGCGGTCAGCGCCCCCTCGACGGTTCGCCGTCAGTCCAGTGGCGTACCGTCGACATGCGCACTCTCAGCCTGGTGGGTCCAAGCTCCCGCGTGTCAGTTTGGAGCGACAGGCTAACCGGCGCCGGGGGGTGAACACCAAGGCCAGGGGTGCGCGACCCGCATTGCGGGACGCCCGCCGGGGTGGGGGAGCGGCCGGTCGCCCGAGGTCAGCGGGCCCGAACGTCGGTGGCGGCTAAGGATTCTTATGAGTTCTTCAGAGGGGTCCTTACGGCGATCGAATCGGCGGTGCGAAAAACTATGGTCCTTGGTCCTGTCAGCTATGGAGGTCGTCCGTGAGCACCGAGCGCGAGGTTGGGCCCACCGGGCCGCAGGGGGAGCAGCCCTCGGGCAGCCAGGGAGCGGACGCTCCCGCTGCCGACGCCCCTGCTCAGGGCGGCGGGCACAAGCCGACCATGGCGTTCAGCCGGATCCCGGACCCGGCGGCGAAGGCCGGGCCGGAGCCGGCGGCCGAGCCGGTCGAGGCCCCCGCGGCCGACGCCGCGGCCGCGGCCCCCGCTGACGGCGGGCACAAGCCGACCATGGCGTTCAGCCGGATCCCCGACCCGGCGGCGAAGGCCGAGCCGGCCGAGGCCGCTCCCGTCGCGGCCGCTCCCGTCGAGCCGGCGCCGGCCGAGGGCGGGCACAAGCCCACCGTCGCCTTCACCAAGGTCCCCGCGCCGGAGGCCCCGGCGGCGCCCGCCGCCGAGCCCGTCACCGCGGCGCCCGCGGCGGCCGAGTCGGCCGAGCCCGCCGTCGACCCCGTCACCGGCTACCTCGACGCGCCGCCGCCGGTCCTGCCGCCCGCGCCGCCCGCCGCCGCGTCGGCCGCCCCCGTCCCGGCCGCGCTGCCGCAGGGCGACAACCCGTACGCCACCCCGACCCACGGCGTCCCGGCCGCCGGCGCGCAGGACCCGTACGGCGCCGCGCCCGTCCCCGGCGCGGACCCGTACGGTGCGGCGCCCGCGCCGATGACCGGCGGCCCGGCCGCGCACGCCCACCACCCCTTCGGCGCCGGCCAGCCGCTCGGCGGCTGGGGCGCCCACGACGCCACCGGCGGCCCCGGCCACCCCGGCGGCCCGGCCGGCCCGCTCGGCTACCCGGCCGAGTACCCCGGCGGCCCGCAGGGCCCGTCCGGCCCGCGCAAGAAGCGCGGCGCCCTGGTCGCCCTGGTCGCCGCCGTCGCGCTGGTCGCCGGTGTGGCCGGCGGCGCGATCGGTGTGACCGTCGCGAAGAACGACGACAGCGGCAGCTCCGCGAACGACCACCGCAGCACCACCGTCCAGGCCAGCAACACCCAGAAGACCGAGCCCGCCCCCGGCTCGATCGCCGGCATCGCGCAGAAGGCGCTGCCCAGCGTCGTCACCATCAAGGCGCAGGGCAACGGCGAGTCCGGCACCGGCACCGGCTTCGTCTTCGACACCGAGGGCCACATCCTCACCAACAACCACGTGGTCGCGCCGACCCTCGGCGCCGGCGGCGGCAAGCTGACCGTCAAGTTCGCCGACGGCACCTCCTACAACGCCTCGGTGCTGGGCAACGCGTCCGGCTACGACGTCGCCGTGGTCAAGATCGAGAACCCGCCGAAGAACAAGCTGGCGCCGCTCCCGCTGGCCGACTCCGACAAGGTCAACGTCGGCGACACCACCATCGCGATCGGTGCGCCGTACGGCCTGGAGTCCACCGTCACCAGCGGCATCGTCAGCGCCAAGGACCGCCCGGTCGCCTCCGGCGACGAGACCGGCTCGCAGGCCTCGTACATGAACGCCCTGCAGACCGACGCCTCGATCAACCCCGGCAACTCCGGCGGCCCGCTGCTCGACGCCAGCGGCGCGGTGATGGGCATCAACTCGGCGATCCAGTCCAACGCCTCCGCCAACGGCCGGGCCGGCAGCATCGGCCTGGGCTTCGCCATCCCGATCAACCAGGCGAAGTGGGTGGCCGACACCCTGATCAAGACCGGCAAGCCCGTCTACGCCAAGCTCGACGTGCTGCGCAACGACGACTACAAGGGCGACGGCGCGCAGATCCAGACCCGCGACATCCAGGGTCAGCCGCCCGTCACCCCGGGCGGCGCCGCCGACAAGGCCGGCCTCAAGGCGGGCGACGTCATCACCAAGCTCGGCGGCGCGCCGATCGAGAACGGCCCCGCCCTGGTCAGCCGGATCTGGACGCACAAGCCCGGCGAGACCGTCGACGTCGAGTACACCCGCAACGGCCAGCCCTTCTCCACCAAGGTCACCCTCGGCTCGCGCGAGGGCGACCAGTGACCTCCGGCCACTGACCCCGGCCACCGGTGAAACCGTGTGCACCGAACCCCCGCGAAACCGTTAGGCTGACCTCCGCCTGGAGAGCTGCCCGAGCGGCCTAAGGGAACAGTCTTGAAAACTGTCGCATGGTGACCCCATGCCGTGGGTTCGAATCCCACGCTCTCCGCCGGTAGGAGAACACCTGCTCAGGGCGGGTGCCGAGAACATTCGGCACCCGCCCTCGGCGTTTGCGGGTGGGCCGGCCGCGAGCCTCCTGCGGGCCCGCCGCAGGCCGGAGTTGACCCTGACACCGTGGCAGGCGGTGGAGTGGAGACACCATGTTGACCATCGGAGACTTCGCCAGCCACGGCCGGGTATCGGTACGGATGCTGCGCCACTACGACGCGATCGGACTGCTGCGGCCCGCCCGGGTGGATCCGGTCAGCGGCTACCGCTCGTACGAGGCGGCCCAACTCACCCGGCTGAACCGGGTGATCGCGCTCAAGGAGCTCGGCTTCACGCTGCACCAGGTGAAGGCCGTGCTCGACGAGGAGCTGGGCGCCGCCGAACTGCGCGGGATGCTGCGCCTGCGGCGGGCCCAGCTCGCCGAGGCGATCGCGGCGGACGAGCAGCGGCTGACCCGGGTGGAGGCGAGGCTCCGAACGATCGAGAGCGAGGGACAGATGTCCGAGCACGATGTCGTGGTGAAGCCGGTGCCGTCCGTCCGAGTGGCCCAACTGACCGCCGTGGCAAGGAGTTACCAGCCCGAGGACATCGGGCCGGTGATCGGCCCGCTGTTCGCCGAGCTGTGCCGCCGGGTCGCCGAGGCCGGGATCGAGGAGACCGGCCCGTCCGTCGCCTGCTACCAGGACGGGCCGGACGGCGACGGCTCGGTCCTGGTCCGGGCCGCCGTACCGGTCGCGTCCTCGGTGCCGGGCGGCCGCGACGACTTCGAGGTCGTCGACCTGCCGTCGATCGCGGCGGCGGCGTCCGTCGTGCACCGCGGCCCGATGGACGCGGCGGTGGGCAGCTTCCAGGCACTGGCCCGCTTCATCGAGGAGAACGGCTACCGCTCGGCCGGCTACGCCCGGGAGCTCTACCTGGAGTGCCCCGAGGACCAGGCCGGGTGGGTGGTCGAGCTGCAGGAGCCGGTGGTCCGCCGGTAGCGGCGCGGCTTGCCCTCGACCTGGTCGAGGGTCCTAACGTCGCCCGGCGTGACCACCGCGACCGCTCCCGCCGGGGCCCCGCCGCACGCCGCGCTGCCCCGGCCGTACCTGCTCTGGCTGGTCGGCACCCAGGCCGGGCTGCTCGGCGACGCCGCGCTGTACTTCGCCCTCGGCTGGGCCGCCTCCGCGCACGGCGGCGGCGCGGCCGGGCTGGTGCTGACGGCGCTCACCGTGCCGCGCACCGCACTCGTCCTGCTGGGCGGCGCGGTAGCGGACCGGTACGGCGCCCGGCGGGTGATGCTCGTCGGGGACGCGGTGATGCTGGCCGCGACCGCCGCCCTGGCGGTCGCGGCCGGTGGCCGGGACGTGTCGCCGGCACTGCTGGTCGCGGCGGCGGCCGTGATCGGGACGGTCGACGCGTTCTACCTCCCGGCGAGCGGGTCGATGCCGCGCCGGCTGGTGCCCGCCGAACAGCTGCCCCGGGCGCTCGCGCTGCGGCAGGCCGGCGGGCAGAGCGCCGTGCTGCTCGGGGCGCCGCTGGGCGGCCTGCTGGTCGCCGCCGGCGGGCTGTCCGGCGCGGCGGCCGTGGACGCGGTCAGCTTCGGCGTCCTCCTGCTGGTCCTGCTGCGGGTCCGGCCGCCGATGCGCGCGGCGGGCCGGGAACCGTCCACCGGGCGTACCGGCGCTCTGCTGCGCGAGGCGGCGTCCGGGGTCCGGCTGGCGCTGCGCGACCCGCTGCTGCGGGCCGCGCTGCTGCTCACCGGCGCCGCCGCCGGGGGCGTCCTGCCGGTCGTGTCGCTGCTCGCACCGCTGCTCGCCCGGTCGCACGGCTGGGCGGCGGGAACGGCCGGGCTGGTCACCGGCGGACAGGCGGCCGGAGTGCTCGCGGTCGCGGGCCTGGTCGCCTGGCGCGGCACGCTGCCCCGCACGGGGGTCGGGGCGGCGGCCGGGCTCTGCGCGGCGTCGACGGGCATCGCGCTGCTGGCCCTGGCCTCGGCCCCGGTCGTCGCGGTGACGGGCGGCGCGGTGGCCGGCGCGGGATCCGGGCTGTTCGCGAGCCACCTCGGGCCGCTGGTGCTGGGTGGCGCCCCGGCGTCCCATCTCTCGCGCGTGCAGGCGCTGTTGACGCTGGTGCAGAGCCTCGCGCTGGTGCTCGCCAACGGCCTGCTCGGCCTGCTCGCCGACCGCACGGGCGCCGCCCTGCCCACCCTCCTGTGCGCCGTCGCCACCGCGGCCACCGGCCTCGCCGCCCTCGCCACCCCGGCCCTGCGCCGCGCCCGAGCCGGCGGCCGGGCGAGGCCCACTTGCCCGCCCCCTCCCCTCCGGGCAGAGTGCAGAGGCGGGGCGGCGGACGGTGAGCGGAGGCGGCGATGAGTGACCTGACGGACCGACTGGCGCAGGGCCTCCCGGCGGAGGCCGTGGTGGTGGATCCGGACGTGACCGCCGCGTACCGGCACGACATGGCGGGCTTCTGCGCCGCCGGCACGCCCGCCGTCGTCGTCTTCCCCGAGTCGGTCGAGCAGGTGCGGCACGTGATGCGCACCGCCACCGAGCTGCGCGTCCCGGTGGTGCCGCAGGGCGCCCGGACGGGGCTGTCCGGGGCCGCGAACGCCGTCGACGGTTGCGTCGTGCTGTCCACGGTGAAGCTGGACCGGATCCTGGAGCTGGACCCGGTGAACCGGATCGCGGTGGTCGAACCCGGCGTGGTGAACGCCGAACTGTCGCGCGCGGCGGCCGAGTTCGGCCTGTCCTACCCGCCGGACCCGTCCAGTTGGGAGTCCTGCACGATCGGCGGCAACATCGGCACCGGCGCGGGCGGGCTCTGCTGCGTGAAGTACGGCGTCACCGGCGAGTACGTGCTCGGCCTGGACGTGGTGCTGGCGGACGGGCGGCTGCTGTCCACCGGGCGCCGGACGGCCAAGGGCGTCGCCGGGTACGACCTGACCCGGCTGCTGGTGGGCTCGGAGGGGACGCTGGGCGTGGTGGTCCGGGCGGTGCTGGCGCTGCGTCCCGCGCCGGAGCCGCAACTGGCGCTGGCGGCGGAGTTCCCGAGCCCGGACGCGGCCGGGGAGGCGGTCTGCGCGGTGATGGCGAGCGGTCTGACGCCGTCGCTGATGGAGCTGATGGACGCGGTCTCGGTGCGGGCCGTCAACGAGCTGGCGCGGATGGGCCTGCCGGAGTCGACCCAGGCGCTGCTGCTGGTGGCCTTCGACGGGCCGGACCGGGCGGCCGAGTCGGCGCGGGTCGCGGAGCTGTGCCGGGCGGCCGGGGCGACGGAGGTGGTGCCGGCCGAGGACCAGGCGGAGTCGGACCTGCTGCTGGAGGCCCGACGGCTGGCGCTGCCCGCGATGGACCGGCTGGGCACGACGATGATCGACGACGTGGCGGTGCCGCGCTCCCGGCTGGCCGAGATGCTGAACGGGGTCGCGGCGATCGCCGAGCGGCACGCGCTGACCATCGGGGTGGTCAGCCACGCCGGGGACGGCAACACCCATCCGATCGTGATCTTCGATGCCTCGGACGAGGACCAGACGGTACGGGCGCAGCGCTCCTTCGACGAGATCATGGCGCTCGGTCTGGAGCTGGGCGGCACGATCACCGGGGAGCACGGGGTGGGGCTGCTGAAGCGGGAGTGGTTGGCGCGCGAGCTGGGGCCGGTGGCGCTGGACCTGCAGCGGCAGCTGAAGGCGGTCTTCGACCCGCTGGGAATCCTCAACCCGGGCAAGATGGTCTGATGTTCAACGCACCGGCGAAGCCTTCTTTTCGCACAGTCACACCCTCCCTTTCGGTATGACTTTCTGATCGTACAGAAATGGCTGGAAATATCGACACGGAAGGGTGATCGAACTTTTTGGGGGCGCATTCGCGAGGGCAGTGCGCCGGGGTGGTGCGCCCGGCGGCTTGCGCGGTGTCGGCGTGCCGCTCGGCGGGCGTCCCCGGCGTGGTCGCCGTTCGGGTGAAGTGCCAGCTCGGCGGCGGTGTGTCGGAGCGCTGTCCGTTCCCGTCGCCGTTGTTCGCCGGCCGGGTGGATATCACGCGAACGGGCGAAAAGAGTTCCGGGAACTCGCGCTTTGTCGATTTGTTGCGGAAGTCTGTCCCTCGGCGTCGCAGCCGTAGGCGTTCGTCTGGCCGGCGAACTCCCGCATATTCTGCTCGACCATTGCACGATTAACTGCTTCTTGGAGGCTTTCATGGATCGCATCCACACCCGCCGGGCGGCCGGGTTCCTGCTCGCCGCCCCGCTCGCGGCGGGGCTGCTGCTGGCGGGCCCCGGGGCCGCCGCCGCCGACAACGGCGCGGGCGCCGCCAGCGGCTCCAACGCCGGGGTGGTGTCCAACGTCGGCACCGGCAACGTCTTCGGCGGCGTCGACGGCAACTACGTCTCGACCCAGCAGACCGCGACCGGCTCGGGCGCCTCGAACCAGAACAACACCCTCGGGGTGAAGGACAACGCGGGGAACGTCCTGGCCGGCCAGGGCAACAAGAACATCAACGTCATCCTCGCCCCGGACTTCCACTGACCGCCCCGGGCACCACCGAGGGCGGGGGCGCCCGAGGTGGCGGGTCGCGGGTGAGCTGAGCACCCGCGGCGGGCCCGGAGCAGTCGCTCGGAGGACCGAGGACGAACCCAGGACGACCGTGGACCACGGAGGACGACCAAAGGACCTCGGAGGACACCGGAGGACGACAGCGGACGACGGAAAGACGACAAGCGCATGACCGGCCGGCGGAAAGGGTCTCCGCGAACCGGTTCCGTGGGCGGTGCCGACACCGGCACCGCCCGCCAGCGCGTTCCGGGCCCGCCCCACCCGCCCCCGCCTGCCCGGACGCGCCCAGCGAGGGCCCGGGCCCGGCGGCGTCGGCCCTCGGCGGTACGGTTGCGCTCCGACAGCGCACCGCGCGCCCGGGCCGACAGGACGGCCCGGCCGGGGTGGCGACCGCGGCGACCGGAGGGAAGGGGCACGCGATGGCTGAGGAGGAGGGCCTGACCGGCCCGCGCGCGGACCGGCCCGCACCGGAGCCGTACGCGCGACCGCTGCAGTCCGAGCGCACGTCCGGCCCGGGTTCCGTCCCCGAGCTGCTGCTCGGCCGCCCGCCGATGGCCCGCCCGCTGCCGAGCTTCGACCACGAGGCCGCCCCCGCCGAGCCCGGCCCGCTGTTCGTGCAGTGGCTCGCCACCGCGCTGGACGCCGGAGTGCTGGACCCGCAGGCCTTCACCCTCTCCACCGTCGACGCGGACGGCATGCCGGACGCCCGGGTGCTGGTGCTGCGCGACGTCGACGCGGTCGGCACCGGCTGGAACTTCTCGGCCACCGCGGACAGCCCCAAGGGCCGCCAGCTCGCCGACCACCCGGCCGCCGCGCTGACCGTCTACTGGCCGCAGCTGGGCCGCCAGGTGCGCGTGCGCGGCACCGTCGAGCGGGCCGCCGACCTGGTCGCCGCCGCCGAGTTCGCCACCCGCTCGCCCGCCGCCCGGGCCACCGCGATGGTCGGTCGGCAGAGTGAGCAGCTGGGCGCGCTCGGCGAGTTCGACGAGGCGATGGAGGCCGCCCAGCGCCGGCTGGAGGCCGCCCCGGACCTGGTCGCGCCGGGCCACGCGGTCTACACCCTGTGGGCGCACGAGGTGGAGTTCTGGCAGGGCGACACCCGGCGCCGGCACGTCCGGCTGCGCTACACCCGCACCGGCCCGGTCCGCACCCCGGAGTGGACCCGCACCCTGCTCTGGCCGTAACGCCGTAACGCCGTAACGCCGTAACGCCGTAACGCCGTAACGCCGTAACGCCGTAACGCCGCAGCGCCGCGGCGGCCCCTACCGCCGCCCGGTCAGCGTGGCGCCCACGCTGGCCGCCACCACGCAGCCGATCCCGGCCAGTTGCGGCAGCCCCAGCAGCTGGCCGAGCACCACCAGCCCGACCAGCGCGCTGACCGCCGGCTCCAGGCTGACCAGCACGCTGAACACCCGCTGCGGCATCCGGCGCAGCGCCGTCATCTCCAGCGCGTACGGGATCACCGGCAGCAGCACCGCGACCCCGGCCACCGCGGCGAGCAGCAGCGGCGGCGAGGCGCCGGGCGCGGTCAGCCCGTCCCAGGCCTCGCCGAGCCCGAACGGCGCCAGGGCGAGCGCGCCGACCGTCATCGACACGGCGAGCCCCTGGAAGCCCTCGAACACGGCGCCGACCCGGTCGGTGAACAGGATGTACGCCGAGTAGCAGGCGGCCGCCCCGAAGGCGTACAGCAGGCCGACCGGGTCCAGCGAGCCGCCGTCGCCGCCCTCGCCGAGCAGGGTCAGCAGGACGACCCCGGCCGCCGCGAGCAGCGCCCAGAGCAGGTGGCTGGCCCGCCGGGCGAAGAACAGGGCGACGGCCAGCGGGCCGAGGAACTCGATGGTCGCGGCGGTGCCCATCGGCAGCCGGTCGATCGCCCCGGCGAACAGGTAGGTCATCCCGGCCGAGGCCACGCCGAGCAGCGCGGCCGCGGCGAGGTCGCGCGGCCGCTTGCCGCGCAGCCTGGGCCGGGTGGCGGCGAGCAGGATGACGGCGGCGAAGCCGAGCCGCAGGAAGGTCGTGCCGCTGACCCCGAGCGGGCCGAACAGCGGCTTGGACAGCGCGATGCCGGTCTGCACCAGGAACATCGCGGCCAGACACAGCAGCGGCGCCGGGATCCTCTCCGGGCGCCGCAGGATCGTGCCGATCCGGCCGGTCGACCGGCCGGGGGCCGCCCCCGGGGGCGCCGCGGAGCCGGGCTCCCCGGCTCGTCGCCAGCTGCCCCGCTCGCCGGCGGGCTCGCCCTTGGGGGCGGGCGGCATGGCCAGGGCCTCGGCGACGGCGGCGGCCGACGTCGGGGCAGCGGTTTCGCTGGGACGGGAGGTGGGCATGCTGACGAGTTTGCCGTAAGGAGTGAGGGGCGAGCAAGCTCGTTACAAATATCGGGACGGATGCGGACGGGTGCGTCCGAAAGGGTGGACTCGCGGAGGCCCTGCGGCGTGGTTGCGGCGTTCGTCCGATGGTCCGTCAGTATCAAGGCCGGGTGCGCTATCTCCGCCCCGCGGCCCTGCTCGCCGCCTCCCTCGTGCTCCTGCTGGCCACCGGCGGGACGGGCGAGAGCGCCGAGGCCACCGCCCCGGCCGCCGCCGCCGTCCCGCGCATCCGGGCCGTCACCCTGCCCGACCGGGTCGGCCCGCCCAAGGTCCGCGACACCTGGTCCGGCCCCGCCTTCGACGCCTGCTCCGCACCCGCGCTCGACACCCTGCGGGCCTGGCGCGGCACCTCCCCGTACGGGGCGCTCGGCATCTACGTCAGCGGCGGCCAGCGCGGCTGCACCCAGCCCCGGCTCAGCGCCGACTGGGTCCGCCAGGCGCGGGCGATGGGCTGGCGCTTCCTGCCGGTGCACGTCGGGCTGCAGGCGCCCTGCGCCGACCCGACCCACAAGCCCAGGCGGATCGACCCGGCGAACGCCGCCCGCCAGGGCCGGGACGAGGCGGACGAGGCGGCGCACGCGCTCCGCTCGCTCGGCTTCGGCCGAGGCGCCCCGGTCTACCTGGACATCGAGTCCTACCCGGTGCGCGATCCGGCCTGCGGCCAGGCCGTCGTCGAGTTCACCCTCGGCTGGACCCAGGCCCTGCACGCGGCCGGCTACCGCTCCGGCTTCTACTCCAGCCTCGACTCCGGCGTCGCGGACCTGGCCGCCGCCGCCCGGGCCGGCAGCTCCCCGCTGCCCGACGCACTCTGGTACGCCCGCTGGGACGACCAGGCCGACACCGCCGGCTCCGGCCGGCTCGCCGCCGACCTCTGGGCCTCCCACCAGCGCGTCCACCAGTACCGGGGCAACGTCGAGGAGACCTACGGCGGCGCCGCCCTCACCATCGACCGCGACCAGGTGGACGGCCCGACCGCCGACTGACCGCCGGGCCGCGCCCGGATTGGGTGACTCCCCGTTCAGCGCAGACCGAAGGGGGACAGGCATGCCGCACGGCCGGGATCCGGGCGGCGCCGAGGGGTACGGCGCCGCACCGCGGCACAACCCGTACGCGCAGCCGGTGCCGAACAACCCGTACGCGCAGCCCGTACCGCCGCAGCCGTACGGCCAACAGTCTTACGTCCCACCGCAGTTCGACGCTCCGCCGGACCCGCGGCCGGCGCGGCCCGGCGGCTTCCCCGGCCCGCTGCCGCGCCGCAACCGCGCGCTCGTGCTGCTGCAGTTCGTCCTGCAGTGGATCTACGCCCCGCTCTGGATCCTCGGCCTGGTGCTGGTCTTCGTCGTCGTGCTCATCGCGGCCGTCGCGGACGCCGCGAGCATCGACGGCCCCAGCTCGGACGGCTGGCTCCGGGTCAACCGGAGCTTCATCCCGCCGCGCCGCCTCCGGGCCGAGCTCAGCGGCCGCCCGGAGGTCTGGGAGCGGTACGTCACGCCGGTCCTGGCGCGCCGGATCGCCGCCGCCGAGGCGAGGTACGCGGCCGGCGACGGCACCGTGCTGCCCGACCACGGCCGGGAGGTGCGGGTCGAGCTGGCGGTGCGGCTGTACCGGGGCCTCGGCGCGGCCGGCGTGGTCCGGCTCGCCGAGCGGCACGGCTGGCGCGGCGTCGAGTCCGGGGCCGACCCGCAGCACGTCCGGCTCGCCCGCGCCTTCCCCGCCCCGGCGGTGCCCCCGCCGTCGCCGCAGGATCCGCCGGCCGCCCCGGGCACCCCGTGGGGCCCGCAGCCGGTCCGCTTCGCGCCGCTGCTGCCGCTGATCGCGGTGGCGCAGCTCCTCTACGTCCCGGTGTTCGGCGTGCTGACCTGCTGGGTGAGCCACCCGGAGCCGGACTGGTGGGACCGCTGGGGCGCCCGCTGGACGGTCGGCCCGCGCGCCTTCCGTGCCGAGTTCACCAACAGCCCGGCCGCCTGGGAGCGCCACGTCCGCCGCATCCTCAAGCGCCACGCCAAGGCGCCGGACCGGCCCGCCGGCACCGCCCCGGACCCGGCCGCCCTGCAGCGGATCCGGCTCAGCCGGGCCACCTACCGGGGCATCGGCGCCCAGCGGGCCCTGCGCATCGCCGCCGAACAGGGCTGGCGGGTCGACCCGGCCTACCTCCCCGACCCCGCCCACAACCTCCACCTCGCCCGGCCGCTGTCGGGCGAAATCGGGGCGAATCCGTGATCCTCGCAACGAGGCCGGAGGGCTGACAGCGTGCGGGCGGAGCGGCACAATCGGGCACGTCCGCGCGCATTACCGCCCAGTAGGTGCCCGCAGGCGCAGCCGCCAGAGCCGCCCGGTCAAGGAGGACCCGTGTTCAGCACGATGCAGGACGTCCCGCTCACCGTCGCCAGGATCCTGGAGCACGGGTCCACCATCCACGCCCGGTCGACCGTCACCACCTGGGACGGCACCGGCCCGGTGGTCCGGACGTACGCCGAGGTCGGCGCCCGCGCCGCGCAGCTCGCGTACGCGCTGCGCGACGAGCTCGGGGTGCGCGCCGACGACCGGGTCGCGACCCTGATGTGGAACAACGCCGAGCACCTGGAGGCGTACCTGGCCGTCCCCTCGATGGGGGCGGTGCTGCACACCCTCAACCTGCGACTGCCCGGTCAGCAGCTGTCGTTCATCGTCAACCACGCCGCCGACCACGTGATCATCGTCAACGGCAGCGTCCTGCCGCTGCTCGCCGCCGTGCTGCCGGAGCTGGCGCCGACGCTCAAGCACATCGTGGTCAGCGGCCCCGGCGACCGCTCCCTGCTCGCCGGGTTCCCGGGCACCGTGCACGACTACGAGGAACTGATCGCGGGCCGGCCCACCGCCTACCCGTGGCGCACCGACATCGACGAGCGGCAGGCCGCCGCGCTCTGCTACACCTCCGGCACCACCGGGGACCCGAAGGGCGTGCTGTACAGCCACCGCTCGATCTACCTGCACTGCATGCAGGTCAACACCGGCGACAACTTCGCCTTCACCCCGCGCGACACCGCGCTGCCGGTGGTGCCGATGTTCCACGTGAACGCCTGGGGCATCCCGCACGCCGCCTTCATGTCCGGCGCCAACCTGCTGATGCCGGACCGCTTCCTGCAGCCCAAGCCGATGGCCGAGATGATCGCCGCCGTCCGCCCCACCGTCAGCGCCGCCGTCCCCACCATCTGGAGCGGCCTGCTGGACGAGCTGGACGCGGGCGACTACGACACCTCCAGCCTGCGCATGGTGGTCATCGGCGGCAGCGCCTGCCCGCCCTCGCTGATGAAGGCCTTCGACGACCGCCACGGCATCCGGGTGCTGCACGCCTGGGGCATGACCGAGACGTCCCCGCTGGGCTCCTTCGCCCAGCCGCCCGGCGGCCTCACCCCCGAGCAGGAGTGGCCGTACCGGATCACCCAGGGCATCTTCCCGGCCTCCGTCGAGGCCCGGCTGATCGGCCCGGGCGGCGAGCGGATGCCGCACGACGGCGTCGCGGCCGGCGAGCTGGAGGTGCGCGGCCCGTGGATCGCGGCGGCGTACTACGGCGGCGCCGGGCAGGACCCGGTCCGCCCGGACGACAAGTTCTCCGAGGACGGCTGGCTGCGCACCGGCGACGTCGGCACCATCACCGCGGACGGCTACCTGACCCTGACCGACCGGGCCAAGGACGTGATCAAGTCGGGCGGGGAGTGGATCTCCTCGGTCGACCTGGAGAACGCCCTGATGGCCCACCCCGAGGTGGCCGAGGCCGCCGTGGTGGCCGTCCCGGACGAGAAGTGGGGCGAGCGCCCGCTGGCCACCGTGGTGCTGCGCCCGGGCGCGACGGCGGGGCTGAAGGAGCTGCGGGCCTTCCTCGCCGAGCGGATCGCCTCCTGGCAGCTGCCGGAGCGCTGGTCGATCGTGGAGTCGGTGCCGAAGACCTCGGTCGGCAAGTTCGACAAGAAGGTGATCCGGGCCAGCTACGCGGCGGACGAACTGGACGTCACGGTGCTCGGCAAGGAGTAGCGGCGACGCGAGGGGGCCGGTTCCACGTGGAACCGGCCCCCTCGCGCGTTCGCGTGCTCAGCCCGCGGCGGCGACGCCCGCCTCGCCCATCGTGCCGATCCGCCCGAGCAGGTCGACGATCCGGGACTGCACGTCCGCGCTGGTCGAGCGCTCGGCGAGGAACAGCACCGTCTCGCCGGTGCGCAGCCGGGGCAGCTCGCGCGGGTCGAGGTCCACCGAGGTGTAGACCACCAGTGGGGTGCGGTGCAGCCGGTCGTTGGCGCGCAGCCAGTCCAGCAGGCCGACCCGGCGGCGGCGGATCTGCAGCAGGTCCATCACCACCAGGTTGGGCTGCACGCTGCTGGCCCGGGACACCGCGTCGTTCTCGTCCGCCGCGTGCTCGACGTGCATGCCACGCCGCTCCAGGCTGCTGATCATGGCGGCGGCGATGTCCGGGTCGCTCTCGACCAGCAGCACCCGCGGGGCGTGGTGCTCGCCGTCGCGCGGGGCGAGGGCGCGCAGCAGCACGGCCGGGTCGGCGCCGTACGCGGCGTCCCGGGTGGCCTGGCCGAGGCCGGCGGTGACCAGCACCGGGATCCGCCGGTTGAGCGCGGCGGTGCGCAGCGACTGCAGCGCGGTGCGGGTGATCGGGCCGGTCAGCGGGTCGACGAAGAGCGCGGCCGGGTCGGCGGTGGCCTGGGCGTCCACCTCCTCGCGGGAGCGGACGATCACCGGGTGGTAGCCGCGGGCCTGCAGCGCCTGCTGGGTGGCCGGGTCGGGCTCGGGCCAGACCAGCAGCCGGCGGGTGTCGGCCGGATCGCCGGGTGCGGCGGCCGGCGACTGCCGCTCACCGCCGCGGTCCGGGGCGGGAGGCAGCTCGGCCATCGGGCGCGCGGCGGGGCGGGCCTCGGCCGATGGGGGTCCCCCCGGCCGGAGGCTGGGGGAGGGCGACTGCGCCGGCAGCGCCGGGGGCCCGAGCGGGCGCGGCGGGGCCAGCTCGGCCAGGCCGGTGCCGACCGGGCGCGCGGCGGCCGGGGCCTCGGTCGTCGGCAGCGCGGGCCGGGCGGGCTCCAGCGCGGTGCCGGTGGCGGCGCCGCGGTCGGTCGGCTGCTGCTCCGGGCCGGGGCCGGGCGGGACGGCGAGGCGGCGCCGGCGGCCGGTGGGCGCGGCGGCGGCCGGTTCGGGCGGCGCGGGCGGCGGACCGGCGGGCAGGGCGTGCTCCAGGCCGGGGTAGACCGGCGCGTCGGGCAGTCCGGGCAGGGCGAGGCCGCCGCCGGAGGAGTCCTCGGCGGAGGGCAGGCCGCGGCGCCGGCGGGGCTTGGCCTCGCCGCCGTCGCCAGCCGGGGCGCCGGGCTGCTCGGGGGCGGCCTCGGCGGCGGTCGGGCCGGGGCCGAGCGCGAGCGGCTCACGGCCGCCGGGCCGGGCCTGCGGCGGGCGGCCGCCCTCGACGGGCACGGCGTAGGCGGGGCCGGAGCCCCCGTCGTCCTTGCCCCACGGGTCGTTCTGGGCGCCGTCCGGGCCGGGCAGGCCCTGGCGCCCGTACGCGGGGTCGTTGCCGGTGCCGTGCCACTGCTCGGGGACGTCCCGCTCGATCCGGGCGGGGGCGTTCGGCCACTGGTCGGCGGGCGTGGCGGGGGCCGGGGCCGCCGGGGTCTCGGCGGCGGGCCGGCCGCGGCGGCCGCGCCGCTCGGCGGGCGGCTCCTCGGCGGGCGCCGGCCGCGGTTCGGCGGCGTTGCGCTCCGGCTGCCCGCCCTTGGCGGCGTCCCGGGAGTTCCTGGAGTCCGGGGCGTTCGCGGCGGCCGCGCCGTTCGCTGCGGGCCGGTCCGGGTCGCCGCTGCTGGGCAGCTGCGGGATGCCGGGCAGCTCGGGCAGGACGGCGCTGTCGCTCTCCTTGGGCCGGTCCGAGCGGCCCTCGGCGGCGGCGCGTTCGGCGGCGGCCTTCGCGGCGACCGGGTCCAGCGGCAGCTCGACGACGTACGTGGTGCCGGCCTTGCCGGGCAGTTCGTGCGGCTGGAGGACACCGCCGTGGCGCTCGACCACCGCGCGGGCTATCGGCAGGTGGACGGGGCTGCCGCCGCGGCCGGGGCCGCGGATCTCCACCCGGGCGACCTCGCCGCGCTGCGCGGCGGCCAGCACGACGGTCGGCGGTTCGGCGGCGGCCGGCGCGGGGACCGGGCCGGGCAGTCCGGGGACGGCCAGGCCGGGGGAGGCGGGGGCGGGGGCGTCCAGCGCGAGGCCGATCCCGCTGACGTCGGCGACCAGGTGGGCCAGCGCCTGGGCGAGGCGCCGCTCGTCGGCGATCACCTCGACCGCGGCGGCGTGCACCGAGAACCGGACCCGGCCCGGGCCGGTCAGCTCGCCGGCCTCCTCGACGGCCCGCCGGACCACCCGGTCCAGGCCGACCGGGACGCGCTGCTCGGCCGGCTTCCGGCCGCCCTTGCCGTCCTTGTCCCCGCCCTCGGCCGGGGCGGCCTCGCCGGACTCGGCGCGCTGGTGGGCCAGCACGCCGTCGATCAGTTTCCCGTAGCGGCGGCACTCGTCGGCGAGCCGGCGCAGCGTCCAGTTGGCCTCCGGCCAGAGCTGCCCGGCCGGGTCGGCGGCGAGCGTCTCCAGCCGCTGGTTCAACGCGCTCAGCGCGCTGCCGAGTTCGCCCTCCAGGACGGCGGTGAGGTGCTCGTTGCGGGCGACCAGGGCGAGTTCGCGGCTGCGGTCGGTGAACGTCATCACCGCGCCGACCAGCTGGTCGCCGTCCCGGACGGGGGCGGTGGTGAGGTCGACGGTGACCGGCCGGCCGTCCTTGCGCCACAGCACGGTGCCGCGCACCCGGTGCTTGCGCCCGGAGGCCAGGGTGTCCAGCAGCGCGGACTCCTCCAGCGCCAGCGGGGTGCCGTCCGGCCGGGAGTGCTGGATCAGCGGGTGCAGCTCGCGCCCGCCCAGCTCGCTCGCCCGGTACTCCAGGATGTGCGCGGCGGCCGGGTTGACCAGTACGCAGCGCCCTTCGAGGTCCACCCCGAGCACGCCCTCGGCGGCGGCCCGCAGGATCATCTCGGTCTGCTTGTGCTGGCGGCGCAGCTCGGCCTCGACGCCGAGCCGGCCGGAGAGGTCGCGGACCAGCAGCAGGAGCAGGTCCGAGGAGGAGGGGGAGCGCGAGCCCTCGCGGTACGGGTCGTACGGGACGAGCGGGGAGAGCGCGTAGCCGCGGCCCTCGCTGCCGTCGTCGGTGAAGTCGTTGCCGGAGACCTCGACCGGGAAGGTGACGCCGTCGGTGCGGTGGGCGGTCATCCGGACCGGGCGTTCGAGCGGCTCGCCCTCGCGGGTGGCCGGGCGCATCGAGCCCGGGATGCGGCTCGGGTCGAACTCGGGCAGCAGGCCCAGCACGCCCATGCCGACCAGTGAGGTGCCCGGCGCCTGCAGCGCCTGGACGGCCGCGCTGTTGGCGTCCACGACGGTGCCGTTGCTGTTCACCAGCAACAACGCGTCGGGCAGGGCGTCGAGTATGGCGGCGAGGCGAGCAGCGCCTCGGATCGGCCTGCTGCTCACGTCGACAGGTCTCCTCGGCTCAGGGCAGCTCCTCCGGAGACGGCAGTATCTCATTCTTCTTTGCGGCGGGGACGACCCGCCTAGTAACGTGGGCGGTGGTTGGTGCCGAGCCCCCGGGTTGTGGCATCATCGCTGACACACGGAACGGCTCCGCTCGCGCGGGTACGGTCCCTGTGGGGAGGCTTCGCCTAGTCCGGTCTATGGCGCCGCACTGCTAATGCGGTTTCGGGGTTATTCCTGATCGAGGGTTCAAATCCCTCAGCCTCCGCCAGCCGGGGAGCCCCGTCGACGATCTCGTCGGCGGGGCTCTTCGCATGTCCGGGCCCGGTCGCGGCCCCCGTGGCTCCCGGCCCCGCCGGGCGGCCCCGCGGCCCCGGAGCAATCGATTTCGTCCCACGTCGCAGGTCATGTAATGTTGTCCTCGCACCGCCCCGGAGACAACGTTCACCAGGGCGAGCGCTCATAGCTCAACGGATAGAGCACTTGACTACGGATCAAGAGGTTGCAGGTTCGAATCCTGCTGAGCGCACCAAACTCCGCAAGATCGGGTTCGCCCGTTCCTTGCGCTCATAGCTCAACGGATAGAGCACTTGACTACGGATCAAGAGGTTGCAGGTTCGAATCCTGCTGAGCGCACCAGCAAGAAGCCCCCGGCCATCGGCCGGGGGCTTCTTTCGTTCCCCCTTTCGTCCCGGGCGGTTCGGCCCCCGGCCGTTTCGTTCCCGGGCCGTTCTCCTCGGCCGTTCGCGCGGTGGTCGATTGCCGCCTAATGGATGAAATACGGCTGTTTCGGGTACATCCCGTCCTGCCGCCCGAATCACCGCCAAACGGGTGGGAAGCGGGCAAAAGCGCAGGTGTCGCGGTATGACCGGCTCCGGATCGTGATTCCGTTTTGTCAGATCTTGTGCCCAGACTGCCCGGCACCCCGGCAGCCGACCGCGAAGGAGAGCCGGATGAGCCGACAGTTCCCCCGCACAGCTGCCGCCCTCGCCGTCCTCACGGCCGGGCTGCTGACCGGCTGGAACGCCCCGCTCTCGGTGGCCCAGCAGTCCCCCGACGCCTGGTCGGGCGAGCACCGGGCCGTCCTGCCCTCGGGCCTCGCCGTCCAGCTCGACTTCACCGGCGCGGCCGGCACCGCGGTCACCGCCTCCGCCGGGGAACTCGCCGACCGGCCCGGCGGGGGGCGCTCGGCCACGCCGTACGCGGACGGCATGCGCCCCGGAGATCCGGCGCAGGTCTACACCGTCACCGCGGACGGCCCCCGGACGGACGGCTCCTGGCAGCAGGTCGGAACGCTCCGGCTCACCTTCTCCCGGCCGGTCCGCAACCCCCGGCTCCACCTCAGCGGGCTCGCCGCGCTCGCCACCGGCAAGTCCGGCACCACCAGCACCGCGGCCCGGCTGACCCTCACCGGCGGCTCGCCCGCCACCGCCACCCTGATCGGCCGCACCGACTGGCCCGGCTGGAAGGTCGACGCCACCGGCCTCGCCCCCGCCGGCCCGGACGGCAGCGGCGACGCCGCGGCCGGCACCGCCGCCGAGGGCACCCTCGAACTCGCCGGGACGGTCCACACCGCGGAGTTCCGCGTCGAGCAGCGCTCCATCGCCCGGGCCGGCAGCACCACCGCCGCGCCCGCGCTGCACCAGGCCTACACCGTCACCGTCGACGAGGACCTCGGCACCGCCCCGCAGGACTACGGCAACGCCTCGCACGTCCTCACCGACCTCTTCCTCGGCCAGGACGCCGCCGGCTCCTCCCGCCGCACCCGGCCCGGCGCCGTCGCCGGCAGGCCCGGCGCCGAACCGCTGGTCCAGCTCGACCACGGCGCCGCCCGGCGCAGCCCCTTCGACCGGCCCGCCGCCAGCCCGCCCCCGCCCCGGCTGCAGCCCGGCCGCGGCGAGTACAAGGGCGCCGACCCGTCGATCAGCTTCCCGGCCGAGGCCGCCATCGGCCGCTACTACCGGCTCACCGTCCCGGTGGCCGTGGGCGACCAGCCCGCGACCCTGGCCGGCTGGATCGACTTCGACCACACCGGCCACTTCGAGCCCGCCGAGCGGGTCCAGACCGAGATCCCGGCCGGCGCCGACACCGCGACGCTGGAGTGGACCGTCCCGCCCGGCACAGTCAGCGGCGAGACCTGGGCCCGGCTGCGGATCGCCCGCGACACCAGCCAGCTCGTCCCCTCCGGCGGCTTCGCCGACTCCGGGGAGGTCACCGACCAGCGGGTCAAGCTCACCGTGGGCGCCGCCCGGCCCGAGATCGCCGAGCCCGTCGACGGCAGCACGCTCTCCGACGCCCGCCCGCAGATCCGCGGCGAGGGCGCCATCGCCGGCGCCACGGTGGAGGTCCGGGACGGCGACACCGCGGTGTGCAGGGCCCGCGTCGCGCGCGGCGGCGACTGGTCCTGCCGCCCCGACGCGGCGCTCGGCGCCGGGCCGCACGCCCTCACCCCGGTCGAGACCACCAGCGGCGGCGTCGTGCTGCGCGGCGAGGCCGTCAAGGTCCGGGTCAAGACGGCGCCGCCGAGCGCGCCCGTGCTCAGCCTCCCCGAGTACACCAACGACCCCGGGCTCTCCCTCACCGGCACCGGCGAGCCCGGCAGCACCGTCTCCGTCGCCGACCAGAACGCCGGCGCGGACCTCTGCACCACGGGCGTGCGGGCGGACGGCCAGTGGTCCTGCCTCCCGGTCGAGAACCTGGCGGACGGGCACCACGCGCTCACCCCGGTCGCGGTCGACGCCGCCGGGAACCGCACCCCCGGGCAGACGGCCGTGCTCGTCGTCGACACCGTCCCGCCGGACAAGCCCGTGCTCACCTCCCCGGCCGCCGGCGAGACCGTCCGGATCAGCCGGCCCAAGCTCACCGGGAAGGCCGAGCCCGGGACGAACGTGCTGGTCACCGCCCGGGCGGGCGGGGCGGACCAGACACAGACGACGGTGCTGTGCGGGGCCGCGGCGGCACTCGACGGCAGCTGGAGCTGCACCGCCAACCGGGATCTGACGGACGGGGAGCAACGGCTCGTCGTCACGGCCACCGACCGGGCGGGGAACACGGCCTCGGCGGATCCGGTGGCGATCCGGGTCACGGCGGCCACCGGCACGGGGACGCCTTCGGCCTCGGCCAGGGCGACGGCTTCGCCCGGGGCGGCGGCGCCGAGTCCCACGGCCACGGCCACGGCCACGGCGAGTCCCACGGCCACCGCGACGGCCAGTTCTGCGGCTTCGGCTTCCGCCTCGGTGAGCCCGGTGGCCTCGCCGAGTGCCGCACCTTCGGCGGTGGCCACTGCGACGGCGTCGGCGAGTTCGGCGGGTGGGGTGCCGGTGGTGGCGGTGCCGCCGGGGATGGTGCCGATCGTGGTGCCGCCGGTGACGGCTCCTCCGGTGCCGGTGCCGGTGCCGGTGCCAGTGCCGGTGCCGGTGGTGACCGGCCCGGTGGCCTCGCCGAGTGCCACGGCCACCGCGACGGCCTCGGCGTCGGCGCGCCCGGCGGCGGTCGGTTCGAACGCGGGTGCGGCGCGGACGGCGGCGGCCGAGGTGCCTGGAGCGGTACCGACGCAGGTGGCCTCCGGGAGCGCCTCGGTGGCGCCGGGTCAGACGGCCCCGGCCTCGGCGGCCCGCTCCGGCTCCGGTGCCGCGTCGCAGCCGAGCGGCGGGCCGTCCCCGGTGGTGTCGGCGGCGCCCGCCGTCTCCGCTCCGCCGCCCCCGGTCGCCCCGGCCTCGACCCCGGCCGCCGGGCGGGCGGAGGAGGCGGGGGAGGACGAGCCCGCCGGGGGAGCGGCGCGGCCGCAGGCGGCACCGCCGGCCGATGAGCAGGCGGCGGCCGCGCCGCACCGGGAGTCCGGCTGGCGCGCGGCGCTCGCCGGGATCCTGCTGGTGCTCGCCGGGATCGGGCTGATCACCCGCCGGGTGTTCGCCCGTGGTCCCGGCGCCAGGCGGCGCTGACCGGCGCCGAACTGTCCTGAACTGTCCCGACCATCCGTTCATGTGCCTGCGCGTCAGGTCCGGCTTTGGACGATTCGTCAGTAAATGTCGACACACCTCAGCTCAAATGTCGCATTTGATGACGTATGAACTTAGCCTGACTCTGGCACTGCCCGTCAGATCCGGGCCGCCCGTTGCGCGACACACCGACCCTGAGGACCCGTGCATGGACGTCACCCGCGATTCTTCGCAGCGACCCGACCACCTGCCCAAGGCGCTCCCGCCCGTACTGCCGGAACGTTCCGCCTCGGGCTCCAGCCCGCTGGCCAGAGCCGCGACCGCGAAGACCGGCAAGCCGGTCGGCCCGGTCGACGGCGGACCGGCGACCACCCCGCTGGCGGTCGTGCCGGGCCCGTCCGCGGCGAGCCCGGTCGACCTGCGCGACCCGCTGGAGGTCGCCGCCCCGGAGACCGTCGAGCTGCCCGAGGTCGGTGCGGTCGGCGCGACCGCGGCCGCCACCTCCCGCCGCCCCCCGCGCGCCGACCAGGCGCTGCGCGAGCACGGTGCCGCCGCGCTGCCCGGCTGGGTCGCCCTGCTGGCGGTGCTGCTCGGCGTGGCGGGCGTGCTGTACGTGCTGCTGCGCACCGGTGTGATCCCGCACTGGGACCGGCTGCCCGACCTGCGCGCCGGAGCCGCGCGGGGCAGCGGGCGGGCCGAGGTGGACGCCGTGGCGCTCACCGCGGTGAGCGCGGCCGGCCTGCTCGTGGTGTGCGCGCTCGCCGGCCTGCTCGCCAACGCGGGCGGCGAGACCCGGGTGCTGACCGGCTGGGGCCGCTACCGGGGCACCGTCCGGCGCACCGGCCTGGTCTGGGTCAACCCGCTGCTGCGCCGCCGCCGGGTGGACGTGCGGCTGCGGCACTGGCGCAGCGAGCCCGTGAAGGTGGTCGACCGGACCGGTACGCCGATCGTCGTCCGGCTGCTGATCGTCTGGCGGGTCAAGGACACCGCACGGGCGCTGCTGGCGATCGAGGACCACGAGGGCTACCTGCGCGAGCAGGTCCAGGCGGTGCTCACCCGCACCGCCTCCACCCTGCCGTGCGACAGCAACGCCGCCCCCGGGCCGGCGCTGCGCGACGGGCAGTGGTTCGCCGACGAGCTGACCCGGGCGCTGGCCGCCGAGGCGGCCCCGGCCGGGCTGGAGGTGTACTCGGCGCAGCCGCTCGCGCTGGACTACGCGCCCGAGGTCGCCGAGTCGATGCGCCGGCGCCGGCTGGCCGACCTGGACGCCGGGCTGCGCACGGTGCTCGTCGACGACGCGGTCGAGGCGGCCGCGCTGGCCGTCCGCCGGCTGGAGCGGGCCACCGCCCACGAACTGGACGAGGCCGCCCGCAGCGCGCTGATGGAGCAGCTGCTGGTCGCCTTCGTCGCCCCGGCCGGAGTGGCCGCCTCGGTACCGCCCCCGGCCGCCCGGGCCGGGCGGAAGGAAGGACGACCCGCATGAGGATAGCCACCGGCGCGTACGCCGAGCCCGACGTCGGGGCCGGGGCCGGTTCCGGCCTGATCGGCTTCGAGGAGAGCTTCGGCAGCGTCCCCGCGATCGCCGGTTGCGGCTGCCCGAACTGCGCGGCCCGGCCGCGCACCGCCCGTCCCGCGCAGTCGGCCGGTGGCAGCCGAATACACCGGGTCGTGCGGGGCACCTGCCTCGCCACCACCGTGCTGGCCGGGGCCGGTGCGCTCGGCCTGACGGCCGGTGCCGGGGCCGCGCACGCCGCGGCCGGCAAGCAGGGCTGGGACGGGTCGAAGTACTGGTTCAAGAACGGTGCCGGCGAGTGGCGGTGGACCAGCCACTACGACGTCTACGCGAGCCGCACCGGCAGCTCCGGCGGCACCTCGGTGTCCAACGGCTCGGCCTCCTCGTGGGGGCTGCGGCAGGGCTGGGACGGGTCGAAGTACTGGTTCAAGAACGGTGCCGGCGAGTGGCGGTGGACCAGCCACTACGACGTCTACCTGAACCGCACCGGCCAGTCCGGGGGCGGCCCGGCGCCGGAGGCCCCCCAGCCGGCCGAGGACCGCGCGTCCACCGGGAGCAACGAGGCGGCGGTCGACTACGCGCTCGCCCAGCTCGGCAAGCCGTACGTCTGGGGCGGCAACGGCCCGTCCGGTTACGACTGTTCCGGCTTGGTCCAGCAGGCCTACCGGCGCAGCGGGATCAGCCTGCCGCGGGTGGCCGACGACCAGTACGCGGCCACCACGCCGATCGGCGCGGGACAGCTGCGCCGCGGCGACCTGGTGTTCTGGTCGGACAGCGGCCGGGCCTCGGGGATCCACCACGTGGGGATCTACCTGGGCGGCGGCACGTTCGTCGAGGCGCCCCGGCCGGGCAAGACCGTCCGGATATCCACGCTCAACTCGGGCTACTACCCGACCCACTTCGGGCGGCCGTAGCGTCGGGCGAGCGGGTTCGGGCCCCTGGCAGAAACGTTCCTGCCAGGGGCCCGGCCGCGTCCGGCGCCGCTGCGCGGTGCTCAGGCGGAGGCGTCGTCCAGCAGGGCGGTCTGCGCCGGGGTGAGCTCCAGCGCGGCGGCGGCCAGCAGCGGGGGCAGCTGGTCGACGGTGCGGGCGCTGGCGATCGGGGCGGCCACCGTCGGGCGGGCGGTGAGCCAGGCCAGGGCGACCGCGGCGACCTCGACGTCGTGCTCGGCGGCGACGGTGTCCAGCGCCTCCAGCACCTTGGGGCCGCGCGGCTCGGCCAGGTAGCGGGCGGCGCCCTCGGCGCGGGCGCTCGCGACCTCCGCGCCGCCCGGGCGGTACTTGCCGGTCAGGAAGCCGGAGGCCAGGGCGTAGTACGGGACGGTGGCGAGGCCGTGCTCGGCGACCACCTCGGCCAGCGGGCCCTCGAAGGTGGCGCGCGAGACCAGGTTGTAGTGCGGCTGGACGGCCACGTACTTCGCCAAGCCCTCGCGCTCGGCGAAGGCCAGCGCCTCGGCCAGCCGCCCGGCGCCGATGTTGGAGGCGGCGACGGCCCGGACCTTGCCCTCGCGGACCAGCTCGTCCAGCGCCGTCACGAACTCCTCGACCGGGGTCTCGTCGTCCCGGTGGGTGTAGTAGAGGTCGATGTGGTCGACGCCCAGGCGGCGCAGCGAACCCTCCGCCGAGGCCTTGATGGTGGCCGCGCCCAGGCCGCTCGCCTCGGGGTGCATGCCGACCTTGGTGGCGATCACCACGTCGTCGCGGTTGCCGCGGCTGCGCAGCCAGGCCCCGATGACCGTCTCGGACTCGCCGCCGGTGTTGCCCGGGGCCCAGGCCGAGTAGACGTCGGCGGTGTCGATGAAGTTGCCGCCGGCGGCCGCGTAGGCGTCCAGGACGGCGAAGGACTGCTGCTCGTCGGCCGTCCAGCCGAAGACGTTGCCGCCGAGGGAGAGCGGGAAGACGGACAGGTCGGAGGAGCCGAGGCGCACCCGGCTGGGGGTTCCGGTCATGCCCGCAGTCAACCGGATCGCGGGACGGCGCATTCCGTTGGTCGCGCGGATTTCACGAGCCCGTCGCACCACCGTCGCACCACCGGGTGGTGTGACGCGGTGGGGGGTGGCCCGGGCTGTCCTGAGGTGGGCGGATTCGTTAGAGTCCGTGCCATGGCTGACAACGACTACGACCCCGCCGGCAGCACTCAGATGTTCCGGGCGTTCGTCGACGAGACCCCGGCGCCGCAGGCCCCGGGCACCGTTTCCACCTACGGCCGCAGCGGCGGCAACCGCACCGGCGTGATCGCGCTGGTCGCCGTCGTCGCCCTGGCCGTGCTGGGCGCCGTCATCTGGCTGGCGGTCAAGTGACCTTCACGCCGTGCGGGTGACCCGGACGAGGGTCGCCCGCACGGCGGGAGTGTTCAGCAGGGCTTGCGCCAGGCGTTCAGGTCGAGCTGCTTCTGCATCGAGCTGAAGCCGAGCGACTTCGTCTTGCCGCAGAACTGGTCGGTGTCGAGCTTGTACTCGACGTGGAACACGGCCTTGCCCGCCTTGATGAACGGCGAGACGCGGTCGCACTCGTCGAACTGCGAGCACTCCTCGTTGACCGCGAAGTCGAAGTCCGGCAGCAGCGCGGGGATCTGGTCCAGGTCGTTCTTCAGGCCGATGGCCAGGCCGCGCTCGTGCGCGAGGCCGGCGAGCATGCGGTTGTACGCCAGCTGGTCGTCCGGGGTGAGCGGGAAGCCGCTGTTCTGGTTGTACGCCTCGATGGTGTCAGGCTCGATGGCGTCGAAGCCCTTGCTCCTGCACATGTCGAAGCGGGTGGCCATCAGCGGCTTCAGCTGGTCCAACTTGCGGATGTCGAACCACTTCTCGCCCTTCCAGCCGGTGTCCGAGCCCTGCAGGCCCTTGGCGAAGGCGTTGGCGTCGGGGCGGAAGTTCTCCCAGGAGCCGGCGTTGATGTAGCAGATCACCTTGCGGCCCTTGGCGTGCAGCGCGGCCACCACCGAGGCGTCGTTCTCGAAGCCGTCGATGTCGTAGACCGGCACGTCCACCGACTGGTCGACGGTGCCGCCGAGTTGCCACTGCCAGGACAGGCCCGGGGTGGGCTGCCAGCGGGCGCCGGCCGGCGGCGGGGCGGTGCTGCCGGGCGCGGCGGTGCCGGGCGGGGTGGTGCCGGCGGGCGGGGCGGTCGTGGCGCCGGGCGTGCCCGGGGTGGCGGGCGTGGTGCCGGGGGCGGTGGTGCCGGGCGTGGCCGGCGCGGTGGCCGCGGGCGGCGTGCTCGGCGAATCGTCCGCCGAGTCGTGGTCGTCCTCCGAACCCGAGCTGCTGCACGAGGTGGCGAGCAGCGCGGTGGCGGAGGCGAGGGCGATGGCGGCCGGCAGCAGCCGGGTACGGCGGTTCACGGTTGTCGAACTCCGGATCGGGTCAGGTCAGTTCAGCGGCGGTCAGACCGTACGGCAGGGTGCGCCAGGGGTTCTCCCCGGCACCCGGGACGGCGCAGCCGACACCGGCCCGGCGGGCGGCGATCAGGGCGGCGGCATCCGCGGCGTGTTCGGGCGGGACGTCGTAGACCAGGTGGCAGAAGCGGGAGGCCGCGTGCCGGCCGGTCCACAGCGGGAGCGTCATCGCGCGGTACGCGTCCCAGTCTCCCTCGAAGGTCACCAGCAGGTCGGCCAGGCCGACTTCGGCGTACCCCGGGTCCGGGTGGTCGCCGTGGCCGAACACCACGGTGCCGCAGCCGGCCGCCCGGGCGGCCGTGGCCAGCCGCCGGTAGTGCGCCAGCGCGCCCGGGTGGCCGGCGACCTGGTCGAGGTAGACGCCGGTGATGCCGTGCCGCTGACGATACGTCAGGATGTCGGCGACGACGGCCGCGTGCGGCCTGCGGCCGTAGTCGGTGTCCGCGTAACCGACCAGCGGCATCCCGGCGGCACGGAGTTCTTCGGCGGCCTCGGCGAAGACGCCGTCCGGCGTCTCGCCCGGGCCGTCCGCGAGGTTGAGCACCACGGCGGCGATCCGGGCCGGGTCGGCGGCCGCGACCGCCTGCCAGGCCGCCCGGTCCACCGCGGGGTGGACGTAGAGCGGCACCAGCAGGCGGCCTTCGGGGGTGAGCCCGGCGGTCATGCGACCACCGGGGCGGGCTCGGCCGTGCTGAGCCACAGGTCGCGCAGGGTGGCGTCGAGGCCGGTCGTCGGCCGCCAGCGGAGCGCCCGGTCCGCGGCCGACACGTCGGCCTGCTGCCAGGAGACGGCGGCCGAACGCTCGGAGCCGGCCCCGCTCTCGTCGATCCGGCCGGTGAAGCCGGCCGCCGCGACCAGCCCGTCCGCGATCGCCCGCACCCGCTGCGCCCGCCCGGAGGCGAGGTTGAGCACCCGGGGCAGCGGGCCCTCGGCGGCGACGGCCAGGCCGACCGCCTCGGCGATGTCCCGGGCGTCCACGAAGTCGCGGTAGGCGGAGAGGTCCCCGACCGTCACCACGCCCTCGGGCCCCGCGGGCGCGGCCCGGCGCAGCTCGGCGGCCAGCCGGCCCGGCAGCGAGCCCGCCGGGGCGCCCGGGCCGACCGGGTTGAACACCCGCAGCACGACGGCGTCCAGCGGCGAGCCGGCCACCGCGAGGGAGCCGGCCAGCTTGGTCGCGCCGTACACGCCGACCGGACGGGCGTCGGCGTCCTCGGACAGCGAGTCGCCCTCCGCGCAGACGCCGTACTCGCCGGCCGAACCGATGTGCACCAGACGGGACTTCGGGGCACCGAGCTGCAGTGCCTCGCAGAGCACCGCCGGGCCGCGGGCGTTCACCTCGGCGAGCTTGACCGCGCTGCCGGCCACCGCGCCGGCGAAGTTGACCACGGCGTCGGGTGCCAGCGCGGCGAGTTCCTCGCCGAGCGGGCCGGCCTGGGCGGTGGCCAGGTCCAGCCGGAGGTCGTGGGTGGGCCGCCGGCCCGCGGTCAGCACGGTGGCACCGGGCAGGGACCGCAGGACGGCGGTGGCGTGACGGCCCAGGAAGCCGTCGCCGCCGAGCAGCAGGATTCTCACGCGGCCCGTCCGTCGCTCTCGACGCCCGCCGTGGCCTCCGCCGCGGCCGCCCCGTCCGGGGCGGTGCGGGCGGCCGGGACCGGCAGCTCCGCCACGCCCGGCACGGTGCCGGCCGACTCGAAGGGCATCAGGACCGGGCGGATGGTGGAGAACTCGGCGTTGGCCCGGTCGTAGTCGTCCGGGCGGCCGATGTCCAGCCAGTAGCCGTCGAAGTCGTAGGAGGACGGCGGGGTGCCGGCGGCGAGCAGGTCGAGCACCAGCTCGTCGAAGCCCAGCGGCAGGCCCGGGGTGTACTTGGCGAGCGCCGAGCGCGAGACGCCGTACACGCCCATCGAGACGCGGTAGTCGATGCTGGGCTTCTCCTGGAAGCCGGTGATGCTGCCGCCCGCGGTGGTCAGCACGCCGAAGTCGATCTTGACCTGGCGGGCGTAGGTGGCGATCGTCAGCGGGGCGCCGGACGACTCGTGGTGCCGGAGCACCCCGGAGAAGTCCAGGTCGGTGAGGATGTCGCCGTTCATCACCAGGAAGTGCTCGGGCAGGCGGTCCTGCATGGTGAGCAGCGGGCCCATGGTGCCGAGCGGGCTGTCCTCCACGGCGTAGCCGACCCGCAGGCCCCACTGGGAGCCGTTGCCGACGTACGCGCGGATGATGTGGCCGAGGTGGCCGATGGCCAGGGTGACGGTCTTGAAGCCCGCCGCGGCGAGCTGGCGCATCACGATCTCCAGGATCGCGTGCTGGTCGCCGATCGGGACGAGCGGCTTGGGAAGCGCGGTGGTGTACGGGCGGAGGCGGACGCCCTTACCGCCGGCCAGGATCACTGCGTGCATGGTGTTTCCCCCACGGAAAAGGTGTGCAGGACACGAACCTTGGTAACCAGGACGAGCATGATCGTTACGACGGCTCAGACGTTGTAGATGTCGGTCTTGTAGCGCGCCAGGTTGGCCGGGTCGCGGAAGAACTCGATGGTCTGCTCCAGGCCCTGCTCCAGCGTGAACTGCGGCGCCCAGCCGGTCGCCGTGCGCAGCCGGGTGGCGTCCGCGACGAGCCGCATGACCTCGGAGTTGGTCGGACGGATGCGCTGCTCGTCCTCCTTCACCACCAGGTCGACGCCCATCAGCTTGCCGACCAGGGTCACCAGGTCGCCGACCGAGATCTCGCCGCCGGTGCCGGCGTTGAAGGTCCGGCCGACCACCGTCTCGGCGGGCGCGGTGCCCACCGTGCGGAAGGCGTTGGCGGTGTCCTTGACGAACGTGAAGTCGCGGGTCGGGCGCAGGTCGCCGAGGGTGATCTCGGTCTGGCCGGCCGCGACCTGGGCGATCACGGTCGGGATGACGGCGCGCATCGACTGGCGCGGGCCGAAGGTGTTGAACGGGCGCAGCGTGACGACCGGGGTCTCGAAGCTGGCGTGGTAGCTGTCCGCCAGCCGGTCCCCGCCCGCCTTGGAGGCGGCGTACGGGGACTGGGTGTTGATCGGGTGGTCCTCGGTGATCGGCACGGTCTGCGCGGTGCCGTAGGTCTCGCTGGTGGAGGTGTGCACCAGGCGCGGGATCTCCAGGTGGCGCACCGCCTCCAGCACGTTCAGGGTGCCGGTGACGTTGGTGTCCACATAGGAGTGGGGGGCGCGGTAGGAGTACGGGATCGCGATCAGGGCGGCCAGGTGGTAGACCGCCTCGGTGCCCTTGACCAGGCCGTTGACCGAGCCCGGGTCCCGGACGTCGCCGAGGATGATCTCGACCGAGTCCAGCACCTCCTGCGGCAGGGTCTCCAGCCAGCCGAAGGAGGAGAAGGAGTTGTACTGCACCATCGCGCGAACGTGGTGCCCGTCGGCGACCAGGGTCTCGACGAGGTGGGAGCCGATGAAGCCCTCGGCTCCGGTGACCGCGACGCTGCTCATGCGGGATTCGCTTTCTCGATTGCGGGGGACGGCCGGGCCCGGTGTGGTCGGCGGCCGCCGGTGGTTCGTTCGGTGTGGGTCGGTGGTGGTGGATCAGCGGTGCTGGGTGGTGCGGCCGAGCGCGGGCCCGGCGATGGCGGTGAGGACGAGCGCGGCCGCCCCGCAGCCGATCAGCTGCAGGACGATCGGATCCGCACCGGTCAGCAGCCCGGCGCTCTCGGCGAGCGCGGCGGCCAGACAGATGAGGGCGGTGCTCCAGCTGAACCCGAAGGCGTTCAGCAGCAGCGCCAGCCAGAGCGAGCCGCCGAGGAGCAGCATCGCGCCGAGCTGCGGCACGCCCAGCGCGGGGGCGCCGGGCCACAGCACGGTCGCGGCGGCGTCCAGCGCGGCCACGGTGGTGAGGTAGATGAACAGGCAGCCGAGCAGGATGCCGCCGGTGCGGCGGCCGAACTGCCCGGTGGTGTGGCTGGTGCGCAGCGCGGCCACCGCCATCGCCCGGTAGCGGAAGAGCAGCCACTCGGCGAGGCCCAGGCTGAGCGTCAGCGCGATCATGGCGGGCCCGGTCAGCGCGGCCTTCGCCTCGTGCGCGACGGCGGCCGGGTGCCCGGCGCCGTGCGCGGCGGCCGTGTGGGCGGCGTGCGCGGCGCCGTGGACGGCGTGGCCGCCGGCCTGCACGGCCTGGTGGATGGTCTCGCCGAGGCCGGCGATCAGCGTGAGCGCGCCGCAGGCCAGGCCGAACAGCAGGTGCGGCAGCTCCTGGCGCAGCGGCAGCTTCAGCTCGACGGCCTCCGGCTCCACGCCGCGGATGCAGCGCACCAGCTCCCGGCCGGCCAGGCCGACCGCCAGCGCCACCGAGGCGAGCAGCACCACCGTCCGTACCGTCTGGGGGACGTCGACGGCGAGCACCACGCCCGCGCCGACCGAGGCCGGCGCGAGCGCGACCAGCAGGAACTTCTCCCGCCCGAGCACCAGCAGCACGGTGGCCGCGCCCAGGTACGCGGACTGCCCGGCGGCGAAGGCCAGCGCGCCGAGCGGCCCGCCGACCACGTACGCGGCGGCGGCCGCGACCAGTGCGCCGAGCGGCGCGCCCACGGCCAGGCAGCGGGCGGCGTCCCGGCGGCGCAGCCGGCCCAGCCAGCGGTACGCGCGGTGCGCCAGCGCCTGGTTGAAGCCCCAGCTGACCAGGGTGGCCACGGACAGCGCGAGCATGCCCGAGGGCAGGCCGAAGCGCATCCGGGCGGTCGCGAACAGGTTGGCGCCGAGCAGGTAGCCGAGCCCGGGCAGGGCGAACACCAGGCCGCGCACCACGCAGCGCCAGGGGTCGGCCCGCCAGGGGTTGGCGAACTCGGAGCTCGGGCCGGGGTAGCGGCGCTGGACCTTCTCGAACAGCTCCTCGGCGACGGTGAACGCGTCGGGGCGGCCGTACAGCAGCGCGGCCTGCTCGTCCGAGAGGCCGTCCGACTCCAGGATGGCGGCGATCTCGTAGGGGTGGACGGCGTCGGCGCAGATGTCGTTCAGGCGCTCGGCGAGTTCGTCCAACGGGTCGGCGGAGAGGCCGAGTTGCTCCTCGGGCTCGGGCTCGGCCGGGAGCGCGGGGCGGCGGCGCTTGAGCGGCAGCGTGCGCAGCTGCATCGTCCGCTCGGGGCCCTCGCCGGGAACAAGACGAAGCGGACCACTCACGCTCCCACCTCGCTCGTCTGCGCGGCGGGCTGGGCGCTGGCCAGCGGGCGGTCCGCCCAGTCGGGGCTGGGCGTCTGGTCGGTGACGGCGACCATGCCGCCGGGCATCCAGCGGGCGGTGCCGAGCAGTTCGGTGTAGATGCCGCGGAAGCCGTCGATGTTCTGCCGGAGCGTGAACTGCTCGATCACCCGCAGCCGGGCCTGCTCGCCGAGGCGGGCGCGCCGTTCGGGGTCGCGCAGCAGCTCGATCGCGGCGGCGGCCATCGGTTCGGGTTCGCGCGGGGGGACGACCAGGCCGGTGTCGCCCACGGCCTCGCGCACGCCGCCGACGTCGGTGGAGACGGTCGCGCGGCCGCAGGACATGGCCTCGATCAGGGTGAACGGGAAGCCCTCGCTGATGCTGGAGAGCATGACCACGTTGCCCGCCGCGTACGCGTCGGTGATGTCGGCGACGCGGCCTTCGAAGGCCACCGAGTCGGCGATGCCGAGCTCGGCGGCCAGGGCTATGCAGCCGTCCCGGTACGCCTCGCCGCCCTTGGGAGTGCCCCCGAAGAGCCGCAGCCGCGCCTCGGGGATCTCGCGGTGGACGATGGCGAAGGCCCGGATCAGCGTCTCCAGGTCCTTGATCGGGTCGACCCGGCCGGCCCAGCTGAGGGTCGGGGTCTCGGGTTCGGGGCCGGCCGGCGGGAAGGCCGCCGGGTCCACCCCGTTGTAGACGGTGCGGATGTGGCTGGACGGCGTGCCGCCGCGCTCCTCCCAGCGCCGGTTGTACCGGTTGCCGGGGGTGACCAGGGCGGCCTGCCGGTAGCTCTCCTCGGCGAGCATCCGGTAGAAGCCGAGCAGCAGCGCCTTGACGGGCCAGCGGTAGGGGCCGGTGCGGTAGCCGAGGTAGCGCTCGCGCAGGTAGATGCCGTGCTCGGTGAGCAGAAACGGTACGCCGTACTGCTGGGCGGCGATCAGCCCCGGCAGGGTGGCGAGGCCGCCGCTGGCCGCGTGCGCGACGCCGTCCTTCGGCGGGGCGACCGAGAGCGGCCGCAGGGCGTGCTCCAGCAGGTCGGTGGCGTTCAGCGCGTCGTGCAGGGTGGGCCGGGAGGCGGCGGTGGGCAGGTAGTCGCGGGTCCAGACGTGCTGGAGGGTGCGCAGGGCGCGCTCGCTGCGCAGGGCCGGGCTGAGCAGCCCGCTCCGGGCGAGGTCGGCGAAGCCGTACAGCTCGGTGCCGAAGTGGGTGGTGTAGACCGGGTCCAGGAGGGAGTGGAGGAACCGCTCGTAGGCGTTGAGGAAGCGGCGCATCTCCTTGCCGCGGGGCGGCCGGGCCTCGGAGGCCGGGCCCCACAGCGGAGCGGTGGTGACCGACCGTACGTTGGCGGGCAGCTCCCAGGCCAGTGACTCGTGGCCGGTTCCGGTGACGGCGATGACGTCGAAGTCGACGTCCGGCATGCCCTGAACGAGTTGGTCGCACCAGACGCTCACGCCGCCGTGCTGGTGCGGGTACGTCCCCTCGGTGAGCAGGGTGACGCGCATCTCCTGTCCCCCCTCCTGTTCCTGCGTCGGGTGTCCGGCCTGGGTGGCCGGACGGGGGTCGTGGCGGGGCCGGGCCGGGTCGTCGACCCGGCCCCGTCATCGGGTGGTTCGGCCTGCGACTATCCGGTCAGCGGGCGCCGGGGCGGCCGGTGGTTCCGCGGTGCGAGGCCGGCTCCCCGGAGGGCTTGCCGTGCTGCCCGTCACCGGCGCCGTTGCCGGTGTTGCCGTTCTTGTCCGCGGCGTCCTTGCTCGGCACCGGGGTGCCGCTGCCGGGGACGAGGGACGTGGCGGGCTTGCGGGTGGTGTCGCTCGGGCCCACCGGGACGGGGGTGGCGACGCCCTGCGGGACGACCTTCTTGTCCGCGGGGGCCGGAGCCGGGACGGACTTGGCCGCGACGCTCGGGGCGACTGCGGCCGGGGCGGCCGGAGCCGCGCCCGAGGGGAGCTGCAGGGTGACGCTGCTCTGCAGGGCGCCCGGGGACACCCAGCCCGAGAGCGTACCGGCGTAGGCCGAACCGAAGGCGGTCGTGCCGATGGCCAGCTGCTGAGCAGTTCCGGTCGGCATGGTGGCCTCGACCTGAACACCGGCCGGCGCGTTGACCGTCACGGTGTTCCCGACCCGGTAGGCGGTGACCTGACCGGCGGCGACGGCGTTGTTCCAGGCCGTGCGCTTCTGGAACTCCTGGCCGATCTGCCGCTCGCTGAGGTTCACGATCGGGGCGTTGTCGGCGTGCAGCGAGCGGTAGGTGCCGAGGATCTTCTCCAGCACCGGGTACGCGATCCGGCCCTCGGAGAGGTTCGACTGGTGGATGAAGTGCGGCCGCGGGTCGTTGCTCAGCACGTGGCCGAGGTCGATCCGGGCCTCCAGCGGCACGATGTACGACTGGTAGCCGGTGGTGGTGTCCAGCGGCTTGGGCAGGCAGGTGGAGTTGGGGTTGTTCTCGCAGACGCCGCTGCCGCCGTTGGCCTTGCTGGTGTAGATCCAGTTGTACTCGTCGGTCTCCTCGACGGCGGAGCCGGCGTTGTAGAAGACGTTCATCGGGTACCGCGGCACGGTCAGCGTGGACGAGCCCACGGGCCGCTGGGCGGCCTCGCGGGAGGCGTCGCTGCCGGTGAACTTGATGCCGTTGGCGGCCAGCGCCGGCGCCAGGTTCGGGTTGTCGCTGGTCTCCTGCGGGGCGGTCAGCAGACCGGAGTGCTCACCGGTGACGAGGACCTGCGGGTCGGCGTTCAGGCCGCTCTTGGCGGCCCAGTCGAAGTTGTTCTTGATCTGGCTGTAGATCGTGTTGTAGTCGACCCAGACGGTGTTGCCACCGGCGTCCGTGGTGCAGCGCCACGGCACCACGGTGACGTCCTGGACGCAGCCCAGGTACGGGTGGCTGTAGGTGTGGTTGACCCAGCGGTAGCTGTTCTGGTCGGCGATCATCTGGCTGGCGGTCGGGTCCACCGTGGTCTGGTGGTCGGCCTTCCAGTCCTCGCTGCCGTTGCCGTTGAACAGCATGTCGAGGGTGAAGTTGTTGGTGGCTTCCCACTGCTTCGCGTACTGCGCGTCCGCCTGGGTCATCCGGATCGGGGTGCCGGTGTCCGGGGTGCCGGGCGGGCAGGTGACGTCGCCGGGGGTGCACTTGAGCGTGGTCGACCAGCGGTCGTCGGCCAGGAACACGTCGTCGATGTGGGTCGCGAAGTAGTTCCGGTCGTAGCCGAGGTGGACGCCCTGGGTGATCCAGTCGACCATGCCGCGGGCCAGCAGCCGGTACTGCTGCTGGTACCGGTTGTAGACGAACGTGACGACCAGTTCCTTGCGGCCGTCGTGGGTGTATTCACCGACGAGGGAACCGCGGGTGGTCGAGTTGGGTATCGCGGCGTCGACCAGCGGGGTGAACGAGGCACCGGACGGGAGGTTGGCGAGCGGGGTCGCCAGGTATCCGTAACTCTCGCTGACGTTCGGGTCGTTGTCCTCGAACGGGACGCTGCCCTTGAGGTACCCGAACGGACCCGAAGTGCCGGCGGCCGTGGTGGCCGCCTGGAATCCGTCGAGGGTGCCGACGTATCCCGGATTCGACGCGTAGTTCAGCCCGACCGCAGGGTTGGCCCACGTGTAGGCGTCGATCTGGCGGACGTTGAAAGCGGCTTCGTAGCTCGCGATCGCGGCCATCTCGGTGGTGTTGCTGAACGGGTTTTCGTTGGGCATGACGATGCCCTGGAACTTCCCGCGCGGCTGGCCGTTCACCGTGTCGCTCAGGAAAGCGGTGGTGATGGTGGGCCGGCTCGCGTCACTCAGGCTGACGACCTGGTACGGGGTTCCCTGGCTCTTCAGCTCGGCGGTGATCGCCGCGACCGACGGCCCGCCGTCGTCGATGACCAGGATGGTGAGGTCGATCCTGGGCGGCGTGGTGTCGCCGAAAGCCAGGGTGGTCTGGAGGCCGCTGGCCAGCAGAACTGCCGCCGCGCAAGCGGCGACTCTTCGGGTCGCTCGACCCATGGTGATCCTCCCCTTGAGGCAGGCGCCGGGTGGCCCTCGCTCGCCTGCCCTGTAGCTGTTCGCGGGCAGCAGGCTGCCCGGCGCCCATCCTGGTCGAGGCGTGGCGGCGCGAGGGACCAATTGGGCGAGAGTGCAGCGAACCTGTTACCAACGTTCATGGCGAAGCCATGAAGGCGCTGATTGTGACCGGAACCGGACCGGTGATGCAAATAATGAATTGAAAATGAAAAACCGGAAGCCGGAGTGCTACACCTGGTTACCGACCGTAGATCGACGTGACCTTCCCCGGATGTCGGAACCGAAGTCGTCGCGCGTCACACTCTCGCACAACTCTCCGCCCCAATGGGCAGGTTCATGCAATATCTGACACCTTGTGTCACGACGCGGATCGAATATGCAATGCGGGCGCCGGTTCGTCCACCGCCCCCGGGCGCGGGGGGAATGCGGGCCGTCCGGAATGCGGCGTGCCGGGCCCCGAGGGGCCGGCGGCTCAGCCCTCGTTGATCAGGCCCTCGCGCAGCTGCGTCAGGGTGCGGGTCAGCAGCCGCGAGACGTGCATCTGGGAGATCCCGATCTCCTCGCCGATCTGCGACTGGGTCAGGTTGCCGAAGAAGCGCAGCATGATGATCCGGCGCTCGCGCGGCGGCAGCTTGGCCAGCAGGGGCTTCAGCGACTCGCGGTACTCGACGCCCTCCAGCGCGAGGTCCTCGTAGCCGAGCCGCTCGGCGAGCGGGCCGTCGCCCTCCTCCTCGCCGGGGCTGGAGTCGAGCGAGCTGGCGGTGTAGGCGTTGCCCACCGCGAGGCCCTCGACCACGTCCTCCTCGCTGACCCCCAGGCAGACGGCCAGCTCGGCCACGGTGGGGGAGCGGTCCAGCCGCTGGGCCAGCTCGTCGCCGGCCTTGGTGAGGGCCAGCCGCAGCTCCTGCAGGCGGCGCGGCACCCGCACCGACCAGCTGGTGTCCCGGAAGAAGCGCTTGATCTCGCCGACCACGGTGGGCATCGCGAAGGTGGGGAACTCCACCCCGCGCTCCGGGTCGAACCGGTCGATCGCCTTGATCAGCCCGATGGTGCCGACCTGGACGATGTCCTCCATCGGCTCGTTGCGGCTGCGGAAGCGCGCCGAGGCGTACCGGACCAGCGGCAGGTTGAGCTCGATCAGGGTGTCGCGGACGTAGGTGTGCTCGGCGCTGCCGGGCTCCAGCGAGGCCAGCCGCAGGAACAGCGAGCGGGAGAGCGTCCGGGTGTCCAGCCCGGCGCCGGGCGGGGCCTCGTGCGGCGTGGTCCGCTGGTGCGGGACGCCGCCCTCGGCGACGGCCGCGACCCCGGCCTGACCAGCGTGGATCTCCGCAGTGCCGAGCTCTCCGGACATGCGCCCACCCCCTCGTGACTGACGGTTGAACGGGGGCCGACGCACGGAGGTTCCCGGCGGGGGCCCAACCCCCTCCATACCGGCACACCGGCCACGGCAAACCCGAACGTCGCGAGAAGTCACACCGGGGTGACGCGCTGCGATGTCACTCTTCCCAGGAGTTGCCGGTCCGAAGCCTCGTCAGGATCCGCGACAGCAGTCGCGAGACGTGCATCTGGGACATCCCCAGCTCGGTGCTGATCTGCGACTGGGTGAGGTTGGCGAAGAACCGCAGCATCACGATCCGCCGTTCCCGTTCGGGGAGTTGGACCAGCAGGTGGCGGACCATGTCCCGGTGCTCGACCTCGGCCAGCGCCGAGTCCTCGTAGCCCAGCCGGTCGAGCAGGGCGAGCCCGCCCTCGTGCTCCTGCGCCGCCTCCAGCGAGGCCGCGTTGTAGGCCCGTCCGGCGTCCAGGCAGGCCCGGACGTCCTCCTCGGGGATCCGCAGGCTGGCGGCGATCTCGGGGACCTTGGGGGCCCGCCCGTGCAGCACCGTCAGCTCCTCCATCGCGCCGCTGACCTGGACCCACAGCTCCTGGAGCCGGCGCGGGACGTGCATGGTGCGGACGTTGTCGCGGAAGTAGCGCTTGATCTCGCCGAGGATGGTCGGCAGCGCGTAGGTGGGGAACTGCACGCCGCGGGTGGGGTCGAAGCGGTCGATCGCGTTGATCAGGCCGATGGTGCCGACCTGGACGACGTCCTCCATCGGCTCGCTGCGGCTGCGGAAGCGGGTGGCGGCGTAGCGCACCAGCGGGATGTTCACCTCGATCAGCGCGGCCCGGACCCGCTCCCGCTCGGGGGCGTCCGGGGGCAGCTCGGCGAGCCGCTCGAACAGCACCCGGGTCAGCGTCCGGACGTCCACGGCGGGTCGGCCGCCGGGGCCGCGCAGTCCGTCCGGGCGGAGTTCGCCGGCCGGGCTGATGATCGCAGCCAGCACTTCGTCCACGGACACGTCACCCCTCCCAAAGTCGTCTACGGCGGGCCCTGCGGATCGGGTGTCGCGGCTGGTTCTCCACCTCGCCATGTCCGGCAAAACCGGTCATAGCATCACAAGGTGGGCGTAGTTCGGGCAAGTACCCGGTGGAGGTGTGTTGGTGGGGTGTGCGACCTTCACCGGGCCCGGCGGCGAGGCGCCGCAAGGGTCGTTCCCGGACAGAGCAAGACGCCCCGCCCGGTGGCCGGGCGGGGCGGCGCGGGCCGTCCGGGGGACGGCCCGCGGGGGAGGGGGCCCGGTGCCGGGCCCCGCTGCGGTGCCGGGATCAGACCTCGATGTCCGCGATCACCCACGTGGCGAACTCGCGCCACAGGCCCGCCGCGGCCTGGTGCGCCGGGTGGGTCAGGTACGCCTGCAGGGCCTCGCGGTCCTCGACCAGGCTGTTGATCGCGTAGTCGTACGCGATGTCGCGCTCGGTGGTGTTCCAGGCGCACTCCCACTCGCGCAGCTCGGGGATCAGCGAGCCGAGCTCGGCGAAGGCCTCGGCGCCGGCGAGCGCGCGCGCGTCGTCCTTGCTGACGCCTTCGTTGAGCTTGAACAGGACCAGGTGCCGGATCACGATGCCGCTCCTCGCGGACGGGGACAGGAAGTGCCGCCCACGGTAGCCGGTGCGCCCGCGCCGCTCGCGGGCCGTCCGCCCGCTGCCCCGGCCGGGCCTACTTGAGCAGCCCGGTCATGAAGGTGCCGACCGCCTTGGCCGCGTTCGAGATGCCCTCGAAGCCCAGCTGGACGAGTTCGGCGGACCGGGCCGGCGAGGTGATGATCGAGTAGAGGACGAAGACGAGCAGGAGCACGATGCCGATCTTCTTCGCCTGCGCCATCGGTGACCTTCCTCCCTGCTGTGGGCCGCCGTCATCCGGCTCCCCGAGCGACCCTCAGGGGCAGCTTATCCACCGGACGGGCTATCAAGTGTGCGACGCGTTCGTCCGGCGGGACGAAGGTCCCCGCGAGTGGGGCCTTTCTCCGGGTGCCCGGGCGGGGCCCGGGCGGCAGGATGGAGGACGTACCGAGGATCTGGCAGGAATCCCCGGTGCGTGGACCGGAGTTCCCCGCTGTGGGACCGGGCGCCGCGGCTCTCCCCCGACGCGGACCCGGTGGTGGGAACTCCGCCGGGGGAGCGGTCAGTCCCCCCGAGCCGCTCCCCCTCAGGCTCCGCACGGACCGGGCACCGGTGGTCATCGGCCCGGGGTGCGGAGCCCTTTCCGCGTTCGAGGGTGCGCGGAAACGCCGAGGGCCCGTCCGGATCGGACGGGCCCTCGGGCTTTCCAGCGGTAGCGGTGGGATTCGAACCCACGGTGGAGTTGCCCCCACACACGCTTTCGAGGCGTGCTCCTTTGGCCGCTCGGACACGCTACCGAGGGGAACTCTACCGGACGGGTGGCGCGGTCACGAAATCCGTATCCGGGGACGCTCCCGGGCGGGGTCAGCGGTGGGTGTCGAAGAAGGTGCGCAGCTGCTCGCCGCACTCCTGCGCGAGGACGCCCCAGACCACCTCGGGGCGGTGGTTGAGCCGCCGGTCGCGCATCACGTCGAAGAGCGAGCCGGCCGCGCCGGCCTTCTCGTCGACGGCGCCGTAGACCACCCGGTCGATCCGGGAGAGCACGATGGCGCCGGCGCACATCGTGCAGGGCTCCAGCGTGACGACCAGGGTGCAGCCGGAGAGCCGCCACTCCCCGAGCGCGGCCGCGGCCTGCCGGATGGCGACCACCTCGGCGTGCGCGGTCGGGTCGCCGACCGCCTCGCGCTCGTTGTGGCCGCGCCCGACGACCTCGCCGTCCGGGCCCAGGACGAGCGCCCCGACCGGGACGTCACCGGTGGCCGGCGCCAGGGCGGCCTCGGCGATGGCGAGGCGCATCGGCGCCGCCCAGCGGTCACGGACCGGGTCGGGGCGGACGGGGGCGGGCAGGGGGGCGATGCGGAGTGCGGTCTGCGCGGCGGATGCGGGCTGCATGGCATCCAGTGTCGGGCATCCGGCCCGGGTGCCGGTGCGGGGCACCCGGCCGCTACCGGACCGCCTCCAGCACCTCGCCGCAGCCCAGGGCCTCGGCGATCTCCTCCAGGGCGTCGCCCGGCACCGCGCCCTCGCCGCTGAGGCCGAGCAGGTCCTCGGAGGCCAGGCCGAACTCGGTGAGCAGGTGGGAGTCGCCGAGCGGGCCGACCGGGACGTTGCCCCGCCCGTCCTCGTCCTCGTCGTCCTGGGCCTGGGTCTCCTCGCTCTCGTCGAGCAGGTGGTCGAGGTCGCCGAACTCGCTCTCGCCGGCCTGGTCGACCAGCTCGTCGGTGAGGACGGAGCCGTACGAGCTGCGGGCGGCGGCGGCGCCGTCCGACACGAAGATCCGCGGGTCCTCCTCGCCGTCCACCCGGACGATGGCGAACCAGGAGTCCTCCTGTTCGATGAAGATCAGGACGCTGTCGTCGTCCTGGGCACTGTCGCGGGCCAGGTCGACCAGATCGGCCAGGGTTTCGACGTCGTCGAGCTCGGCCTCGCTCACATCCCACCCGTCCTCGGTGCGAGCAAGCACTGCAGCGAAGTACGCCACCAGGGACACTCCCAAGATCATCGGTCTCGGCTGTCGGCGCGTACGGGCAACGCGGAATCCTGGCCGCCCCCGCGCCAGAGGCGGCCCGCTTGTTCGGACCGTCCCATCGGAATCGTGACAGAAAGCCCGCCCTTGCGGGGGGTGTTCGGCAGCGCGTCTTCGCAGGTCGTGTCGGAAGGCCCGGCCGCCGGGCGACGGCGCGCCACCGGGACGGTGCGGAGCGTGTCGGAGTGCGCCCGGACGGCCCCGGAAGGCCCGGTCAGATCCGGAATGTTCGCATCCGCATCGCTTCGCGCATCCGCCGCTCCTTGGTCCGCCGGGGCTGGACCCGCTCGCGCAGTTCGCGGGCCTCCGCGAGCTCGCGGAGGAAGACGGCCCGCCGCTTGCGGCGCTCCGCCTCGGTCTCCGGGGGGTCCTGCGGGGGGCCGGAGCGCCGGCCCGCCCCGATGACGGGCTCGTCCGCCGAGCCGTCCCCGGGCTTCGGGTTGCTCGTCATGGGTCGAGACATTCCCAGTTCGGCCCGGTTGATACCACGGGATCCGGTTCCGTCCGGACATTCGCCCCTTGTCACGGCGTGTCACCGCGGGGTGACCCGGCCCGGTCGGCGGCCCTGGCACGGCGTGTCGTACGGGCGTCCGGGAGCGGGCTAACCTCGATGCATGCGTCTCCACGTCGTCGACCACCCCCTGGTCGCCCACAAGCTCTCCACCCTGCGCGACGAGCGCACCGACTCGCCGACCTTCCGTCGCCTGACCGACGAGCTGGTGACCCTCCTCGCCTACGAGGCCACCAGGGACGTCCGCACCGACGAGGTGGAGATCACCACGCCCGTGGCGGTCACCCTCGGCACCCGGCTCAGCTACCCGCGCCCGCTGGTCGTGCCGATCCTGCGGGCCGGCCTCGGCATGCTGGACGGCATGACCCGGCTGCTGCCCACCGCCGAGGTCGGTTTCCTCGGCATGGTGCGCAACGAGGAGACCCTGGAGGCCTCCACCTACGCCACCCGGATGCCGGACGACCTCTCCGGCCGCCAGGTCTACGTGCTCGACCCGATGCTGGCCACCGGCGGCACGCTGGTCGCCGCGATCAGGATGCTGATCGAGCGGGGCGCCACCGACGTCACCGCCGTGGTGCTGCTGGCCGCGCCGGAGGGCGTCGAGGTGATGAAGCGGGAGCTGGCCGGGCTGCCGGTCACCGTGGTCACCGCCGCGCTGGACGAGCGGCTGAACGAGAACGGCTACATCGTCCCCGGTCTCGGCGACGCGGGCGACCGGCTGTACGGCACCGCCGGCTGAGTCCCGCCCCGAACGGACGAGAGCCCCCCGACCCGACGTCGGGGGGCTCTCGCGCGTTCCGGTGTCCGCCGGCCGGGGTCCGTCCGCCGGTGGGTCAGCAGCTGCCGGTGGCGGTCGGGGTGGGGGAGGGCTTGGTGGCCAGGGCGAGGGCGGCGGCCGCCTGGGTCTCGTCCAGCAGGGCGTTGTAGCTGTCGCCGATCACGAAGTCCACGGTGGCGTCGGTGCGGGCGTCGGCGGTGACGGTGGCCCCGGCGATCTGCGAGCCGACCAGGGTGCCCGCGCCGGCGCCGGCCGGGCCGGCGATCACCTGGGCGGGGCCGGGCACCTTCTTGTCCAGCTCGGCCGGGGCGTTGCCGACCTTGCCGATGGTGAAGCCGCGCTTCTTCAGCTCCTCGGCGGTCCGCCCGGCCAGGCCGGCCTTGGTGGTGGCGTTGTAGACGTTCACCGTGACGGTGGCCGGCTGCGGGATGGCGTGCGGGTCGCCCTGGCCGGCGGCCGGGGCGCCGGTGGCGGGTGCGCCGGTGGCGCCCGGGGTGGCGCCCGGCGCCGGGGCGGCCAGCGCCTTGCCGGACGGGGTCGCGCAGGCCTGTGCGGAGGCGTTCTTGTTCCGGCCGGTGAAGATGTCGTACAGCTGCACACCGCCGAGGGCGATCAGCGCCAGCGTGAGCAGGCCCGCGAGCGCCGCGATCACCTTGCGGCTCTTCTTCGGGGGCCGGCCCAGCCGCGGATAGGCGTTGCCGGTGACGCGGTACTGCTTCCCCTTGAGGCCTTGGGGAGTCAACATGCTCACGGTTTGTCTCCCCCTCGTGCCGGGGCGGGGTCGGGATGACGGGTCGGCCGGTGCGGGTGTCCGCCGGGTGCGGCGGAGTCCCAGGTCGTAGCCGTAGTCAGCAGCGTAGTGCCGTCCGGCTGCGAAGGTACTAAACGATCATCATCTGGAGTATCCCGGTACCCGAAAGGGGGTACCCGGCCGGGTACCCGGGTACGCGCGGACCGCCCTCCGCGGGGTGGCGGTCGGGCGGTCGACGCGGGAGGTCCGGATGCGGGGAGGGCGGCCGGGGAGGGCCGTCACTCCATTTCGAGGACGCGGGCGTGCAGCACCTGGCGCTGCTGCAGCGCGGCCCGTACGGCCCGGTGCAGCCCGTCCTCCAGGTAGAGGTCGCCGTGCCACTTCACCACGTGGGCGAAGAGGTCCCCGTAGAAGGTCGAGTCCTCGGCCAGCAGGGTTTCCAGGTCGAGTTGGCCCTTGGTGGTCACCAGCTGGTCGAGCCGCACCGGACGCGGGGCGACGTCAGCCCACTGGCGGGTGCTCGTCCGGCCGTGATCCGGGTACGGCCGCCCATTGCCGATGCGCTTGAAGATCACACGGAAAGCCTACCGTTCGGACGGCGAATGGCGCAGCAGCCGCGGTGCCGCCACGCCCCCGGGTGTGAGCTGCGGGCGGGTGAATGCGGCTGTTTGATGGGAAATGTCGCGAAGTTCGGTCACCGCTCGCCTTCTTCGCCACCCGTCGCCAGCCGTCAGCCGTCAGCCGTCAGCCGCCAGCCGTCCAGGAGTGTGCGCCGATGTCCTCCGCCCCCACCCCGCCGACCGTCCGCGAGATCGCCGACGGGTACGCCTTCACCGGGCCCGCGCTCGACCTCGGCGCGGTGCTGCTGGACGGCACCGCGTACCCCGAGGCCCAGGTGCGCATCCCGCTCGGCGTGCTCAACCGGCACGGGCTGGTCGCCGGGGCCACCGGCACCGGCAAGACCAAAACCCTCCAGCTGATCGCCGAACAGCTCTCCGCCCAGGGCGTGCCGGTGTTCCTCGCCGACATCAAGGGCGACGTCTCCGGCGTCTGCGCACCCGGCGCGCCGAGCGAGCGCACCGCCGCGCGGGCCGCCGAGGTCGGGCAGTCGTGGACGCCGCAGGGCTGCCCGACCGAGTTCTACGCCCTCGGCGGGCAGGGCGCCGGCATCCCGGTCCGGGCCACCGTCACCAGCTTCGGGCCGCTGCTGCTCGCCAAGGTGCTCGACCTGAACGAGACCCAGGAGTCCTCGCTCAGCCTGGTGTTCCACTACGCCGACCGGGCGGGCCTGGAGCTCTACGACCTCAAGGACCTCACCGCCGTGATCGGCCACCTCGCCTCGCCCGAGGGCAAGGAGGAGCTGAAGACCGTCGGCGGCCTCTCCGCGGCCACCGCGGGCGTCATCCTGCGCGCGCTCACCGTGCTGGAGAACGAGGGCGCCGGGGCGTTCTTCGGCGAGCCCGAGTACGACACCGCCGAACTGCTGCGGACCGCCCCGGACGGCCGGGGCGTCGTCTCGGTGCTCGAACTGCCCGCCGTGCAGGACCGGCCCCGGCTGTTCTCCACCTTCCTGATGTGGCTGCTCGCCGACCTCTACCAGGAACTGCCCGAAGTGGGGGACCCGGACAAGCCCAGGCTGGTGTTCTTCTTCGACGAGGCGCACCTGCTGTTCAAGGGCGCCTCCAAGGCCTTCCTGGAGGCGATCACCCAGACCGTCCGGCTGATCCGCTCCAAGGGCGTCGGCATCTTCTTCGTCACCCAGACGCCGAAGGACGTCCCGGCCGACGTCCTGGCCCAGTTGGGCAACCGGGTGCAGCACGCGCTGCGCGCCTTCACCCCGGACGACGCCAAGGCGCTCAAGGCCACCGTCTCGACCTTCCCGCACTCCTCCTACGACCTCAGCGCGGTGCTCACCTCGCTCGGCACCGGCGAGGCCGTGGTGACCGTCCTCTCCGAGAAGGGTGCGCCGACGCCCGTCGCGGCGACCAGGCTGCGCGCGCCGCAGTCGCTGATGGGGCCGGTCGAGGAGGCGGCGCTGCGGGCGGCCGTCGACGCCTCGCCGCTGACGGCGCGCTACCGGGACGCGATCGACCGGGAGTCGGCGTACGAGAAGCTGGCGGCGCGGGCCGCCGACGCCCGGCCCGGGCCCGCCGAGCCCGCGCGCCAGCCCGAACGCGGGCCCGCGCCGCGGCGGGAGGAGCGGGAGGAGGCGACGGGCGCGGGCGGGCTGCTCGGCTCGCTGCTGAGCAACCCGACCGTGAAGTCCTTCGCCCGCTCGGCCGGGCGGCAGCTCGGGCAGGAGATCTCGCGCAGCCTGTTCGGGACGTCCAGGAAGCGGCGGTAGGTCAGCCGGAGAGGGCGGCGCCGATCCGGTCCAGGGAGGACAGCCGCATCAGGCCGTAGTGGTAGAACTCGACCTCGGGCACGCCGAGTTCGCGCAGCACGGCGATCTTGGCGGCGAGGTTCTCCGGGCCGTCGCAGTCCGAGGCCATCGGGCGCAGGATCACCGCCATGTCCCGCGGGCGGACGCCGTGCAGGGCGAAGGCGGCGAGCTTCTCCCGGACGGCCTCCGGGGTCTTCGCGTAGCCGAGGGTCTCGATCTGGTCGACGACCCCGGTGAGGGCGGGCAGGTCGATGCCGGCCAGCCAGCCCTTGCCGGGGCCGCCGCCGTCCATGAAGCTCAGCCGCATGCCGTGCCGGCGGGCCTGCTCGGTGAGGTCGGCGGCGAGCGAGGTGACGGTGGCGGCGGAGGCGTCCACGTACGCGGCGAAGGCGCCGTCCGCGAGGGCGCTCAGGTCGGCGGGCTCGGCGGCGGCCCGCTCGTCGGCCAGCCGGCGGCGCAGTTCCGTCCGGACCGCCCCGGCGACCTCGTCGGCCGGGATGCCCGCGCGCCCGGCGGCGGTGCGGCAGTGCGGGCAGAAGCAGACGCCGAGCAGGGCCTCGGCGGTCGGGCCCAGCTCCTCGAAGTAGCGCTCGTGGTGGTAGCCGTGGCGCAGGCCGTGGAAGTGCGGGGACTCGGCGCGGACCGCGTCCACGCCGTACCGGGCGAGCTCGGCGACCAGGGTGAGGGCGTACTCGCGGACCTCCGGGTTGGCCGGGCAGAGCTCGGTGAGGTGGCGGTCGCCGAAGGCGTTGGCCGGGGAGCAGTCGGGGTGGGCGAAGCCGAGCCGGTCGTTGTGGCAGAACACCGTCCAGGCGTGCAGCTTCAGGCCGCGGCGGCCGGCCTGCGCGGCGGCCTCGGCGAAGGGGTCGCGCTCGCCGATCGCGGTGGACGGGACCGGCGCGAGGCGCCGGCCCCGCCAGGCGGCCGGGTCGGGGCGGAAGTACGCCGCGCCCGGCTCCAGGTAGCGGACCACCCGGCGGGGGTTGTGCGGGAAGACGTCGCGGGCCTCGTGGTAGACCGAGGCGAGGGTGACGCCGCCGACCCGGGCGCGGTCGGTGAGGTTGCCGAAGAAGGCGTCGGCGCCCTCGTCGAGCAGGTCGGTGGCGAAGGCGAGGACGGACGACTCCACGGTGCGGCTCCGGAGCGGGGGAGGGCTGGTGCGCCGCCCACGCTAGCCGCCGGGGTGGGAATGGTCTATACCTGGCGCGCGGGCCGGCGGGTCCTACAGGCCCAGGTCGTCGAGCTGCCTGAGCAGATCCGAGCGGGGGCCGTCCGCGGCCGGGGCCGCGGGGGCGGGCTTCGGCTTCGCCCCGTCACGGAGCAGGACGGCGGCGGCCAGTCCGCCGATCAGCCCGCCGAGGTGGCCCTGCCAGCTGACCCCGTGGGCGACCGGCAGCACGCCGATCAGGATCGTCCAGTAGGTGGCGGCGACGCCGAGGCCGACGACCGCGTCCAGCACGTTGCGGTCGAGGACCCCGCGCAGCACCACGTAGCCGAGGTAGCCGTAGACCATGCCGCTCGCCCCGGCCGTCACGGTGTTCGAGCCCGCCAGCAGCCAGACCGTGAGCCCGCCGGACACCGTGACCACCAGGCTGGCCAGCAGGAACTTCCGCATGCCCCGGTAGGCGGCCAGGAAGCCGAGCACGAACAGCGGCCAGGAGTTGGACAGGATGTGGCCCCAACTGAAGTGCAGGAACGGCATGGTGAACATCGCGGGCAGGTCGTCCACCTGCTCCGAGCGCAGACCGTAGTCGTAGGACAGGTCGTAGTCGTCCAGCCAGTTCACCAGCTGCACGGACCAGATGACGGCCTGGATCCCGAGCATGGTCAGCAGTGCCTGGCGGGAATCCGAGAGCAGGCGGGCGAGTTTGGAGGCCATGACGTCGACTGTAGGGGCGGCCGAATCGGTCGTGCACCCCATTACAGTGACCCGTGTCATTCCGACCGTGAGAGGTGCACACCATGAGTGTTCGTCCGCCGCTGCCGTACGAGTTCCTGCCGCAGGTGCCGTCCTTCCAGCTGAGCAGTGAGGACATCACCGAAGGCGGCACGCTGGCACCGGAGTTCATCCACGCCGGCGGCAACCTCTCCCCGCAGCTGGCCTGGTCGGGGCTGCCGGAGGGCACCAAGAGCATCGCCGTCACCTGCTACGACCCGGACGCGCCGACCGGCTCCGGCTGGTGGCACTGGCTGGCGCTCAACCTCCCCGCCGACACCACCGGACTGCCGCGCGGCGCCGGTTCGTCGGACGGGAGCCTGCCGGGTGCGGACTCCTTCCACGGCCGCAACGACTTCCCCGGCAACAAGTACGACGGCGCCGCCCCGCCGCCCGGCGCGCCGCACCGGTACGTCTTCGCGGTGCACGCGCTGGACGTCGCGAAGCTGGATGTCGCCGCCGACACCCCGCCGGCGCAGGTCGGGTTCAACCTGACCTTCCACACGCTCGGGCGCGCGCTGCTGACCGTCGAGTACGGGGTCTGAGGGCGGTGGCACCCGATCGTCCGGCCGAGGTCTGGCGGCTGCCCGAGGAGGACCGGCGGGCGGGCCGCCGGGCCCCGGCCTGGACGGTCGGGCCGGACGGCGAGTTGGCCGTCCTGCTGGTGCCCGAGCGGTACGCGGCGCCGGCCGGCTCGTGGCCGTCCGTGAAGCCGCCCTTCGACGGCGAGGTGGTGGTGCTCGGCCGGCACGGCGAGCGGCGGGTGCCGCTCGCCGGTGTCGGGGTGTCGCCGGACCACCTGGCGCTGCTGCCGGGCCGGCGGGTGCTGCTGGCCGAGCTCCGGGCGGACCAGGAGGGCGAGGACTGGCTGCCCAACGGCGTCGTGTTCGGCCCGGACGGGACACCGGCGGCGGAACTCGCCCTCGGCGACGACATGCCCGTGCTGGTGACCGACCGGGCCGGCCGGATCTGGATGGCCTACGGCGACGAGGGCATCTACGGCGACCACCCGATGGCCACCGCCGGACTGCGGGCCGCCGACACCGCGGGCCGGGCGGTGTGGAGCCCGAGCGACCTGCCGGCCCACCCGCTGGAGGGCCTGGCCGGGGCGACCGAGGGCGGGTGCGCCTGGCTGGCCTGGTACCCGGGTTCCTCGGCCAGCTACCTCACCCGGGTCGACCCGGCGGACGGGTCGTCGACCACGACGCGCAGCCCCGTCCGGCTGCCGCTCGGGTTCGCCGTCCGCGGCCGCGAGGGCGTCTTCCTCACCAGGGGCGGCGAGTTGACCTGGCAGCTGCTGGTCGGGAAGACCTGGAAGCAGACCGCGAAGCGCCAGGTCGGGCTGTCCGGCGAGCTGGACCAGCGGCGGGCGCACGGCCGCGACGGCGTGCTGTGGTTCCGCTGCGCCGACGCCTGGTACCGGGTGTCGGTCTAGCTTCCCTGCTCGGCCGCGTGGTTGGCCCGCTCCGCCAGGCCGCGCAGGTGCGCGCGCAGCTCCGGCGGCTCGTGCACCTCGAAGGCGCAGTCCAGCATCAGCAGCCGCATCGCCGTGTACTCCAGGGAGTCGGCGCGGGAGCGGAGGCGGCAGCTGTGCTCGTCGATCGGCTCGATCTGCGAGTCGTTCGGCTTGAAGCGGGCCCGGACGGCGCGGGCCGGGGCGTGCACGGTGGCGACCACGTCGACGGCGGCCGACGGCCGGCGCAGCTTGCTCGCCACGAACGCGGCGGCGTCCTCGGCGGGCAGCGGGCGCGGGGTGAAGCGGGCGCCGGTGGCGAAGGGCTCGCTCAGCCGGTCGACGCGGAACAGCCGCCAGTCGTCGCGGTCGAGGTCGTAGCCGACCAGGTACCAGCGGCGGCCGGCCGAGACCAGCCGCTCGGGCTCGACGTTGCGCCGGCTCTCGGCGCCGTCGTAGGCCCGGTAGGCGAAGCGCAGCCGCTCCCGGTTGGCGACGGCGTTCGCGAGCACCGTCAGGTCCTCCGGGTCGACGGTCGGGCCGTCGCCGGGGAGCGGGACGGTGGCGGTGTTGAGCGTGCCGACCCGGTGCCGCAGCCGGCTCGGCAGCACCTGGAGCAGTTTGCCGAGCGCCCGGACGGACGCCTCCTCGATGCCGACCACGGCGTGCCCGGCCGCCGCCCGCAGGCCGACCGCGATGGCCACCGCCTCCTCGTCGTCCAGCAGCAGCGGGGGCATCGCGGTGCCCGCGACCAGCCGGTAGCCGCCGACCGCGCCCAGCGTCGCCTGCACCGGGTAGCCGAGCTCGCGCAGCCGGTCGATGTCGCGCCGGATGGTGCGCGGGCTGACGCCGAGGCGTTCGGCGAGTTCGCTGCCGGGCCATTCGCGCGGGGTCTGCAGCAGGGACAGCAGGGTCAGCAGCCGGGCCGGGGTGTCGGTCATGCCTCCCAGCATGCCGGACCAACTGGGACAGGATCTGACCTAGATGGCCCCTACCGTCGTGGACGTGCAGCAGACGAGCGAGGCGGACGAGGAGTACCGGATGAGTACGGCGGGCGGAGACCGGCGGAGGTGGATCGCGCTGGCGATCGTGATGGTCGCCTCCTTCATGGACCTGGTGGACGTGACCATCGTCAACATCGCCATCCCGAGCATCCAGGCGGACACCGGCGCCTCCTTCAGCGCCGTCCAGTGGGTCACCGGCGGGTACGCGCTGGCCTTCGCGATCGGGCTGATCACCGGCGGCCGGCTCGGCGACGTCCACGGGCGCCGGCGGCTGTTCCTGATCGGCATCGGCGGCTTCACCCTGGCCTCCGCGCTGTGCGGGCTGGCCTCCGGGCCGGAGATGCTGGTCGCGATGCGGGTGTTCCAGGGCGGGACGGCGGCGCTGATGGTGCCGCAGGTGCTGTCGATCATCCACGCGAGCTTCCCGGCGGAGGAGCGCGGCAAGGTGTTCGGCATGTTCGGGGCGGTGGTCGGGCTGGGCGCGGTCTCCGGCCCGATGATCGGCGCGCTGCTCACCGAGGGCGACCTGTTCGGCCTCGGCTGGCGGCCGATCTTCCTGATCAACCTGCCGGTCGGCGTCGCCGGGCTGCTGCTCGGGCGCCGCTTCATCGACGAGTCCAAGGCCGAGCGGGCCCTGAAGCTGGACCTGGTGGGCGTGCTGCTCGCCAGCCTCGCGCTGCTGATGCTGATCTACCCGCTGACGCACGGGCGGGAGGCCGGCTGGCCGCTGTGGGGGTACCTGTCGATGGTCGGCAGCCTGCCGGTGTTCGCACTCTTCGTGGCGTACGAGAAGGTCAAGACGCGGCGGGACGGCTCGCCGCTGGTGGAGCTGTCGCTGTTCCGGGTGCGGTCGTTCGTGGCCGGCATCGCGGTGCAGACCGCCTTCAGCCTCGCGCTCGGCATCTTCTTCCTGGTCTGGACGCTGTACATGCAGCTCGGCCTGGGCTGGAGCCCGCTCAAGGCCGGCGCCACCGGCATCCCGTTCTCGCTCGCCGTCTCCACCGCCGCCGGCCTGTCCGTGCAGAAGCTGGTGCCGCGGTTCGGCCGGCGGGTCCTGCAGGCCGGCGCGCTGCTGATGCTGGCCGGCGTGCTGCTCTACCTCGGGGCGGCGGACCGGTACGGGACGGCCATCACGCCCTGGCAGATGGCGCTGCCGCTGATCGTGATGGGCCTCGGGATGGGCCTGGTGGTCGCGCCGATCACCGACGCGGTGCTGGCGCAGGTGCCGCGCGAGCACGCCGGATCGGCGTCCGGGCTGATCAACACCGTGCAGCAGGTGGGGAACGCGCTCGGGCTCGGGCTGGTGTCGGTCGCCTTCTTCGGGGCGATGGACGACCCGGTCGCGCCGGAGGCGGTCGGGTCGGCCTTCGGCGGGGCCTTCGTGCACGCGATGTGGTGGGTCGCGGGGGTGCTGGCGGTGGTGTTCCTGCTGATGTTCGCGCTGCCGAAGCGGCGGGCGGTCGCGGCCGCGGCCGTGGTCGAGGAATCCCCCGCGGACGAGCGCGAACCCGTCCTGGTCTGACGGACGCCCCGCCCGCCGAGGGCGCCGCCCGCCGAGGGCCCCGGCCGCGATGCGCGGCCGGGGCTCTCGGCGCACACTGGGGTGCCATGGACCGTACGGCGGTGGACTCCTCGGTGCTGCGCTCGGTCGGCTACGACCCGGTGGCGCGGCGGCTGGAGCTGGAGTTCGTCGGCGGCCGGGTGTACACCTACGCGGACGTACCGGACCGTGTGCACCGGGAGTTGCTGGCGGCGGAGAGCCACGGGCGGTACTTCGTCCGGCGGGTGCGCGGGCGGTACGCCTACCGGCGGGTGCGGTGACGGTCCTGCGCGTACCGGCGGGTGCGGCGGTTCCGTGCGCGGGGTCATCCGCGCGGGTCAGCGGAGCGCGGTGACGCCGGCGGCCGAGACGCGAGAGGTGGTGCGCGGCTTCGCCGCGGCCTTCGCCTCCTTCGCGGCGCGCTTCGCCTCCTGCTTGAACTCCCGGACCAGGGTGAGGGATTCGGGCCCGGTGATGTCGGCGACCGACCGGTGCGCGCCCTCCTCGCCGTAGGCGCCGGCGGCCTCGCGCCAGCCCTCCGGCCGTACGCCGTACTGCTTGCCGAGCAGGGCCAGGAAGATCTGCGACTTCTGCTTGCCGAAGCCGGGAAGGGCGTTGAGCCGGCTGAGCAGTTCCTTGCCGGTGCGGACGCCCTTCCACAGGGCGGCCGCCTCGCCGTCGTACTGCGCGACGAGGAACTGGCAGAGCTGCTGCACCCGTTTGGCCATCGCGGCCGGGTAGCGGTGGACGGCGGGCTTGGCGGAGAGGAGCGCGACGAACTCCTCGGGGTTGTAGGTGGCGATCTCGTGCGCGTCCAGGTCGTCCCGGTCGAGACGCTGGGCGATGGTCAGCGGGCCGGTGAACGCCCATTCCATCGGCACCTGTTGGTCCAGCAACATGCCGACGAGCACGGCGAGCGCGCTGCGTCCGAGCAGTTCGTCGGCCTCGGGCTGTTGGGCGAGCCGGACGGTGACGTTCATGCGCGTACCCTCCTCGGAGTTGACGTCGGGTCGGCGCCCAGTCTGGTGGACGCGGTGAGATCGGCAGCGGTCAACACGCCCGTATCTGGGGAACTCTTGGTGTTCTGTTCCCTTGCTGGAACTGCTTGGTTCGTCGGCGGATTGGTTTTTCGGGGGCATCGGTCCGGGTGCGGGATATTTTTTGCCCGTGTTTTTTCGTCCGGGCTGTCACATCCGGGGCGTGCGCCGGGTCAGTGCTGTGTCCGACCGACCGGCACCGACCGGCACCGAGCAGTCACCGAACGAGGAGCCCCCAATGTCCGTCGCCCACACCGTCGTCACCGTCCTCGGCGCCCTCATGGTCGGCTTCTCGGCGTACTCCGTCTTCGCGAAGGCCGAGTACGTCGTGGGGCCGCTCGCCGAGTACGGCGTCCCGCGTTCCTGGTGGACCTGGCTCGGTGTCGCCAAGGCCGCCGGCGCGCTCGGCATGCTGGCCGGCCTGGCCGTCCCCGTCATCGGCTACGCCGCCGAGGTCGGCGTGATCCTCTACTTCCTCGGCGCCGTCGTCACCGTCCTGCGCGCCCGGGCCTATGCGCACGTCCCCTTCCCCCTCATCTACCTCGCCCCGGCGGCCGCTTCCCTCCTCCTCGCGGCCTGAGCGGGCCGGCCACTCCCAGGCTTGGGTCATTTCATATGACTGTTTCGGTTGTGGCTGTGGGGGTGGTGGGGGCGGGTCATTCTTGCTTCAAACGACGCGTCCAGAAAGGCCCGCCGCCGTGACCCAGCCGTTCGAACTGCCGTCCTTCTACGTGCCGCACCCGGCACGGCTGAACCCCCACCTGGACGAGGCCCGGGCCCATTCCACCGTGTGGGCACGGGAGACGGGGATGCTGGAGGGGTCCGGGATCTGGGAGCAGGCCGACCTGGACGCCCACGACTACGGGCTGCTGTGCGCGTACACGCACCCCGACTGTTCGGCCGAGGCGCTGTCGCTGGTCACCGACTGGTACGTGTGGGTCTTCTTCTTCGACGACCACTTCCTCGACATGTACAAGCGCACCAACGACCGTGCGGCCGGCAAGGCCCACCTGGACCGGCTGCCGCTGTTCATGCCGGCCGACCCGGACGCGGAGATGCCCGAGCCGGAGAACCCGGTCGAGGCCGGGCTTGCGGACCTGTGGCGGCGCACGGTGCCGGCGATGGGCGAGGACTGGCGGAAGCGCTTCGCCGAGAGCACCCGCAACCTGCTGAACGAGTCGCTGTGGGAGCTCGCCAACATCGACGCCGGCCGGATCGCCAACCCGGTGGAGTACATCGAGATGCGCCGCAAGGTCGGCGGCGCGCCGTGGTCGGCGCAGCTGGTCGAGTACGCGGCGAACGCCGAGGTGCCGCAGGAGGTTTCGGGCTCGCGGCCGCTGCGGGTGCTGATGGACGCCTTCTCGGACGGCGTGCACCTGCGCAACGACATCTTCTCGTACCAGCGCGAGGTCGAGGACGAGGGCGAACTCAGCAACGGCATCCTGGTGTTGGAGACCTTCCTGGAGTGCTCCACGCAGCAGGCCGCCGAGGCGGTCAACGACCTGCTGACCTCGCGGCTGCAGCAGTTCGAGAACACCGTGTTCACCGAACTGCCGGTGCTGTTCGCCGAGTCCGGGCTGGACGCGGCGGGCCGGGCGCGGGTGCTGGCGTACGTCAAGGGCCTGCAGGACTGGCAGGCGGGCGGCCACGAGTGGCACATGCGGTCGAGCCGGTACATGAACGGCGGTGGCGCGGCGGCGGGTTCGGAGGCCGGGGTGGCGCCGGGCACCGGCGGCGGGCTGCCCGGCCTGCCCGGTCTGCCGGGTACGGGCGCCGGTGGCGGCAACTGGTGGGACGCGTACGCGATCGGCGGGATCGGCACCGCGGCGCTGGACGTCCTGCGCGGCGGGGCGAGCGGCCTCCCGGCGGCGCCGGTGGCGGACGGTGCGCACGGGCGGTCCGGCGGCCCGGCCCCGGCGGTGCGAAGGGCGCGGGCGCACAGCCACCCGCCGTTCCGGCCGGCCGACCCGTCCGAACTGCCGGAGCTCGCCCTGCCGTTCGAGCTCCGACTGAGCCCGCATCTGGACGGCGCGCGGGAGCGCGTGGTCGAGTGGGCCGAGCGGATGGGCCTGCTGGGCGAGCAGCCGGGCCTGCCCGGGCCGGGCATCTGGGACGCCGGGTCGATGCGCGACTACGACCTCGCGCTCTGCGCGGCCGGCATCGACCCGGACGCCACCGTCGAGGAACTCGACCTCTCCTCCGCCTGGTTGGCCTGGGGCACCTGGGCCGACGACTACTACCCGGCCGCCTTCGGCCCCTCCCGCGACCTGGCCGGGGCCAAGCACGCCAACGAACGGCTGTCGCTGTTCATGCCGCTGGACGGCGCCCCCGCGCCCGAGCCCGCCAACGGGCTGGAGCGTGGGCTCGCCGATCTCTGGGTGCGCACCGCCGGCCCGATGGCCGCCGAGGCCCGGGGCCGGCTGCGCGACTCCGTCGAGTCGATGACGGCCAGCTGGGTCTGGGAGTTGGCCAACCGGATCCAGAACCGCGTGCCGGACCCGGTGGACTACCTGGAGATGCGCCGCGCCACCTTCGGCTCCGACCTGACCACCGGCCTGAGCCGGCTCGCCCACGCCGGGACCCTGCCGCCGGAGCTGTACCGGCACGGCGCGATGCGCTCGCTGGAGAACTCCGCGATGGACTACGGGGCCCTGGTCAACGACCTGTTCTCGTACCGGAAGGAGACCGAGTACGAGGGCGAGCTGCACAACGCCGTCGTGGTGGTGCGGAACTTCTTCGACTGCGACTACCCGGCGGCCGCGCGGATCGTCGGCGACCTGATGCACTCGCGGCTGGACCAGTTCCGGCACGTCGTGCGGAACGAACTCCCCGTGATGTCCGAGGACTTCGGGCTGGGCGCGGAGGCCAGGGCCGGGCTCGACCGGTACGTGCGGGAGCTGGAGGACTGGCTCGCCGCCGTCCTGAACTGGCACGAGGGGTGCCGGCGCTACCGCGAGGAGGACCTGCGGCGGCACTTCGGCGAGGAGCGGGTGCTCGCGGCGCGCGGGGCCGGAGCCGGGGAGCCGGTGGCGGTGGCCTCGGGGGCCTCGGCGGCCGGGGTGGTGCCGCTCGGGCCGACCGGCCTGGGCACGTCCTCGCTTCGGCCGCCGCTGGCCGGGGCGGTGCCGTCGAGCTGAGCCCCTCGGCGGGCGCACCCGCGCGGGCCCGATCCCGCGCGGGTGCGCCGTGTCGTGGTTAGGCTGGCGGATCGGGGGCCGCGCACGCCCGCCGGTGTGCGCGCATCGCCGCACACGAGGGCAGGACCATGGCTGCGCTACCTGAGGGCACACCCTGTTGGACCGACGCGATGTTCACCGACCTGGAGGGCGCGAAGTCCTTCTACGGCGACGTCCTGGGCTGGACCTTCGGCGAGAGCTCGTCGGAGTACGGGAACTACACGCAGGCGTACTCGGACGGCAAGGCGGTCGCCGCGATCGTGCCGCCGATGCCCGGCCAGCAGGCGCAGTCCGCCTGGTGCCTCTACCTGGCCTCGCCGGACGCGGCCGCCACCGCGGAGCGGATCCGGACGGCCGGCGGCGAGGTGGTGATGGGCCCGATGGCGGTCGGCGACTTCGGCACCATGGTGATCGCCAGGGACCCGGGCGGTGTGGTGTTCGGCGTCTGGCAGGGCGGGGTGCACACGGGCTTCGAGAAGCAGGACGGGCCGGGCGCGTTCTGCTGGGCCGAGGTGATCACCCGCGAGCCGGCGAAGGCGGACGCCTTCTTCCCGGCGGTCTTCCCGTACGGCGAGCTGAAGATGGTCGGCGGGGACTTCGACTACCGGATGTTCAAGGTCGGCGACCGGCCGGTGCTGGGCCGGATGGCGGCGGTGGGCGACTTCCTGCCGCCCGAGGCGCCCTCGTACATCAGCGTCTACTTCGGGGTGGACGACACCGACGCGGCGATCGACCGGCTGACGGCGCGCGGCGGCAAGGTGTACTTCGGGCCGATGGACAGCCCGTTCGGCCGGTTCGCGGCGGTCGGTGACCCGCAGGGCGCGGCGTTCGGGATCATCGACCTCGCCCGCACGGAGGGGGAGCGGCCGGACACCGAGGACGCCTGACGGCCGATGCCTGACGCCTGACGTCCGATGCCTGACGTCCGGCGTCCGATGCCGGACGGCGGGGGCGGGTGCAGACGGCACCCGCCCCCGCCGCTCGTCGGTCAGCCCTGCTGCTGCCGGGCCTTCAGCGCCGCCTCGACCCCGTCCAGGACCAGCCGGACGCCGGTGAGGAAGCCGCTGTCCCGGCCGTCCGCGACCTCCTGCGGCACCGCCGTGTGGTACAGCCGGTTGAGGCGCGGATAGTCCTTGGTGGCCTCGATGACGGCGGGCAGCATCTCGTCCATCACCTCCTGCTCGTCGCGGCCGCTGCGCCGGAGCGCGCTGAGCCAGGCGGCCTCCACGCTGGCCGAGCCGATGGTGTAGCCGATGACGGCGCCCATCGCGTTGTTGGCGTCCTGGGGCTCGAATCCGGCCGTCTCCATCAGGGCCAGCACGGCCTCGGAGGTCCGCATCCAGTTGGGGCCGAAGTACACCATCCCGACGTCGCCCATGACGGCGACCATCCACGGATGGCGCAGCATGCAGGCGCGCATGTCCTCGGCGCAGCCCTCGACGCGCGCGCGCCAGACCGTCCGGTCCTCGGCGCCCTCCGGCTCCGGCACCGGCAGTTCGCCGAAGACCTGGTCGACGACCAGCGCCAGCAGCTCGTCCTTGTTGGCGACGTGGGTGTACAGCGAGGTGGCGCCGGCGTTGAGGCGGGTGCCGAGTTTGCGCATGCTCAGGGCCTCGACGCCCTGGGAGTCCAGCAGGGCCAGCGCCTCCTGGACGATCTGCTCGCGGCTGAGCACCGGCTGTTCGCGCCGGGGGCGCTGCGGGCGGGCCCACGGGTTGGTGATCCCCGGGGTGGCGTCCTTGCCCTTCCTGGGCGCGGGGCTCCGCCGGGTCGCCGGTTCGTCCTCCGACTTGGCCGTCATCCGGCCCTCCTTCTGGCCTCGTTCCGCCGGCCCGGCTGCTGCGCCGGGCCCGTCGCCGTCCAGCATAGGCCGGATCTCCGAACGGCGTACGGCCTTGCGCACACCGTTCGGAATCCGTGCGGCGTTCGCTGTTGCGCACGGCGTACGGTCTCCGTACAGTGTTCGGCGTAGCGCACACCGTTCCGGAGGGGACTGCGGACGGGGTGCTGACGACGGCTTCCGCACGGCACGGCCGGTGCGGCGACTACCAAGGGGGTACGCGGTGGAACGGCAACCGCAGCGCTGGCTCATCCTGATCGTGCTCTGCCTCAGCAGCCTGGTGCTGGTGATCGACAACATGGTGCTCACGGTGTCCATCCCGCCGATCGCGGCGGACCTCAAGGCCGGGGCACAGGACATCCAGTGGATCATCGACTCCTACATCCTGGTCTTCGCCGGCCTGCTGCTGACCTCCGGCAGCCTCTCCGACCGCTTCGGGCGCCGGAAGGTGATGATCATCGGACTGGCGCTGTTCGGCGCCGCCTCACTCGTCGCGGCCGTCGCCTCCAGCCCGGGCCAGCTCATCGCCGGGCGCGTCCTGATGGGCGTCGGCGGCGCCCTGGTCATGCCGAGCACCCTCTCGATCCTGATCACCGTCTTCGACGACGAGGAGCGCCCCAAGGCGATCGCCGCCTGGAGCGCGGTGGCCATGATCGGCCTGGTCGGCGGCCCGGTGCTGGGCGGCGCGCTGATCGCGCACTTCTGGTGGGGCGCCGTCTTCCTGCTCAACGTGCCGATCGCGGTGGTCGCGATCATCGCCGCCGTCGTCCTGATGCCGGAGTCCAAGGGCCCGTGGCGCAAGCCCGACGTGCCCGGCATGCTGCTCTCGATGGTCGGGATGACCGCCCTCGTCTGGTCCATCATCGTGCTGCCCCGCGACGGCTTCACCAGCACCGGGACGCTGGCCGCGCTCGTCGTCGCCGTCGCCTCGCTGGTCGCCTTCGGCATCCGTCAGGTCCGCACCGACTCGCCGATGGTCCCGCTCAAGCTCTTCCGCAACCGGGTCTTCACCGGCGCCAGCTTCTCGCTCGTCCTGCTCACCTTCGCCACCGGCGGCCTGATGCTGGTGCTCACCCAGTACCTGCAGTTCGTGCTGGAGTTCACCCCCACCGAGACCGGCCTGGCGTTCATCCCGCTGGCCGTCGCCTCGCTGGTGTTCAACGTCATCGGCGCCGCGCTCGGCAAGAAGGTCCCGCCGCGGGTGACCACCGCGGTCGGCATGCTGGTCATCGCCGGCGGCTTCGGCCTGCTCGCCACCCTCTCGGTCGGCGACGGCTTCACCAAGGTCGCCCTCGCCATGCTGGTGCTCGGCATCGGCTCCGGCCTCGGCATGCCGGCCGCCGCCAACGCCCTGATGGGCGCCATCCCCGGCGAGCACGCCGGCGTCGGCTCCGCCCTCAACGACACCATCCAGCAGTCCGGCGCCGCGCTCGGCGTCGCCATCCTCGGCACCGTGCTCTCCAGCACCTACACCGGCGAGATGCCCGCCGACGCCGCGGCCCCGGCCCGGCACGCCATCACCGACGCGCTCGCCCTCGCCGCCGAGCACGGGGACGGCGCGCTGGCCGGCGCCGCCCGGCAGGCCTTCAACACCGCGACCTCCACCACCTTCACGGTGGGCGGGATCGCCGTCCTGGTCGCCGCGGCGCTCACCCTGGTGCTGATGCGGGGCGGGGCGAAGGGCCAGGCCGAGCCGGCGGAGCAGGCCGCCGAGCCGGCCGCCGAGCCGGTCGCCCAGCCGGTGGGGTGACGCCCCGCTGAGCCGCGGTGCCGCTGACGGCCCCGGATCCGCTTCGGCGGCCGGGGCCATCGGCGTGTCCGGCCGGCGGCGTGTCCGGCCGCCGCGCGTAGCCTTCGGGCATGCCCCCGACACCCGCCGCCGACTACGCCGAGCGCCCGTCCCGGCTGCCCGGCGCGGTGGTGTGGACGAAACGGACCGCCGCGCCGGGCAGCGCCGCGGAGGCCGGAGCGGCCGGGCTCGTCCTGTCGGACGGCTGCATGGACCTGCTGTGGACCGGTGGCCGACTGCTCGTGGCCGGCCCGGACACCCGCGCCTTCCGCCCCGGCGCGGCCGGCTCCTGGGCGGGCGTCCGGCTCCCGCCCGGCGTCGCTCCTGCCCTGCTCGGCGTACCGGCCCACGAACTGCGCGACCGCCGGGCCGACCTGGCCGAGCTGCGGCCCGGCGCCGAGGTGCGCCGGCTCACCGAGCGGATCGACGCCGCCGCCGATCCGGCCGCGGAACTGGAGCGCTTGGCGCTGCGCCTGGCGGCCGAGGCCCCGCCGGAGGACCGGCTGGTCCGGGCCGTGGCCGACGCGCTCGCGGCCGGGTGCGGCGTCGCGGCGACGGCCGCGGCGGTCGGCCTCGGCGCCCGGCAGCTGCACCGCCGCTCGCTCGCCGCCTTCGGCTACGGCCCCAAGACGCTCGCCCGCGTCCTGCGGCTGCAACGGGCCCTGGCGCTGGCCCGGTCGGGCGTTCCGCTCGCGGCGACGGCGGACCGGGCGGGCTACGCCGACCAGGCGCATCTGGCGCGTGACGTAAGGGAGTTGGCGGGGGTGTCGGCCACCGTCCTGCTGCGCGGCTGAGCCACGGCCCGCCGGGCCGGGGCAAGGCCTACAGCGGCGCGAGCAGGTCCACCTCGTTGCCGTCCGGGTCGCGCACGACGGCGTACCGCTGGCCCCAGAAGGCGTCCCACGGCTTCAACTCCCCCTCGTGACCGGCGCCGACCAGCTCCTCGTACAGTGCGTCCACCTGCGCGGGGCTCTGGCAGCGGAACGCCAGCGCCGTCCGGCCGCCGCCGCTCGGCGCGCGCCAGGCGGGGTGGAAGGAGCGGATGGTGGACTCCGGGTCGAGCACCAGGAGCGGCCCGCCGCCCGGCGGTTGCGCCTCGACGTGCGGCTCCTGCTCGGCGCCCTCCGGGAACTCGACGCCGAGCCGCCGGTAGAAGGCGATCGAGGCGGGCAGGTCGGAGACGGCGAGGCCGACGAAGGCGAAGGTGACGGCGGGTGCGGGGTTGTCGTTCATGGCGGCCACGGTAGGCGGCGGCCGGGTCGGCGGTCTTGAACGAATCGGACGTGGTGCCCGGCGCTGCGCTCGGTGCTGGGCCCGGCGCTGTGCCCGGTGCACGCGCTACCCTCCCTGCCATGCCCGACGCGCCCGACCTCGACGAACCCGTCCACCTGGCCCCGTACGATCCGGCCTGGGCGGACGCCGGCCGCGCCCTCGCGGACCGGCTCGCGGCGGTGCTGCCGGCGCTGCCGGTGCTGTCGGCGCCGGCCGTGGTCGAGCACATCGGCTCGACCTCCGTGCCCGGGCTGGACGCCAAGCCGGTGCTCGACGTGCAGATCGGCTGCGCGCCGGGCGACACCGGCGCGGTGGTCGCGGCCGTCCGCGGGCTCGGCTTCGAGCACCTGGGCGAGTCCGGGGTCCCCGGCCGGCAGTACCTGCGGTGGCGCGGCGAGCGGCCGGCGAACGTCCATGTCGTCGCGCTCGGCGGGCCGTTGTGGACGGACAACCTGCTGTTCCGGGACTACCTGCGGGCCCGTCCGGGGGCCGCCGCCCGGTACGCGCGCGCCAAGCGCGAGGCCGCCCGGGCGGCTGGGCGGCTGCTCGCCTACTCCGACCACAAGGCCGCGACCGTCGCCGAACTCATGGCGCAGGCACGGGAGTTCGCCGGCTGATCCGGTACGGCCGGCGGCACTCGCGCCGCGCGGCCGGGCAGCAGCCGTGCCGCTCCGCCGTGCCGCTCCGCCGTGGCGTTCCGCCGTGCCGCTCCGCCGCCAACGGGCCGGCGGTGGAACGCGGTTGGCGCGCAGCCCCCGGTCCCGTTGCGAACGGCCGGGCGGGTCAGTCCTGCGCCGGTGCCGCCGTGTCCCGCAGCGGGAAGGCCATCAGGCTGAGCCCGATGGGCGCCGTGCCCGGTGTGTGCGGGGGCCGGGCGGCCTCGTGGAGTTCGACGGCGAGGTCGGCGAGCCGCCGGCGGGCGTCCTGCCAGGTGCGCTCGTCGACCCACAGCTCGGCGTCGACGGTCACCCCCTCGCCGCCCTCCAGTCGCCGTCCGGCGCGTTCCCGGAGGGTGTGCGCCATGGTCTCGGCGAGCAGCGGTGCGCCCTGCTGCTGGTCGGACAGCGGGGTGCCGCGGACGGCGCGGTAACGGCGCTCCTTGCCGCCGCGGCGGGTGCGTTCCTCGGCGAGTTCGACCAGGCCGACCGCGTCCAGGCGCCGCAGGTGCTGGCTGGCGAGCGCGTGTGAGACGCCGAGCTCGCGGGCGAGTTCGGCGGCCGACATCGGCCCTGGCCAGACGAGGCTGAGCATGCGCAGCCGCAGCGGGTGGGCGAGGGCGCGCAGGACGGGGTCGGTGTCGGTCACGCAGGCCAGTAAAGCGCATCCGGCGGGGTCGGATCCCTACCCCCAAGCATATGCTTGGGGGTAGGGTGACGCCGGTCCGTCCCGCCGACGGGCCCGGTTCGGCACGCGCGTCGAGGGGGACGGGGATGAGCTGGGGCATGGTCAAGGTCCTGCGGGACCGCAACGCGGGTCTCTACCTGGCCGGGGTGGTCGCCTCCGGCTTCGGCGACACGGCGATGGCGCTCGCCGCCGGGATCTGGGTCAAGACCCTCACCGGCTCGGACGGCCTCGCCGCCCTGGTCGGCTTCTGCCTCTGGCTGCCCACCTTCGCGGGCCCGGTGATCGGCACGGTCGCCGACCGGGTGCGCCGCCGCCCGCTGCTGGTCGGCACCAACCTGGCGCTGGCCGCCGTCATGACCGTGCCCGTCGCCGTGCGCACGGCGACGGACGTCTGGCTGCTGTTCGCCGTGCTGACCCTGGTGGGGGCGGGCATGGTGCTCACGGACGCGGCCCAGACCGCGCTGGTGGCCGCGGCCGTCCCGGAGGAACTGCGCGGCGACTTCAACGGCCTGGTGTACACCGCGATGGAGGGCATGAAGCTGCTCGCCCCGCTCGCCGGCGCCGGGCTGTTCACGGCGTACGGGGGGCCCGCGGTGGCCGTGCTGGACGCCGTCACCTTCGTCCTGGCCGCCGTCGTGTTCCGGTTCGTCCGGGTCCGGGAGGACCGGCCGGCCGTCCGGGCCCGGCGGGCCTGGCGGGCCGAGACGGCCGAGGGAGCACGACACCTGTGGCGGCACCCGGTGCTGCGGCCGCTGGTGCTCACCGGCGGGACGGCGATGGTGCTCTCCAGCCTGAGCAGCACGGCCACCTTCGCGCTGCTCGACACCGGTCTGCACCGCTCGGCCACGTACGCGGGCGTGTTGATGCCGGTCCAGGGTCTCGGCTCGGTGGTCAGCGGCCTGGCGGCCGGTGCGCTGATGCGCCGGGCCTCCGAACGGGCCTTCGCCGCCGCCGGGTTGGCCGTCTTCGCGCTGGGCGTGCTGGCCCGGGCGACCCCGTGGCTGCCGGTCGTGCTCGGCGGCAGCCTGGCGATCGGCCTCGGCCTGCCGTGCGCGCTGATCGCGGCGATGACCGCCGTGCAGCGGGAGACCCCGCGCGAGCTGCTCGGCCGGGTCGCGGGTACGGCCAACACCCTGATGTTCGCGCCCACCGGGCTCGCCCTGCTGCTCGGCACGGCCCTGGTGGCCACGCTCGACTACCGGGTGCAGCTGCTCGCCGCCGGGGGCGCGGGCCTGGCGTGGGCCGCTGCGCTCACCGTCCGGCGCCGCCCGGTCGAGGCCCCGGCCGAGCCGGCCCGGCCGGCCGACCTCGCCCGGTAGCCCGGGCCGCCGGCCGGCCGTCACCGCGTCGTCGACGGTCCGTCAGCGGGCCGTCAGCGGGCCATCGACTGGCCGTCGACGGGCCGTCACGGGGTCGGGCGGCTCGCGGCCAGCAGGTCGTGCAGCAGCGGCACCAGTTCGTCGGGCCCGGCCTTCGCGAGCTCGCCGAAGGCCCCGCTGGAGCGGGCCATGACGATCCCGGCGAAGGCCGCCGCCGCCAGCTCGGCCCGCAGCTGCGGCCGGTCCACCTGCTCGGCGGCGAAGCGCTCGCGCAGCGGCTCGACCAGCCGTTCGTACAGGTAGGCGCGGGCGGCCTGCTGCACCTCGGTGCTGTCCCCGGGCATCACCGCGGCCTGGAAGGACGGGCCGGGGCCGCGCCGGGACAGCCGCTCGACCAGGGTGCGCAGGCGGTCCTCCTCCAGCAGGTCGGCCGGGGCGGCGGTGCCCTGTTCCTCGCGGACGGTGGCCAGGTAGAGCTGGGTCTTGCCGCCGAAGTACCGGGCGATCAACGCCGGGTCCACACCGGCCCGTTCGCCGATCTCGCGGATGGTGGTGCGGTCGAAGCCACGCTCCGCGAAGAGTTCCATCGCCGCCCGGATCAGCAGCTCGCGGCTGCGGGCGGCGTCCCGGCGCCGGGGTGCCGGTTCGGTCACCGCTCGGCTCCGGTCCGCAGCACGGGCACGTCGCTCTCGCCGGCCACGCCGTCGGCGATGCTCTCTTCCACCATCAGCTCCTCGTCCACGCGCGCGCCCCGCCGGGCAGCGGCCGCGGCGGTGAACCGCGGCAGGACGATCGTAGTCAGCCCGATCACCACCCATACCGCGCAGCCGATCAGCGCGGCGTCCCGGTAGCCGCTGTCGGCGGGCAGCGTCCGCCCGGGCGCGGTGTGCGCCTGGAGGATGGCGCCGCACAGCGCGCTGCCGGTGGAGTAGCCGATGGTGCGCAGCAGTTGGTTGAAGCCGACCGCGCTGCCGACCTCGTGGGCGGGCACCGCGCCGACGATCAGCCCCGGCATCACGGCGAAGGTGCAGCCGACCCCGAGCCCGGCGATCGCCATGACCACCAGCAGCTCCCACAGGCTGCCGCGGGCGAACAGGAAGAAGAGCACCGAGACCAGCGAGACCGCGCAGCCCACCGGCAGCACCACGGCGGAGGAGGTGCGCCGGACGAGGACCGGCACCAGCTTGCTGGTCAGCAGGCTGGACACCGAGAACGGCAGCAGTGCGAGGCCGGCGACCACGACCGAGGCGCCCAGGCCGTAGCCCGTGCTGACCGGGGTCTGGACGTAGCGGATCACCAGCGACATCAGCAGGTACATCCCCACGCCGGCGACCAGCCCGGCCACGTCCGCGGTCAGCACGACCGGGTTGGCCAGGCTGCGCAGGTCCACCAGCGGGTGGGCGGTGCGCAGTTCGTGCCGGATCCAGCCGGCGAGCAGCAGCAGCGAGATTGCCGCCACCGTCCACAGCCGGGTGCTCGCCCAGCCCCAGGTCTCGCCCTCGCTGAGCACCATCAGCAGCCCGACCAGGGCCAGGCTGAGCAGCACCGTGCCCGGCGCGTCCAGCGGGCGGCGTTCGCGTCCCTCGGTCGAGGGCAGCACCAGGGCGGCCAGCACCAGGGCCACGGCGCTGATCGCGGCGCCGAACCAGAAGCCCGCGTGGAAGCCGAAGGACTGGGCGATCAGGCCGGTGATCGGGTAGCCGAGGCCGACCCCGGCGACGGTGGTGATCGAGAGCAGCGCGACGGCCGAACGGGACCGCTCGGCGGGCAGGCTGTCCCGCGCGGTGGCGATGGCCAGCGAGGTCAGGCCCACCCCGACGCCCTGCAGCGCGCGCCCGGTGACCAGCCAGCCGAAGCCGAGCGGCAGCGCCGCCAGCACGCTGCCGAGCACCACGACGGCGGCGGCGGTGAGGGTGGCCGTCCGGCGGTCCGGGCCGTCGCCCAGCCGGCCGAGGACCGGGGTGGCGACCGCGCCGACCAGCATCGTGACGGTCAGGGACCACTGAGCCTGGGACAGCGACACGTGGTCGACGGCGGCGATGGTCGGGATCATCGGCGCGCCGAGGCTGCTGATCACCGCCACCACGGCGCTGAGGAACACCAGCACGGGCACCAGGGCCCGTTCACGTCGCGTCGCCGGGCCCGTTCGAGTGTCCATGGGCGCGCCCCCCTTTGTCTCCGTTGCGACCGGCCGGGTTGTCATCGGTCGATGTCATCGAATGATGTCATCAGATGATGACATGCTTGGCCGGTCGTGCGGAACCCCGGGCGCGGGGCGCGCGGGTCCGCGGGCGGGCGCGCGGGGTTCTCGGGGGATTCGCGGGGCGCGGGTGGGCGCGCGGGGGTCGCGGGGGTCGCGGGCGGGCGCGGGGGTCTGTGGGTCCGCGGCTGGACGCGCGAAGGCCCGGACCGTACGGCGGTCCGGGCCTTCGTTCGTTCCGCAGGGGCCGTCAGGTCCGTCAGGGCCGGGCGGGCCCGCGGGCGGGCAGGGTCTGGCTGTACACGACGCTCGTCGTGGTGCTGCCGAGGTCGGCCAGCTCGCCCATGAGCACCTCCAGGTGCGCCATGGAGGTCGCGGCGACCTTCAGCGTGTAGCAGTCGTCGCCGGTGGTGCGCAGGCACTCCAGGATCTCCCGGCGCTCGGCGAGCAGCCGGTGCAGCGGCTGGTGGCGGTTGCCCGGATACTTCAGCCGGACGACGGCGAGCACGGGGTAGCCGACCTTGGTCAGGTCCACCGCGGCGTGGTAGCCGGTGATGACGCCCAGCGACTCCAGGTTCCGCACCCGCTCGGTGGTGGCCGAGGCGCTGAGTCGCACGCGCCGGCCCAGTTCGCTGAGGGAGATCCGGGCCTCCTGCTGCAGCTGCTCGATGATCGCCCAGTCGATGTCGTCGATATCCACGGCCATATCGCGATACTACCGGGAGAATCACGGCGAAAGGCGTTGATCGCCGGGAGGAATCTGTTCCGTTCGCCATGATCGCGGGGATAGCCTCGGGCCATGCAACTAGGCGTCAACGTACCGAACTTCGGGCCCGGGACGGATCCCGGCGTGCTGCGCGCATGGGCGCGCACCGTGGAAGGGCTCGGCTTCGACCTCCTCATGGTCTCCGACCACGTCGTGGTGACCCCCGACGTGGCCGAGCGGTACCCGGAGCCGTTCTACGAGCCGTTCACCACGCTGTCCTGGCTGGCCGGCGTCACCACCGGCCTGCGGCTGGGCACGACCGTGCTCGTGCTGCCCTACCGGGACCCGCTGCTGGTGGCGCGGATGGCCGACACCCTCGACCGGCTGGGCGGCGCCGGGTTCGTCCTCGGGGTCGGGGTCGGCTGGGCCCGTCAGGAGTTCGCCGCGCTCGGCGTGCCGTTCGGCGCTCGCGGCCGGCTCGCCGACGAGTACCTGGGCCGGCTGCGGGAGGCCCGGCACGCCGAGTGGGAGTCCGAGTCCGGCACCCGGGCGGTGCCCGTCTGGGTCGGCGGCCACAGCGCGGCCGCCATCCGGCGCACCATCGAGTACGGCGACGCCTGGCACCCGCTGAAACTCCCGGTGGACCGGATGCGCGCGATCCTGGCCGAGCACCCGATGCCCGGGTTCGCGCCCCGGATCGCCCTGCGGCTGACCGACGCCCCGGTCGAAGGCCCCGACCGCCCGGCCGGCGTGGGCACCGTCGAGCAGGTCCTCGACGACCTCCACTGGCTGGCCCGGCTCGGCGCCGAGACCGTCGTCTTCGACCCCTACCAGGGGGACCCGGAGGAGACCCGCCGGCCCGAGGCGGCCTGGCAGGCGCTCACCACCGTGACCACCCACTGGAAGGCCGCATCGTGATCACCCCCGCCGACGAGACCCTGCTGCGCCGCGCCATCGGCATCGCGGCCCGCGCCGTCACCCTGGGCGACGCCCCGTACGGCTCGCTGCTGGCCGGCCCGGACGGCACCGTCCTCGCCGAGGCCCACAACACCGTGCGGCGCGACGACGACATCACCGCCCACCCGGAACTGAAGCTCGCCCGCTGGGCGGCCCGCGAACTCGCCCCGGACGTGGCCGCCCGGACCACGCTCTACACCAGCTGCCAGCCCTGCGGGATGTGCGGCGGCGCGCTCGTCCGGTCCGGCATCGGCCGGGTCGTCTTCGCGCTCTCCACCGAGCAACTCGTCGGCCTCAACCCGGACTCGGGCGCCTGGCCGACCCTCGACCAGGACGGCCCGGCCCTGCTCGCCGAGGCCCGCGTCCCCATCGAGGCTTACTACCGGCGGAGTTGACCGCGCGTCCCGCCCGCCGCGCCTTCCCTTGCCGTGGCCCTCGCCCGCCGTGGCCCTCGCCCGCCGTGGTCCCCGTCAGACGAGGGCGGCGACCAGCAGGACGAACGCCGTGACGATGACGGCGACCCGGCCGTGGTGGAGGCGGTCCCAACGGCCGAGCTGCTCGCGCCAGTCCGCCGGGGCGTTCTCCGGAGTCCATTGCGCGGCCCGGGAGTTGATCGGGACGAGCAGGGCGACGGACATCAGCACGCTGAGCGCGAGCAGTCCGGCGGCGGTGGCGACCAGGCCGGCGCCGCCGTCGCCCCAGGCCGTCGCGGACCAGGCCGCGCCGAGCGCCATCGAGCCGATGTACCAGAACGGCATCACCCGGCCGAGCAGCCGGGCCCCCGCGCTGCGCGCCGCGAGGCCGCCGTTGTGCGGCAGCCCGTCGACGATCGGGTTGACGAAGACCGCCACCGCGAACTCCACGCCCACCAGCAGGCCGACGACCACGACCGTGACGACGGCGAGTGCGTTCTGCATGTTCCCTCCCGAGGATGTGATGCGAAGCGGCGCCCCTAGCGCCGCTAGCTTCTGACGCAATGCTAGATGTGCTGCCGCTCGCATGTCTAGCGCCGCTAGGAATTGTGTCGACCGCTATCGAGACGTCGGGCCGCACCGGGCCCGCTGGGCCGCACCGGGCCGCACCAGGTCGCGCCGGCTCCCCGTGCCGCTCGGGGGGAGCCGCCGGATACTGGGCACATGGGCGCCAAGGCGGCCGCGGCACTCGGCGGCGGCTTCCGCGGGCAGGTGATCGTGCCGGGCGATCCGGAGTACGACGCCGCCCGCGCGGTCTGGAACGGCGCCATCGACCGGCATCCCGACGTGATCGCCCGCTGCACCGGCGCCGCCGACGTCCGCCGCGCCGTGGCCGTCGCCCGGGACCACGGCCTGCTGGTGGCCGTGCGCGGCGGCGGCCACAACATCGCCGGCCTCGCGGTCTGCAACGGTGGGATGGTCATCGACCTCTCCCCGATGAAGGCCGTCCGGGTGGACGCCGGGCGCCGGATCGCCCGGGCCGGGCCCGGCGCCACCTGGGGCGGGTTCGACCACGCGACCCAGGCCTTCGGCCTCGCCACCCCCGGCGGCCTGATGTCCGGCACCGGGATCGCGGGCTTCACCCTCGGCGGCGGCTTCGGCTGGCTGAGCCGGGCGTACGGCCTGGCCTGCGACAACCTGCTGGAGGTCGAGCTGGTGACCGCGGACGGCCGCCAGGTCTCCGCCGGCCCGGCCGACCACCCCGACCTGTTCTGGGGGATCCGGGGCGGTGGCGGCAACTTCGGCATCGTCACCGCCTTCACCTACCGCCTGCACGAGGTCGGCCCGCGCGTGCTCTGCGGAGCGGTCTTCCTCCCGGCCGCCCGGCTGCCCGAGACCCTCGCCGCCGTCCGCGACCACTTGGCCGGAGCCCCGGACGAGCTCTTCGTCTCCTGCGTCCTCGGCCTCGCCCCGGCCGCGCCGTTCCTGCCGCCCCGGCTGCACGGCGCCCCGGTGGTGCGGGTGGGGATGTGCTGGGCCGGCCGCCCGGACGCCGGCGGGCCGGCCGTCGCCCCGCTCCGCGCCCTGCCCGGCGTCCTCGCGGACACCGTGCGGGCCCGCCCGTACGTCCAGTGGCAGCAGATGCTGGACCAGGGATGGGGCCCGGGCGCGCGGAACTACTGGAAGTCCGAGTACCTGGCCGTCCTGGACGACGGCGCCATCGCGGCGATCGCCCGCAACTTCGCCGCGCTCAGCTCCCCGCTGTCCGACGTCAAGGTCGTCTTCCTCGGCGGCGCGATCTCCCGGGTCGCCCCCCAGGACACCGCCTACACCCACCGCGCGGCGCCGTACCTGGTCAACATCAACAGCCGCTGGGAGCAGGGCAGTTCGGAACCCCACATCGCCTGGACCAGGCGCTTCTGGGCCGAGCTGCGCCCCTTCTCGGCGGGCGGGGTGTACGTCAACTTCCTCGGCCAGGAGGGCCGCGAGCGCGTCCTGGAGGCCTACGGCCCTGCCAAGTACGAGCGGCTGACCGCCCTCAAGGACCGCTACGACCCGGACAACTTCTTCCGCGTCAACCAGAACATCCCGCCCAGCCCCTGACCGCCCCGCCGCTGACCGTCCAGCCCGCGCCCGGTCGGTTTCGGGAGGGGCCGACCGGTCAGGAGAGCGCCGCGAATCCGGCGCAGAGCAGCCGGACGCTCCGCTCGAACTTCTCGTCCTGGCCCAGCCGCGGCATCAGCGGGCCCATGATCAGGGGAAAGCGTTCGCACAGCTCGGCGTACAGCTCGGCGCTGACGGGCGGCGGCGCCGCGGGCTGGTTCTCCTCCTGGAGGACGAAGCCGGTGACGTGGCTGAGCAGGGTGTCGGCGGCGATGCCGCAGCGGTCGGCGGGCAGCCCGCCGTCGAGCAGGGTGCGCAGCAGGCGTTCCATCAGGGAGAGGGCGCCGGTGCTGAGCATGCCGGGGCTCTCGGCGAGGAGTTGGGCGCCGCCGCGGTGCTCCTTGATGCTGCGGCGCAGGGCGGTGGCCTGGGCCTGGACGCGGTCCTGCCAGCCGGCGGTCGGTGGGAGGGATTCCAGGGCCGCGGTGCCGGCGTCGTACGCGCGGCGGCAGACCCGGTCGGCCATCAGGGCGAGCAGTTCGTTCTTGCCCCGCACGTGGTAGTAGAGGCTGCCCGCGTGGGTGTCGAGGCGGTCGGCGACCTGGCGCATGGACAGGTTCTGGTAGCCGAACTCGGCGAAGACGGCCATGCCCGCGTCGACGATGCGGTCCTTGGTGAGCTTCATGGTGCTCACCGTACCGCCTTTTCCAACACCGTTCGAAAACTGTGCTAGCTTGGCGTCATCAGGTTTTCGAACGGTGTTGGAAAGCGCCGTAGCCCGGGGGAGGAGCCAGTCATGGGGGCGATCGTCTTCAACGTGACCACGGCCGCGCTGATGGTCATGATGGTCAACTGCGGGCTCGGCGTGGTCGGCCGCGACACCCTCCGCGGGCGGCCGCTCCCATGGGCGGCGGTCGCGCTGACCGCGCTCGCGGTCGGCGGTGTCCTGCTCCAGCTCGCCTGGTCCGGCGCCATGGACGCGCTCGACGCGGACCCGGCCAGGTCCGGCTGGTGGCGCGAGTTCACCTCGGTGTTCATGCAGAACGGTGGCCTCTTCGGCGGCCTGTGGAACCTCCTCACCCTCGCCGCGGTCGCCGCGCTCGCCCAGTGGTACTGGGGCGGCACGCTGACCCTCGGCTTCTTCCTCGCCGGCATCCTGCTGCCCGGCCGCCTCGACTCCCTGCTCGGCCTCGGCGACGGCCCGAGCACCGACCCCCGCAACTTCGCCGGCAGCTCCGGCGCCACCTACTTCCTCGGCGCCACCCTCGCCCTCGCCTTCCTCACCCGCACCCGCCTCCCCAAGGAGCTCGCCCTGGCCGCCGGCGTCCCGGCGCTCGGCCTCGCGATGTGGATCGCCCAGGAGAACGGCCATGGCCTGGTGTCCGTCTACGGCTTCGCCCTCGCGGCGGCGGCCTGGGCGATCCGCACCCGCCTGCCCCGCCCGGCGCCCGGCTGCGCCGCCTGACCCGCGGAGTGCGACGAAGGGCCCCGACCGGTTCGCCGGCCGGGGCCCTTCGCGCGTCGGCCGGTTCAGTCGCCGGTGCCCTGCACCTTCCCGGCGATCGCTTCGAGGGCGGCGAGGTCCCCGGGGGTGAGCCGGTCGATGAAGTGCCGGCGCACGGAGGCGACGTGCGCCGGGGCGGCGGCGGCCAGCGTGTCGAAGCCGTGCTCGGTGAGGACGAGCAGGCAGCCCCGACCGTCCGCCGGGTCCGGTTCGCGCCGCAGCAGGCCGCGCTCCTCCATCCGGGTGGCGTGCCGGGAGAGGCGGCTGCGCGACCAGTCCATCTTCGCGGCCTGCTCGTGGAGGGTGCTGGTGCGGCCGGGGCGCTCGGACAGGGTGCTCAGCACCTCGTAGTCGGGCTCGGAGAGGCCGACCTCGGCCAGGTCCCGCACCGTACCGGCCTGGACGGCGGCCACGGTGCGGCGGAAGGCGCGCCACGCGCGCTCCTCGTCGGGGCTCAGCCATTTCGTTGACATGTCATCAATCTACCGGCTAATTTCATTTCCATGTCAACGAAGAGCCTGCGCGTCCTCGTCCTCGTCTGCAGCAACCGCCCCGGCGCCCTCGGCCCCGCCGTGGGGGAGTGGCTGACCGGAGCCCTCGCCCCCCGGGCCGGCGAACTCGGCGTCGAACTCGTGCCCGTCGCCCTCGGCGACCTCGGCCTCCCGTTCCTCGACGAGGAGGACCACCCGGCGGCGGGCGCGTACCGGAACGAGCACACCCGGCGGTGGAGCGCGATCGCGGACGCCGCGGACGGCTTCGTCGTCGTGACCCCCGAGTACAACCACGGGATGCCGGCGACGCTGAAGAACGCGCTGGACTACCTCCACCGGGAGTGGGCCTGGAAGCCGATCGGCTTCGTCGGCTACGGCAACACCTCGGCCGGCACCCGGGCCGTCCAGCACGCCAAGCAGATCGCGACCGCGCTGCGCCTGGTCCCGCTGGCCGCCACGGTGGCGATCCGCCTCGCCGACACCGTGGAGGGCGGCCGGGTCCGCCCCACCCCGGCCCTCGACGGAGCGGCCCACGGAATGCTCGACGAACTGGTGCGGGTGGCCCACGCCCTGCGCCCCCTGCGCGAACGCGAACGCCCCGGGACCGAGCCCGGCCCGCTGGCCGGCTCGTACGTCCGGCCGCTCACCCCCGACGACGCGCCCGAGGCCACCGTCCTCCAGCGCTGCTGCTGGGTGGACGAGGCCCTCGCGAACGACACCCTGGACGTCCCCGCCCTGCACGAGTCGCCGCAGCAGATCCGCGACTGGCTCGCGACCTGGCACACCACCGGCCTCTGGCGGGACGGCCGCCTCCTGGGCATGGCCCGGGCCCGCCGCACCGGAACCGACTGGCACCTGGGCCGACTCTGCGTCGCCCCCGACCTCCGCGGCCACGGCCTCGGCCGCTGGCTGCTCCGCACCGCCGAGTCCGCCGCCGACCCGGCCTGCACCCGGGCCGTCCTCTTCACCGGCGCCCGCAGCGAACGCAACATCGCCCTCTACACCGCCGAGGGCTACCGCCCGGCCCCGCACCTCGGGACCGACGACACGGTCTGCCTCACCAAGCCCCTGCCCTGACCCCCACCCCGCCGGCTCAGCTGGGGCCGGGGATGCGGTCCCAGGCGGTCCAGTCGCCGTCGTGGCCGCGGATGCGGTTCCACAGGTAGCCGTCGGTGCTCCGGACGGTGATGGATCCGGGACATAGTGGCTGCACTGGTGGAGGCCGCCGGATGACAGAGGACCCCAGAACTGCAACCCTGCAGCGGGTCAGTTGGCCGGCGTCCATCGCTTGATCACGACCGGAGAGTTGTGGGGAGCGGGCCAGACCTGGAGGTGAACCTGCTCGGTGTCTTCTGGTGCCTTGGGTCCGTCTTCGCCCGGCTGTCGGACGTTGGCCAGGTTCGAGCGCGACGCGCGGATGCGCACGAAGCCCTTGGGGACGTCGAACCGCGCGGCATCCGGTAGGTAGTCGGTGCATCCCAGGATTGCGATGCGACCGGAGGGCACCTCGACGCTTGCCTCGACCACGTGGTCGAAGGCTTCGCCGGCGTCGCCCGGCGGGTGGTCCAGAAGCTCGACCGTCACGTCGACGAATGTGTTGACCTCGGTGCCGATGCCGAGCGTCTGCTCCGAGACCGCGAGGGCGTCCGATACCGCATCGGCGGTCCAGGCGTCACCCAGATCATCTTCGGCGTTCTCGTCCATCACGTGGAGCTGGAAGTAGTCCGCGAACAGCCGCAGCTTGCTTGTCGTCACTGGGTCCCTGTGCTCTCTCGATCCTCGGTACTGGTCAACATGCCGCGTGCCTCGCTCAGCCGTTCGCCGCGAGACGCTGTGAGGCATCGGGCCAGGGCATGGGTTCCTGCACGTCCTCGGTCATCATGACCTCTTCCTCCCACCAGCCGGTTCCTTCCAGCCAGGAACTCAGCCACCGCACCAGGGACGGCGAGTCGAGAAACCATGCGTCGGCCCGGTCTTCGGGCCCGGCGTTCGGCTCGAAGAGCAGAACGGGCGCTGCGGGGTCGAGGCAGTCCACGGCGGCATACATGCCGCAGCCCCAGTCCAGGATCGGCAGCACGCCGTGCGGCCAGTACTCGGAAGCGGCCCTGCGGAGCGGTCCGTATTCGGCGCCGGCCAGGCACAAATGCCAGTCCCGTCGGCCTCGGCCTCCGCGATCTCGGTGGTCGGGACCAGCACCGGCGGAACACGATCGGCAGCATCCGGGACGTGCTCCCGGTCGCGGCCGGCGAACGACCGACGGCCGGAACCCACCAGGGCCCCGGCTGTCAGGGAGGAAGAGCTCATCCTGGGGCGTCACCTCCTGGGGAACACGGCGCTCAGGGCGGCACCGCGGGTGATGAAGGCGACGGCGACCAGTGCCAGGGCGGACAAGCCCTGCAGGACGGCGTACCAGGAGGGGCAGAGACCGGGGATCAGGTCGACGCCGATGAGGGCGATCGGCATGATCGTGGCCAGCGTGCGCACGCGGTCGAAGGCCCGGTAGGAGCCCTCCGACGCCTCGGTGACGTACCGGTGGAGTAGCGGGGTGATCGCGAGCAGGATGCCACCGCGGACCCACATGAACGAGGTCACATGGTGGTGGGTGAAGGCCATCACGGCTACCGTCCCGAGGACGATCGTGCTGACGACACCGAAGAGGGTGATGTACTTCTTGACGTCGTCGAAGGCCTCCCGGGCGGGGGATGTGCGAAGGCCCGCCGACGCAGCTGCGGTGATCTCCACCATGATCTTTCTCCTCCGTGTCGTTGTGATGTCAACGCTACGAAGCGCCCGATCGGCGCGGTATGGGTCTGGCCGTACGGGTGGGTGGGGCTGGACCCACTCCCGACCGGACCCGTGCTGCTGCAGGCTTTGGACGGCCACAGTGGGAGCCTCGGACCGGTGCGGGGGATCGAGAGATGAAGCAGTCGGGTGCGTGGGTGGCACGCGCCGGGGTGGGGTTCGGGCGGGCGTGCGTGGTGGCGGCCGTCTGCCTGCTGATCCCGGCGGTATGGGGCGGCGCGGTGGCGCTGGGGATCCGGTGGGGAGCAGGGAATCCGTGGTCGTGGCTCGCACCACTGCTGCTCGTGGTCGTGGGCACGCTCGCCCTCGCCCGTCCGGTCTGTCAGGTCATCCGTTTCCTGGTCACCCGCTGGACCGGGACCGTGGTCCCCGCCGGATACCGGCAGGCCGGGCCGGTGACGCGGATGTCCACCGGCTACTGGTGGAACGGGTTCTCCTACGAGCGCACCCGACGGGACGCCCTCATGGACCAGAGGTGGCGGGTCCGCTGGCGTGACCCCGCGAACTGGCGTGACCTGCGGTTCACCGCGATCGCGCCGCTCACCGCAGGCGCGGTCGCGTCCCTGCCGCCGGGCGGCGCCGCGGTGGCGGTGCTCGGGCTGGTGCGGCCGGAGCACGCTGCGCGCTTGGTCGGGGCGGTTGCCGTGGTCGTGGCAGTCGCCTCTGCACCGTACGCCTGGCGGTTGGTCGAGCCGGTGGCCGTCCGCTTCCTGCGTCCCTCGCCCGCGATGGCTCTTGCGGACAGGGTGGAGGAACTGACCGCGCAGCTGGCGGACGTGACGGTCGCCCAGGCCGCCGAGATCCGCCGGATCGAGCGGGACCTGCACGACGGGGCGCAGGCTCGTCTGGTCGGGCTCGGGTTGTCCCTGGCGACCGCCCAGAAGCTGATGGACACCGACCCTGACCGGGCCAGAGCGCTGATGCGTGACGCCCAGGCCGGCGCCGCGGCCTCGCTGTCCGAACTCCGGGAGCTGATCCGGGGCGTCGCCCCGCCGGTGCTGAGCGAGCGTGGGCTCGTCGACGCCGTCCGCGCCCTCGCCATGGACATCCCCCTCGATGTGGCCGTCGACGCGGACGCGCCGCTGCGTCTGGACCCGCCGATCGAGGCCGCCGTCTACTTCGGCGTTGCCGAGCTGCTGACCAATGCGGCCAAGCACGCACGGGCGACCCGGGCGCGGGTTTCCCTCCTGCGCAGTGGGACCGGCCTCGTCGTCGAGGTCCGGGACGACGGCCGAGGCGGGGCGGAAGTCCGCCCTCACGGCGGACTCGCCGGTCTGCGTCGCCGTCTCAGCGTCTTCGACGGCACCCTGGAGATCACCAGCCCGCCCGGCGGCCCGACCCAGGCGGTCATGATGATGCCATGCGAATCCTTGTAGCCGAAGACCTCTACCTCCTGCGCGACGGCCTGGTCCGCCTGATCGAGGCCTGCGGTCACAAGGTGGTCGCCACCGCGAGCACGGGCCCCGAGACGCTCGACGCGCTGCGCAGCGTACGCCCCGACGTATCCGTCATCGACGTCCGGATGCCGCCGAACCAGTCGGACGAGGGCCTGCGGGCTGCCCTCACCGCCCGCCGCGAAATGCCGGGATTGCCGATCCTCATCCTCTCCCAGCATGTCGAGCAGCTCTACGCCCGGGAGTTGCTGGCCGATGGCTCCGGCGGGATCGGTTACCTGCTCAAGGAGAGCGTCTTCGACGCCGACCAGTTCATCGACGCGCTGGAACGCGTCGCGGGCGGAGGCACCGCCATGGACCCGGCAGTCATCGCGAGGCTTCTGTCCACCAGTTCCCCGAGCAGGGGGTTGGACCGGCTCACCGAACGCGAGTCCGCCGTGTTGGGGCTCATGGCCGAGGGCCTGTCCAACCAGGCGATCGGCCGGCGCCTCTTCCTCAGCGAGAGCGCCGTGGGCAAGTACACCACCTCGATGTTCGGCAAGCTCGGCATCCTCGACGACGACGACACCAACCGCCGCGTTCGCGCCGTCCTCACGTACCTCGACAAGGCGTAGTCGTGCCGTCTCGCCATGGTCACAGCCCGTCCTGCGTTGCGGCGGAGTGAACCGGCGGACAGGCGCTGAACCCGGCCGGACGGGGGTGAATGAGACCAGAACTGAGACCACGCGTGGGATCGTCGAAGTGGTCGCGGAGTCAGCCGGGTGTCGGCGCGGGGCGTCAGGCCACGATGGCGAGGCGGGCGGCGGCTTCGGCGAGGTCGGCGGGTTCGGCTGTGCCGGCGAAGCCGAGGCGGAGGTGGGCGGCGGGCGGCTCGGCCGGGAAGTACTGGTGGCCGAGGTTGACGGTGACCCGATGTGCCGGGGCCGTGTCCGTGACGGCCGCCTCCGTGAGACCGGGGGGAAGCCGCAGCCAGAGGTGCAGGCCGCCCTGCGGGACGTGAGTGATCGTCCAATCGGGGAGTTCGCGGACCAGGGCGTCGGCCAGGACGGTGCAGCGGTGGCGCAGCGCGGTGGCCAGGTTGCGCAGGTGGCGGTCCCACGCGGGGGTGCTGAGCAGTTCGACCGCGGCTTCCTGGAGGGGGCGGGCGATGAAGAAGTCGTCGACCCGTCGCATGCCGAGCAGGCGCTGCATGACCAGGCCCCGGGCGATGACGGCGCCGATCCGCAGGCTGGGGGAGGCGGGTTTGGTCAGCGAGGTGAGGTGGATGACCGTGCCGTCGCGGTCGTCGGCGATCAGCGGGCGCGGTACCGGGCGGCCGTGGCCGAGATGGCGGGCGAAGTCGTCCTCGATCACGAAGGCTCCGGCAGCACGCGCGACGTCGACGATCTGTCGGCGTCGTTCGGGGGAGAGGACGGTGCCGGTCGGGTTGTGGAAGGTGGGCTGACAGTAGAGCAGCCGGGCGCCGGTCATGGCGAAGGCGTCGGCGAGCAGGTCGGGGCGCAGGCCCTGGTCGTCGATCGGTACGGGCACCGGTCGGAGTCCGGCGGAGCGCGCGGCGGCGAGCGCGCCGGGGTAGGTGGGCGATTCGACCAGGACCGGGTTGCCGGGCGCCGCGATGGCGCGGAACAGCATGGACAGCGCCCCCTGTCCGCCGCCGGTCACCAGGACGTCCTCGGGGCTCACGTCGCCGCCCACCTGTCGGGCGAAGATCGTGCGCAGTGTCGACAGACCGGCCGCCGGGGCGCGGTGCCAGGCGTCCGGGCGGCGGGCGGCCCGGGCGAGGGCACCGCCGAGCAGCCGGGTGGGCTGGAGGCTCTCGTGCAGGTAGCCGCCGGACAGCGCGATGGTGCCGACCGCCGGTGTGCCGGACTGCTCGGCGGAGGGTTCCGGGAGTGGCTGGCGGCCGGCCAGGGCGACCGCCTGCCAGGAGGTGTCCGGTTCGGCACCGGCGGCCGGCGGCCGCCGGGCGGCGACGTAGGTTCCGCTCCCCGGTCGGGTGACGACCGCCCCCTCGGCGGCGAGGAGTGCGATGGCCCGGGAGACGGTGACCGGCCCGACTCCGTGACGTGCGATCAGATCGCGGCTGCTGGGCAGGCGATCGGCCGGGGCGAGCCGGGCGATCTCGTTCCGGAGGATCGCCACCAGAGCCTCGGTACTGCTACCGTCATACATGAAGAATGAGAATAGCGCTTTCAGCCGCAGTGCGGAACCGCTCCTGGACCTCACCGCCCTCCGGGCCGACACCCCCGGCTGCGAGGCGGTGATCCACTTCAACAACGCCGGCGCCGGGTTGATGCCGCGTCCGGTACTCCAGGCGATGCTCGACCACCTCCACCTGGAAGCGGCCATCGGCGGGTACGAGGCCTCCGTCGCCCGGGCCACCGAGGTCGCCGACTTCCACGCCTCGCTCGCCGAACTCCTCGGCACCCGCCCGGACAACATCGCCTTCGCCGCGAGCGCGACCCACGCCTACACCAAGGCCCTCTCCGCGATCGACTTCCGCCCCGGAGACGTCATCCTCACCACCCGCAACGACTTCATCTCCAACCAGATCGCCTTCCTCTCCCTGCGCAAACGCCACGGCGTCCGGATCGTGCACGCCCCCGACCACCCGGACGGCAGCGGCGTCGACGTCGACGCCATGGCCGCGCTGATGCGCGCCCACCGCCCGCGCCTGGTCGCCGTCACGCACGTGCCCACCAACTCCGGCCTGGTGCAGCCGGTCGCCGAGATCGGCCGGCACTGCCGCGAGCTCGACCTGCTGTACCTGGTCGATGCCTGCCAGTCGGTCGGCCAGTACCCCGTCGACGTCGAGGAGATCGGCTGCGACCTGCTCACCGCCACCTGCCGCAAGTTCCTGCGCGGGCCGCGCGGTTCGGGCTTCCTCTACGTCTCCGACCGGGCGCTCGCCGCCGGGTACGAGCCGCTGCACATCGACATGCACGGCGCGCGCTGGGTCGCCCCCGGCTACTACCGTCCGGTCGCCAACGCGGCCCGGTTCGAGGAATGGGAGTTCCCGTACGCCACCGTGCTCGGCTGCGCCGCCGCCGTCCGCTACGCGCTGCGGGTGGGCCTCGAACCGATCGCCCGGCGCACCCCGGCCCTGGCCGGACAGCTGCGCGAGCAACTCGCCGCCGTACCCGGCGTCCGGACGCTGGACCGGGGGCCGGCCCCGGCCGCGCTGGTCACGTTCGCGATCGAGGGGTGGGAGGCGGAGCCGTTCAAGGCGGCGATGGACGCGCGCGGCATCAACTCCGCGCTCAGCTATCGGGAGTTCGCCCAGTACGACTTCGCCGACAAGGACGTGGAGTGGTGCCTGCGCCTGTCGCCGCACTACTACAACACCGAGGACGAGGTCGATGCGGTGGCCGGTGCGGTCGCCGAACTGGCGAGGGGAACCCGGTGACGCAGACCTCGACCACACCCGACGCCACGGTCGCACCGCACCAAAGCCTCTGGCACAACGGCGACTTCCTCCGGTTCTGGTTGGGCGAGACGATCTCCCTGCTCGGCACCCAGGTGACCAACCTCGCGCTCCCGCTGACCGCCATCGGCGCGTTCGGCGCGAGCGACGAACAGGTCGGGCTGCTGCGCTTCCTACAACTCGTCCCCTACCTCGGACTCGCCCTGGTGATCGGTGTCTGGGCGGACCGGCATCGGCGGCGGCCGGTCATGCTCGGCGCCAACCTGGTCCGGCTGCTCCTGCTCGGCCTGATACCGGTGCTGTACTGGTGCCACGCGCTCAACCTGCCCGTGCTGATGGTGATTGCCTGCGCGGCCGGAATCGCATCGGTGGTGTTCGACGTGAGCTGGATGTCGTACGTGCCGGTGCTGGTGAAGAGTCCCGAGCACTACGTCGAGGCCAGCGCCAAGATGGGCGCCAGCTCCTCCGCAGCCGACGTGGCCGGACCGGGACTGGCCGGGGTCCTGGTGTCCGCGCTCAGCGCCCCGGTGGCCCTGGTCGTCGACGCCTGCTCCTACGCGGTGTCCGTCGTCTCACTCCTGCTCATCAGCACACCTGAGCCGCGCCCCGAACCGGGCGTCGAGCGACACCTGTGGCGCGAACTCAAGGACGGCCTCGGCTGGGTCCTGCACGACGGAGTGCTGCGGGCCCTCGCGCTGATCGGATGCTGCTGCAACTTCTCGATGATCACGGTGTGGACGATGTTCCTTCTCTACGGCACCCACGACCTCCACCTCGGCTCGACGACCCTCGGCGCCGTCTTCGCGACCGCCTCCGTCGGAGGCCTGATCGGCGCGCTGATCTCGCGGAAGGTCATCGCCCGGTTCCCGCTCGGCCGGGTCTACCTGGTCGCCCAGTCCGCCCTCTTGCTCGGCCCGTCCCTGATCCCCGCCGCCGCAGGGCCACGACCGGTGATGATCGGGATGTTCGTCCTCTCCTTCTTCACCACCTACCTGGGCCTCGGAGTGGCCGGGGTCGTCATCGTCAGCCTCCGCCAGGCCGCGACGCCGCAATCGATGATGGGCAGGATGACCGCTGCGTTCCGCACACTGCTGTTCGGCGGCGGCGCCCTGGGCGGTCTCTCCGCCGGCCTGCTCACCGGCCAACTCGGCGCCCGAGGGGCCCTGACCGTGGCCGCCGCAGGCTCCGCCGCTGTCGTCATCGGCCTGACGCTCTCCCCGGTCAGCCGCCTCAAGGCCCTGCCGTCCGCACCGGAACAGGTGGCAGCGGCCCGCTGACCGAACGACGAAGGCGGAGGATACGAGATTCGAACTCGTGAGGGGTTGCTCCCAACACGCTTTCCAACTGTCCGTCCGGCTGTCCGTGAGCGGCCGCAGGCCTCCTGACCTGGGGCGGAGCGGCCTCACCTGCTGGCCCTGAACGTCGCTGGATGGGGGTGAACGCAACCAAAACTGCAACCGGAGTACGTGCGCAGCGGGATCAGGGACGTGACGATTCGGACGGTGCCGGACGGCAGCGGATGAGACTGCGGGAGCGTCGCTCAACCGCTGGTCAGCTCCGTATGGAGGACTCGAACCACCGGCCTTCCATTCTTCAGGCCGCTCAAGAGGGCCCGCTATCTGGGCGACGCGCAGGTGCGTCTGCCGTAGGAGGGTGAGAAGTTCCGTCGTAGTCCGCCGGGGTTGTCGTAAAGGTTGTCGTACGACAGCCCCGGTTGGATCGCATGAACTCGGATTCGGAACCGTGAACCACATTCAGCTCTGCTGCGGCCAGCGGTTGCGGCTCTGAAAGTACTCGAGAGCCGCGGGTTCCTCCGTGAACTCAAGCAAGCCGCCCACCCTGTCTGCCAATAGTGATCGGACCTCGGACGGTGTGGTGAAGAAGAACTCGCGTCGCGCGTTGACGAAGTTGACGCGTCGATCGGCGAACGCCCGATGGAGTTCGGACTCCAACGCCACAGCGTCCTCGGAGAAGAACAGGGCATGGACGTCGTACCGGAACGGCACGGAAGCGTCGCCGAGTTCCCGGACGCGGTCCATCGGATCGAGGCGACGGGTCATGCCGATCTTGACGACGTTCGGACCGAAGGCGCCGATGTTGGAGATGACATATACGTAGCCAGCGCGGATGTTCGCGATGCGGTAGTCGTTGGCCGCGATGGCTTTTTCGATGTCAGCAAGGCGGCTGGAGAGTTCGGTGGCAGCGGTGTCGTCGCCCTTGGCGCGGAGGGACGCAAGGACGCTTATGTAGTGCGCTCGTTCCTTCTCAAGCCGCTCCTTCTCGGTAGCCAACTCACGTTCAGCCTGGCGCTGTTCGCGAAGAAGCTGGCGCTCCTGGCGGGCGTGTTCGCGCTCTTCCTGCACCTTCATCTGGAAGTCGGCAGTCAACTCGAGTTCAGTGACTCGCAGAGCGTGATACTCGGGATTGATCCGCATCTCCACGATTGCCCCGAGCCTCTCGATCGCCGTGACCGCCGACTCCAGCCGCCTCTGTGCGGTGCGTACGTTCCCTGACCTCAACGAACGCACGCAGTTGTCGGCCTCGGCGTTGTAGGCCCGCAGCATCAGCTTGGACAGATCGCCGACAAGTTTCCGTCCTCGGGCTAGAGATCCGTCGAAGGTGAACATGTCGGCGGCGAGGATCGCGCGGCTGCTCTTGATGACGTCGTCGATCTGGCCTTCGAGACTGCGCAGCCGGTCTTTGTAGGCCGCCGCGTTCTCCAGAGGATGGTGGTAGCGGTAGATGCCAAGGTCCTGCAAGGCGCGCTGGTCGCTGAGATCGATCACGTCGGCGCCACTTTGTGTGGCGGCGAGCGCCGTTTCGAGATCGGCGATTCGGGCCAACAGCGGCGCGGGGTCGACTCCACGGAACGGTGGCGGAGTCGGCGGGTTGGCAGATGTCTGGTCTGGCCTAGTTGCCGGTGACCTTTGTGCCGGGACCGGGGAAGTCTCGGTAGTTGGCCTGGTCGCGGACCCGTCAACGTCGTCGTGCGATTTGGACTCGTCGTCGGGCACGAAGAGCTGCCAGCCAAGTGGTGGGGTCGGCCAGGCCGGGTCGGGCTTCCATCCTGGCGGGGGAGTCCAGCCTTCGGGCGGTGCAGGCCACCCTGGCGGTGGGTTGAATCGCATTGTCACTGCCCTCGAACGCGGATGCCGCGACTGGTGTTTGCCGGGACTAGGTCGAATGGCGACTTCGACAGTGCGGCACCTAGGTGCTGCAATGTGGCCTGCGGGACCACTTTGGCCAGATCGAAGGTGTTTAAGGTCTCGCGGTCTGCGGCGACGATGACAAGAGGAACGGCGGTTGGTCGGCCAGTGGCGGGGTCGATTGCATCGACGCCGACCGTCAGCGCGATCGAATGCACTTTGCCGGCGCGGTCACCTTCGAAGACTTCATGCAGACTGCGAACTGCGACCTGCCAGACAGCGTTCGCGTACCGCTCCTTTTTTTCGCGAATGGGCAGGTCAGTTGAGGCAATCTCGTCCTTCGTCTTCACGTATCGGTACCCCTTCACTGAGGGCATGGTTGAAGGCTCTGGGACGCTGACTGTAAGCGCGAGTTCGCGGGATGCGAGATTGAATGCGTGATCGTGCTCGACTGGGAAGACCTCGGGGTAGATCGAGTTGGAGAGGACGATGCCGACGTACTCCTGGATGGCGGATTCGACATCAAAGGCAAGGTCGTTGATGAGCTTGCTGACCTTGGCGTTGTGAGCCGACGCCTCAGCCTCGCGCTTTTCGCATTCCTGCTTGTATTTCTCCTCGGCGGCAGACAGTTCCGCCACGCGCTTGGCTTCCAACTTCTCGCGGTGGGCCATTTCCTTGAGGTATCTGTTGTGGGCAGCATGCCTGGTGCGCTCCCAGTAGCCATGCGCGTTTTCAAAGGCGGCTCGAGCTTTCTCGATGGCCTGGTGGTGCCGTTTTTTGCCGCCAAGCATGGCTGAGAGTCCGCTGGGTGCAGTCGGCTCCTGATACACGGGCTCAGGCGCGTAGTGCGGCTCTGTAACCTTGGGCGCAGGGACAGCCAGGCCACGAGGATTGAACGGAGGATGCTCGACCTTCGAGATCTTCAATGATTCGAGATCGACAAAGTCGTCTATGCCCAGAGTCCACGCGAGCAGACTGTCGATGTCGGCAAGATCGCTGGCCAGATCGGTGTTCATGGACTCGACTTCGGCGAGCCTGGACTCCACATGGAGTCGCGCAGCCTCACGCTCCGCGGCCTTCTTCTCGGCGGCAGAGGCTCTTGCCGCCGCCACCTGCGCGCGTTCGTATGCCCTCATGGCTTGTTCGGCTTGGCGCTGCGCTGCAAGATGAGCGCGATGGGCAGCGGCCTGCTCCTGGCGTCGGCGCTTCTCCGCCTGCTGCGCCTGGTAGTTCATCTCCGCGAAGAAGCCGCGACGTTTGCCCATGACATCCCCTACAAGACCCGGTACCGAGGATCAAACCTTGCGGGTTTCACCGTAGCGATGATCACTGCCGCTGGCGGGGTTAACCCAGGAATGAGGGCGGAGGTCGCCGCAGGTCCCGCGTAGGTAGCAGGACTGCGATAGCCCGGGCGAAGCGCTGGGCCTCGTTAGGCGCGGCGACTTACGCGAAGCCAAGGGACCTCTGATCCACGCTACCGGCGGTGCCCTGCTGCCTTCCCCGTCTCGTCTCTGCGCATGGCGGTCATCGACAACTCGGCGAGGCGCGGGAGGAGTTTTACGTCGAGCTGTTCGACCGGGTGAAGGAGACCTCCGCCTACCGCGACGCCTCCGAAGACGAGTGGGCCTTCGGTGACGAGGCCGGCGCCCAGACCGACCTCGCCCTCGCCCGCGTCGCCCGAGGCGAGGTCGAGGGAGCTGCCGAGGCCGTCCGCTCGGTGCTCGACCTCCCCATTGAGCAGCGGAACTTCGGCATCGTCAGCAGCGCCCAGCGCGTCCACGCCGCCCTGCACGGCGACGGTCGCCGCGGCGTCGGTGCGGCGGCCGACCTGCGCGAGGAGATCGAGGCCTTCACCGCCACCCCGACCTCGGTCCTCGTCCGGTGACCCCACGGATAGGCTCCGCAGCCATGACCCTAGTCCACCTGGCCGGCCCCCGCCTGGCCCTGCGCGAAGTCGAACCCGAGGACACCGACGACCTCCTGGCCATCTACGGCGACCCCGAGGCCACCCGGCACCTCAGCTTCGAACCCCGCACCCGCGAGCAGGTTCAGGCGATCACCGCCCGCTCCATCGCCTCCGCGAACGCCATCCCGCGAACCGAGTACTGCCTCGCCATCACCCGGCTCGACGAGCACCGGCTGATCGGCTACGCGCGTCTAGCCACCGAGCCGCAGCAGGCCGCCACCATCGGCTTCGCCCTCCACCCGGCCGAGTGGGGCAAGGGTCTCGGCACGGAAACCGTTCACCTGCTGTGCGCCCTCGGCTTCAACACCCTGGGCCTGCACCGCATCTGGGCGGCCCGCTCACCGCTCAACGAGGCATCGGCGCGCACCCTGTTGCGGGCCGGTATGACCGAGGACGGGCGGATTCGCGACCACGTCTTCGTCCATGGCGCCTGGCGCGACTCGATCACCTACTCGATCCTGGAGCACGAGTGGTCGCCGAACGGCGTGCTAGGGATCGCCGCCGAGCACGAGAGCTGAGTTCTGGGCCTGCGGGCCTGGCAACGCAGCACCTTCGCGACCTCCCCGCTGGCCTTGGCCCCGGGGTTTCCCTCGCACCCCTGGGCGAGGGCAGATGCGTGTGGCGGGCGGTAGGACCGTCCTATGCGACAACTTGCTCCGTCAGGAGCGGGCTGGGGTAAGGATGACTTACCCCACAACTTGCTCCGGCTTCCGGCGGTCTGACCTGGGTCCGGATCACAGGTGAACTCTTGTAGCCAGGGGCTGCCAATGCGCTGGCAGCGCTCTTCCTGGGCTTAGAAGTCATCTCATTTGGAAGGTCTGCAGTGGCCGATGAAAGGGGACAGCGCTGGCGAACCTGATCTCGTGTGTGAGGATCAGGCCAGGTGCGGCTGTGGACGGTGCTCGCCCTGAAAGATCGCCCGCAGAGGTAAGGAGAAGTGCTGGATGTTCGCCGGGGGAACCGCGCGGTTGCTGATCACGAACGACGGTGAAGCGCCGCTGGAGCTGACCGTGGAGCCCTGGGCGGACACCTACCAGCTCCAGCGGCAGCAGACCTGCGTCGTTGTCACCCACTCACAGACGGCGGACGGTTCCTGGTCAGGGACGCAGCGTGGGGATGAGCCCTTCCAGGTCGTGCATCGGCCGGATTCGGTGACGGTGTGGGCCAACGGCCAGTGCTTCCACCTCGCTGACATGGCGGGCCATGCGATCGACGCGGCCGACTGGCAGTGCCCAGCTCAGGATGCGGCCTCCTGAAGGTGCCTCTGGGCGGCGGCCAATCATGTGCTGACAGCTTTGAAGTTATCGCACTTGACGAGTTGCCGGTGGCAGATCACGGCTGCGGCGATGCTGGCGAATGCCGCGAAGTGGTCGGCCTTGCGTTCGTAGCGGCGGTGAAGTCGGCGGAAGCCGTTCAGCCAGGCCACGGTCCTCTCGATCACCCAGCGGTGCAGGCCAAGGCGCGTGGAGGACTCGACGCCTCGGCGGGCGATGCGGGCGGTGATCTGGCGTCGTCTCAGGTAGGTGCGGATGAAGCGGTGGTCGTAGGCCTTGTCGCCGTGCAGCTTTCCGGGCCTGCGTCGACGCGGGCCGCGCCTGGAGCGGATCGGCGGGATGGCTTCGGCGAGCGGGATCAGGGCCTGGCTGTCGTGGACGTTGGCGCCCGAGATCGCGAGCGACAGGGGTAAACCGGTACGTTCGGTGAGCAAGTGGATCTTCGAGCCGTACTTGCCCCGATCGACAGGATTCGGACCCGTCAGCTCCCCCTTTTCAGGGCCCGCATGTTGACCGAGTCGACCGCACAGCGGGACCAGTCCAGCTCACCCCTGGCGCCGAGCTCGTCCAGGAGGACCCGGTGGAGCTTGGCCCACACCCTGGCCTTGCTCCACTCGGTGAAGCGCCGGTGGGCCGTCGGGCCGGACGGCCCGAAGCACGGTGGCAGCTGGGCCCAGGTGCAGCCCGATGTCGCGACGAACACGATCGCCGCCAGCACCTCTCGATCCCCATGCCGTCGCCGACCACCGCCCTGCGGACGTGTCGGCGCAGCTGGCACCACCAACTGGAACAGCTCCCACAACTCATCCGGCACCAGCCGCTCCACGATCGTCACCCGCGGAGCCTACTCGGCCGTCCAAATGAGATGTCCTCTAGCGCCACGACCCTACGCAGGGCCCCGGTTACATGGTCGGGGCCCACAAGATCCCCAGGCAGGCTGGCTCTACGTGGCCGGAGAGCGGGTTTCGGCTGATGTTTCCTCAGTAGCGGTCTCTGGCGAGGTGCTCGGGCTTGAGGCGGCGGGTTGATCGGACCCCGACTTGAGGCGAGTGAAGAGCGACAACCCTCGGTCGATGCCAAAGAAGAGTACGAAGGCCAAGGCCGGGGCCATCGCGATGCTGAACGCCTGCGCCACGCCGGAAAGGTGCGCACTGATCCACCACACGGCGGCTGCGGCGCTTGTTACTGCCCCGATGACGCGAAGGCGCTCGTCCTGCAGCAGGTTGGACTCCGCTGGGAGTTCGCTTGCAGGAAGGAGACTGCGGGTGTTCCCCGCGCTGTAGTTCTCAGCCACGATGGCAAGCGCCTCGGCAAGACTGCGCAGCGCCTCCTTCGGATTGGCATCCAGCTCGGACTCCAACTGGAAGAGACGCTTGCGTACGCGCGACGCGTGCTTGCGTACTTCGCGGTTACGGGGAGAGAAGCGAGAACGTGCGCCGTCGCGCGCGTGGATCATCTGTAGCTCGAAGCCAACCTTCCGGCACCTCACTTCCACGGTGCGCAGGCATACCGCGCGCCGTATAGCTGGTGCGTTGTATGCATCGCCGCATGCGCTGACGGCTCGCACAATGATGTGAACAAGGCGGAAGCTCTGCCCATCGAACCTGTCTACGAACCACAAGGAGACGATCTCGGGGACGAGGCAGAGGGCGTCGACGAGCAACTGGAATGTGCTGGGCGTTGCTGACTGACCCGGGCGGCCGATCCAACCAGGCCCGTGGGCTCCTAGAAGTCCCAGAAGAATCAGAGACAGTACCGAGCCGAGCACCATGGCCGGGCCGCTGCGGAGCCGGGCGCGATGGTGCGCCCGTAGAAAGCCGGCGGTCTCGGTTGTCTGAGCCTGTATTCCGAGTGTCCGCAGCGCGTTGTCCATGGCGGCTACAGCGCGCTCGCCCCGCCGTACTCCCCGCCGCCGCCAGGCTGCGTAGAGCCCTAACGGGGTATAGGCAGCTACCAGTCGCATGAGCCCCCCTCAGAACCACTGCCGTCCGACGATACTGCTCCTACACGTCAGGGTTAACCGAGTGAGTCGCTGCCCGATCAGACGATCGACGGGCACCATGGCAGCGCTCTGGATCGCGCTTCGACCTTAGGTGGGCCTGCCTTGCTGCGTCATCGTTCGAGTAGCGGTGGACGGCGCGGGCGAGAGCCTGGGGGTGAGTCCTGCGGATCTTGGCGGTGCGAGGCCCGTGGGGGCCAGATCACAACTGAGACCAAAACTGAGACCACACAACGCCGAGGGCCCCGACCGCTGAGCGGTCGGGGCCCTCGCTTGCCCTGGCGGGCGAAGGCGGAGGATACGAGATTCGAACTCGTGAGGGGTTGCCCCCAACACGCTTTCCAAGCGTGCGCCCTAGGCCTCTAGGCGAATCCTCCGTGGGAGAGCTTAGTACATGTTTCGGGGTGCTCGCGACCAGCTATCCCGAGGTGAGGGGGCGGGGGTGGCCTGTGGATCGTCGGGGCGGGAATCCGGTAGTGTGGGGGTCAGCCCCTCGTGTGGCGTCATCTCTCTGAACCCCCCCAGGGCCGGAAGGCAGCAAGGGTAGGAGGGCTCTGGCGGGTGCACGGGGGGTCTTTGCGTTCCCGGGAGTGGGTGGGCGGGACGAGGGGCGACGCGTTTGTCGGTCCGTCCCGATATCGTCGGGGGTGTGTCCCTAGCCCTGTACCGCCGCTACCGCCCCGAGACCTTCGCGGAGGTCATCGGGCAGGAGCACGTGACCGCTCCGCTCCAGCAGGCCCTGCGCAACAACAGGGTCAACCACGCGTACCTGTTCAGCGGGCCGCGCGGCTGTGGCAAGACGACGAGCGCGCGCATCCTGGCCCGCTGCCTGAACTGTGAGCAGGGCCCGACGCCGACGCCCTGCGGGGAGTGCCAGTCCTGCCGGGACCTGGCGACGGGCGGGCCCGGCTCGATCGACGTGATCGAGATCGACGCCGCCTCGCACGGTGGTGTGGACGACGCGCGCGAGCTGCGCGAGCGGGCGTTCTTCGCGCCGGTGCACAGCCGGTACAAGATCTTCATCCTGGACGAGGCGCACATGGTGACCTCGGCCGGGTTCAACGCGCTGCTCAAGGTGGTGGAGGAGCCGCCGGAGCACCTCAAGTTCATCTTCGCGACCACCGAGCCGGAGAAGGTGATCGGGACGATCCGGTCCCGGACGCACCACTACCCGTTCCGGCTGGTCCCGCCCGGCACGCTGCGCGACTACCTGGCGGAGGTCTGCGGGCGGGAGGGCATCCAGGTCGAGGACCCGGTGTTCCCGCTGGTGGTGCGGGCCGGCGCGGGCTCGGTGCGTGACTCGATGTCGGTCATGGACCAGCTGCTGGCCGGTGCCGGGGACGAGGGCGTCACCTACACGATGGCGACGGCACTGCTCGGGTACACCGACTCCGCGCTGCTGGACGAGGTGGTGGACGCCTTCGCCGCGCAGGACGGGGCGACGGTGTTCCAGGTGATCGACCGGGTGGTCGAGGGCGGGCACGATCCGCGCCGCTTCGTCACCGACCTGCTGGAGCGGCTGCGCGACCTGGTGATCCTCGCCACCGTTCCGGAGGCGGGGGAGAAGGGGCTGATCGACGCGCCGGCCGACCGGATCGCCGTGATGCAGGCCCAGGCGGACGGCTTCGGCGCGGCCGAGCTGAGCCGGGCCGCCGACATCGTCAACACCGGGCTGACGGAGATGCGCGGCAACGCGGCTCCCCGGCTGCAGCTGGAGCTGATCTGCGCCCGGGTGATGCTGCCGGGCGCGTACAGCGACGAGCTGTCGCTGCAGGCGCGCCTGGACAAGCTGGAGCGGCGGGCGACGGCGGGTGGCTTCGCCGCGCCCGTGATGGGGATGCCGGCCGCGCCCGTGCCGATGGCCGCACCCGTGGAGGTGCCGGCCGCGGCTCCCGCGCCCGCTCCCGCCCCCATGGCCGCCCCCGCCCCCGCCCCCGCCCCCGCGCCCGTGGCGATGCCGGAGGCCGCACCACCTGCGGCCCCTGCGGCCCCCGCAGCCCCCGCCGGCCCGGCGCCGGGCGCCTGGCCGATCCCGCGCAGCTTCCCGCCCGCCGGCGGCGCTCCGGCGGCGGCCCCCGCCGCACCCCCGGCCGCCCAGGCCCCGCCGCAGCAGCCGGCCCCCGTCCACACCCCGCCGCCCGCGCCGGCCCCGGCGCCGGTCCCCGCCGCCGCCCCCGGCGGCCAGCCCTCGGCCTCCGCGCAGCAGGGCGCCGCGCAGGTCCGCCAGCTGTGGCCGCAGATCCTGGAGGCGGTGAAGAACCGCCGCCGCTTCACCTGGATCCTGCTCAGCCAGAACGGCCAGGTGGCGGGCTTCGACGGCAGCGTGCTGCAGGTGTCGTTCATCAACGCGGGCGCCCGGGACAGCTTCGTCGGCAGCAACAGCGACGACGTGCTGCGCCAGGCGCTGACGGACGCGCTGGGCGTGGACTGGCGGATCGAGTGCATCGTCGACCCGTCCGGTGGCGCGGGCGCGGGCGCGGCCCAGAGCGCCGCCCCGGCCGGTGGTGGTGGCTGGGGGGCTCCGGCCCGTCCGGCGGCCGCCGCGCCGCCGATGGCCGCGCCCGCGCCGGTGCCCGCACCGGCACCCGTCCAGCCGCAGGCCCCCGCGGCCCCGGTCCAGTCGGCGCCCCGGCCGCAGGCCCAGGCTCCGGCGCCCGCCCCGGTGCCGCGCACGCCCCCGCCGCCGCCCGTCGCGGCGCCGCCGGCGGTGGCTCCGGAGGACGACATCCCGGAGGAGGACGACCCGGACCTCACCGAGGAGGCGTTCTCCGGCCAGGAGCTGATCATCCGCGAGCTGGGTGCCACCGTCCTGGAGGAGATCCACCACCGCGGGAACTGAGCGGGAACCGGGCGGGAACCGGGCCGAGCACCGGGCGGGAACCGGGCCGAGCACCGGCCGAGCGCGGAGCCGAGCGCTGGACGGGGACCGGACGGGGACCGTAGTCACCGCCGAGCCCGTAGGCTCGGCGGTGACGAGAGAACGACCGTGTGACAGCAAGGAGTGAGCCGTGTTCCCCGGTGGTGGCCAGCCCAACATGCAGCAGTTGATGAAGCAGGCGCAGAAGATGCAGCAGGCCCTCGCCCAGGCGCAGCAGGAGCTGGCCGAGGCGAAGGTGAAGGGTTCGGCGGGCGGTGGCCTGGTCGAGGCCACGGTCACCGGTTCCGGTGAGCTGGTGGCGCTGACCATCGCTCCCGCGGCCGTCGACCCGGAGGACACCGAGACGCTGGCCGACCTGGTCCTGGCGGCCGTGCGGGACGCCAACCAGGCCGCGCAGAAGATGCAGGCGGAGCGGATGGGCCCGCTGACCCAGGGCATGGGTGGCGGCATCCCCGGTCTGCCCTTCTGACCTCCGCTCTTCCGGCCGAAGGCGCTGCCCGCCGGCTGGTGGCCGGCGGAACGGGTCCGATGGTCGGAAGTTCAGGCGATGGACCCATGTGATTTATGTGGGAGTCGGGCGTCGGGCGGTGTGTCCGGCGCCCGATTCGTTGGATGATGGCACCGGAGCACACGGACCATCCGAGCACGAGGGAAGGCGCGACGTTGTACGAGGGCGTGGTTCAGGACCTGATCGACGAACTGGGCAGGCTGCCCGGCGTCGGGCCCAAGAGCGCCCAGCGGATCGCGTTCCACGTGCTGCAGGCCGACCCGACCGACGTGCGCCGCCTCGCGCACGCGCTGCTGGAGGTCAAGGACAAGGTCCGCTTCTGCGCGGTCTGCGGCAACGTCGCGGAGGCCGAGCACTGCCGGGTCTGCCTGGACCCGCGCCGCGACCTCGGCGTCATCTGCGTGGTCGAGGAGCCCAAGGATGTCGTCGCCATCGAGCGCACCCGCGAGTTCCGCGGCCGCTACCACGTGCTGGGCGGCGCGATCAGCCCCATCGAGGGCGTCGGCCCGGACGACCTGCGCATCCGCGAGCTGCTCGCGCGCCTCGCGGACGGCACGGTCACCGAGCTGATCCTGGCCACCGACCCCAACCTGGAGGGGGAGGCGACCGCCACCTACCTGGCCCGGCTCTGCAAGCCGATGGGCCTGAAGGTGACCCGTCTGGCGAGCGGTCTGCCCGTCGGCGGGGATCTGGAGTACGCGGACGAGGTCACCCTCGGCCGCGCCTTCGAAGGGAGACGACTGCTCGATGTCTGACCGGACCCCCAACCAGCAGCCCCACGCCCCGCACACCGGAGCGGCCCCGCACACCCACGGCCACGGCTCGGAGCCGGACGACTTCGCCGTCCAGATCGCCGACTCGGTGGAGAGCTTCGTACTCGCCGTCACCGAGGTCGCCAAGGGCGACGAGCCGGGCAGCGCGGTCTCGCTGCTGCTCCTGGAGGTCTCGCAGCTGCTGCTGGCGGGCGGCCGGCTGGGCGCCATCGAGGACGTCGTCCCGGACGACCGCTTCGAGCCCGACGCCGGGCCGGAGCCGGACGGCGAGCAGCTGCGCGAGCGTCTGGCCGCGCTGCTGGCGCCGATCGACGTCTACCACGAGGTCTTCGACCCGTACGGTCCGCCGGAGAAGCCGAACGCCTTCCGGATCTCGGACGACCTGGCCGGGGTGGTCGGCGAGCTGCAGCACGGCCTGACGCACTACCGCGAGGGCCGGGTCAGCGAGGCGCTGTGGTGGTGGCAGTTCTCGTACCTGTCGAACTGGGGCACGACCTGCTCGGCGGTGCTGCGGGCGCTGCAGTCGCTGATCGCGCACGTCCGGCTGGACAGCCCGATCGGTGCGGTGCCGGACGGTGCGGACACCGACGACGACGGGCTCACCGACGAGCAGCTGGAGCAGCAGGCCGGCGACCTGATGGCGGCCGAGCTGGGTCTCGGGCGCTGAACGGTCCGCGCGGCGGCGGGTCGCGGCGGGTCGTGGCGGGTCGTGGCGGCCGGGCCGGGCCGGGCGGAATTGTGATGCACGCCTCAGCGGTCCGCCCGGAAGGGAAATCCGGCCGGGGCCCCGTCCTCCCCGGCGCCGATTCTTCGGAGCGGTGCCGGATTCCCCGCAGACCTGCCGGTGCGGGCCCCCGCACCGCCGCCCACGTGCTGAAACGCCCGTCTCATCATATGGAAAGCCCCGGTCGGGGCAGGACCGCTCGGTAGACTGACGCGGACCGCACACCCCCCTCCACCCGGTGGGGTGCGGGGGCCTGGCGCCCCCGGAAACGACCTAGTCGAGGAGCGCACGTGGGCCTTGTCGTGCAGAAGTACGGCGGCTCATCCGTTGCGGATGCCGAAGGCATCAAGCGCGTGGCCCGTCGAATCGTTGACGCCAAGAAGGCCGGCCATGAGGTCGTCGTCGTGGTGTCCGCGATGGGCGACACGACGGACGAGCTCATCGAACTCGCGGAGCAGGTGTCACCGCTCCCTGCCGGCCGTGAGTTCGACATGCTGCTGACCGCTGGAGAGCGCATCTCCATGGCACTGCTGGCCATGGCGATCAAATCCCTGGGGCACGAGGCGCAGTCCTTCACGGGCAGCCAGGCCGGTGTCATCACGGACTCCGTCCACAACAAGGCGCGCATCATCGACGTGACGCCGGGTCGCATCCGCACCGCCCTGGACGAGGGCAACATCGCGATCGTGGCCGGCTTCCAGGGCGTGTCGCAGTCCAGCAAGGACATCACCACGCTGGGCCGCGGCGGTTCGGACACCACCGCGGTCGCGCTGGCGGCCGCGCTCAAGGCCGAGGTCTGCGAGATCTACACCGACGTGGACGGCGTGTTCACCGCCGACCCGCGCGTGGTGAAGAAGGCCCGCAAGATCGACTGGATCGCCTACGAGGACATGCTGGAGCTGGCCTCGTCGGGTTCCAAGGTGCTGCTCGATCGGTGTGTTGAGTACGCCCGTCGCTACAACATCCCGATTCACGTACGCTCGTCCTTCTCGGGTCTTCCCGGGACGATCGTCAGCAACGACAACCCGAACAAGCCCGAAGGGGGCGAGATGGAGCAGGCCATCATCTCCGGAGTCGCCCACGACACCTCCGAGGCGAAGGTCACCGTCGTCGGTGTGCCCGACAAGCCCGGCGAGGCGGCGCGCATCTTCCGTGCCATCGCCGACGCCGAGGTCAACATCGACATGGTGGTGCAGAACGTCTCCGCCGCGTCGACCGGTCTGACCGACATCTCCTTCACCCTGCCCAAGACCGAGGGCCAGAAGGCCATCGACGCGCTCGGCCGGGTCAAGGAGGGCATCGGCTACGAGTCGCTGCGCTACGACGACGCGATCGGCAAGATCTCGCTGGTCGGCGCGGGCATGCGCTCCAACCCGGGTGTCACGGCGACCTTCTTCGAGGCGCTGTCCGCCGCGGGCGTCAATATCGAGCTGATCTCCACCTCGGAGATCCGCATCTCGGTGGTCACCCGCGCCGACGACGTGCCGGAGGCGGTCCGCGCCGTGCACAGCGCCTTCGGCCTGGACAGCGAGAGCGACGAGGCCGTCGTCTACGGCGGCACCGGCCGATGAGCCGCCGGGCGGCCGGGGGCCGCGGGCGATGACCCGGCGGCCGAACCTCGCCGTCGTCGGCGCCACCGGCGCGGTCGGTGAGGTGCTGCTCGGTCTGCTCGCGCTCCGTCAGGACGTGTGGGGCGAGATCCGCCTGATCGCCTCTCCGCGCTCGGCCGGCCGTACGGCGGTCGTGCGCGGGGAGGCCGTCGAGGTCGTCCCGCTGACGGAGGAGGCGTTCGCCGGCGTCGACGTCGCCGTGTTCGCCGTGCCCGAGCCGGTCTCCGCCCAGTGGGCGCCGATCGCGGCGGCCAAGGGCGTCGTGGTGGTCGACGACTCGGCCGCCTTCCGGGCCGCCGAGGACGTGCCGCTGGTCGTCCCCGAGGTCAACGCCGCCGCGGTGCGGATCCGCCCGCGCGGCATCGTCGCCAGCCCGGCGAGCACCACCCTCGCGATGATCGCCGCCCTCTGGGCGCTGCACGCCGAGTACGGGCTGGCACAGCTGGTCGTCGCCTCCTACCAGGCCGCCACCGGCGAGGGCCGGGCCGGCGAGACGGCGCTGCGCGGGCAGACCGCGCTGGTCACGGGCACGACGGCCGGCCGCAAGACCGGCGACCTGCGCGCGGTGATCGCCGACCACGGGCCGTTCGCGGCCCCGCTCGTGTACAACGCGGTGCCCTGGTCCGGGTCGCTGCGGGAGGGCGGCTGGTCCTCCGAGGAGCTCGGCATCCGGGACGAGTCGCGCAAGATCCTCAGCCTGCCCGCGCTGCGGGTCTCCGCGACCTGCGTGCGCGTGCCGGTCGTCCGCACCCACGCGCTGGCCGTGCACGCGCGGTTCGAACGCGAGGTCACCCAGGAGCACGCGCAGGAGATCCTGCGGGACGCCCCCGGCGTCGTCCTCTACGACGACCCGGCGGCCGGCGAGTTCCCCACGCCGAACGACGTGGTCGGGACGGACCCGGTGTGGGTCGGGCGGGTGCGCCGCGCCCTGGACGAGCCGGAGGCCCTCGACCTGTTCCTCTGCGGCGACAACCTGCGCAAGGGCGCCGCGCTCAACCTGCTCCAGATCGCCGAACTGGTGGCCCGCGAGCTGCAACCTGTCTAGCGTCCGTACGGTCTCCCCCCACAATCTGTCCGGAAACCCTCTCGAATTCCCTGGAGGGCACTTCCGCCGATGCGGAAGAATGTCCCTCGGGCTGGGCAACCATGACAGGGGATCGAGTGTCCAACGGGCGTGGCGAACGTGATGGTGGGGGCAGGGGCGGGCATCTCGGCGACGACCGCGGTGACGTTCCCCTCGCGCGTCCAGTGGCCTGCGAGTAGGCCGGAAGAAAGCCAGATGACCGCGGTCGCACCCGGTGCGGCGGACTCCGGCGCCGGTACCGACGCGGGTACCAGCGAGGACCTGCTGACCGAGACCTACCAGGCGCACTACAGATCCCTGCTGCGCCTCGCCGCGCTGCTCCTGGACGACCTCTCGACCTGCGAGGACGTCGTGCAGGAGGCGTTCATCCGGGTGCACGCCGCCCGCCGCCGGGTGCGCGAGCCCGAGAAGACCCTGGCCTACCTGCGGCAGACCGTCGTCAACCTGTCCCGCTCCACGCTGCGCCGCCGGATCCTCGGCCTGAGGCTGCTGCAGAAGCCCATGCCTGACATGGCCAGTGCAGAAGAAGGCGCCTACGATGCGCTGGAGCGCGACCAGTTGAAGGCCGCGCTGCGTGGTCTGCAACGCCGTCAGCGGGAGGTTCTGGTGCTGCGTTACTTCGTGGACATGACGGAGGCGCAGGTCGCCGAGACCCTGGGCATCTCGCTCGGATCGGTGAAGGCCTACGGCTCGCGCGGGCTCGCCGCGCTGCGGGCCCAGATGGAGGCCGGCCATGGCTGACGGCGCGGAGCTGCCGGGCGCCGGACTCCCGGCGGACGGGCCGTCGCTCGGGCAGCTGTCCGGCGGGGGGCCCTCCGTGGGCGAGTTGTCCGGCGGGGGGCTGTCCGGCGGGGGGCTGTCCGCGGACGAGCGGGCCGTCCGCGCGCTGATGCACCACGCCGTCGCCGGCATCCAACCCGTCCCCGGCGGACTGCCCCGCATCCAGCGGGCCGTCCCCCGGCGGCGGGCGGCCCGGCGCGGCGCCTGGACCGGCGCCGCCGCGCTCGCCCTGGCCGTCGCGGTCGTCCTGCCCGCGCTGCACGACGGTGAACACCTCGGGCTCTCCGGCGGCCCCGGGGACTCCGCCAAGGCCTCGACCTCCGCCGCCACCGGCAGTGCCACCGGCACCACCGGCGGCTCCACCGCCCCGCACACGGGCCCGGACGGCTGGGGCTCCTCCGCCTCGGCGTCCGGCACCGCCGTCGCCTCGCCCAGCGCCGACGCCGGCACGGCCCGCCCGGACGGCTCCGCCCCGGCGCCGGCCGGGGCCAGCAACTCCGTCCTCGTCCCGCTGTGCTCCCGCGCCGACCTCGGCCAGGGCACCGCACAGGTCGGCACCGCCGACGCCGCCGGGCGGGTGTACGGCTCGTTCACCGTCTACAACGTCTCCGCGAGCACGTGCCGCCTCGGCGGGCCCGGCGCGGTCTCCGTCACCGCCGTCTCCGGGGTCGACCGCAGCCGCGTCCGGATCGTCGACCACAGCCCCGGCGACCCGGCGGACGGCCTGCCCGCGATGGACACCGAACCACCCGTCCTGGCCCCGCAGGCCGGCTACCGGGTGCCCTTCGCGTGGATCCCCGACCAGAGCTGCGGCACCACCGGGACGGGCGGCGGCTCCGGCACCACCGGCGGGACCGGCACCGGCACCGGGAACACCGGCGCCGCCGGGTCGGCCCGCCCCAACCAGGCCGCCGGCGCCTCCCAGGAGCAGGCACCCGCCGCCTCGGCCGCCCCGGCGGCCGGCGCCTCCGTCGCACCCACCGCCAACCCGCAGCCGACCACCACCCCGACCACCGGACCCACCGGCGCGCCCAGCCCCACCGCCACCCCCACCGCCGGCCCCACCGGCGGACCGGCCACCGTCACCATCGCCCACACCCCGGCGCCCGGCAGCCCCGCGGCGGCCACGACCACCGTCCCGCTCGGCTGCACGGGCGGCACCGTCTACCGGGGCGGCGTCCAGGCGGCGGGCACCACCGCCCCGGCACAGCCGGGCTCACCGGCGGCGGGCTGAGGCACCCCCGGGCCGACCGCGGCGGTGCGCCGCGGCCCCCGGCGGCGGCTCCGCCGGCGCCGGCCGCCCCTCCCGGCGGGACCCCTGTGGTCGGGAAGGGTGTGAAGAGTGGTTACCGTGGGGGTGTGTACCGGTTCCTCCTCACTCCCCGCTGGCTGAGCGGCACCGCGCTGGCCGTGGCGGCCGTGGCGGTGTGCGTCTGGCTGGGCTCCTGGCAGCTCGGCCGGTTCGAGGACCGGGCCTCCGCGCACGAGAAGAACAAGCAGGCCGTCACCGCTTCGGGTGAGGCCAGACCGATCGACTCGCTGCTCGGCCAGGCCACCCCGGAAGTGACCACCGAGACCGTGGGCAAGCCCGTGACGGTGGCCGGCAGCTACGACGGGGAGCACCAACTCCTCGTGCCCAACCGGGTGTTGGACGGCAAGCAGGGCTACTACGTGCTGACCCCGCTGCGCACCGCGGACGGCCACGCCGTCGCCGTCGTCCGCGGCTGGGCCCCCGGGGCACCCGCGGCCGGTGCCGCCCCCGCCGCCCCGCCGAGCGGCCCGGTGACCGTGACCGGCCGGCTGCAGGCCAACGAGTCGGTCGGCAGCAACGGCGCCGTCGCGGGCGGGCTGCCGCCCGGCCAACTCGGCATGATCAACCGGGCATCGCTGCTCAACGTGCTGGAGTACGACGGCTGGTACGACGGCTGGGTCGCCGCCGACGAGGTGCCCGCCGGGCTGACCACGGTGCCGACCGTCCAGCCGCAGGGCGGGGACGGGCTCACCCTGCGCGCGTTCCAGAACCTCGGCTACACCCTGGAGTGGTTCGTCTTCGCCGGGTTCGTCGTCTTCATGTGGTTCCGCCTGGTGCGCCGCGAGGCGGAGGCGGAGCAGGACCGGGCCCTCGGGCTGGACCCGGTCCTGACCTGACCTCCGCACCGCCACGCGGGGCCGTGCCGCTTCGCTGGCGCGGGCTGGGCCGCGGCGCTTCGCTAGCGCGTGGGCTTGGCGGGCGCCGCCGGCACCGTCGCCGGGCCGCCGGGCGCGCCCGGCAGTGCGGGCCTGGCCGGCGTCGTCGGCGCAGTCGGCCTCGGTGTGTGCGCGAGTGCCGGTGCGGTCGGGCTGGTCGCCCCCGGGGCCGGGGTCGGCGGGACGGTGACCACCGGCTCGCCGTGGCAGTGGCCGCGGCCCTCGTCGTCCGAGTCGTAGTGGTCGATGTGGTGGTGGACCGTCCGCCCGGGCTTCGACCCCTTGGTACCGGAGCCGTGCGAGCCCGAGGAGCCCTTGCCGTCGCCGGACCCCTTCGATCCGCCCTTGGCCGGCAGCGCCGCCTCGGCGGCCGCCGAGGCGGCGCCTCCCGGGTACACGGCCGGCCGCACGGCGCCCGTCCCGGCCGCGGCCGCCTTCGTCGGCGTGGCCGCCGCACCGGGCTTCGCGGTCGCGGTCGCGGTCGCCGTCGTGGCCGGCGCGGGCTGGGCCGGAGCCGCCGGGGGCGACGCACTGGCGGCACCCGGCCCGGCCGACCCGAGCGGCGCCGGCGGGGGCGGGCAGGCGGCCGCCGCCCCGTGCCGGCCCGCGCAGCCGGTGAGCACCAGGGCCCCGGCCACCGCCGCGCCGGCGAGGATCAGTCCCCGCCTCACGTCGTCTCCCCGCCGGCACCGCTGCCGCCGTCCGCCGCGTCCAGGTGCCGCCGGACGAAGTCGATCTCCAGCCGCAGCTGCCGGATCCGCTCCTCGACCACCAGCGAGCCGTGCCCGGCGTCGTAGCGGTACACCTCGTGCGGCTTGCCGAGCTGCTCCAGCCGCTCGACGTAGTTCTCGATCTGCCGGATCGGGCAGCGCGGGTCGTTGACCCCCGCGCTGATGTAGACCGGCACCCGCACCCGCTCGACGTACGTCAGCGGCGAGGAGGCCGAGAAGCGCTCCGGCACCTCCTCCGGCGTGCCGCCGAAGAGCGTGCGGTCCAGCGACTTGAGCGCCTCCATCTCGTCGGCGTAGGCGGTGTGGTAGTCGGCGACGGGCACGGCGGCGACGCCGAGCGCCCAGTCCTCCGGCTGCACGCCGAGGCCGAGCAGGGTCAGGTAGCCGCCCCAGCTGCCGCCGGAGAGCACCAGCCGCCGCGGGTCGGCGAGGCCGCTCTCCACCGCCCACGCGCGGACGGCGGCGATGTCCTCCAGCTCGATCAGGCCGACCCGCTCGCGCAGCGCGTCCGTCCAGGCCTGGCCGTAGCCGGTCGAGCCGCGGTAGTTGACCCGGACGACGGCGAAGCCGTGGTCCAGCCAGGCGGCCGGGCCGGCGGCGAAGGAGTCGCTGTCGTGGTGGGTCGGGCCGCCGTGGATCTCGAACACGGTCGGGTACGGGCCCGGTCCGGCGGCCGGCCGCTGCACCAGGGCGTGCACCCGCCCGCCGGGCCCGTCGACCCAGACGTCCTCGACCGGGACGGAGCCCGGCGGCACCGGGCCGGGCGCCCGCAGCACGACCGTCCCGGTGGTGGAGCGGACGGCGGACGGCTCGGCGGCCGAGGACCACAGGTACTCGACGGTGCCGTCCGGGCGCGGGGTGGCACCGCCCACGGTGCCGCGCGGGGTGTCCAGGCGGGTCAGCCGGCCGTCCGCGAGCGTGTACGAGAACAGCTCGCTGCGCGCCTCGTACTCGTGCTCGACCAGCAGCTCCGCGGCGCCCGGCCGCCACTGCGCGGAGACGTCGCCGGGCAGTTCGCGGCCCTGCTCGTCGCGCAGCAGTAGCGCGGTCTCGGCGCCGGTGGCGACGTCCCAGATCATCGGCTCCCAGCGGCCGGTGCGCTGGTGCGCGACCAGCATCCGGGTGTCGCCCTCGACCGGGGCGAAGCCGAGGCAGGCGACGCCGCGAGGCTCGTCCCGGCCGGTGACCTCGTCCAGCTCGGCGACGGTCTCGACGCTGTCCGCGGTGAGCCGGTAGACCCGGAGCGCGGAGTGCATGGCGTCGCCGTGCTCGGTGTGGTCGAGGGCGAGCAGGGTGCCGTCGTGGCTGAGGTCGGCGACCCCGCCGTACTCCTCGTGCCGGTAGATCTCGACCGGCTCGGCGGCGCCGGCGCGGCGCAGGTGCAGGGTGGTGCCGTCCTCGTCGGTGGAGCGGCCGACGACGACCGTGCCGTCGCGGCCGAGCGCCAGACCGGCCGAGTAGGAGGCGGCGAGGCCGGGCACGGCCTCCTCGTCGGGGCCGCCCGCGAACGGCTGCCGGCGCCACACGCCGAACTCGTCGCCGTCCTGGTCGTCGAACCACCAGATCCACCGGCCGTCCGGGGACAGCTCGGCGTCGGTGGTGCCGTTCGGCCGGTCGGTGACCCGGCGGTGGGCGCCGGTGGCGCGGTCCCAGGCGTAGACCTCGTAGGTGCCGGTCGCGTTGGACACGTACAGCGCCCGGTCGGGGGCGTCCTCCGCCCAGTCCGGCAGTGACACCCGCGCGGCCCTGAACCGCTGCTCCCACGCCGGTACGGCGCTCTTCTCCTCGCTCATCCGACCATCCAACCCGATCGGGGGGACGGAGGGGAACGGGCGGGTGTACTTCGGGGCCCCGCCCGTCGGTTCGCCCGCTGCCGACCGGCGCCGGTCCGGGCCGGTCCGGGCCGGTCCGGGCCGGTCCGGGCCGGTCCCTGCCGCCTATCAGTGCTGACGGGGCGTGCCGTGACGGCGCGGCAGCAGCCCAGTCCGGTACGTCGGCACCGCATCCCGTGACACCTGGCGCCGTGACACCGCACCCCGCGGAACCTAACCCCGCGGCTTCTAACCCCGCGGCACCGAGCGCCGCGACACCGAGCGCCGCGACACCGCACCCGGCAGCACCACGCCCACCAGCACCAGCTCCAGCACCGCCAGCGCCAGCACGCTGCGCCCGAAGGCGGCGGTCGGCGTGCCGGCGCCGTAGTAGACCAGCCCGATCAGCGCGACCCCCAGCGCCCCGCCGACCTGCTGCACCGTCGACACCACCCCCGCCGCCGAACCGGCCAGCCGCGGCTCGGCGGCCGCCAGCGCCGCCGCCGTCACCGGGGCGATCACCAGGCCCATGCCGACGCCGTCCACGAACAGTCCGGGCGCCAGCCACCACACGCTCCCGGCCGGCACCCCGTACGCCGCGAGCGCGAGCAGCACCAGCCCGGCGGCCATCAGCAGCCCGCCGGCGGCGATCGTCCGGGGGCCGCCGAACCGGGCGGTGACCCGGTGGGTGGCGTGGGAGGTCAGCAGGTAGCCGAGCCCGATCGCGGTGAACACCAGCCCGGCGCCGAGCGCGTCCAGGCCCCGGCCGAACTGCAGGTGCAGGGCGAGCACCAGGAAGAACGAGCCCTGGCCGAGCACGAAGGCGAACTGGGCCAGCAGGCCGGTGCCGAAGGCCCGGCTCCGGAACAGCCGGGTGTCGACCAGCGGCGAGCCGCCGGCCCGGGTGGCGCGGTGCTGGTGGGCGGCGAAACCGGCCAGCAGGGCGAGCGAGCCGCCCAGGCAGCACCACGTCCACAGCGGCCAGCCCAGCGCCGGGCCCTGGATCAACGGCAGCACCAGGCCGGTCAGCGCACCGGACACCAGCAGCACGCCGACCGGATCCAGCCCCGGCCGGTGCGGCGCGCGGGACTCCGGCAGGCAGCGGCGGACCAGCCCCAGGGCGGCCAGGCCGACCGGAAGGTTGATCAGGAAGCAGCTGCGCCAGCCCAGACCGAGGACGTCCGCCCGGATCAGCAGCCCGCCGATCAACTGGCCGAACACCGCGCCGAGCCCCATCGTCAGCCCGTACCGGGCGAACGCCCGCGCCTGCGCCGCGCCGCTGAACGCCGTCCGCAGCATCGCCAGCACCTGCGGGCCCATCAACGCCGCCGCCAGGCCCTGCGCCACCCGGGCGCCGACCAGCGCCGCCGCGGTGGGGGCGAGGCCGCAGCCCGCGGAGGCCAGCGTGAACAGGGCCAGGCCGAGGCCGAACACCCGGCGGCGGCCGTACCGGTCGCCCAGGCGGCCGGCGGTGACCAGCCCGGCGGCCAGCGCCAGGCCGAAACCGGCGACCACCCACTGGACGGCGGCCGGGCCGGCGCCCAGGTCCGCCTGGACGGACGGGACGGCGACGTTGACGACGAAGACGTCGAGGGCGGTCATGAAGGTCGCGGTCAGGACCACCGGCAGCAGGCCGCGGGGGGCGGGCTCGTCCGTGACCGGCCGTGTTCTGTCGCATTCGAGGACGGTGCTCATCTCGGGCTCTCCTCAAGGGGGTTGTCGGGCCGGTGGGGAGCGGGCGCGGCACGGGGGCCGGCCGCCCGCTCCCCACCGTGCGGACCGGCGGCTCAGACGCCCGGGACGCGGTCCAGGAAGCCGTACACCGCGCCGATCCGGCCGTCCGGCGTGGCCGTCAGCACGTCGAAGCCGATCACCACCGGCTCGGCGCCGGCCGGCCCGAGGTTCCAGGTGAACCGGGCGATGTCGTGGTGCGCGTCCACCGGCCCGAGGGTGAACCGCAGGCCCGGGAACTGCGCCTGGGCCGCGCCGATCAGGCCGTCGATCGCGTCCCGGCCGGCGACGGCGGCCAGCGGGTCGGTGTAGCGGCCGTCCTCGGCCCACACCTCGTCGACCAGCTTGCGGCGGGCGGCCGGGTCGGTCTCGTTCCAGACCGCGAGGTAGCGCTCGGCGAGCTGCTGGAGGGCGGTGGCGGTCAGCTCGGTCATGGTCGACTCCCATGTCGTGGTGGGGTGTTGGCCGGGGCGTTTCCCGGTGCTCACCACGTTAGGGACGGGCCGGCGCGGGCGAATCCGTCACGTATCCGCAGGGGGTGCGTACGTAGCGGACGGCGGTACGTAGCCGGACTCGGGCGGCGGCTGGGTAGGGTCGGGGCATGCTGTACGGGAGGGAAGACGAACAGGCCGCCTTGGACGGCCTGTTGGCGGCGGCTCGGGACGGGCGCAGCGGCGTGCTGCTGCTCCGGGGCGAGCCCGGCATCGGCAAGACCGCGCTGCTGGACGGCGCGGTCGCGCGCGCCGGGGACGGGTTCCGGGTGATCCGGGCGGCCGGCGTCGAGTACGAGGCCGAACTGCCCTTCGCCGGGCTGAGCATGCTGCTCGCGCCCGGCCTGGACCGGCTGGCCGCCCTCCCCGGTCCGCAACGGCGGGCCCTGGAGCGGGCGTTCGGCCTGGCCGAGGAGTCGTCGTCGCCCGCCGACCGGCTCCTCGTCGGCCTCGCCACCCTCGGACTGCTCGCCGAACTCGCCTCCGACCGGCCGCTGTTGTGCGTGGTCGACGACGTTCAGTGGCTGGACGGCGCCTCCCTGGACGCCCTGCTGCTGGCCGCCCGCCGCCTCCAGGCCGAGGGCGTCGTGCTGCTCCTCGCCGCCCGCACCGGAGGTGCCACCGGCACCAGCGCCGAAGCCGCGACCGACCGGCCGCTCGGCCTGCCCGAACTGCACGTCGCCGCCCTGTCCGAGGCCGACGCCACCCGGCTGCTGGCCGACCGGGCCGGCGCCGAGCTGCCCGCCGCCGTCCGGAACGGACTGCTCGCCGAGGCCGCCGGGAACCCGCTCGCGCTCACCGAACTGCCCATCGCCGCGGCGGCGTTCACGGCCGGCTCGCAGCCGCCCGGCGGGCCCGGCGCGCTACCGCTCACCAGCCGGCTGCTGATCGCCTTCCACGGCCAGGTCACCGGCCTGCCCGCGGCCACCCAGACCCTGCTGCTGGTCGCCGCCGTCGAGGAGAGCGGCGAGCTGGCCGTCGTCCTGCCCGCCGCCGCCACCCTCGGCGTCGACGCCGAACACCTCGCTCCCGCCGAGAAGTTCGGCCTCGTCACGGTCACCTCCGAGCGCGGGCTCGCCTTCCGGCACCCGCTGCTGCGCGCCGCCGTCCTCCAACGCGCCCCGCACCACCAGCGGCTGGCCGCGCACCGGGCCGTCGCCGCGGCCCTGCCGGACGGCGACCGCCGCACCTGGCACCTCGCCCTGGCCGCCACCGCCCCCGACAGTGACCTGGCCGACGCCCTGGAACGAGCCGCCGTCCACGCCGAACGCCGCGGCGGCCGTGGCGGCGCCGCCGCCTACGAGCGCGCCGCCCGACTCACCCCCGACCACGACGGCGCCACCCGGCGCCTCGTCCTCGCCGCCGAAGCCGCCACCGAGGAAGGCGAGTTGGCCCGGGCCGAAGCGCTCGCCGACGAAGCCGCCGCCCGCACCGACGACGCACTGGCTCACGCCCTGCTCGACCAGGTACGGGCCACCGCCCACTTCTGGCGCGGCTCCTACCCGACCGCCCACCGCCTGCTGCTCGACGCCGCCGCCGCGGACATCGAACCGGCGCACGCCGCCCGGATGCTGTTCCAGGCCTTCCACGCGGCCTGGTACGCGGGGGAGCAGCCGGTGGCCGCCGTACTGGACCGGCTCGCCGCCCTCCCGCTGTCCGCGGACGACCCGCTCGCCCCACTCGCCCGCCACCTGCCCGCGGCCGTCCTGCCCGCCCTCGGACGGCCCTCCGGGCCCCTCCCGGCCGTCCGGGAACCCGCCGAGGCCGCCCGCAGGGCCGGGGCCGAGAGCCCCGTCGACCTCGTCCAGCTCTGCGGCGCCACCCTCATCCTCGGCCGCGACGAGGAGACCGCCGAACTCGCGGCCGAACTCGTCGCCGAAGCCCGGGCCAAGGGCACCATCGGGGTCCTGCCCACCCTGCAGTTCTTCCTCGCCGAGGCCGAACTCTTCCACGGCCGCCACCAGGACGCCGAAGTCACCGCCACCGAGGCCCTCGCCCTCGCCCGCGACACCGGCCAGCACCAGTGGGTCAGCCAACTCACCGCCCTGCTCGCCTACCTGGCCGCCCTCGACGGCCGCACCGAACCCTCCGCCGCGTCCCTGGCCGGCACCGCCCTGGCCACCACCGGCCCGCAGACCGCCGCCCCCGCCGCCGGCCTCCCCTGGGCCCACTGGGCCCTCGCCCTGGACGACCTCGGCCAGGGCCGCGCCGGCGCCGCCGCCGACCGCCTGCACACCCTCACCACCGGCCCGCACCGCCACCACGTCAGCGCCACCCGGGCCGTCCCCGACCTGGTCGAGGCCTGCGTCCGCCTAGGCACCCCGGACCGCGCGGCCGAACCGTACGAACGCTTCGCCCGCTGGACCGCCGCCGCCGACCGTCCCTGGGCCGAGGCCCTCCGCCTCCGCTGCCAGGCCCTCCTCGGCCCCGACGAACTCGCCGAATCCGCCTACCGCGCCGCCCTCGACCTGCACGCCGCCACCAACCGCCCCTTCGAACAGGCCCGCACGGCGCTCCTCTACGGCGAGTGGCTGCGCCGCACCCGCCGCCGCACCGACGCCCGCCCCCACCTCACCGCCGCCCTGGAGACCTTCGACCGCCTCGCCGCCCACCCCTGGTCCACCCGCGCCCGCACCGAACTCGCCGCCACCGGCACCCCCGCGACCCCCACCACCACGTCCCCCCGGACCCCGCAGACCCCCCTCACCCCACAAGAACTCCAGATCGCCCGCCTCGCCGCCCGAGGCCTCACCAACCGCGACATCGCCGCCCAGCTCTACCTGAGCCCCCGCACCGTCGCCCACCACCTCTACAAGGCCTACCCCAAACTCGGCATCACCTCCCGCACCGACCTCCCCACCACCCTCTGACCCCGCCACCCCGCGGCGCCCCGCTACGCGAGGAGCCTCGCGCAGCCTCCCGACCACCGCACCCGAAGTCGAACAGGGTGTGGTGGTCGGGACAGACCTGGACTCGGCACCGGAGTCCTCGGTCCCGCGAAACTCGGGCGTGTAAGCGATCTCGTGTAAGTGCCTTGTGGTTATCGGATGCTGAGCCGGTCCTCGAAGAAGAGTGAGAACTGGTTCAGCGCCTCCTTCCA